>NZ_JBYNRI010000001.1:0-642500 GCF_057787095.1 Pseudomonas sp. N-1-13 | reverse complement strand
GCCATCGCGGGGCGCAATCTGGATTGCCCCGGCCAGGCCATAGTTGCGGATGTCGATGATGTTCTTCGCCCCCTTCAGGCCATGCAGGGCCTTCTCGAAATGCGGAGCCACCTCGGCCACGCTTTGTACAAGGTTTTCCTTTTGCAGCAGATCCAGTGCCGCCAAGCCTGCCGCGCATGCCACCGGATGCGCCGAATAGGTGTAGCCATGGGGGAATTCCACTGCGTACTCAGGCGTCGGCTGGTTCATGAACGTCTGGTAGATCTCGGAGCTGGCAATCACCGCGCCCATGGGGATCGCGCCATTGGTAACCTGCTTGGCAATGCACATGAGATCCGGGGTCACGCCGAAACTATCGGCACCGAACATCGAACCGGTGCGGCCGAACCCGGTGATGACCTCGTCGAACACCAACAAGATGCTGTGCTGATCGCAGATTTCCCGCAGGCGCTTGAGATACCCCTCAGGCGGCACCAGTACGCCAGCGGAGCCGGCCATCGGTTCAACAAACACCGCGGCGATGTTGGAGGCATCGTGCAGTTCGATCAGCTTCAACAGCTCATCGGCCAAGGCGATACCACCCTCTTTTGGCATGCCACGGGAATAGGCATTGCTTGCCAGCAGCGTGTGGGGCAAGTGATCGACGTCCATCATCGCCTGGCCGAACAACTTGCGGTTGCCGCTGACGCCGCCCAGGCTGGTACCGGCGATATTCACGCCATGGTAACCACGAGCACGGCCGATCATCTTGGTCTTGGTCGCCTGGCCCTTGAGACGCCAGTAGGCGCGGACCATTTTCACCGCGGTATCGGCACACTCGGAACCGGAGTCGGTGAAAAACACATGGTTGAGGTTGCCCGGTGTCAGGCTGGTGATTTTTTCCGCCAGCTGGAACGACAGCGGGTGGCCGTACTGGAAGCCCGGCGAGTAGTCGAGGGTGCCCAGCTGTTTGGCGACCGCTTCCTGGATTTCCTTGCGGGTGTGCCCGGCGCCGCACGTCCACAGGCCCGACAGCGAGTCGTAGACCTTGCGCCCTTTGTCATCCACCAGCCAACTGCCTTCGGCGGCGACGATCAGACGTGGATCGCGCTGGAAGTTGCGGTTGGCGGTGTAAGGCATCCAGTGGGCATCAAGCTTGAGCTGGCTGGCCAGGGAGCCGGCAGCATGTTCGGGCATGTTCATCGACAGAACCTCGCAGGAGAGAAGCGACAGGGATCCAAAGGCGTTCTTGCAGCTAACTTGCCACGGCGATAAAGTCGATGAAATCCAACTTTTCTAACCTTCAGTCAGCGGATCACTAAACTATGAGCGCGCGTCGTCCCGATCCGCTGGCCCAAGTCAGCGACTTTGATATTCGTCTGTTGCGCATTTTTCGCAGCGTGGTGGAGTGCGGTGGATTCTCCGCAGCGGAGACGGTGCTTGGGATCGGTCGCTCCGCCATCAGCCAGCAGATGAGCGACCTTGAGCAGCGTCTTGGCCTACGGTTGTGCCAGCGCGGACGGGCGGGCTTTTCCCTGACGGAGGAAGGCCGCGAGGTCTATCAATCAGCGTTGCAGCTATTAAGTGCACTGGAAAGCTTTCGCACCGAAGTCAACGGCCTGCATCAACACTTGCGCGGCGAATTGATCATTGGCCTGACCGATAATCTCGTCACCCTGCCCCACATGCGCATCACCCATGCCCTGGCCCAATTGAAGGAACGCGGTCCAGACGTGCAGATTCAGATTCGCATGATCGCTCCCAACGAAGTCGAGCAAGGCGTACTCGACGGCCGATTGCATGTCGGCGTGGTGCCTCAGGCCAGTGCCCTTTCCGGGCTGGAGTATCAACCGCTCTACAGCGAACGTTCGCTGTTGTATTGCGCAGTCGGGCATCCGTTGTTTTATGTGGATGACCAACAACTGGACGACGCTCGCCTCAACAGCCAGGATGCCATCGCACCGACCTTCCGCCTGCCAGCCGAGATCCAGGCCCATTACCAGGCACTCAATTGCACTGCCAGTGCTTCGGACCGCGAAGGCATGGCGTTCCTGATTCTTACAGGGCGCTACATCGGTTACCTGCCGGATCATTACGCCAGCCTGTGGGTCCAGCAGGGACGGTTGCGCGCCCTCAAACCCACGGCCCGTTTCTATGATTTGAGCCTGGCGTCAGTCACGCGCAAGGGGCGTCGGCCTCATCTGGTGCTGGAGAGCTTTCTCCAGAGCCTGGCGGCAACCCGCTAACCCTTGGTCCGACATTGGCTGGGTTAGCCTGCCCCCAGCGAAAGGCTTTTAGCATGATGGCACTTGTCGGATCGCTGCCGGTGCGCTATCAACGCATTTGCTTGCCCCACAGACCCAGCCCGGAAACGCCCATGACCTTTGAAGTCCCTGCCCACGGTGGCAAGCCCACCAGCCGCATTCGTCAAAAAAACGAAGAGACCATCCTCAAGGCCGCCGAAGATGAATTCGCCCGTCACGGGTTCAAAGGCACCAGCATGAATGCCATTGCCTTGAAGGCCGGGCTGCCCAAGGCGAACCTGCATTATTACTTCACCAACAAGCTTGGGTTGTACGTGGCGGTGCTGAGCAACATCATCGAGTTGTGGGACAGCACCTTTAATACCCTCACCGCCGAGGATGACCCGGCCGAAGCCCTGACCCGCTACATCCGCGCCAAAATGGAGTTTTCCCGCCGCCATCCCCAGGCGTCCCGGCTTTTCGCCATGGAGGTGATCAGCGGTGGTGAATGCCTGACTGAATATTTCAACCAGGATTATCGCACCTGGTTCAACGGCCGCGCGGCAGTGTTCCAGGCCTGGATCGATGCCGGCAAGATGGACCCGATCGACCCCGTGCACCTGATCTTTCTATTGTGGGGAAGTACTCAGCATTACGCCGACTTCGCCACCCAGATCTGCCGCGTGACCGGTCGCAGCAAGCTGACCAAGCAGGACATGATCGATGCCGGCGACAACCTGATCCGCATCATTCTCAAGGGCTGCGGCCTGAAACCAACCTTTTAAGACGCTCATGCCTTTTACCCTCACCGGCTTTTGTGAATACCGCGAAGAAATTCGCAAAAGCCGCTTCATCACCCTCGCCGCCCCTATCACCAGCCCTGCCGACGCCGTGGCCTTTATAGAGCAGCACAGCGATCTGAACGCCACACACAACTGCTGGGCCTGGAAACTCGGCGACCAATACCGCAGCAACGACGACGGCGAACCGGGTGGCACCGCCGGGCGGCCGATCCTGGCGGCCATCGAAGCCCAGGCTTGCGATCAGGTCGTGGTGCTGGTGATCCGTTGGTACGGTGGAATCCAGTTGGGCACCGGAGGCTTGGCCCGGGCCTATGGCGGGGGCGCGAACAAATGCCTGCAAAACGCCGAGAAGGTTGAGTTGATCAGCCGTGTGGCGCTGCGCTGCACCTGCGGTTTCGCGGAACTGGCCCTGGTGAAACTGCGGGTCGCCGAATGCGGCGGATTGGTGAACACCGAGAGCTTTACAGCCAATGGCGTGGACTTGCAGGTGGCCGTGGGTGAAGCGCAGATCGAAACATTGCAAAAGCAATTGGCCGACCTAAGCCGTGGACGGATTCTGCTGGCCCGTTGAGCGCGAGGGGGGTCTGCGACTTTTCAGGGCAAACGCCATCGTGCGACTTGCCCACATCCACTGTGCACCCGACTGTGGATAACCTGAGCACATTCCGCTGTAACCCTTCTGTCATGCGGCTTTGCGGCCGTTGTTCGTTTTTTGATCAAAGCACTGTTTTCTGTACGAATTCTTCAGCAAAACAAATGCTTGCGAGGTTTTATCACCTTTAGAAGAAAGCCGGGCGCTGGTTATGCCAGACCTTCAGGCTTGCGCACAATAACTGTGGAACATCCTGTGGATAACCCGTTCATGGCTCACGCCGTCCCATGAAAGGCATGGCTCGCAGCCGCCTGATCATTTTTTAACCACCCGTTTCGGGGCACAAACAGCGCCTCTATCACCTGCTCGCCCCATTGCGGTGCCCTATCCACAGCGAGGGTGTTGGCGGGTAAGCCAAGCCGATAGGCAAAGCGCGGGGCTCGCTGACATTTCCTGACCTACTGGCCAGGAAATTGCTTTATCCACAGGCATTCATGTCCCCTGACCCGAGCCTGTCATGTCCGACCCCGATTCCATCCCGCGCCTGCAATTGCGCAAGATCAGCAAACGCTACCCAGGTTGCCTGGCCAATGACGCCATCGACCTGAGCATCCAGCCCGGCGAGATCCACGCGCTGCTCGGCGAAAACGGTGCTGGCAAAAGCACCCTGATGAAGATTATCTACGGCGTTACCCAAGCCGATTCGGGCGAGGTGATCTGGCAAGGCCAACGGGTCGACCTGCGCAACCCGGCCCAGGCCCGTAGCCTGGGCATCGGTATGGTGTTCCAGCATTTCTCGCTGTTTGAAACCCTTACCGTGGCGCAGAACATCGCCCTGGCCATGGGCGCGGCAGCCGGCACACCGGCGCAACTGGAGCCGCGAATCCGCGAAGTTTCCCAACGCTACGGCATGGCCCTGGAGCCGCAGCGGTTGGTCCACAGCCTGTCGATTGGCGAACGTCAACGGGTGGAGATCATTCGTTGCTTGATGCAGGACATCCGTCTGCTGATTCTCGATGAACCCACCTCGGTGCTGACGCCCCAGGAAGCCGAAGAACTGTTCGTGACCCTGCGGCGCCTGGCGAGCGAAGGCTGCAGCATTTTGTTCATCAGCCACAAGTTGGGCGAGGTCCGCGCGTTGTGCCACAGCGCGACGGTGCTGCGTGGCGGACGGGTGTCAGGGCATTGCACACCAGCACTGTGCTCGGACCGGGAACTGGCACAGTTGATGGTCGGCGAAGCGGCCGGGCTGATCGCGGACTACCCCAAGGTCAGCGCGGACAAAGCGTTCCTTGAGATCCACAAACTGTCATGGCCAAACCCAGACCCGTTCGGTTGCTCGTTACGGGATATAGACCTTGAGGTACGCAGCGGCGAAATCGTCGGTATCGCCGGAGTGGCGGGGAATGGGCAGGACGAGTGGCTGGCATTACTCAGCGGTGAAACGCAACTGCCCCGCCACAAAGGCGAGACGATCAGGTTCGATGGGCAACCGGTGGCGCATCTGCGCCCCAATGCCCGGCGCCGCCTCGGGCTGGCATTTGTTCCAGCCGAACGCCTGGGCCACGGCGCCGTGCCGCAATTGAGCCTGGCGGATAACGCCCTGCTCAGCGCCTTCCAACAAGGACTGATCCGTTGCGGCCTGATTCAACGGCGCAAGGTCGAGCACCTGGCCGAGGAGATTATCCGTCGTTTTGGGGTGAAGACGCCCGACACCAGAACCCCGGCGCGCAGCCTCTCGGGGGGCAACCTGCAAAAATTCATCCTCGGTCGGGAAATCCTTCAACAGCCCAGGCTGCTGGTGGCGGCGCATCCGACCTGGGGCGTAGACGTCGGCGCGGCGGCGACCATCCACAGGGCCCTGATTGCCTTACGCGATGCGGGTGCCGCCATCCTGGTGATCTCCGAAGACCTCGACGAACTGTTCCAGATCAGCGACCGCCTCGGCGCTTTGTGTGGCGGGCGTTTGTCCGCCTTGAGGCCCACTGTCCAAACCCGGCTTAGCGACGTCGGCGGCTGGATGGCCGGCCAGTTCGACGCCCCTCAATCCCCTGATCCCGCGACGGTCTAACGGAGTTTTTATGCTGCTGTCTCTTGAACCCCGCGGCCAACAATCGCGCCTGATGCTCTGGTGCTCGCCGCTGCTGGCCGCCGTATTGACCCTGGGCTGTGGCTCGCTGCTGTTCGCCGTCCTGGGGCATGATCCCTTGCAAACCTTGTACACCTTGTTGATCGCCCCGATCAGTGATCTATACGGTGTGTCCGAATGGCTGGTCAAAGCCTTGCCGATCCTGCTCTGCGCCCTCGGCCTGGCGGTGGCCTACCAGGCACGAATCTGGAACATTGGCGCCGAGGGACAATTGCTATTGGGCGCCCTGGCCGGCAGCGCCGTCGCGGTGAACATCATCGGCATGCAAAGCCGCTGGGCACTGGTGCTGATTCTGCTGACCGGCACCCTCGCCGGTGCCGCCTGGGCCGGGCTCACGGCGTGGCTACG
This sequence comes from Pseudomonas sp. N-1-13, assembly GCF_057787095.1. Taxonomy (NCBI): domain Bacteria; kingdom Pseudomonadati; phylum Pseudomonadota; class Gammaproteobacteria; order Pseudomonadales; family Pseudomonadaceae; genus Pseudomonas; species Pseudomonas sp. N-1-13. The sequence goes on along the minus strand of NZ_JBYNRI010000001.1, from coordinate 636,386 downwards.
CACGCGCTTCAATGCCAATGAAATCCTGACCAGCATCATGCTCAATTACATCGCACTTAACCTGCTGCTGTTCTGCGTTCACGGACCGCTGAAAGACCCGGCCGGGTTCAACTTTCCGGAGTCGGCGATGTTCGGCGATGCCAGTCGCCTGCCATTGCTGGTGGAAGACGGGCGGCTTCATGCCGGGTTGTATTTCGCCCTGCTGGCACTGGTGGCGGTCTGGGTGTTGCTGCAGAAAAGTTTTGTCGGGTTTCAGATCAAAGTGCTGGGCCTGGACGCTCGGGCCGCCGGCTTCGCCGGCTTTCGCCAGAAGCCGTTGGTGTGGCTGGCGCTGTTGATCAGCGGTGCACTGGCCGGGCTCGCCGGTGTCTGCGAGGTGACCGGGCCAATCGGCCAACTGGTGCCGCAAGTGTCACCGGGCTACGGCTATGCGGCGATTACCGTGGCGTTCCTGGGACGTCTGAATCCCATCGGCATTCTGTTCGCCAGCCTGCTGATGGCCTTGTTGTACATCGGCGGCGAAAGCGCGCAGATGTCGCTGAACCTTCCCCAGGCAATCACCCAGCTGTTCCAGGGCATGATGCTGTTTTTCCTGTTGGCCTGCGACGTACTGATCCTGTATCGGCCGCGCCTGAACCTGCGCTGGGCCCGGCGCACCCGGACCACCGCCGTACAGGCAGGAGCGCTGTGATGGATATCGACCTGTTGAGCAATATTTTCTACGCCATGATCCGTTGCGGCACACCGTTGCTGCTGGTGGCCCTGGGTGAGCTGATCTGCGAGAAAAGTGGTGTTTTGAACCTGGGCCAGGAAGGCATGATGCTGTTCGGCGCGGTGATCGGTTTTATCGTCGCGTTCAACAGCGGCAACCTGTGGCTTGGCGTGCTGCTGGCGATGGCCGCCGGGATGCTGTTGTCGGCGCTGTTCGCGTTGGTAGCGCTGGTGTTCAACGCCAATCAGGTGGCCACCGGGTTGGCGCTGACGATTTTCGGCGTGGGGCTATCGAGTTTTGTCGGCGCGGCCTGGGTCGGCAAGCCGCTGGCGGGGTTCGAGCCGCTGGCGATTCCCTACTTGAGCGACATCCCGTTGATCGGGCGGATGCTGTTTGCCCAGGATCTGCTGGTGTACCTGTCTTTTGCGCTGTTCGCCCTGGTGGCCTGGGTGATTGTGAAAAGTCGCGTCGGGCTGATCATCCAGGCGGTGGGGGAAAATCCCGATGCCGCCAGTGCCATGGGCCTGCCGGTGTTGCGGGTGCGGACTCTGGCGGTGCTGTTCGGCGGTGCCATGGCCGGGCTGGCGGGGGCCTACCTGTCGCTGGCGTACACGCCGATGTGGGCCGAGAACATGAGCGCCGGGCGCGGCTGGATCGCCCTGGCGCTGGTGGTGTTCGCCAGTTGGCGAGTCTGGCGCCTGCTGCTGGGCGCCTACCTGTTCGGCCTCGCCAGCATCCTGCACCTGGTGGCCCAGGGCTTGGGGCTGGCGATTCCATCGAGCTTGCTGGCGATGCTGCCGTACGTCGCGACCATTGTGGTGTTGGTGTTGCTGTCCCGGGACGCGGTGCGCACGCGGCTGTACGCGCCGGTGTCGCTGGGACAGCCTTGGCAGGCAGGGCATTGAGGTAGACGGCGGCGCGCCTATCGCGAGCAGGCTCGCTCCCACATTTGATCGGGGTGACCGTCAGTTTCAGGCTCGCCCCATCTCTCCCTGTGGGAGCGAGCCTGCTCGCGATGAGGCCCGAACAGGCAATACCTGAACCAAGCCCCACACCAACTCGAAAAACAGGAAAACCCACAACACCGCACTGGCCCCATGAAGCAGTGCATACAGCATCCAGGCGGAAAACAAAAACCGCCCCGCCGCGTCATAACGCCCGTACAGCGGCTGCGGATCACGAATCCGCAGCACCGCCCACACGCAAACAATCGAGCCCAGCAGATTCACCATCAGCACATGCGCCGGCGCAAACGGCGGCAGTTCTCCAGGCAGGTCAAATAACTGAGTCATACTCATCAACACACCATGCAACGCCGCAAAGCTCCACGGCGTGGCCAGCACGGCCGACACGATAAGGTCGTACCAGGCGCTGCCGCGCACCACCCGGCGATATTGCATCAAAGTCCACATACACCTTGCTCCAGATAATTGGGAAGCAAAGAGCCTAAAGCCTGGGGTATGCTCCAAGGTCAAGCCCTTCGGAGACCCACCATGCGCATCGGTGAACTCGCCCAAGCCTGCGCCGTCAGCCGTGACACCCTGCGCTTCTACGAGCAGCGCGGCCTGATCGCGGCGCAGCGCAGCGCCAATGGCTATCGCCACTACCCCGCCGACATGGTGCAACTGGTGCTCTACATCAAGACCGCCCAGCGCCTGGGTTTTACCCTGGGCGAGATCGGCGCCAGCGTCGCCGCCCTGTGGCAGGCGCAGGACCCTGACTGCGCCGTGACGCAATTGCTGCAAGACAAACTGAACCTGATCGAAACCCGTATGACCGAACTCGACGCGTTGCGCCATGAGCTGAAACAACGGCTCGGGCAACGCTGTCCATTAAATCCGTGACCTTTTTTCATCAAGGATGCTCCTCATGAATTCGGCAAAAAACGCATTGATCATTGGCGCCTCCCGGGGCCTGGGCCTCGGCCTGGTGAAGACGCTGCTCAGCGATGGCTGGAGCGTGACCGCCACCGTGCGCAACCCGCAGAACGCCGAGGCGTTGAAGGCACTGGGCCCGGTGCGGATCGAAAAGCTCGATATAGACGACCAGCAAGCCGTCATCGCCCTGAGCCAGCAGCTCAAGGACGAAACCTTCGACCTGTTGTTCGTCAATGCCGGCGTCAAAGGCCCTGTCAACCAGAGCCCCGGCGGTGCGACGCTGGCCGAAGTCGGCCAGTTGTTCTTCACCAACGCCGTGGCACCGATCAATCTGGCCCAGCGTTTCGTCGGTCAGATCCGCGACGGCAGTGGCGTACTGGCATTCATGAGCTCCGTGCTGGGCAGCGTGACCATGCCTGATGCCCCGGAACTGGCGCTGTACAAGGCCAGCAAGGCGGCGCTCAATTCGATGACCAATAGTTTTGTCACTCAATTGGGCGAGCAGACATTGACGGTTCTGTCGCTGCACCCGGGCTGGGTGAAGACCGACATGGGTGGCGAAGGGGCGGACATTGATGTCGAGACCAGCACCCGCGGCCTGATTGATCAGGTCAATGCCTTTGCCGGCAAGGGTGGGCATCATTTCGTCAACTACAAGGGCGAGACGATTCCCTGGTAACCCAAGCCTTCCCCCTGTGGGAGCGAGCCTGCTCGCGATTGCGGCCTGACATTCACCATGATGTCGACTGACACACCGCTATCGCGAGCAGGCTCGCTCCCACATGGCTCCCGTTCAACTCTGGAAATGTGCCCCGCAACCTGAGTAAACTCAGCACCTCGCCCTACCCAACGGGCGACCCTGGATCAGCAGACAGGGCATCACTGAGCTGGCTAACCTGAACCCACTTTCAGAGGAGCCGGCCACCATGCCTGCGACCCGTACCTGGTTAAAAAATCCCCTCGCCATCTTCACGGCCAACGACCTCGATGCCCGTGGCGGTCTTGTCCTGCAAAACGGCGTGATCGTCGAATTGCTGAGGGCCGGCCAGCAACCCGCCCAGCCCTGCGACACAGTCTTCGACGCCGGCGAACATGTGATCCTGCCGGGGCTGATCAACACCCATCATCATTTCTACCAGACCCTGACTCGCGCCTGGGCACCGGTGGTGAACCAGCCCCTGTTCCCGTGGCTGAAAACCCTCTACCCGGTATGGGCGCGGTTGACACCGGAAAAGCTCGCTCTGGCGAGCAAAGTGGCGCTGGCCGAACTGTTGCTTTCAGGCTGCACCACAGCGGCCGATCACCATTACCTGTTCCCCGAAGGCTTGGAAAATGCCATCGATGTGCAGGTACAAAGTGTCCGTGAACTGGGCATGCGCGCGATGCTGACCCGCGGTTCCATGAGCCTGGGTGAAGCCGACGGTGGCTTGCCGCCACAACAGACCGTGCAGCAGGGCCACGTGATTCTCGAGGACAGTCTGCGGTTGATCAGCCAATACCATGAGCGCGGCGACGGGGCGCAAATCCAGATTGCCCTGGCGCCTTGCTCACCGTTTTCGGTCACGCCTGAAATCATGCGCGCCAGCGCCGAGCTGGCGGAGAAACTCGACGTACGCCTGCACACTCACCTGGCCGAAACCCTCGACGAAGAGGACTTCTGCCTGCAACGCTTCGGCCTGCGCACCGTGGACTACCTGGACAGCGTCGGCTGGCTCGGCCCGCGCACCTGGCTGGCCCACGGCATTCATTTCAATCCTGAGGAAATCACCCGTCTCGGCGCCGCCGGCACCGGCATCTGCCATTGCCCGAGCTCCAACATGCGCCTGGCCTCGGGCATCTGCCCTACCCTGGAACTCACCGCCGCCGGCGCACCGCTGGGCCTGGGTGTGGACGGCTCGGCCTCCAACGATGCCTCGAACATGATCCTGGAAACCCGCCAGGCGTTGTACATTCAGCGCCTGCGCTATGGCGCGCAGGCGATCACCCCGCAGCGAGTGCTGGGCTGGGCGACCCGCGGCTCGGCACAACTGCTGGGGCGCAACGATATCGGTGAGCTGGCGGTGGGCAAACAGGCTGACTTGGCGCTGTTCAAACTCGACGAACTGCGCTTCTCCGGCAGTCACGATCCGGTTTCGGCCCTGCTGCTGTGCGGCGCGGACCGGGCGGACCGGGTGATGGTCGGTGGGCAATGGCGGGTCATCGACGGACAGGTCGAAGGGTTGGACCTGAAGGGGTTGATTGCTGATCACAGCCAGGCGGCGCGGGAGTTGATCGCCGACGCCTGACCGGACGCTATCGCGGGCAAGCCTTGCTCCCACATCAAGGGTGGATGTATGAAGCAGCCTTGCCGTGAGACCAGTGGGAGCAAGGCTTGCCCGCGATACTCTTCTAGAGTCCCAGCAACGACAACATGATAAACGTGGCGAACAACACAAAATGGGTCATGCCTTCAATGGCATTGGTTTCCCCATCGTTGAGGTTGATGGCGCAGACGATCAAGGTGATGAAGATCATCACCGTCTGCACCGGGGTCATTGCCATCTGGAACGGCTGGCCGGTGTAGAGCGCCATCGCTTCCATCACCGGTACGGTGAGGATCACGGTGGACAGCGAAGCCCCCAAGGCGATATTCACCACCGACTGCATACGGTTGGCCAACGCCGCGCGCAAGGCGGTGAGGATTTCCGGTGCCGCGGAAATGGCAGCCACCAGAATCGCCGTAACCACCGGCGGCGCCCCTGAACCTTCCAGCCCCAGGTCGATGGCTTTGGACATGACCTCGGCCAACGCTCCGATCACTACGACGCCAAACACCAGCGCCGCGATGGAGAACGTCAGGCTGATGGGTTTCGGCTGGTTTTCCACCGGCTCTTTCCGACGGCGTTTTTCCGGGTAGCTGTAGCTGAAAAAGTAACTGTGAGGCCCCACCTGCATGCGCAGGAACAGGGTGTACAGCACGATCATCGCGCCGATGGTGAATGCCGAATAGAGCTTCCAGCTCTCTTGGGGAATGAACTCCGGCACCACCATCGACACGCCCATGGCGGTGAGGATCATCACGCTGTAGGTGCGCGCCGAATCATCGTTGTAAGCCTGCTCGCCATGCTTGATTCCGCCCATCAGCGCCGCAAGGCCAAGAATGCCGTTGATATCGAGCATCACCGCAGAATAGATGGTGTCGCGCACCAGCGTTGGCGAGGCTTCGTTGCTCATCATGATCGCCAGGATCACCACTTCTACCAGCACCGCCGACAGGGTCAGGATCATCGTGCCGTAGGGATCGCCGACCTTCTCTGCCAGCAGCTCGGCGTGATGGGCCACACGCATGGAAGCCGCGACGATAAAGCCGATCAGGACCAAACCGCCGAGCAACGCCACGATCTGTCCGCTGCCCAACAGCCAGTGCTCCAGCGGATAGGCGAGCACTGCGGCGATCAGCGCCAGCAACAGCAGTTTTTCTTGCTTGATCAAAGTCAGCATCGCGGGCCTATCACCGTGGGCGGGGTCATGAGCTACTGACTGTAGGGGGCGGCGAACGTTCGGGCGAAGTGACGCACCAGGGAGTGGCGAGTGGGTGGCAGGTGCACCTTTATCGATCTCAAGGACCTCATCGCGAGCAAGCTCGCTCCCACAGGTATTGCGTTGTCCTTGTGGGAGCGAGCTTGCTCGCGATGGCTGCCTCGAAAAGATCACAGATTTTGTTGTCCTATTGGTCAGCATTTTGCATTAGCGCTGTTCAGCCAACCTCACAACAAAATGGAGTTCGAGTTCATGCACAAGCGTCCCTTGAAGATGTTGCTTTGCGCCGTCGCTGCGACTGTCGGTCTGAGCGCCGGCCTGAATGCCAGCGCTGCCGACCCACTGAAGGTCGGTTTCGTCTATATCGGCCCCATCGGTGACCACGGCTGGACCTACCAGCATGAACAGGGACGCAAGGAACTGGTGGCGAAACTCGGCGACCGAATCACCACCAACTACGTGGAAAACGTGCCTGAAGGCGCCGACGCCGAGCGGGTGATCCGCAACATGGCCAAGGACAAGTACGACCTGATCTTCACCACGTCCTTCGGCTACATGAACCCGACACTGAAGGTCGCCAAGCAATTCCCCAAGGTGACCTTCGAACACGCCACCGGCTACAAGCAGGACAAGAACCTGGGCACGTACCTGGCTCGCACCTATGAGGGTCGCTACGTCGGCGGCTTCATCGCGGCCAAGATGACCAAAAGCAAAAAAATCGGCTACGTCGCCTCCTTCCCGATTCCAGAAGTGATCCGCGATATCAACGCCATCCAACTGGCCCTGAACAAGTACAACCCCGGCACCGAAATCAAAGTGGTGTGGGTCAACTCCTGGTTCGATCCGGGTAAGGAAGCCGATGCCGCCAACGCACTGATCGACCAGGGCGTGGATGTGGTGTTCCAGCACACCGACAGCCCGGCGCCGATCCAGGCCGCCGAGCGGCGCGGCGTCTACGCCGTCGGCTACGCTTCGGACATGGCCCACTTCGGTCCCAAGGCGGTGCTGACCTCGATTGTCAACGACTGGGGCCCGCACTACATCCAGGCCACCCAAAGCGTGCTCGACCATAGCTGGAAATCCCAGGACTACTGGGGCGGCCTGAAGGAAGGCACGGTGAAACTGCCGATCAGCGACCTGGTGCCAGCGGCGGTCAAAGGCGAAGCCGAGCAGATCATCGCCGACATCCAGAGCGGTGCTTTCCATCCGTTTACCGGACCGATCAAGGACCAGGCCGGCGTCGAGAAAATCCCGGCGGGCGTGAGCGCTACCAATGTGGAACTGGCGTCGATGAATTACTACGTCGAAGGTATGAAGGCTGAGATTCCCAAATAACTGACGAGTCAACACACATCCCTGTGGGAGCGAGCCTGTTCGCGATAGCGGACTGACATTCAACGTTGATGTCGACAGACAAATCGCTATCGCGAGCAGGCTCGCTCCCACATTGGCCCCCTCACACAATCAGGAAAGCCGCATGAACAGCCTTCCCATCATCGACATCAGCCCGCTCTACGGCGATAGCCCCAGCGCCTGGCAATCGGTCGCCAACCAGATCGACCAGGCCTGCCGCCAGTGGGGCTTTTTCTACATCAAGGGTCACCCCATCAGCCCGGCTCGCATCACCGAAGTCCTGGACCATGCCCAACGCTTCTTCAGGCTGCCGGTAGAAGAAAAACTCAAGATCGACATCACCCAGACCCGCCATCATCGCGGCTACGGCGCCGTCGCCACCGAACAACTGGACCCGGCCAAACCCAGCGACCTGAAAGAAACCTTCGACATGGGCCTGCACTTGCCGGCCGATCATCCCGACGTGCTGGCGCACAAGCCTCTGCGCGGTCCTAACCGACACCCGGATCTGGCGGGCTGGGAACCCCTGATGGAGCAGCATTACCGCGACATGCAGGCCCTTGCCCAAACCCTGCTGCGCGCCATGACCCTGGCCCTCGGCATCGAGCGGGACTTCTTCGACACGCGCTTCACCGAGCCTGTGAGCGTGCTGCGCCTGATTCACTATCCGCCGCGTCACACCGCCAGCTCTGCCGAGCAGCAAGGTGCCGGCGCCCATACCGATTACGGCTGCATCACCATGCTCTACCAGGACGCCGCTGGTGGCCTGCAAGTGCGCAACGTCAACGGCCAATGGATCGACGCGCCGCCCATCGACGGCACGTTCGTGGTCAACCTCGGCGACATGATGGCGCGCTGGAGCAACGACCGTTACCTGTCCACCCCCCACCGGGTGATCAGCCCGCTGGGGGTAGACCGCTACTCGATGCCGTTCTTTGCCGAGCCGCACCCCGACACGCAGATCCAATGCCTGCCCGGTTGTCAGGATGAGGGCCACCCACCGAAGTACCCGACCACCACCTGCGCCGAATTCCTGCTGTCACGCTTCGCTGACACCTATGCTTATCGGCGGGAGCAACAGGCGGTGTAGTGGATCAGCCGGTCAGGTTTTACCAGACATTGCGGCCAGCCCCTGTAGAATGCCTGCCATCGATTCGCTGATGAGAAAAGAACATGTACGACTGGCTGAACGCCTTGCCCAAGGCTGAACTGCATTTGCATCTGGAAGGCTCGCTGGAGCCCGAGCTGCTGTTCGCCCTGGCCGAACGCAACAAGATCGCCCTGCCGTGGAGCGACGTGGACACCCTGCGCAAGGCCTATGCCTTCAACAATCTGCAGGAATTCCTCGACCTGTATTACCAGGGCGCCGACGTGTTGCGCACCTCCCAGGATTTCTACGACCTGACCTGGGCCTACCTGTTGCGCTGCAAGGCGCAGAACGTGATTCACACCGAACCGTTCTTCGACCCGCAGACTCACACCGACCGTGGTGTCCCGTTCGAAGTGGTGCTCAACGGCATCGCCGCGGCCCTCAAGGACGGTGAACAGCAACTGGGCATCACCAGCGGCCTGATCCTGAGCTTCCTGCGCCACCTGAGCGAAGAACAGGCCGAGAAAACCCTCGACCAAGCGCTGCCGTTCCGCGATGCGTTCGTGGCCGTGGGTCTGGACAGTTCGGAAATGGGTCACCCGCCGAGCAAGTTCCAGAGGGTATTCGACCGTGCACGCAACGAGGGCTTCCTGACCGTTGCCCACGCCGGTGAAGAAGGCCCGCCCGAGTACATCTGGCAAGCCCTGGACCTGTTGAAGATCCAGCGCATCGACCACGGCGTGCGGGCCATTGAAGATGAACGACTGATGCAGCGGATCATCGACGAACAGATCCCGCTGACGGTCTGCCCGTTGTCCAACACCAAGTTGTGTGTGTTCGACGACATGTCGCAACACAACATCCTCGACATGCTCGAACGCGGTGTGAAGGTGACGGTCAACTCCGATGACCCGGCGTACTTCGGCGGCTACGTCACCGAAAACTTCCACGCGCTGCACACCCATCTGGGGATGACCCAGGACCAGGCCACACGCCTGGCGCAGAACAGCTTGGATGCACGGCTGGTAAAACCCTAAGACGGGTGATGCCCCTTTGTGGGAGCGAGCCTGCTCGCGATAGCAGCATGACATTCGACATCGATGTCGCCTGACTTACCGCCATCGCGAGCAGGCTCGCTCCCACAAGAGTGAAGTGGTTTAACCGGCCACCGTACCCTCGCTCAACTCCTCCAATGTCTTGCCCCGCGTCTCCACGCCAAACAACCAGACCACCCCCGCCGCCACGGCGAAGCACAGCGCGCCCAGGGCGAACACACCGCCCTGTCCGGTAATGGGAAACACCAATCCGGTGACCAGGGGCCCGAGAAGCGAACCAATGCGACCGACAGCCGAGGCAAAACCCGAGCCCGTGGCCCGTGCCGAGGTGGGGTACAGCTCTGGCGTGTAGGTGTAGAGCACCGCCCACATGCCGAACAGAAAGAACTGCATCAAAAGCCCGGTGCCGATGAGCAGGCCCACGTTGCCGCCAAACACCGCGCTCTGACCATAAAGAAACGCCATCACCCCGCCACCCAGCAACGTGACCACGCACACCGGTTTACGTCCCCAGCGCTCCACCAGCCACGCCGCCATGAGGAAGCCGGGAATCCCGCCCAAGGAAATCAGCACGGTGTAATACACCGACTGGGTCACGGCGAATCCGGACTGCTGCAACAAGGCACTGAGCCAGGACGTCAGGCCATAAAAACCGAGCAAGGCGAAGAACCAGACGCTCCAGATCATCATCGTGCGCTGGCGATACAGCGGTGACCAGATCTGCGCCAGGGCCGAAAAGAAATTGCCCGGCGTGCTCTCGCCCCTCGGCAGACGAATCGGTTCAGGCAATTCTCCACGTCCCAACGAGGCTCGGACCTTGTCTTCGATTCGCTTGAGCACGGCGTCCGCCTCGTCCCCCCGGCCGGCCTGTTCCAGCCAGCGCGGCGACTCGGGAATGAAGAAGCGAATGACCAGGACGAACACCGCCGGCACCGCCAACACCAGGAAGATGTCGCGCCAGCCGATCACCGGCAACAGGAAATACGACAGCACGCCCGCCGCCACGAAACCCAACGGCCAGAAGCCATCCATCAACGCGATATAGCGGCCTCGGCGTGTGGCCGGGATCAGTTCCGAGAGCATCGACTGAGCGATCGGAAACTCCATGCCCATGCCGATACCCAGCAGGATACGGAACAGCATCAGTGAATCGACGCTCTGGGCGGTCGAGCACAAATAACTGGCGACGCCCCACAACACGATGCTCCACTGGAACACCGGCTTGCGCCCGAACCGATCGGCCAGCATGCCCGACAGCGATGCTCCCAGTACCATGCCAAAGAAACTGGAGCTGGCGAGCAAACCTGCCTGGGCGGTGCTTAAGCCAAACTCGGCTTTGATCGAGCCCAACAGGAACGTCATCATGGCCAGGTCCATGGAGTCGAAGAAAAACGCCAAGGCAATAATGATGAAAATAATCCGGTGGTAGCCGCTGATGGGCAGTCGCTCCAGACGTTCCGCCGCGCTGTAGCCGTGAGTATCCATGCTGTTTCCCCCAATCCAAAAAAATCCCAGGTTCGAGTGTGCGCGAACCTTGCTGGAGGCTATTGCTGAATACGACCTGTCGGCAGCCCTAGAACGCCATTTCCACGGTGTCCTGCGTGGCGAACCGATGGATTTCCTGCTGGCCAAGCACCGTTACCTGCAAGGCCCTGGAGTCGTTGGGCAAGCTCAGCCAACCGGACTGCATGAACAGTTGCAGCAACGCAGCACCCAAGGCGCCCCCCAGGTGCGGACGTCGCTCGCTCCAGTCCGGGCAGGCACAAGCGGTGCGGGCGTTGCGGTGGGCCAGCGCCTGGATGAACAGGCCGTGCCCGGCCAGCTCATTGGCACCTTTGTGAGTCACGATCACCCGCTGGTCGCCCTGCTCGATCCATCCGGCATCCAGCAGGCGCTGATACAGGTCGGCCGCCAGGGTGCCGCCCAGATGGTCTTCGCAAAGCCTGGCCCGCATCAACGAAGCGGGAGCCGACGGGGCCTTGCCCGGCATGACTCCGCGCTTGAAGACTTCCGGAAGCTGGCGCGGCGTACTGGCCAGGGTCGCGCTGGCCAGCGCTTCGACGGCAGCGCCGATCTCGGGTGCCGCCAGGCGGAAAAACCGTTTGCGGCCACGGGCTTCGACTTTCAACAGGCCACCGGCGGACAGACGGCCCAGATGAGCGCTGGCCGAAGACGGCGACAGCCCGGCCAGCAACGCCAGCTCTTCAGCCTGACGCGCAGTGCCGTCCATCAAGGCCCACATCATTGCGCTGCGTTTTGGGTCGGCCAGCAGCGTGGCGATCTGGCTGATGCAAGGTGCATGTTCCATGTATTCACTCCCTGTTGAATCATTCGTCTACTGCTCTGGCGCTAGTGACCAGCAATGGGGCCGCCCAAAGCGGCTCGACCGCCGCAAATCGCGCGCCGCTTCAGGCGGCCGCTAGTATAAGCGTGCGGATCGAGGTTTCCTGTCCTCCGGAAACCTTTGGAGGCGATTGTTCGTGAGGGAAAAGTCTCTATTTACGCGCGACTAATGGTCGTCCCCCGTCGAGAGGGCAAATTGTGCCGTCAACCGGCCACAACGCAGCTTGAGCATTTCCCGCAGCAGATTGATGGGTTTGCTCAGTTGCGCTCGGTGAGCACACAGCAGATTGAGCGGCGCGCGTTCGCATTGCAGATGCGGCAGAAGGATTTTCAAACGTCCGGCCAACACATCGGTTGAAACGTCCAGCCAGGACTTGTAAGCGATCCCCGCGCCTGCCACCGCCCAGCGACGCACCACATCGGCATCGTCGCTGAAGCGGTCGCCGCTGACGGTCAGGCTCATTTCCCGTTTGCCGTCATGAAAACGCCAACGGTCATGAACCCGCGTGCCGAGCATGTACAACAGGCAATTGTGCTGGGCCAGTTGCTCCAACTGAACAGGTTCGCCATGCCGAGCCAGGTAACTGGGCGATGCACACAGCACCCGGCGGTTATCCGGCGCGACCGGCAGGGCCACCAGGCTCGAATCTTCCGGCTCGCCATAACGCAACGCGACGTCCACCGGCTGCTTGAACAGATCAGCGATGCGATCACCCAGCAGCAGTCGCACGGTCAGCCCCGGATGCTCCTCCTGGAACGCGTCCAGCCAGGGCAGCAGCAGGTTGCGTCCCAAGTCCGAGGGGGCGGACAACTGCAACACCCCGCTGACCTGGTCCTGGCCGCTGGTCAATAACCTGCGTCCTTCGTCGAGGCTGCTCAGCGCCGCGCGGGCATACTCAAGGAAGCCTTCGCCCTCGGCCGTCAGGCGCAAACTGCGGGTAGAGCGCGCCAACAGCCGGGCGCCCAAGTGTTGTTCTATCCGCTTCAATGCGGCGCTGGCCACCGCCGCCGACAGGTCCATGACCCTGGCCGCGGCAGACAGGCTGCCCAGGTCTGCGGCCCGGACGAACAACTGCAAGTCGTCGAATCGAAGCATGACGGCCTCATTATCAAAAAAACATTGAAAGAGCCTGTTCTTTTAGCCGGTTTTATCTCGGCGATAAATAGCTAACCATTGGCTTCATCGAACTCACTTCAAGGAGCCGCCCTATGAAAGCCATCGCCTACTACCATTCGTTACCGATCACCGACCCGCAAGCGCTGCAGGACATTGAACTGCCGGAACCCACCGCCGGCCCTCGGGACCTGCTGGTGGAAGTCAAAGCCATTTCGGTCAACCCGGTCGACACGAAAATTCGCCAGAACGTCCAGCCTGAAGACGGCGCAGCCAAAGTGCTGGGTTGGGACGTGGCCGGCGTGGTCAAGGCGGTGGGCAATGAGGTCACGCTGTTCAAGGCGGGCGACAAAGTGTTCTACGCCGGCTCCATTGCCCGCGCCGGCGGCAACAGTCAATTGCATGTGGTGGATGAACGTATCGTCGGCCAGATGCCCAAGACGCTCGGTTTCGCCGAAGCCGCTGCCCTGCCGCTGACGGCCATTACCGCGTGGGAATTGCTGTTCGAGCGCCTGCAAATCCAGGAAGGCCAGGAGGATCAGGGGCAAAGCCTGTTGATCGTCGGCGCTGCAGGAGGTGTCGGCTCGATACTGACGCAACTGGCCAGCCAGCTCACCGCACTGAAAGTGATTGGCAGCGCTTCCCGGCCGCAGACACAGGACTGGGTAAGAGGCCTGGGTGCCGATCTGGTCGTGGACCATAGCCATCCGCTGAGCGATGTATTAAAGCAGGCAGGCCAGGCTCAGGTGACCCATGTCGCCAGCCTGACCCACACCGATCTGCATCTGGATCAATTGGTGGAAGCCCTGGCGCCCCAAGGCAAACTGGCGCTGATCGATGATCCCAAGGCGCTGGATGTGACCAAACTCAAGCGCAAGAGCCTGTCGTTGCATTGGGAGTTCATGTACACCCGCTCACTGTTCGAAACGGCGGACATGATTGAGCAACATAACCTGCTCAACCGCGTCGCCGCGCTAATCGATGCCGGCACATTGCAGACCACCGTGGGCGAGCACTTTGGCACCATCAACGCCGAAAACCTGCGCCGGGCCCATGCCTTGCTGGAAAGCGGAAAAGCCAAAGGCAAGATTGTGCTTGAAGGTTTCTAACCACCGATAAGGGGGCGTTTTTCGTAGAGGCAAAGCTTGCTCGCGATGAAGGTCGCGCGGTTCCCCGTCAGGCCAAGTCGTCGCGTATCGCGAGCAAGCTTTGCTCCCACAAAAAAAACCTGCACCGTCAGTCTGAGAATTGACCCTTGTCACAATTGCGATCGCATTCAGGTCTACACTCGAGGCCTTTGCAGCACAATCTTTTACGTGAGGAGGTCAGCAATGAAGATCCTGATAAAAGAAGTGGCAAAATCCCAGTGGCAAGTGCGTCTTGACCAACACGTCGTGACCTTCCGCACCGAGGCCGAGGCCCAGGCTTTCGCCACCACCCTGCAAGCGCGTATTCACGCACCTCACCGCTACCCTGAACAGCAGCAGCGAGCGGCCGGCTGAATCAGTCCTGGCCACTGGCTTGTGCCAGTGTCCGGGCCTGTTGCAGGCGGCGGGTCAGCATCGCTGCACCCACCACCAATAACCCGCAAAGGCTGATGACCATCGCCATCGGCACGGCACTGCCATCGTGCAGCGCCGCCACCAATGCGGCGGCACCGGCGGCCACCGAAAACTGCAGGCATCCCAGCATCGCCGACGCGCTACCGGCACGAGCACCCTGTCCACTCATGGCGCAAGCCGAGGCATTGGGCAGGATGCAACCCAGGCTGGCGATGCAAATGAACAGCGGAATCAATAACGGCCACAACCGCTCAGGGTGCAAGGAACTGACCGCCAACAAACACAGCCCGGCGGCGAGATAGACCCACACCGCGCGCGACAGCAGGAATGCCGGCCCACGTTTGGACAACAACCGGGCGTTGACCTGTGCCACCAGGATAAAACCCGCCGCGTTGGTTCCGAACAGCCAGCCGAAGTGTTCGGCCGGCACACCGTAGAGCTTGATGAAGACGAAAGGCGAACCGGCAATGTAGGCAAACATCCCGGCGATAGCGATGCCTCCCGTCAAGGCATGCCCGAGGTAGACCGTGTCGGTCAACAGTCGACCATATTGGCGCAACGCCCCGGACAATGGTTGACGCGGCACATGGGCCGGCAGACTTTCCGGCAGCCACAATGCCACGGCCGTCGCCGCCAGTGCGCTGAACAGCGTCAGGGCAATGAAGATCGATTGCCAGCCATGCAGGTTCACCAACAGCCCGCCAAGCATTGGCGCGAGGATCGGCGCCAGCCCCATCACCAGCATCAGTTGCGAGAACACCTTGGCCGAGCCCACCGCGTCGCATTTGTCGCTGACCACCGCCCGGGAAATCACCATGCCGGCGCATCCGCCCAGAGCCTGGACGAAACGGGCACCGATCAGCCATTCCAGACTCGGCGCATAGGCACAGGCCAGAGAAGCCAGGGTAAACAGACCGACGCCCGTCAGCAACGGAATCCGCCGTCCGAAGCGATCCGCCACCGGCCCATAAGCCAGTTGCCCGATGGACAATCCGAGGAAATAAGCCGCCAAAGTCAGTTGGATGTGATTTTCGTCGGTGCCGAAGGCGGTCGCCATGGCCGGGAAAGCCGGCAGATAGAAATCGATCGCCAAGGGACCGAATGCGCTCAAGGCGCCAAGAATCAGAATGGTACGGAAGTTCATCGGGCGTCCAGGTTCAGGCGTCAGTCAGCAGCCCGACAGTCTAGCCCTGCCGGGCGCTCTTGAACATTCCGATAGGTCGCTAACTATTAAAAAATCTCAGGCGGGACTGGCCTCGTACCCCTCCTCTTTAATGGCTTGGAGCACGGCATCGACCGACAACGAACTCTGGACCTGAACGGTCCTGGCGCCCAGATCGATCTGCACCTGCGCCGCCGGATCCTTGGCCTGCACAGCCTGGGTGATGGCCTTGACGCAGTGACCGCAGGACATTCCCTGAACATTGAATGTTTGCATGAGATGACTCCTTGGGATTGAGGTTGCCAGCAGTTTCAAGCTTGCCATCATGGAAAGGTCAAGTTCTGACGAAAACTGCCGGGCTGGCAATCGCTGCCAAGCTCGGCCAAGCTGCACACATCAAGGATTTCACACCGGAGGTTCAGCCATGCGCTGGTCAGCGTTCAGCCTGTTTTGCATGCTCGGTTTGTCAGCGGTGAGCCCTCAGGCGTTGGCCGTCGGCGAAGACTACGGCGTGCTGATCATTTCCCGCGAGCGCCTGGAAGTGCCGACTTCCTGCGAAATCGGCATCTATATCGGCGATCAGCTCTCGGGGCGTTTGTTCCAGGAACAGAGCACCTCCTTCAACCTGCCACCCGGAAAATTCTCCTTGCGCTTGAAGCTGCTGCCAGGCCAGGCGCCGGGCTGCAGCCCGGGCATGCTTGCGCCGGGGTCGCAGGATGTGACGCTCAAGGCTGGCGACATACTGAAGTTCCGCATTGCCATGACCCAGGAAGGGATGTATCTCAAGCCGGCTGAGCTGGGTTATTGACCCCTTAGATAAAAAGTGGGAGCAAGCCCGCTCCCACAAAGTGTGTGTGCAAGCGTTTGGATTAGCGCTTGACCTTCCCGGCGTGGCAAGGTTGATCCTGTAGTCATTCACTACAGGGAGCCTGTCCGATGTCTGAATCCACCCTTTTCGATCTGCCGATTGCCGGGATGACCTGTGCCAGCTGCGCCGGGCGGGTCGAGCGCGCCTTGAGCAACGTCACAGGGGCCAGCGCCGTCAGCGTGAACCTGGCGACCGAACAGGCGCGGATCCAGGCGCCCGAGGGCAGCCTGCCAGCCTTGATGCAGGCCGTCGAACAGGCCGGCTACAGTGTCCCCGTCCAGACGCTGGAACTGTCCATCGAGGGAATGACCTGTGCCTCATGCGTCGGCCGGGTCGAGCGTGCCCTGAGCAAAGTCGCCGGGGTGAACCGTGTCAGCGTCAACCTCGCCAACGAACGGGCCCACCTGGACTTGCTCGGCCGGGTCGACCCGCAAACCCTGATCGATGCGGTCAAGGGCGCCGGTTATGACGCCAGTGTCTGGCAGGCCGAGCAACCCCATGACGCACAAAGCAATCGCCTGAATCGCGAGCGCCTGGCCTTGGTGCTGGCGATTTTGCTGTCCGTACCGTTAGTGCTGCCCATGCTTTTGCAACCGTTTGGCGTGCATTGGATGCTGCCGGCCTGGGTTCAATTCGCTTTGGCGACGCCGGTGCAGTTCATTTTCGGTGCGCGCTTCTATATCGCGGCCTACAAGGCCGTGCGTGCCGGGGCCGGGAACATGGATCTGCTGGTGGCCCTGGGCACCAGCGCGGGTTATGGCTTGAGCATTTATGAATGGGCCATTGCCCGCCCTGGCAGCATGCCGCACCTGTATTTCGAGGCCTCGGCCGTGGTGATTGCCCTGGTATTGCTCGGCAAATACCTGGAAAGCCGCGCCAAGCGCCAAACCGCAAGTGCTATCCGCGCCCTCGAAGCCTTGCGACCGGAGCGGGCGATTCAGGTCATTGACGGGCAGGAGCGGGACGTCGCCATCAGCGCCCTGCGCTTGAATGATCGGGTGCTGGTCAAGCCAGGCGAACGCTTCCCGGTGGACGGCGAAGTGCTGGAAGGCCAGAGTCACGCTGACGAAGCCTTGATCAGTGGCGAAAGCCTGCCGGTGCCCAAACAGCCCGGCGACAAGGTGACGGGCGGTGCCATCAACGGCGAAGGCCGCCTGCTGGTGCGCACCCTGGCCCTGGGCACGGAAACCGTCCTGGCGCGCATCATCCGCCTGGTGGAAGACGCCCAGGCGGCCAAGGCCCCCATTCAAAAGCTGGTGGATAAAGTCAGCCAGGTCTTCGTGCCGGTCGTGCTGGTGCTGGCATTGGCGACGTTGATCGGCTGGTGGTTGTATGGCGCCCCCCTGGAGACGGCGCTGATCAACGCTGTCGCCGTGCTGGTGATCGCCTGCCCGTGCGCCCTCGGTCTGGCGACACCCACGGCAATCATGGCCGGCACCGGGGTGGCTGCCCGCCATGGAATCCTGATCAAGGATGCCGAGGCCTTGGAGCGCGCCCATGAAGTCGACACCGTGGTGTTCGACAAGACCGGAACCCTGACTTCCGGCACACCACGCATCGCCCACTTGAGCGCTCTGGACGGTGACGAAGACAAGCTGCTGCAAATGGCCGGCGCACTGCAACGCGGCAGCGAACATCCCCTGGCCAAGGCGGTGCTGGATGCGTGTGCGGAGCGCGGCCTGGTTGTCCCGGACATCAACGACAGCCAGTCGCTGACCGGACGCGGTATTGCCGGCAGCCTGGACGGACAGCGTCTGGCCCTCGGTAACCGACGTTTGCTGGACGAACTGGGCCTGGCCCCCGGTTCGCTGAGCGAGTCGGCCCAGGCCTGGGAGACCGAGGGCCGAACCCTGTCCTGGCTGATTGAACAAAACGCAACGCCACGGGTGCTGGGCCTGTTCGCTTTCGGCGACACACTCAAGCCCGGCGCCCTTGCGGCCGTACACGCCCTGAATGAACGCCATATCGGCAGCCACCTGCTGACTGGCGACAACCGCGGCAGTGCCCGGGTGGTGGCCGAGGCATTGGGCATCGCCAACGTTCATGCCGAAGTACTGCCGGCCGACAAGTCCGCCATCGTCCAACAGTTGAAGACCCATGCGGTGGTGGCCATGGTAGGCGACGGTATCAACGACGCCCCGGCCCTCGCCGCCGCGGACATTGGCATTGCCATGGGCGGCGGCACCGACGTGGCAATGCACGCCGCCGGTATTACCCTCATGCGCGGCGATCCACGGCTGGTGCCCGCGGCGCTGGAGATCAGCCGCAAGACCTACGCCAAGATCCGTCAGAACCTGTTCTGGGCATTCGTCTACAACTTGATCGGTATTCCCCTGGCGGCATTCGGCTTCCTCAACCCGGTGCTGGCCGGCGCGGCCATGGCGTTGTCGAGCGTCAGCGTGGTGAGCAACGCGTTACTGTTGAAACTCTGGACACCCAAACACCTGGAGGACAAGCGATGAACATCGGCCAAGCGGCCCGCCAGAGCGGCCTGAGTGCGAAGATGATCCGGTACTACGAATCCATTGGCCTGCTCAAGGCGGCTCATCGCACCGACAGCGGCTACCGGATCTACGGTGCCGATGACCTGCACACCCTGGCCTTTATCAAGCGCTCCCGGGACCTTGGGTTTTCATTGGAAGAGGTCGGCAAATTGCTGACCCTCTGGCAGGACCGCCAACGCGCCAGCGCCGACGTCAAGGCCTTGGCCCGGCAACACATCGACGAACTGAACCAGAAAATCCGCGAACTGGCCGAACTGCGCGACACCCTCCAGGACCTGGTGGAACACTGCCACGGCGACCACCGCCCGGACTGCCCGATTCTCAAGGAACTGGCGTCGGGGTGTTGCGAGAAGACAGTGCATGCTTGAGCGAAGGTGAGAGTGAGCCTGCTCGCGATGACGTCGGCACATCCTACATCCATGCAGGCTGATACACCGCTATCGCGAGCAAGCTCGCTCCCACAGGGGATTTGTGCAGGACGCAGGATCCATATACCCCCGAGAACCAATGTGGGAGCGAGCCTGCTCGCGATGACGCCGGCACATCCTACATCCATGCAAGCTGATCCACCGCTATCGCGAGCAAGCTCGCTCCCACAGGGGATTTGTGCAGGACGCAGGATCCATATACCCCCGAGAACCAATGTGGGAGCGAGCCTGCTCGCGATGACGCCGGCACATCCTACATCCATGCAAGCTGATCCACCGCTATCGCGAGCAAGCTCGCTCCCACAGGGGATTTGTGCAGGACGCAGGATCCATATACCCCCGAGAACCAATGTGGGAGCGAGCCTGCTCGCGATGACGCCGGCACATCCTACATCCATGCAAGCTGATACACCGCTATCGCGAGCAGGCTCGCTCCCACAGGGGATTTGTGCAGGACGCAGGATCCATATACCCCCGAGAACCAATGTGAGAGCGAGCCTGCTCGCGATGACGCCGGCATATCCTACATCCATGCAAGCTGATCCACCGCTATCGCGAGCAAGCTCGCTCCCACAGGGGATTTGTGCAGGACGCAGGATCCATATACCCCCGAGAACCAATGTGGGAGCGAGCCTGCTCGCGATGACGCCGGCACATCCTACATCCATGCAAGCTGATACACCGCTATCGCGAGCAAGCTCGCTCCCACAGGGGATTTGTGCAGGACGCAGGATCCATATACCCCCGAGAACCAATGTGGGAGCGAGCCTGCTCGCGATGACGCCGGCATATCCTGCATCCATGCAAGCTGATCCACCGCTATCGCGAGCAGGCTCGCTCCCACAGGGAGTTGGTGGCGGACGCAGGTGTTGAGGGCCTCACAAAAACACTGTGGGATTTTTTGGGCGGCCACAAAAAACCCGGCCTGGGCCGGGTTCTGGTCAAGCGCTCACTGCATCCACGGCGGAGGCGGTTCTTCGGTTTTGCCGGGTGGAGCGTCGTCAGCGGCGCGGACGGCCTGGCGGCGTTCCTCGTCCAGACGGGCAGCCTCGATTTCACGCATGATCCCGCCGACATCCGCCAGCTCTTCCGGCTCATCGAACTCGCCGGTCAGCACGCTGGCCGGGTGCAAGGTGCCGGCCTCATACAACGCCCACATTTCCTTGGCGTACCGGGTGCGCTTGAGCTCCGGGGCAAACCGGCCGAAGTAGGACGCCATGTTGCCCACATCCCGCTCCAGCATGCTGAAGGCATGATTGTTGCCAGCGGCGTCCACCGCCTGCGGCAGATCGATGATCACCGGGCCCGTCGGCGTAAGCAGCACGTTGAACTCCGACAGGTCACCGTGCACCAGACCGGTACACAGCATCAACACGATCTGGGAGATCAGGAACGCGTGATACTCACGGGCCTGATCCGGCTCCAGTACCACATCGTTCAGACGCGGTGCCGCATCGCCGTATTCGTCAGCCACCAGCTCCATCAGCAGCACGCCTTCGAGGAAGTCGTACGGCTTGGGCACTCGCACGCCCGCACCGGCCAACCGGAACAGCGCCGCCACTTCGGCATTCTGCCAGGCGTCTTCAGTTTCCTTGCGCCCGAACTTGGAGCCCTTGGCCATGGCCCGGGCCTGGCGGCTGTTACGCACCTTGCGGCCTTCCTGGTATTCGGCCGCCTGACGAAAACTTCGCTTGTTCGCCTCCTTGTAGACTTTGGCGCAACGTAGCTCGTTGCCGCAGCGCACCACATAAACAGCTGCTTCTTTACCACTCATGAGTGGGCGCAGCACCTCGTCGACCAGACCGTCCTCGATCAGGGGTTCAATGCGTTTTGGAGTCTTCATCAGCTTTTATTGTGGGTCCTTTATTACCGAACACGCGAATGACAGTCGTTATACGGCAATCCTCCCTCCACGGGGAGGGGTTGCCGACTTATGAACCCTTCGATGCACACAATGTGCCGGATTAAATCGACCGAGCCGATCATAGCCGAGACAGCGCATAGCGTTGGCAACTGAATGCAAAGGCATTTGCGACAAGAGCTGACAGCCATGCCCAGTGCAGCTGATTCAATGTTTAAACAACTCCCCCGGGGTCAATCCAAACATCCCCTTGAACGCCACTATGAAAGCGGACGTGGAATCGTAGCCACAGGACAACGCCGCGCCGGTCACGCTATCGCCTTTTTCCAACGACCCCAGGGACGACAACAGCCGCGTACGCTGGCGCCAGGCGCGAAAGCTCAGGCCGGTTTCGCGCTGGAACAGACGCATCAGGGTTTTTTCCGATGTGCCCAAGCGCTCGGCCCACACTTGCAAAGTCACGTTCTGGTCGGGCTGTTCGATCAGCTCGTTGCACAACGCCAGCAGACGCGCATGCCGGGGAAGTGGCAGGCAAAAGCCAACCTCCGGCAGTGCTGCCAACTGGTCCAGCAACACTTGCACCAGTCGTGCGTCCTGGGTATCGCCCTGGGAGTAATCGGCCGGCAACTGACAAAAAGCCTTGATCAGCTCCCGCGCCAGCGGCGTGACCTCCAGCACCCGGCAACGCTCATCGGCCCACGGGCAGGCGTCGCGGTGGACATAAAGGCTGCGCATTTCCGCCCGGGTGGAGGTCATCACATGATGCTCCAGGTCGGCAGGAATCCAGATGGCCCATTGTGGCGGGGCGAAAAAACTGCCTTCGGCGGTGTGCACACCCAGCACGCCACTGATGGCGTAGGAAAACTGCACCCAATCATGACGATGGGCCTGGGTCCACGAACCGGCGCTCAAGCTTTCGACACGGGCATAAAGCGGCCTGGGCAATTCCGTCAGGTCGGGAATGCGTCTTTCGAGTTGTTGGTGTCCGTTAGTCGGCATGGATTGGCCTTATGTCGCAAGACGGCTGCAAGTGCCGACGTTAGGCTAAGTCGACTTTTCTTACAACTTGCGGTGCCGTATGCACATTTTCAGACACCTCAAACGCCTGGTAACCGACTGGTTCCTGTGCGGCATGCTGCTTGCCACGTTGCTGGCGTATCTGTTTCCCAGCTTTGGCGCCACGGGTGGCGCCATGCATGCCGAGTGGGTGGTCAATATCGGCATCTTTGTCGTGTTCTTCCTGCACGGGATAAACCTGTCCGGCGAGCAGATCCGCCACGGTCTGAGAAACACCCGACTGCACGTGATGGTGCAGGTCTTTACCTTCGGCGTGTTTCCGTTGATCTGGCTGGTCAGCGATTGGCTTCTGGGTCGCCATGTGCCGTCACTGCTGATGCTGGGGTTCTTTTACCTGTGCGTCCTGCCCTCGACCATTTCGTCCTCGGTGGCCCTGACCGGCAGCGCCGGCGGTAACGTACCGGCGGCGATTCTCAACGCGAGCCTGTCCAGCGTGCTGGGGATTTTCCTGACGCCACTGCTGGTCAGTTTCGTGGTCGGCAGCGGCGCCGGGGGTATCGATCTGGGTGCGACTTTGCTCGACCTTTGCCTGATGTTGCTGCTGCCGCTGGTGCTCGGACAGTTACTGCGGCGCTGGCTGGCCGGTTTTTTCGGGCGGTACAAACGCTACACCAGCATCATCGACAAACTGGTGATCCTGCTGCTGGTCTACGCGGCGTTCTGCAATTCGATGGTGTCCGGGATCTGGCAACAACAAGGCAACACTGTGCTGCTCAGTGCATTGCTTGGCAGTGCCGTGTTGCTGGCAATCATTTTGTGGATGACCACCCGTACCGCCCGGGCCCTGCGGTTCAGCAACGCCGATGAGATTGCCGCGGTGTTCTGCGCCAGCAAGAAATCCCTGGCGGCCGGGGTGCCGATGGCCGCGTTGATTTTCGGCAACAACCCCGGCCTGGGGCTGATCCTGTTGCCGATCATGATCTATCACCCGTTGCAGCTGATCGTCTGTTCGATCCTGGCCGAGCGCTACGCCAACCGCCAACGGGAACTGATTCATCAACAACGCGAGGCGTCCCTCAACGCTCGATGATTGCCGTCACACCCTGGCCACCGGCCGCGCAGATGGAAATCAGACCGCGGCCCCGCCCCGCCGCGTCCAGCAACTTGGCGAGGTTGGCGACGATTCTTCCACCCGTGGCGGCAAACGGGTGGCCGGCGGCCAGGGAGCTGCCTTTCACGTTCAGCCGGCTGCGGTCTATGCTGCCCAACGGAGCGTCGAGGCCCAGTCGCGTCTTGCAATAATCCGGGTCTTCCCAGGCTTTGAGCGTGCATAACACTTGAGCGGCAAATGCCTCGTGGATCTCGTAGTAATCAAAGTCCTGTAACGTCAGGCCGTTGCGCGCCAGTAACCGAGGCACGGCGTAGGCCGGCGCCATCAACAACCCCTCTGCTCCGTTGACGAAATCCACCGCTGCCGTTTCGCCGTCGCGCACATACGCCAGGATCGGCAACCCCCGGGACTTGGCCCACTCTTCGCTGCCCAGCAACACCAGTGACGCGCCATCGGTCAATGGCGTGGAGTTGCCCGCCGTCATCGTGCCCTTGGCGCTTTTTTCGAAGGCCGGCTGGAGGGCGGTGAGTTTTTCCAGGGTCAGGTCCGGACGCAGGTTGTTGTCCCGTGTCAGGCCGAGAAACGGCGTCATCAAGTCGTTCTGCCAGCCTTCGGCGTAGGACGCGGCCATTTTCTGATGACTTTCCAGGGCCAATTGGTCCTGCTCCTCCCTGGGAATCTGCCAGGTCTGAGCCATCAGTTCGCAATGCTGGCCCATGGACAGGCCGGTTCGTGGCTCGCCGTTGCGCGGCAGTTCGGGAACGAGGTGCTGGGGACGCAGTTGCAGGAAGGTCTTGATTTTCTCAGCGGTGGTTTTGGCGCGATTGGCTTGCAGCAGGATTCTGCGCAGCCCTTCGTTGACGCCAATCGGCGCATCCGAGGTGGTGTCTACGCCGCCGGCAATGGCACTGTCGATCTGCCCGAGGGCGATCTTGTTGGCCGTCAACAGCACAGTCTCCAACCCCGTGCCGCAAGCCTGTTGCAGGTCGTAGGCCGGGGTGGTGGGCGATAGCCGCGAACCGAGCACGCATTCGCGGGTCAGGTTCAGATCCCGGGAAAGCTTGAGCACCGCACCGGCGGCCACCTCACCGATGTGCAGGCCATGCAGGTTGTAGCGCTCGATCAGCCCCTCGAGCGCGGCGGTCAGCATCGCCTGGTTGCTGGCGGTGGCATAGGCCCCGTTGGAGCGGGCGAAGGGGATGCGGTTACCACCAATGATCGCGACGCGGCGTAGCTGTGTCATGAAGAACTCCCTGTGTATGTCCGGATGCGCCAATGGGCCTGCGGAAACCCGGCTCCCGCACAAGCTTAGGCTTTATCTGGCCAATCGAACGACTGATTGCCAATCATGGTCCACACTTTGAACCTCATCAGCCGGAGTGTGTTCCATGTCAGACCGTTATATCGACTTCGCCAATTCGCCCCTGGGCCTGCGTCTGGTCGGTGCGCTGGGCCTGCCATCGCCGGCCCGCCTGGAGCGCTGGCAGGCCGGGCGGCTGCGGCCGATCGAAGGTGCGTTGCTGTTGGGCGGCGGGCCGTTGACCGAACAGATCGGCGCATTTGCCAAGCGCCTGACCGATGCGATCTTCATCTACGGGGGCGAACCGACACTGGCCACCGAATGGATCCCCGGTCACGGTCCGAAAATCAAGGCGGTGGTGTACGACGCCAGTCATCTGGCGCAGGCCGACCAGCTCAAGCAACTGCGCGAGTTCTTCCAACCCCTGATGAAGAACCTCGACCACAGCGCCCATGTCGTCATCCTCGGCCGCGCTCCGGAAGGTCTCGCCGATCCGTTTGCCGCCAGCACGCAGCGGGCCTTGGAGGGCTTCAGCCGTTCCCTGGCCAAAGAGTTGCGTCATGGCGGGACGCTGCAATTGCTGTATGTGGGTGACGGCGCCGAGGCCCAACTGGAAGGTGCGCTGCGGTTTTTCCTGTCGCCCAAGAGCGCCTACGTTTCCGGGCAGGTCATTCGCCTTGATGCCTGCCAGGCGCAGGTCCAGGACTGGACGCGTCCGCTCACCGGCCTCAAGGCTCTGGTCACCGGCGCGGCCCGCGGGATCGGCGCCTCCATTGCCGAAACCCTGTCCCGCGATGGCGCCGACGTGATCCTGCTGGACGTCCCGCAGGCCAAGGCCGATCTCGAAGCCCTGGCTGCACGCCTTAGCGGGCGCAGCGTGACGCTGGACATTTGTGCTGAAGACGCCGCTACACAGTTGACTGAACACCTGCCCGACGGCATCGACATCGTGGTGCACAACGCTGGCATCACCCGGGACAAGACGCTCGCCAACATGACCCCGGAGTTCTGGGACGCGGTGCTGGCGGTCAACCTCAACGCGCCGCAGGTGCTGACCAAGGCCCTGCTCGACAGTGGCACCCTGCGGGACAATGGCCGAGTAATTCTGCTGGCGTCCATCAGCGGCATCGCCGGCAATCGCGGCCAGACCAACTACGCAGCGAGCAAGGCCGGATTGATCGGTCTGGCCCAGGCCTGGGCGCCGGTCCTGCAACCTCGGGGGATCAGCATCAACGCCGTAGCCCCGGGTTTCATTGAAACCCGCATGACCGCCGACATCCCTTTCGCCCTGCGCGAAGCCGGGCGGCGCATGAGTTCCCTGGGCCAGGGCGGCCTGCCACAGGACGTCGCCGAAGCCGTGGCCTGGCTCGCCCAGCCGGGGACGGGCGCCGTTACCGGCCAAACGCTGCGGGTGTGCGGGCAAAGCCTCCTGGGAGCATGACCATGACGATCCAATGGCATGAAGTAAACGCCGCGCCCGGTATGTCCTCGCTGTACGTGAAAGCCGCGACACGGCGCAAGGTCACTGGAAAAACCTTGCCCCAGGACGGACTGCGCCAAGTGATACAGGTCGATCCGCAACGCCTGGCGGCCTATCGCAAGGTCTGCGGTTTTGCCGAAAACGGACTGCTGCCGCCGACCTACCCCCACGTACTGGCGTTTGCCCTGCAGATGCAATTGCTCACCGCCCGGGACTTTCCGTTCCCGTTGCTGGGGCTGATCCACTTGAGCAATCGCATCCGTTTACTGCGGCCCATGGGCGGGGTCAGCCAAGTGCAGGCTCGCGTCAACGTGCAGAATCTGCAAGCTCACCCCAAGGGCGCGGTGTTCGACCTTGTGACTCGCATTGATGATCAATTGGGGCCGTTGTGGGAGGCCGAGAGCCAGATGCTTTGCAAGGGCGTCCAGCTTGACGGCGCGTTGGTGGAAGAGCCGCTGCAAGAGATTCAGGCATTGACTGAAGTGGCGCACTGGACCGCGCCGGCTGACATTGGCCGGCAATATGCCAAGGTGTCCGGCGATTACAACCCGATCCACCTGAGCGGCCTCAGCGCCCGGCTGTTCGGCTTCCCCACCGCCATCGCCCACGGCCTGTGGAACAAGGCCAGGACCCTGGCGGCGCTGGACGAACACTTACCCGATGCCAACGTCGAGATCGATGTCACCTTCAAGAAGCCGGTGCGCCTGCCCAGCGAAGTGACACTGCTGGCGAGTGCCGCGGGGTCCAGCGGGGACTTGCGATTGATCGGTTCGGGGGACTTGGAGCATATGGTGGGGAGCTGGCGGCCGGCTGGCTGAGGACCGGCATCTTTGTTGAATGTGCGATGGCTATCGCGAGCAGGCTCGCTCCCACATGGGTTCTCGGGCGTTCATGGGGCCTGCGTTCGAAACAAATCCCCTGTGGGAGCGAGCCTGCTCGCGATAGCGGTGGGTCAGCTTGCATCGATGTTGAATGGGCCGCCGTCATCGCGAGCAGACTCGCTTCCACATGGGTTCTCGGGCGTTCATGGGGCCTGCGTTCGACACAAATCCCCTGTGGGAGCGAGCCTGCTCGCGATAGCGGTGGGTCAGTTGGCTTCGATGCTGAATCCGCCTACCGCGGCGGATAGTTCGCCAGGATCCGCGCAACCGTCTCACGCACTGCGGTGCTGCGATCCGTCGGATTGGGCGAGTTGCTGAGCATTCGTTCATCACTGCCACGCCACACCAGCTTGCCGTCCTTGCCATCGAGCAGGTCAATCTGCACCGTGGCGACCTTGTAGCTGATGTTGCGGGTTTCGTTGTACATCGGCCCGCCCCAATAGCCATTCCAAGGGCTGCCCCAACCACCGCCGTAGTTGGTCGTGATCTGTTGCTGGCGATCCTCGACGATCAGGTAGGCCTGGACCATCACATCCCCTCGCCCGCCAGCCTGGGCCGGGCGCAGACCGCGCTGGTCGAGTTGATCGGCAACCGCCTGACGGATCCGCTGTTCGGTCAGGTCGCTCTTGATGCGCGGATCATCGGGACGATATTGCAGCGCCGGCTCTTTCCAGCTCCAACTGCGGTAAGCCGAGAAATCCCGGCTGGTGTCAAAGTCGTGGTTGACCGGGGTACCCGCACAGGCGCCGAGCAACAGGGTAAAAGCCAGTAGAGCGATACGGCGAAACATGGTTTTTCTCCGTTGCGTAATCAACTTGGAGGATAAGCCGACAGGGCTTTTTCCACCGCTTCGCGAATGGCATCGGTGCGCGCGCTCTGACTGCCGCGCTGGCTGGTCTCGGCGCTGGCGCTCCACACCGGCTGACCATTACGGGCATCGAACAGGTCCACTCGCACCACCACGACCTGCTCCCGATAAGTGCGCACCACCGGCACCGAGTGATACATGCCATAGCCGGGGCCGTAGCGGTCGTAACGGTTGTAGCCGCCGTAGTAACCGGAATCATAGTCGTCCCGAACCTGACGCACGCGCGTTTCCAGGCGCAGGTCGGCACTGACGAACAGGTCGGCCGGGCGGTTGTCATGCAATGGACGCAGGCCGCGTTGATCCAGGGCGTTGCTCACCGCTTCAGCCACCTGGGCCGAGTCCGCCCAAGCGGTGCCCGGTGGCAGTCGCCCGTTGAGCCAGGCCCAACTGCGATAGCGCCCGTAGTCACGGGGTGGCGCGGGGTAAGCGCTGCGGTCAAACACCGTGGCGGCCTGCGGCGGCGCCGGTGGCAGCGGGTTAGACGTGGCGACATACGGGTTGCTGCCCTGGCAGGCAGCCAGTCCCAGGCACAACACCAACAACCCTGAACGACCTTTCATTTCGCGCTCCGATTGCTCTTTCAGATCAGAGGGGACGGCAGACCCAGTGCAGATAACGCCCCAACCCGGCAAACGCCGGATGGCGGCGGTGAGCCAGCTCCATCTCCAGCAACTGCGCCAGCTCCACGCGGCCCTGGAACTCCACCGGCATGTAGTCATGGAAAACCCGCACGCCACTTTGAGTTTCGACCTGCCACACGCCTTCAAGTTGCGCCGCCAATTCCCGCGGATCAAGGGGTTGTTGCGGGGTCAGGCTCTGTTTTTCACCGGCCATGTCATTTTTGCGCAACTTGCGAAAATGCCCCTTGAGCAGGTTGCGATAAACCAGCGCGTCGCGGTTGTAGAACGCCAGGGACAACCAGCCGCCCGGGACCGTGAGTTGATGCAGCACCGGCAGGATCGCATGGGGTTCGGCCAGCCATTCCAGCACCGCGTGGCACAGCACCAGGTCGTAAGGCTCAGTGAGCTGGTCAGGCAGCGCCTGCCACGGCGCCTGGATGAACGTTGCGCTCTGACCGGCATCGGCGAATCGCTGACGGGCACCTTCGAGCATGGGCTCGGCTGGCTCGGCCAGGGTCACTTGATGGCCGCGCTCGGCCAGCCACAACGACATGTGGCCCAAGCCGGCGCCTATGTCCAACACACGCAACGGACGCTCAGGCAAGGCTTCAAGCAGATCGGCCTGCAGCACCGCCAGGCGGATCGCACCTTTGGCCCCACCGTAGATTTTTTCAGCAAAGCGCGTGGCGAGCTGATCGAAATGGCGATCGCTCATTGGCCGAACCGCCGCTCGCTGTCGGCCAGCTTGCTGCGCACCACAGCCTCCATATCCAACCCCAGCTCGCTGCACAGCAGCAACAAGTACAACACAATGTCACCGACTTCCTGCCCAGCGTGGGCCAGCTTGTCCGCCGGCAACTGGCGCGACTGGTCCTCGGTCAGCCACTGGAAAATCTCCACCAGTTCGGCCATTTCCACACTGGCGGCCATGGCGAGGTTTTTCGGGCTGTGAAATTGCCGCCAATCGTTATGGTCACGAATGGCATGCAGGCGTTCGGTCAGTTCAACAAGGTTCATCGGGGTCTCCTGAATGCGCATAGCTTCGGGGGGATGACGAGGGAAGGCAAGCGTCTCGGTACGAAGCGGCGTTTTGCCCCATAATCGAACGATCTTGGCCTTCAGCCGCTCTTACAACCAGAAGCCCAAGGCTCGATTCCGATCTCTCTCATCAGGATGTACACATGCAGGTAGAAAGCTTTTTCGAATGGCTCGGCCAGGCGCTCGGTTCGGTGATCCGGTTTATCGTCGACCTGCTCAGCGGCCTGTTCAACACCCTGGCCAATGCTGGCGGCAACTTTGTCGATGGCCTGTCGCGCACACTGGGCATGGACACCTCGATCATCAGCATCATTGCGCTGATCCTCGGGCTGATGCTGCTGTACTCGGCAATCCGCGCCTTCATGCGGGCGTCGATCATCCTGGGCATTATCTGGTTGGTGCTGGGGTTGTGGTTGTTGAGCTGGATCATTCACTAGGGCCGAGAGCACTGTGTGGGAGCAAAGCTTGCTCGCGATACAGGCGCCTCGGCGCCCTGAAAGACCGCGTCATCTTCATCGCGGGCAAGCCTTGCTCCCACAGAGTTTTTTGAGATCGAACGCGGAGCGTCCCTAGAGGCATTCCCACGCGGAGCATGAAAACGATCATGCGAGAACCCGCTACAATCGCGCTCCGCCAAGGAGCTCGCATGTCCAACCTGATCACCGACTGGCGCGACCGTCTTACCCACCGCCGGGTATGGGCGCTGGCCGCACCGATGATTCTCTCGAACATTTCCGTGCCGCTGGTGGCACTGGTGGACAGCACCGTCATCGGCCACTTGCCCCATGCCCATCAGTTAGGCGCGGTGGCGGTCGGGGCGAGTTTGTATACGGTGCTGGCCTGGGCCATGGGTTTCTTGCGCATGGGCACCACCGGGTTCGCCGCCCAGGCAGCCGGGCGTGGGGATGGAGCGGCGTTGCGGCAGGTGCTGCTGCAAGGTCTGCTGCTGGCGATGGGGTTGGCGCTGGTGCTGGGTGCGGCCGGCGTGCCGTTGAGTGGCGTGGCGTTGCATTTCATGCAGCCATCCGCCGAGCTTGAGCAGTTGACCCGGGACTTTTTCCACACCCGGCTGTTTGGCTTGCCAGCGGCGCTGGCCAGTTATGCGCTGGTGGGCTGGTTTCTCGGTGCTCAGAATGCCCGGGCGCCGTTGGCGATCCTGCTGGTGACCAACCTGGTGAACATCGCCCTGAACCTGTGGTTCGTGATCGGCCTGGACTGGGGCGTGACCGGTTCGGCCCGGGCGTCGGTGATTGCCGAGTGGACCGGCGCCCTGGTCGGTCTGATCCTGGCGCGCAACACGCTGCAGGCCTGGCCGGGGCAGATCGCCTGGGCGGCCTTGGGGGTGTGGCAAAGCTGGCGTCCGTTGCTGGCGGTGAACCGGGACATTTTCATTCGCAGCCTGGCGCTGCAAGCGGTGTTCTTCCTGATCACGGTGCAAGGCGCGCGTCTGGGGGATGCGACCGTGGCAGCCAACGCGCTGCTGCTCAATGGTCTGCTGCTGACAGCCCACGCCCTGGACGGTCTGGCCCATGCCGTCGAAGCGCTGTGCGGTCACGCCATCGGCGCCCGCGACCGCCTGGCCCTGCGCCGCTCGCTGGTGGTGGCCTGCGGATGGTCATTGATTGCCAGCGTGGGGTTTGCCTTACTGTTTCTGCTCGCCGGCCACCTGTTCATCGATATGCAGACCGATATTCCGGACGTGCGCGACACCGCTTACCGCTACCTGCCTTACCTGGCAGCGCTGCCGTTGATTGCGGTCTGGAGTTATTTGCTCGATGGCCTGTTCATCGGCGCCACTCGTGCCAGGGAAATGCGCAACGGCATGCTGTTGACCCTGTTGCTGGTGTCGCCGTTTGCCTGGGTACTGCAAGCGCTGGGCAACCACGGGCTGTGGATCACTTTCCTGCTGTTCATGGCTTTGCGCAGCCTGACCCTGGGTGCTTTCGCCTGGCGCATGCAACAGCGCGATAGCTGGTTCGGTGCCGGCGCCCATTGACCTTTTCAACCTTGATTGTCCTGCCACAGCCGCCGCAGATGATCCAGGCGTTCGCGCTGCGAACCGCCTTTGAGCCCCGGCACGGGTCGGGCATTGGGGTACTGCAGGCGCAGCCATAACCAGTCGTCGAGTACCGGTCGTTCGGTGAACCCCAGGGTCAGCCCTTGCTGCAAGTCCTCCCAGAGCAGGCGGAAATCCCGTCCGGTAGAACAAGACCACTGCCAGACGTGGCGTTCCAGCAGACATCGCTGCAACTGACTCTGCTGCCAATGGCTGAGACTGTGTTCATTTTCCAGTGCCGGTACTGCCAGCCCCGGATTGCAGAGTTGCTGCCAGCCCTGGCTGCCGATGGTCCTGTCGCCCCAGGTCCCGCCGAACCAGCGCACCAGGCTGATCGGCCCCAGCCAGCAACTGAGTTCCCGAGGATCGCAACCGTCGAAGAAATAACTGGCCGTGTGAGGGTTGTAATAGTTCAGCAAGGCCTTGTGATGCAGGCCTAACGTCACCGTCAACATGCGCCGCAGATGCGCCAGTAATTGCGCCTCTGACGCTCGGCTGACCAACAACAGCCCCGGCCAGGCGCCGGCATCCAGGTGACACAGGCTGGCCAGTGCCGGCGATTGCTGCAAATCCACCAGCAACGGACCATGCTCCCTCAGCCCGTGCAATTCGGTGCCTTCGAACAAGGCAAAGCGCCGGATCTCGGCGAACTGCTCCTGCAAACGCTGCGCGGTGTCCGGCGCACCGGGTACGTCGAGCAGCAGCCATTGCGGCGCTGATGCAG
This sequence comes from Pseudomonas sp. N-1-13, assembly GCF_057787095.1. Classification (NCBI taxonomy): domain Bacteria; kingdom Pseudomonadati; phylum Pseudomonadota; class Gammaproteobacteria; order Pseudomonadales; family Pseudomonadaceae; genus Pseudomonas; species Pseudomonas sp. N-1-13. Next base: position 603,843 of record NZ_JBYNRI010000001.1, on the reverse strand, counting down.
ACATGGCGGCAGCATTCATGGAGCAGCGCCCGCGCCAAGCTGCGTGAGCATGCGGCAGGTGCACAACGGCTGGCTACAGGGGTTGAAGCTGCCGCCTCCGGGCAACAGACACAACAACACCAACGGCTCGGCACTCTGGATCGCCGCCAACAGAAGCGGGTCGAAGCCAGAGCCCTCATGGACTGGTTGGGACGTTTCACTCAGGGGGGATTCATCCGCGTCTTCCCGAGATGCCGGCGCGTCGAGCAGTGCGCTGATCAATGGACGGTCCGGGTCGCCCTCGATAAAACTCACCAGCACCTCGGAGCCCTTGCCAATGGCGTGCCCCCAAGCGGCCAGCTCAGGGGCCAACGGCAGCCAGCAATGACTGGGACTGGCTCCCTCCCCCTGATAGACCCAGTCGAACTGCACCGCCACTCGCCCCGCCACCTGCATCTGCGGCTCATCGACCGTGACCACCCAGCCGCGCTGCCGACTCAGCATGCGAGGTTTTGCCGCAACCCCGGTCGCCACGAACGGCCATCCCGCAGGAATGGCGCGAAAATGGTTGCCATATACGCCGGCCTGCGCGCGATGCTCGACTTTCGTCAACAGCCAGGGCTGGTTCCAGCCTTCGACAGGGTGCCCTGCCAGCGACAGCGTCCGGCCGCAATGCAGCCCCATCAGATCGCTGCGGCCCAAGGCTACCTGCTCCCCCGAAACATCGCTTTGTACACGCCAGTTGCGCACCGCCGGAGCCGTTCCCTCGAGCCTGTAAAGCGTCTCGCCATCGGGCAGGGAATCGTCCGTGCTGTCAGCAAAAACCAGACAATGCCCATCCCGAGCCTGCTCGAAATGGAAGTAAATGCCCGCCTCGGCGCACACGCGTTGGAGAAATTGCAGATCTGACTCCCGATATTGGGTACAGAAATCGCGCAGCGGATAATCACCACTCAAAGCCAGGCACACCTGGCGTCCGGCAATGCCGTGGGCCTTGAGCACCTGGCGAATGATTTGCGGCACTGAGCGGGCACTGAACACCCGCTGGCTGAATCGTTGCGCCAGGCACGTCAGCTTCGGCCCGATGCGCACCCGGCAACCAGCGCCCTGACGATGCTGGACAAGCTCGTGAATCTGCCCATGGATGCCCCGCCCTCCAGCGTCGAAACTCAACCAGACGCTGCGGTAGAGCAACCCGGCAAGGTCCAGGGGCGTATCGCCGATCAACAGCTCCACATCAAAGACAAAGGGTTCGCTGATGGCTTCGCTGCCCGTGAAGGCCACGACAACAAAGGATTCGGGCAGACCGGCTATCTCCAGACGAAATGACGGCTCGCTGGCTGGATCGGACATCGGCGTTTCTCTACAGGAGGGGCGGCTGAGGATTCTCGCTGAGAGCCATGGCCGAGTAGAGAGCCCAAGTACAAGTTAGGAAAGGGACTACACGAAATAAGGACACCACCGGTTAAATGCACCAGTGTTCGGAAATAACAGCGGCACAAATAAAAACGCCCTCCGGGACTATCCGAAAAAACCCGCAGCACACGGTGTATTTTCTGACAGTCCCGGAGGGCGTTCAGGCCGCCATCAGGAAGACAGGTAGGACGACCGCGTCAACCCCAGGCGCAGGGCATCCAGGAACTGGGTGCGTTCCGCGGCGCTGATACGGGCGCTGGCGCATTTGTCGCGGTAGTGGGTCATCAACTCCTCCGGCGACAGGTGCACGTAGCGCAGCATGTCTTCGATGGTGTCGTGGGTTTCGATACCGGCGTGGTACACGCTGCCGTCGGCATTCTGGTAGATGTTCACCGAGTCGGTGTCACCGAACAGGTTGTGCATGTCGCCAAGGATTTCCTGGTAGGCACCCACCAGGAAGATGCCCAACAGGTAATCTTCGCCCGGATTGAGGGAATGCACCGGCAGGCTGGTTTCGATGCTCTGCTCGTCGACGTACTGCTTGATCTTGCCGTCGGAGTCGCAGGTCAGGTCTTGCAGCACGGCGCGGCGCAACGGCTCTTCATCGAGGCGATGCAGCGGCAGGATCGGCAGCACCTGACCGATGGCCCAGGTGTCCGGCAGGCTCTGGAACACCGAGAAGTTGCAGATGTACTTGTCGGCGAGCTTGTCGTTGAGCTCATCCAGCACCTGACGGTGGGAGCGCTGGCGGGCCTTCAACGAGTTATGCAGGCGACGGCACACCGCGAAGTAGCACTGCTCGGCCAGGGCTTTTTCCGCCAGGGTCAGCTTGCCGTCGGCGTACTGGGCGGCCACGTCACTCATGTAGTGGGTGGCGCGCCAGTAGGTCTCGGTGACCATCTCGATATCAGTCGGGCCCAGCAGGTCAACCAGCCACTGCACGGTCTCCGGCAGGCTTTCCTTGTTTTCGATCACCGGCACGTCGTCGTGGTGTTTCTCGACGTCGGTCACCTGCACCACCAGCATCGCGTGGTGGGCGGTCAGGGAGCGACCACTTTCCGAGAATATGTGCGGATGCGGCAGGCTCTGGGCATCGCAGAACTCCTTGAGCATGCCAACCACGACACCGGCGTAATCGTCCATGTCGTAGTTGATCGAACTGGCATTGCGCGAGTGCGTACCGTCATAGTCCACGCCCAGGCCACCGCCAACATCGATGTGATCCACCGGCAGGCCGAGGTTGCGCAGCTCACCGTAGTAGCGGATCGCTTCCTTGAAGCCATGCTGGTAGTCCGCCAGGTTGGCGATCTGCGAGCCCATGTGGAAATGCAGCAGGCGGATGCCCTGATCCAGGCCAGCGGCGCGGAAGCGCTCGACCACCGACAGCAGTTGCGCGGCAGACAAGCCGAACTTGGACTTTTCGCCACCGGTATCGGCCCACTTGCTCGACGCCAGGGACGACAGGCGTACCCGCAGGCCGACCTGTGGCTTGACCTTGAGCGACGCGGCTTCTTCGATCACCAGGCCGACTTCGGATTCTTTCTCGATCACGATGAAGACGTTATGGCCCAGTTTCTGGCCCATCAGCGCCAGGCGAATGAACTCGCGGTCCTTGTAACCGTTGCAGACGATAGTCCCGCCCTTGGGCGCCAGGGCCAGCACCGCCAGCAGCTCGGGCTTGGAGCCGGCCTCAAGACCGATGGAAACGTTCTGGGTGGCGATGATGTTTTCGATCACCGCTTCCTGCTGGTTGACCTTGATCGGATAGAGCGCGGTGTACTGGCTCTGGTATTCCAGGCGCGCGATGTTGCTGTCGAACGCACCGGTGAGCTGGCGCACGCGGTCTTGCAGGATGTCGGGGAAGCGCACCAGCAAGGGCAGCGACAGGCCGCTCTGGCGCAACTGGTCGACTTGCTCGAACAGGTCGATGGGCGAACTGCCTGGACCGTTCGGACGGACTTCGACGCGACCGGCGTCATTGATCGCGAAATACCCGGCCCCCCAATGGCGGATCCCGTAAACACTGCGGCTGTCCGCAACTGTCCATTGGCTGCCATCGTCTTTGCGTGTGCGTCGTACGGACATCGAAGTCCCCTATAAAGAAGTCAAAATGCACCATCCGGTAGGAGGCTGGAGCAGTCTAGAGAATGGAAATGACGATTTGCCTGTAAGCAAGGTAGACCCTGCTCACAGCGCTGAGTTTAGAAACCCGTTCAGAACAGGCTCTGTGAAAACCATGTGGGCGACTTCGAACCGTGCTTCGTAGAAAGGGTTCGAATCAAGCCGAGGGTGGTTTTCACAGAGGCTGCTAGCCGCCGGACTTTTTCGCCTTGAAGCCGTGTCGGGTCAGTTCCGCCAGCAGCAGCTCGACGTGATCGCCCTGGATCTCGATGATGCCGTCTTTCAAAGCACCACCGGTGCCACAGCGTTTCTTCAACGTGGTGGCCAGTTCCTTGAGCGCGTCCTCGGCCAGCGGCACGCCAGTGATCGTGGTCACCGTCTTGCCACCGCGACCTTTGCTTTCACGGCGCACGCGAGCGATACCGTCACCTTCCGGGATGGTGGTCTGTTTGCAGATGCAGGCATCCACCGGCTGGCGGCAATCAGGGCAATGACGACCGGCGTCGGTAGAAAATACCAGGCCGCCCAAGGCGGCGAAGGATGCGGCTTTTTTGGCCACCGGCAATCCTCTTGGGAGGACAAAGACTGGCCGGGCAAAAGTAAGTGCCCCGACCGCGAAGCCCCACTCAGGCAGGGGCAGCGCTACTGGATCGCAGACAGCGATTCAGCTTGAAAAGTCGCGCAGTGTAACGGCAAAAAGCTAACTTGCTAAGGGCCAATCGGCGCCAATTTAGCGCTTCTTTGCGACATCATCGCCATGGGCTCGCAAATAGCGCTCCAGTGCCGCCAGAGAGTCCGGGCAGTAAGGCTTGTGCTGGATTTCATCGAGCACCTGGTCGACCGCCAGGAAACGCGCCTCGAGTACCTCTTCAGGTTGCAGAATCAGCGGCCCGTCCCACACGGCCGAGAACGCCGAGCACCACAGGCGACTGCCGCTGTCTTCGAAATAAAAATGGTCATGGGCCGTCAGTTCGACGCCGCTCACGCCCAACTCTTCCGCCAGCTCTCGAGCCGCCGACTCGGCATAGGTCTCGTTGGCCTGCACCATCCCGCCGGCCGCCACGTCCCAGAAACCCGGATAGATTGCCTTGCTCAGGGTCCGCCGATGAACGCACAACTCACCGGCCGAGTTGAACAGCATGATGTAGGTGCCGCGCCCGATCAGACCGCGCTCACGCAGGTCCGAACGCACCAGGCTGCCAAGCAGGTTGTCGTCTTTATCGACCCAAGCGATAAGCTCGGCATCCGAGGCCACTCGATGAGCGACCTCCCGCGGACTTTCTTCCATCTGTCAGCCCTGGTTCAGCAGTTGCCGCAAGTCGATCACCGCCGCGTTGGCGCGGGAAATGTAGTTGGCCATCACCAGCGAATGGTTCGCCAATACACCGAAGCCGCTGCCATTGAGGATCATCGGGCTCCAGACCGGCTCCTGGGAGGCTTCGAGTTCACGAATGATCTGCCGCACGCTGACCGTGGCGTTTTTCTTTGCCAGCACATCGGCGAAATCCACTTCGATTGCGCGCAGCAAATGCGACAGCGCCCAGGCCTGGCCGCGAGCTTCGTAGAACACGTTGTCGATTTGCATCCACGGGGTTTCGACCACCTCCTCGTCCACTTGCGGTACCTGGCCCGGGGCCGTGACTTCGGTTTTCAGCGAGGTGTTGAGCTTGACCCGGCCCACGCTGGCCGACAGGCGCTGGGACAGCGAACCCAGACGAGTGCCGACATCGCCCAGCCAATTATTCAGGTTATCGGCGCGGGCATAGAACAGCGCGCTTTTCTGGTTCGGATCGGACAGGCGCGCCTGATAGCGGCTCAGCAGAGTGATGCCTTCCTGGTACTCCGACTCACTGGAGGGCAGCACCCAGCTGCGGTTATCGAAGTTGAAGCGCGGCTCGGCCTTGGCCAGGTCGGCGTCCTCGGCGGACTGGGACTGGGATCGGGCGAAGTCCTTGCGCAGAGCGCGGCTCAGGTCGCGTACCTGCACCAGCACGCCATATTCCCAGCTCGGCATGTTGTCCATCCACAGGCCCGGCGGGAAACGGTCGTTGGAAATGTAGCCACCTGGCTTGGTCAGCAGCGTTTCGGCCACGGTCTTGAGGGTCTCGACGGTGGTGTAGCCGATCACCATTTGCCGGCCTTCCTTCTCCGCGGCCGCCTGGGCGTTCTGCTGCACGGGGAACAGGGCGGGCTCCTGGCTCCAGTACCAGCCGACGGCAATGGTCACCAGCAAATACAGGCCGACCAGGGTGGCCAGTGCCCGGCTGAAAAAAAGCCCACCCAGGTAGCTGCGGGTGGCCGATTTCGGCTCGGCGGCACGTTCAGGCGCGCTGCCCGCGCGGTTTTTCCAGTCCAGCATGGCGATGTCCCTTCAATCACTTGAGTTCACGGTTCGACCACAACCCTACGCCATCGTGCCTGATTTGAAACGCGATAATGCGGCGCAAATCATGCCGACCACGACAGGGCAATCGAACGGCCACTATAAAGGAAGCGCTGTCACCAGCCTACGAAACTGACCGGTCATAAACTGAATACCCTCCCAAGACAGATTATTGACGTATGACACTCATGCGAATGAAAAGAGGTGCTAGCATAGAGCCACCAGTCGATCTCAGCATGCACCCTAACTAGTAGTCAGGATATGACCGAGCCAGAAGACCCCAGCCGTGAGCGCCTCAAGCACCACTTTGCCCAGCGGGTAATTCACCAGGCTCGTCAGATCCTGGAGATCTGGCAGCGCCTGCAACGCAGTGAATGGTCAGGCGTCGACCTGTCGGAGCTCAGCGAAGCCAACCTGCGTCTGCTGCGCTTTGCCGAGCGCTTCGAGCAACCGGAGCATTGCCAGCTCGCCCAGGGCATCAGTCAATCGCTGCAAGCGGTGGAAGCCAATCGCGGGCGTCTGAGCAGCCACCTGATCACTGAAATCAATCGACTGATGCAGCGCCTGTCCCGCACCGGCCTGCGCCATGGCGATCAGCTCGAACAGACCTTCCTGCCGCCGCTGCGCAAACCCATCTACGTGATGTTGCAGGACCATGACCGCGCCGAGCGGCTGGCCAAGCAGTTGGAGTTCTTCGGCCTCAGCGCCCAGGCGCTCGACAGCGTGGCGGCGTTTCGGGCTTCGATGGTCGAGCGCCTGCCGGCCGCGATTGTCATGGACGTGGACTTCAGCGGCCCCGGCATCGGCCTGAAACTGGCCGCCGAAGCTCAGGAAGGTCTGGAGCAGCCGTTGCCGCTATTGTTCTTCAGCCTGCTGGAAACCGACACGCCGACACGCCTGGCGGCGGTGCGCGCCGGCGGGCAGGAGTTCCTCACTGGCACCCTGGAAGCCTCGAGCCTGCTGGAAAAGATCGAAGTGCTGACCTGCGTTGCCCAGTACGAACCCTACAAAGTGCTGATCATTGATGACTCCCGTGCCCAGGCCCTGCACACCGAGCGCCTGCTCAACAGCGCCGGTATCGTCACCCGCACGCTGATCGAACCGATCCAGGCCATGGCCGAGCTGGCGGATTTCCAGCCTGATCTGATCATCCTCGACATGTACATGCCCGCCTGCACCGGCACGGAGCTGGCGAAGGTGATCCGCCACAATGACCGCTATGTCAGCGTGCCGATCATTTACCTGTCCGCCGAAGACGACCTGGACAAACAGCTCGACGCCATGAGTGAAGGCGGCGACGACTTCCTGACCAAACCGATCAAACCCCGGCACCTGATCACCACCGTGCGCAACCGAGCGGCCCGGGCGCGCAACCTCAAGGCGCGGATGGTCCGCGACAGCCTCACCGGTCTTTACAACCACACCCATATCCTGCAATTGCTCGAAGACTGCTGCTTCCGCGCTCGCCGCGAAGGCAAGCCGTTGAGCTTTGCCATGCTGGACATCGACCATTTCAAACGGGTCAACGACAGCCACGGCCACCCCATGGGCGACCGGGTGATCAAAAGCCTGGCGCTGTTTCTCAAGCAGCGTCTGCGCAAGACCGACTTCATCGGCCGTTACGGCGGTGAAGAGTTCGCCATCGTCATGCCGGACACGGATATCGATGCGGCCTATAAGGTACTGGATGAAATCCGCCAGCGTTTTGCCGAAATTCACTACCCGGCGCAGCCCCAGGACCTGTGGTGCACCTTCAGCGCGGGCGTGGTGCAGATGAGCGAAGAGTCCGACAGCCTGATGATGGCCAGCCAGGCGGACGAAGCGCTGTACCGCGCCAAGCACGCAGGGCGCAATCGGGTACAAAGCGCGCGGCAATCAAAGCAAAGTGCCACCTTTTCATCGGAATCCACCGATTCAGTCATAAACCTGTAACCCAAACGCAATAACTTCAAGCACTTACGATTCTGCCCTTGGTAGACCCTTGATGCGCCTGAAGCTGCTGACCAATCTCAATACCCTTCTTTTAGTTGCCGTGTGCCTTGGCCTGGCTTGCACCCTGTGGTGGTCGCAAATCGCCCTGGAGCGCCCCTATCTGTTGATGGAGCGCTACCTGAGCCTGTCGCGGCAGTTCCAGGGCGAGGTGGCGCGCAACATCGAAGATTACCTGGCCAGCGGCGACGCCTTGCGCCTCAGCGCAGCGACCCAGTCCATTGATACCTTGCAAAAGGACCTGGACCAATTTCCGCCCGAGTTGGCCAAGAGCTTGCGCCCAAGCCTGTCCAGCCTCGACGGCTTCAGCAAGACCGATCTGCTGGCCGCCGGTAAGCTGGCGGGCGATCCGCAAGCCCTGCTGTTGCAGGCCGAACGGGAGCTGAGCGCGAGCCTGGACCGCCTTGCGCAATACGCCAATGGCGCCCCGGCCTACCTGCCGCCGTTGTTCGCCGCTTCGCAACATCTGGGCCGACTGTCCCTCGCCCGGGACAAACTGGTCAGCAGCGGACGCAGCGAATTGGCCGCCGATGTCGAACGGGAACTGCAGAGCATCCGCACACAGGCCGAGAGCCTCGACAGCCTGCCGCTGCTGGGCGTGACAGCCAGCAACGAAGCGCAGGGCGATGATTTCGCTGCGCTGATGGGCTTGCAGACCCAGGAAGAAACCGTCGCCGAAGACGCCGGCATCGCCCTCAAGCGCGAACTCAACAGCCTGCTCGGCCGCTACCCTGCCGAACTGGGGCGCACTCGCGCATTGATCCAGAAGCGCACAGAACTGAGCAGCGCCACGCACTTGAAAATCGCCGATGTGCAACAGGCGATCGATGCCATGGAGTCGGCGGTTCGCGCCCAACATGGCCAGATCCAGGGCGAAGTTCGGCTGATTCAGGGATTGATGATCGGCCTGATCCTGCTGATCGCATTGCTCATCGACACCTTGCAGCGGCGCCTGGCCCGGACTTTGACGAATCTGGCACCCGCCCTGTCGACTTGGGCCGAAGGGGATTTCAGCCGCGACATTCATGTGGGCGCCAGCAACCGCGAGTTACAAGACATCCAGGCCTCGCTCAATCGCTTGCGGGCGTATCTGGTGGATCTGGTCGGCACCATTCGCCTGAATGCCGAGCAGGTCGCTGGCAGCAGCCGGGCACTGGCCGAGCTGAGTGGAGAATTGCACAGCGGCGCCGAGCACCAGGCCGGTGACACGGCGCTGATCCGCGACTCTCTCAGCGAACTGGAAGCGACCATTCAACAAGTGGCCGGTGACGCCAGCCAGGCCGCCGACGCCAGCCGTAGCGCCGGGCATGCTGTGGAGCAAGGGCAGAAAGTCATCGGCCTGAGCCTCACCGGCCTGCATGCGCTGGTGGGCGAAGTGCAAGGCAACGCACAAATGATCGAACAACTGGCCGAGGAATCGGCCACCATCGGCGGCGTGCTGACAGTGATTCGCTCGATTGCCGATCAGACCAACCTGCTGGCCCTCAACGCCGCCATCGAAGCCGCACGCGCCGGAGACATGGGAAGAGGTTTCGCGGTGGTGGCCGAAGAAGTCCGCTCCCTGGCCCAACGCACGGCGGGCGCCACTGCCGAGATCCAGGAACTGATCGCCCGCCTGCAACTGGCCGCGCGCCAGTCGGTGGACGGCATGCGCGCCCAGGTCGAACACGCCGAAGCCACCGCCAACCAGGCACAAGCGGCCGACGGCGCACTGGATAAAATCGTCGGGGCCATCCAGACCATTTCCGAAACCGCAGTGCGCATCGCCGACGTCACCGCCCAACAAAGCGGCGCCGTCAGCGAAATCCGCGATCACAGTGAGCGGATTCATCAACTGGGTGGGGATAATCTGCTGCGCATTGGTCAGGGGCGGGAACAGGGCGACAACCTGCTGGTGCTCGGTGGGCGCTTGCACACGGCAGTTCAGGCATTTCGGGTTTAAGCAGCACAGATCCCCTGTGGGAGCGGGCCTGCTCGCGCTTGCAGTGGGTCAGCTTGCAGAAATATTGAATCTATCGCCGCCATCGCGAGCAGGCTCGCTCCCACACGGGTTTCGGGTTATTCCCAACATTGATATTCACCACAGATCCCTGTGGGAGCGGGCTTGCTCGCGATAGCGGTGGGTCAGCTTGCATCAGTGCTGAATGTGCCGCCGCCATCGCGAGCAAGCTCGCTCCCACGCGGGTTTCGGGTTATTCCCAACATTGATGTTCACCACAGCCCCCCTGTGGGAGCGAGCCTGCTCGCGATTGCAGTGGGTCAGCTTGCAGAAATGTTGAATGTATCGCCGCCATCGCGAGCAGGCTCGCTCCCACAGGGTTTAGCGCAGGCATCCTAGGGGCGGGTGACCGGATCTTGGAGCATGGTCACAAATTTCGCGCAAACATCGGTCATCGTGCTGGCTATTGCAGAGAACTGGACAGTCATAAAGGCTTTGCGGCATAGTCGCCGGGTTCTGACACCTGCTCATAGATAACAAGGAACAGCAGATGGCGACCCTATTGGTCCTGCACGGACCCAACCTGAACCTGCTGGGCACCCGCGAACCGGGCGTCTACGGGGCCGTGACACTGGCCCAGATCAACCAGGACCTGGAACAGCGGGCCCGCAATGCCGGCCATCATTTGCTCTACCTGCAAAGCAACGCCGAATATGAATTGATCGACCGCATCCATGCCGCGCGTGGCGAAGGTGTGGACTTCATTTTGATCAATCCCGCTGCTTTTACGCACACAAGCGTCGCATTACGTGACGCGCTGCTGGCAGTGAGCATCCCATTCATCGAAGTGCATTTGTCCAACGTGCACAAACGCGAACCTTTCCGCCATCACTCCTACTTCTCCGATGTAGCGGTGGGAGTGATCTGCGGCCTTGGCGCCAGCGGTTACCGACTGGCTCTGGAGGCCGCCCTAGAGCAGCTTGAAAAACAGGCAACAGCTTGAACAACAAGCGTTAAACGCCCCTGACCGACCCTTGGGAGTTGATGATTCATGGATATCCGTAAAGTTAAGAAACTGATCGAATTGCTGGAAGAGTCCGGCATCGACGAGCTCGAGATCAAGGAAGGCGAAGAGTCCGTACGCATCAGCCGTCACAGCAAGACCCCGGCCCAGCAGTTCTACGCGCCGGCACCGATGCAGGCCCCAGCCGCCGCGCCTGCTCCGGCAGCAGCGCCAGTTGCCGCCGCTCCAGCAGCACCTGCCGCGCCAACGCTCAACGGCACCGTTGCCCGTTCGCCAATGGTAGGCACGTTCTATCGCAAGTCTTCCCCGTCCTCGCCGTCCTTCGTTGAAGTCGGCCAGACCGTGAAGAAAGGCGACACCCTGTGCATCGTCGAAGCCATGAAGATGATGAACCACATCGAAGCTGAAACCAGCGGTGTGATCGAATCCATCCTCGTTGAAGACGGCCAGCCGGTTGAGTACGACCAACCGCTGTTCACCATCGTTTGAACCGCGGAGAGCCTTTGATGACTGCGAAGTTGGAAAAAGTTCTGATCGCTAACCGCGGTGAGATCGCCCTGCGGATTCTGCGTGCCTGCAAAGAGATGGGCATCAAGACCGTCGCCGTTTACTCCAAGGCCGACAAAGAACTGATGCACCTGGGCCTGGCGGACGAATCCGTCTGCATCGGTCCGGCGTCGGCTGCGCACTCTTACCTGCACATCCCGGCGATCATCGCCGCCGCTGAAGTGACCGGCGCCACCGCCATTCACCCTGGCTACGGTTTCCTGGCGGAAAACGCCGACTTCGCCGAACAGGTCGAAAACTCCGGTTTTGCCTTCATTGGTCCGAAAGCCGACACCATCCGCCTGATGGGCGACAAGGTATCGGCCAAGCATGCCATGATCGCCGCCGGCGTACCTACCGTTCCAGGTTCCGACGGCCCGCTGCCTGAAGACGAAGAAACCGCCCTGCGCATTGGCCGCGAAGTCGGCTATCCGGTGATCATCAAGGCTGCCGGTGGTGGCGGTGGTCGCGGCATGCGTGTGGTACACAAGGAAGAAGACCTGATTTCCTCGGCGAAACTGACCCGCTCCGAAGCGGGCGCGGCGTTCGGCAACCCGATGGTCTATCTGGAAAAGTTCCTGACCAACCCGCGTCACGTCGAAGTCCAGGTGCTGTCCGACGGCCAGGGCCAGGCCATCCATCTGGGCGACCGCGATTGCTCGCTGCAACGTCGTCACCAGAAGGTCCTCGAAGAAGCACCGGCACCGGGCATCGACGAGCAGGCTCGCGCGGAAGTCCTGGCACGCTGCGTCAAGGCCTGCATCGACATCGGCTACCGCGGCGCCGGCACCTTCGAGTTCCTCTACGAGAACGGTCGTTTCTACTTCATCGAAATGAACACCCGTGTTCAGGTGGAGCACCCGGTTTCGGAAATGGTCACTGGTATCGACATCGTCAAGGAGATGCTCAGCATCGCCGCCGGCAACAAACTGTCGTTCACCCAGGATGACGTGGTGATCCGCGGCCACTCGCTGGAATGCCGGATCAACGCCGAAGACCCGAAAACCTTCATGCCAAGCCCAGGCACGGTCAAGCATTTCCATGCTCCAGGCGGCAATGGCGTTCGCGTCGACTCGCACCTGTACAGCGGTTATGCGGTTCCGCCGAACTATGACTCGTTGATCGGCAAGCTGATCACCTACGGCGCAACCCGTGACGAAGCCATGGCGCGCATGCGCAATGCGCTGGACGAAATCGTGGTGGACGGGATCAAGACCAACATCCCGCTGCACCGCGACCTGGTCCGCGACGAAGGCTTCTGCAAAGGTGGCGTCAACATCCATTACCTGGAACACAAGCTGGCTGATCAGGCTTGATGTCCCGAGTGATGTAAAAAAGACCCCGGTCCATTGGCCGGGGTCTTTTTTTGCCTGTCTTTCACAATGGCGGCGAATGACTCAGCTCAGCGCTACCGTAGGGAGTGCCTGTGCTTCGATCTGCGCCCTCGTCGCCGCCCTGCCCTGCAGGGTGCGAACGCCACCATTGGCATTGGCTACCAACGGCTCACTACGCAAGCGCGTCATGAACCCACGCGCACGCACCGACACCGGGTCGGAACTCTGTTTCGCCCTCGCCAGCACCGGTATGTAGTAGCGCTCAACCTGACTCTGTGATGTCTTGAACACCGACGTCACCCCAGTGCGCAGATCCAGCGACACACCATAGGTATTACCGAAGCAGGAAGAATACGACCAGTGATCCCAGGTTGGCTGCAGCCCCTGGCGCCTCATCACCGATCTGACCGGCTCGCCAATATCAGCGCCTGTCAGCCAATCGCCGCCCACCAGAATGGCGCGAATATCCTTCGCTGCCCCTCCCAAACGCTGCTTCACTTCGCGAACACTGCGCTCGATCAGTGCGCGGATGTTGTGATCGAAATGAATGACCGCCCCGACCTTGGTGGTCGGGTTGTACAACGAAGCGATCACGCATGTCTGGGCGTTCAGGGAGAACAGATAGTTGTCTGCCGCCGTCTCGCTGAACCTGGCGACCACCGCCTCGCCCTGCAACGCGCCCCGCGCCACGTCCGGGAAGACATGCCCGGGAAACGCTTCGCGAAGATCGCTCACTCGCCCAAGGTTACGCACATCATCATTGCCGCCACTCATTCCAACGGGTTTACGCGCCCACTTGCCATTCGCCATCCTGTACACAGGCGGTTTGTAAAAGGCGCCGGGATAACGGGCATCCACCAGGCACAGACCATCGAAGTAGATATTCCCCCTCACCTGGTAGTACCTGCCCTTGTCGAGTATGTAGAAAGCATTTCGCGGCTGCGTAGCGCTGGACGGGCTGAGATAGGTGCCTTTGAAAGCCCCCTCGGTCACCTGCTGCAAATTCTTCGGCGTTTCCCTGACCGCCTGTTTCGGATCGAAACGGATAGGCTGGATCAGCGGCCCGCTCTCCCTGGCAGCGACTGATGTCACCTGCCTCAAGCGCTGAGCGGCCAAGGACATGGGCCTTACGGCAAGCTTCAGACTCCTGACAGCCTGACCGAGCAGCCGGGTCATGCTCATTGCCCCAAGCATGCCGAACAACGCGCCCCAGGTCGCTTGCAGCCAATGGCCGAGGGCCCGATCGGTGTCGCCCTGCCCATGCGCCTCGATCGCCTGCCTGGAACTGAGGGCAATGAAGCCGGCATCCAGCAACAGGGCAAAGGGCGGGTAAACCATGCACACCGGCGCGGAGGCGAAGAGCAGGCCCTTGAGCACCTGATCCCTGATCACCTCGCCACGACTCTGGGTGACATCTTCCACGTCCGTGACAGCGCGCTCGATGTAGGCATCGAACTGCGACGAGATATCCATTACCCGATTGAATTCGCGCAATACTTCGAGGCCACGGGTCGTGGTCGCCAAAGCCGTCAGCGAGCGCCTTACCGCGGCACGAGCACCAACGGCCACCCGCTCCAGCACGTAATCACGCAGGCGTGCGGCGATCGCCCCGGGGAAGTCCTGGTATGGGCGAAACGTGACGCCGTCGGGAGCGTCGGGCGTGTACAGCCAATAGGCGCCTTTGGGATCAAAGTAGGCAAAGACATAGACGCCCAATACCACATGACCGCCGACGGTAAACCGGATCAGACCTTCGCGCTGCACCACTGCCTGCGAACTCACTGAGCCGGTCACCGGCGTCGACTCACTCAGCAGCGTGATTTGCCGGGTGAGCCACCAGAACTCACGGGCGTTCAACAAGGACTTGCCCGTCGCGATCCGCAGGTCGCGATCCATCCGGGTCAGCAACAGGTTGCGGTAGGCATTGCGCCGCTTGGTGTATTCGGCAGCGCTGGCATCAAGGAACCTGGCGCGGATCTGCCGCGCATACTGCTCGCCCACGTAGGCCCGCCGGATGTAGGTCGCCAGCTCCGCACTGCGAACCTGCCCCAGGTCCTGCCCGATCGATGACCGCACGCCTTTTCTGGGGTTGTCGATGCCCGAGTTGTCGTCATACCCATGGATGGCCAGCTCCAGCAAGCTGGCAACCTGGGTCTTGCCACTCGCCAGCCCGGGTGTGTAGTCGATGAGCACCGTGGCAGGATCGACCGGTTCCTGCACCCCCTTGCTACGCATGTACGGTGCGATGGCTTGGGTGACGGTACGTTTGGCGAAGTCCACAAAGACCTCATAGCCGGCGATCTGCTCGTTGAAGACCTGCTGATGAACCAGGAGCTCCTGGCTCAAGCTGCTGATGATACGTCGGGAGTCAAGCGGCAGGGCCGCGTACCACTGGGGCGATTCGTCCTGCTCCACCTGCGCCAGGTTGTTGGCCAGGCCCATTGCAACAGACGCCTCAAGGCAGGCTTTGAAGGCCATCGCAGTGCTCCTGAGGTCTTTGTTCAGATCCCATGCCGTCGGCTTGTCCGCCACGCCGGCAAAGTACTCCCGAGCCACATCACGCCCGGCTGCAGAGAGTTGTTGCAACAGGTATTCGCGACCCGCTTCGCTTTCAATCCAGGCGCCTATCTCTGCATTCACGGACCGAAGCGAGGGCAACTCGATCCACTCCTGCCCATCTGGCTTGCCGGGGGCGTACAACAACAGATCACTGACCTCGCCCGACCGGTCCTCGCGGTAGAACAACAGAAGATCGGAACACTTCAGTGCGTTTGGAAGCGCAAGGCAGGCCACACGCCAGGCACTGGCCGATTGCGCCGACGTCTCGTTTGCCCATAAGGTTTTGAGCGCCTCGTGATGGCTCACCTTCAAATGGCCCGCACAACGTGCTACGAACGCGCTTTGCTCCAGGCGCGCCACGAACCAATCGAGCATGGCGTCCTTCAGGTCTGCCCGGCCATATTGGCTGACCAATGCTGCCCCATACCCAGCGGGGGCATCCACGTCTGCCAGCAGTTGGGTAATGAACGCCGGCGAAAGAGGCTGGTTGCGCAGCATGGCGCCATTTTCCACCAGGAACACCGATATAGCGTCCGATCTTATCGGACCTGCCGCCAGCAATTCGCTCAGGCTATGGGTCTGCACCGGCTGGTCAATGATCCCTCGCCACTGCAACTGCACTCGAATGCCGTCAGGCTCGACTTCCATGTCCAGTTCACGCCTGACATAGTCCCTGGCCAGCCGCCGGGCAAACGCCTGCAGCGAGCCCAGGCCGTCGAGCAGCTCATCCACCAGCGCCTGCGCCTGCGAGGTCCGTGCCTCAAAAGCCTTCAACTGTTTACGCTCGACTTCACTCAGCGCCTTCAGCCAGCCAGGCAATTGCCCCCCAGCGATTGCCTGAAGACTCCGCCGTTCCTGAGCGGTTGCCAACGAGGTGATCTGGTTTGTGAGACGCCAGTGCGCCTGAAGGTTTTCAAGCTTCTCCCTCAGCTCATCGACGTCCACCCCCGCCAGTTGCTCCGGCTGGAAAATCCTATCGATCCGGGCCAGGTATTCAGCGAGCCTGTGCTTGACCACCTCCTCAAGAGAGGCGTCGCTCCCGGCCATGCGCCAGTGACGTTGCAGATAGTCTTTGTAGTGATGGGTAAAGCCCGCAGCGCTTGCTTCCACCACCTGCACGATGACTTCCCGACGCTCAGCCGCAAACCCCGGATCAGTCCCGCCGGGCCAGCGATAAGGAGCATCCTGTTCTTCATCAAAAGCCACCGGCGTCTGGTCGATCATCCGTTGCAGCACCGCATCGAGCAGGGTGCCGATGAAGTATGGATCGATGTTGCCCTGGTAATAATGGGTGCGCAGTTGGACCAGCAGGTACTCTTCCAGCACCTCCAGCAAGGGCATCTGAGCGTGTAATCGCTGGTCGATAGCCGCCTGCCAACGTGCCAACTTCTCCAGAATGACTTGTGCTGTTTCCGCCTGCGGGGAAGAGACCGTCCCCGCGCCGCTCGTGTTGCTGTGCCGTTCGGCAGTGTTGTCCATCACATTCCTCCCTGTTGTGTGGACCCGCACCTTATCCGTCCTGCATTGCCCCCATGTCATACATATATATATCGAAACACCACGCCGGCGGCACGAGACTCGCTTATCCACTTTGATGGCGACCTGGCGTACACTGCGCGCCTTTGCAGCCCCGCGCTGCCTCCTGTAGATTTTTTTCCAAAGGTGCCCGCCATGCCTTGGCTGCAAGTACGTCTGGCCATCAGCCCGGAACAAGCCGAAACCTACGAAGACGCGCTTCTTGAAGTAGGCGCCGTATCGGTAACCTTCATGGACGCCGAAGACCAGCCGATCTTCGAGCCGGAACTCAATACCACGCCGTTATGGTCCCACACTCACCTGCTGGCCCTTTTCGAAGGTGGCACCGAGCCGGCCAGCGTGCTGGCACATCTGGAGCTGCTCACCGGCAGCCCGTTGCCCGAGCATCACAGCGAAGTGATCGAAGACCAGGATTGGGAACGCAGCTGGATGGATAACTTCCAGCCGATGCGCTTCGGTCAGCGCCTGTGGATCGTGCCGAGCTGGCATGCCGCGCCGCAGCCGGATGCGGTGAACCTGCTGCTGGACCCAGGGCTGGCGTTCGGCACTGGCACGCACCCGACCACCGCGCTGTGCCTGGAATGGCTCGACGGCCAGGACCTTAAAGACTGTAACGTGCTCGACTTCGGCTGCGGCTCGGGGATCCTGGCCATTGCCGCGCTGCTGTTGGGCGCCAAGGAAGCGGTCGGCACTGACATCGACGTCCAGGCCCTGGAAGCCTCCCGCGACAACGCCGGGCGCAACAACATTGCCCCAGAGCTGTTCCCCCTGTACTTGCCGCAAGACCTGCCACAGGTTCAGGCCGACGTACTGGTGGCCAACATCCTGGCCGGTCCGCTGGTGTCCCTGGCGCCGCAGTTGTCGAGCCTGGTCAAGCCGGGCGGACGCCTGGCGCTGTCGGGCATCCTGGCCGAACAGGGTGAAGAAGTCGCTGCGGCCTATGCCGCGGACTTTGATCTGGACCCCATCGCCAATCGCGATGGCTGGGTGCGCATCACCGGTCGTCGGCGCTAGAATGGCCGCCTGTATCAACCGGATTGCCGCATGACTGACAGTTTCGTCACCCAGTGCCCGCATTGCCACACCAGTTTTCGCGTCAGCCATACTCAATTGAGCGTGGCCCGCGGGGTGGTTCGCTGTGGCTCGTGCCTGCAAGTGTTCAATGCCGCACGGCAATTGCTGGAACAGCATACTGCCAAGGAAACCGTCACGCCCCTGGCACCGCCAATCAAGACGCCCGCCGCCGAATCCCCGCCCCGTGCGATCAGCCAGAAGCAATGGACCGCCGCCGAGCTGGACCTCGATGATCTGGACAAGGAACTGGCTCGACTGGAGCGGCGTGACAAGCGTGCGCCGGATACCTTCGGCCGACGTCGTGAAGACAACCTGAGCGCGCAACGCGACCCGCTCTCGAACGATCAGGAGCCTTGGTCCGACAGCCTGTACAGCGAATCCGCCAGCGAGCGCGACGAAACGGCCCTACAAACCCCGGTCGAACCGTTCGAGCCCCATGAACCGGCCCGCCCACCGCGCACCGAACCGTCCTTGCCCCTGACCCTGGAACCGCTGGAACCGGACGACGAGCCGGTCACCCCGCTACGCCTGGAGCCGGACGACGAGCCCCACGAACACCTGGAAAGTCTGTCTGCCAGCGATGATCACGATGATCACGACGAAGCACCGTTGCAAGCGGTGCCGACGCGCAAGGCACGCGAGCGCCATGAACCCGGATTACGCGCCGAGGCCCTTCAGGACCTGGATGACGATCCGCTGCAACTGGACTGGCGCAAGCGTCGCTCGCCCTGGGGCCGGCGTTTGCTGTGGGGCCTGTTGATCCTGTTCGCCGCCGCGGCCCTGGCCGGCCAGTACATCGCCTACCACTTCGAAGAACTGGCCCGTCAGGATCAGTATCGCCCGTGGTTCCTGCAGATTTGCCCGACCATCGGCTGCGACGTGCCGTCCAAGGTCGACATCGGCAAAATCAAAAGCAGCAACCTGGTGGTGCGCAGCCATCCGGAGTTCAGCGGCGCCCTGGTGGTGGACGCAATCATCTACAACCGTGCGCCGTTCTCCCAGCCTTTCCCGCTGCTGGAGCTGCGTTTCGCCGACCTCAACGGGCATCTGATCGCCAGTCGCCGTTTCAAGCCCGGTGAATATCTGGGCGGCGATGTCGAAGGCCTGGGGGAAATGCCGCCGCAGACGCCCATTCATATTGCCCTGGATATCCTCGACCCGGGACCTAAAGCGGTGAACTACAGCCTGAGCTTTCATTCACCAGAGTGATGCACACCAGGGCCGGGCGATTGGCGGCAGCTTTCTGACTCAGCGCACCCGAACCAAACCGCTGGCGATAACAAAATAGCTGTTCAGATTTTATCCAATTCGACCTTTATCCAGTCATCGAGAGCGGGTATCATGCCAACCCTTTTTCGAAGTCTCATGATCCGGCCCCACTTCAGGGAAGTCCTATGTCGGCGGTACGCATCGGCCCATATACATTACAGAACGGCCTGGTTCTCGCCCCAATGGCGGGCGTCACCGACCAGCCCTTTCGTCAGCTGTGCAAGCGACTGGGCGCCGGGCTTGTAGTTTCGGAAATGGTCAGCAGCGACATGAGTTTGTGGAACACCCGCAAATCGCGTCTGCGCATGATCCACGAAGGCGATCCCGAGCCCCGCTCGGTGCAGATCGCCGGTGGCGATGCCCAGATGCTGGCGCAGGCGGCCCGGGCCAATGTCGAGCTGGGCGCACAGATCATCGACATCAACATGGGCTGTCCGGCGAAGAAGGTCTGCAACAAGGCTGCAGGCTCGGCACTGTTGAAGGATGAAGCGCTGGTCACCGAGATCCTGCAGGCGGTCGTCGCCGCAGTCGATGTGCCGGTGACCCTGAAGATCCGCACCGGGTGGGACCGGGAGAACAAGAACGGCCTGACGGTGGCCAAGATCGCCGAACAGGCAGGCATCACGGCGTTGGCGGTGCATGGCCGCACCCGTGCCGACCTGTACACCGGCGAGGCCGAGTACGACACCATTGCCGCGATCAAGCAGGCGGTGTCGATGCCGGTCTTTGCCAACGGCGATGTCGACTCGCCCGAAAAGGCCCGGTACGTGCTGGACGCGACGGGTGCCGACGGGTTGTTGATCGGCCGGGCTGCCCAGGGGCGGCCATGGATTTTTCGTGAAATCGAACACTTCCTGCGCACCGGCGAAAAGCTCGCTGCGCCGCAACTGTCCGAGGTGGAACGTATTCTGCTAGAGCATCTGGCCGCGCTGCATGCCTTCTACGGAGAAGTCATGGGTGTACGCATCGCTCGCAAGCATGTGGGCTGGTATCTCGCAACCCTGCCGGGCGCCAGGGAGTTTCGCGCCCGTTTCAATCGTTTGGATGGTACGCAAGCACAATGCGCCGACGTTCAGGCGTTCTTCGCTGAGCGTTACAAGAGCCTGACAGGGGACGAAGGGGTGGCCGCATGACGATGATGACCGAGACTTTAGTGAGTGGAATAACACCCGTGAGCGACAACGTAAATTTGAAACAGCACCTCAATACGCCCAGCGAAGAAGGTCAGACCCTTCGCGGGAGTGTCGAGAAGGCGCTGCACAATTATTTCGCCCACCTTGAGGGCGCTGCCGTCACGGATGTGTACAACCTGGTGCTTTCGGAAGTCGAGGCACCTCTGCTCGAGAGCGTGATGAACTACGTCAAGGGCAACCAGACCAAGGCCAGTGAGCTGCTGGGCCTGAACCGCGGCACCCTGCGCAAGAAACTCAAGCAGTACGATCTGCTGTAAGCATTCAATCAAACCAGAAAGGCGCCCGCGTAAAAAACGGTCGCCTTTTTTGCTGACTTCCCTTGCTTTTGATGGAAATTGAAATGACCGACCAGACCACCCGCCTGCCGATCCGCCGCGCCTTGATCAGCGTCTCCGACAAGACCGGGATCCTCGAATTTGCCCGCGAACTGCAACAGTTGGGTGTCGAGATCCTCTCCACCGGCGGGACCTTCAAGCTGCTGCAGGACAACGGCGTCGCCGCAGTGGAAGTCGCGGACTACACCGGTTTTGCGGAAATGATGGACGGTCGGGTCAAGACCCTGCACCCGAAGATCCACGGCGGGATCCTGGGTCGTCGCGGCATCGACGACGCCATCATGAACGAGCACGGCATCAAGCCGATCGACCTGGTGGCCGTCAACCTCTACCCGTTCGAAGCCACCATCAACAAGCCAGGTTGCGACCTGCCGACCGCCATTGAAAACATCGACATCGGCGGCCCGACCATGGTCCGCTCGGCGGCCAAGAACCACAAAGACGTGGCCATCGTGGTCAACGCCAGTGACTACGCCAGCGTGCTGGAAAACCTCAAGGCCGGTGGCCTGACCTACGCCCAGCGTTTCGACCTGATGCTCAAGGCCTTTGAACACACCGCCGCCTACGACGGCATGATCGCCAACTACATGGGCACCGTGAACCAGGCCGCTGAAACCCTGTCGACCGAAGGCCGCAGCGAATTCCCACGCACCTTCAACACCCAGTTCATCAAGGCTCAGGAAATGCGCTACGGCGAGAACCCGCACCAGAGCGCGGCGTTCTACGTGGAAGCCAAGCCGGCCGAAGTCGGTATCGCCACCGCCACCCAGTTGCAAGGCAAGGAACTGTCGTTCAACAACGTGGCCGACACCGATGCGGCGCTGGAATGCGTCAAGAGCTTCGTCAAGCCCGCCTGCGTGATCGTCAAGCACGCCAACCCGTGCGGCGTGGCCGTCAGCCCGGACGCCGAGGGCGGCATCCGCCAAGCCTACGAACTGGCCTACGCCACCGACACCGAATCGGCCTTCGGCGGCATCATCGCCTTCAACCGTGAACTGGACGCCGAAACCGCCAAGGCCATCGTCGAGCGTCAGTTCGTCGAAGTGATCATCGCCCCTTCGGTCAGCGAAGAAGCCCGTGCCATCGTCGCCGCCAAGGCCAACGTGCGCCTGCTGGCCTGCGGCCAATGGTCGGCCGACCGCGCGCCGGCCTGGGACTACAAGCGTGTCAACGGCGGCCTGCTGGTACAAAGTCGCGACATCGGCATGATCGGCAGCGAAGATTTGAAAGTGGTGACCAAGCGCGCCCCAAGCGAGCAGGAAATCAACGATTTGATCTTCGCCTGGAAAGTCGCCAAGTACGTCAAGTCCAACGCCATTGTCTACGCCAAGAACCGCCAGACCATCGGCGTCGGCGCCGGCCAGATGAGCCGCGTGAACTCGGCCCGCATCGCCGCGATCAAGGCTGAACACGCCGGTTTGCAGGTACAGGGCGCGGTCATGGCCTCCGATGCGTTCTTCCCGTTCCGCGACGGCATCGACAACGCGGCCAAGGTCGGCATCACTGCGGTGATCCAGCCGGGTGGTTCGATGCGTGACGCTGAAGTGATTGCGGCGGCTGATGAAGCCGGCATCGCCATGGTATTCACCGGCATGCGCCACTTCCGTCACTAACAAGACAACGGCCGCACTGAAGCCGGCATCTGCTGCGTTGGAGCCGACCTCGATGATGCTCATTGCCAAAAGGCAACTCCGCTCATCAAGGTCGACTCCGCCTTGCATCTACCGACTTCATTGCGACCTCCTATGGCGCAAAACGCCCTAGGCTCCAAACAGAATCAGCGTCATCCGAGGTTTTTGAAATGAATGTTTTGATCATTGGCAGCGGTGGCCGTGAACACGCCCTGGCCTGGAAAGTGGCTCAGGATCCGCGTGTGCAGAAGGTTTTCGTGGCACCGGGCAATGCCGGTACCGCCATCGAAGCCAAATGCGAAAACGTCGCCATCGACGTGCTGGCCCTGGAACAACTGGCCGACTTCGCCGAGAAGAACGTCTCACTGACCATCGTCGGCCCGGAAGTGCCGCTGGTCGCCGGCGTGGTCGACCTGTTCCGTTCCCGTGGCCTGGACTGCTTCGGCCCGACGTCCGGCGCCGCACAGCTGGAAGGCTCGAAAGCCTTCACCAAGGATTTCCTGGCACGTCACAAGATTCCGACCGCCGACTACCAAAACTTCACCGAGATCGATCCGGCCCTGGCTTACCTGCGCGAAAAAGGCGCGCCGATCGTGATCAAGGCCGACGGTCTGGCCGCCGGTAAAGGCGTGATCGTAGCCATGACCCTGGCCGAAGCCGAAGACGCCGTGCGCGACATGCTGGCCGGCAATGCCTTCGGGGACGCCGGTTCGCGGGTGGTGATCGAAGAGTTCCTCGACGGCGAAGAAGCCAGCTTCATCGTCATGGTCGATGGCAAGAACGTCCTGCCAATGGCCACCAGCCAGGACCACAAACGTGTTGGCGATGGCGACAGCGGCCCGAACACCGGTGGCATGGGTGCCTACTCCCCTGCCCCGGTGGTCACTACCGAGGTCCATCAGCGGGTCATGGACCAGGTCATCTGGCCGACCGTGCGCGGCATGGCCGAGGAAGGCAACGTCTACACCGGCTTCCTGTATGCCGGCCTGATGATCGACAAGGCTGGTAACCCAAAAGTCATCGAATTCAACTGCCGTTTCGGCGATCCTGAGACCCAGCCGGTGATGCTGCGCCTGCAATCGAGCCTGGTGCTGCTGGTCGAAGCGGCCCTGGCCCAGGCTCTGGACAAGGTCGAAGCCCAGTGGGATCCGCGTCCGAGCGTCGGTGTGGTACTGGCAGCCGGGGGTTATCCGGGCGACTACGCTAAAGGTAATGCGATACAAGGCCTGGAGGCTGCAGCCGGGCTTGAAGGCAAGGTTTTCCATGCGGGGACCGCGCTGAAGGATGGCCAGGTGGTCACCGCCGGCGGTCGCGTACTTTGCGCCACCGCCATGGGGTCCAGTGTCGACGCGGCTCAGCAGCAGGCCTACAAGCTTGCCGCCGAGATCGACTGGGAAGGCTGTTTCTACCGCAAGGACATTGGCTACCGTGCCATTGCCCGCGAGCGTGGCGAAAATCTGGAATAACCCGGCCATTCAGACCGGCAAGCGCCCATGGCCCTTGCCTGTCTGCTCCGGCGCCGCGCATAGTTATAATCTGGCATCAACCTACGAAGGGATTTCGCCGTGCGCTGGCTCAGGATTGCCATAGGTTTAACCGTCACCCTGCTGACACTGCTCTGCACGCTCCCGGCTCAGGCCGCGCCAGGCAGTGGCTGGGCGGTATTGCTCGACGAACAGGGCGACCTGAAGCTGAGCGACATCCGTTCTGCCCGCTACACCAATCAATTCAGCCCCATCGACCTGGACCGCCTGAAGGCCGCCGAGCCGGGTGGGGCATTGTGGTTGCGTTTCCGGCTGGCCCCCGACCCACATGAACAAATACTGCGTATCTTTGCACCCGACCTGTCTCGCCTGAACCTCTATGTGCTGGACGGCGATACCCTGGTGGACCAACAGGTCGGCGGCGATGCCCTGCCCCGTATCGAACAACCCCTGCCCAGCAGCGATTACATGCTGGCCCTGCCGCGCAGCGACAAACAGCTGGACGTCTACCTGCGCCTGGCGTCCCGGCACGAACTGCGGCCCTATGTCACCCTGGAAACGGCGATTCAGGCGGCGGCCAACCAGAACCAGACGCTGATCTACGGGTTGCTGTTCGGCTGCATCGCGATGCTGATCCTGCACAACCTGACCCGCTACGCCTATACCCGCTCACGCAGTTGCCTGTGGCTGGCGGCCTGTGAAGGGTTGTTGATGCTCAGCCTGGTGCTGCTATTGAACCTGGCTGGAGCCTGGCTGCCCGACTGGCCGGCCATTCAGACGCCGGGGGCCTATCTGGCCCTGCTGCTGACCGCGCCCTGCGGCCTGATGTTCGCCTACCGCTTCTTCGCCCCCCTGGGGCCGCACCCGTTGAACCGGCTGCTGCTGGGAGACATCGTGTTCATCACGCTCTGCAGTCTGCTGCTGCTGTTCGTGAACACACTGCCGCTCAATATCATGACCTATGCCCTGGTCGCGCTGGCCGGCCTGAGCATGCTGTTTGTCAGCGCCTGGCACTGGCAAAAGGGCTATCGCCCGGCACGGCTGTTTGTCGCCGCCATGGTGGTTTTCAACCTGGGCACGCTGATCATCCTGCCGGCCCTGCAAGGGCTGACGGAAGTCGCTCCCCAGGGCCTGATCATCACCCTGCTGGGGTTCATCTGCGTCAGCGGACTGCTGATGAGTGTCGCCCTGGGTGAGCGCCAGCGCTCGATCAACGAGAGCCGTTTCAGCATCAGCCGCGACCTGGCGGCGAGCAATGCCGAGATCAATGCCAAGGCCGAGTTCCTGGCCAAGATCAGCCACGAAATCCGTACGCCGATGAACGGCGTACTGGGCATGACCGAACTGCTGCTGGGCACGCCGCTGTCGGTCAAGCAGCGCGATTACGTGCAGACGATCCACAGCGCCGGCAACGAACTGCTGACCCTGATCAACGAAATCCTCGACATTTCCCGACTGGAGTCCGGGCAGATCGAACTGGACGACGTGCAGTTCGACCTCAATGCGCTGATCGAGGACTGCCTGAGTATCTTCCGCGCCAAGGCCGAACAGCAGAATGTCGAATTGATCAGCTTTATCCAGCCCCAGGTGCCGCGAGTGATCAGCGGTGACCCGACACGGTTGCGCCAGGCGCTACTGAGCCTGCTGGAAAACGCCCTGAAAAAAACCGACGAGGGCGAAGTGTTGATCGTCGTGGCGCTGGACGAGCGCAGCAATCAGCCGCGCCTGCGCATCGCGGTGCAGGACAGCGGAACACCCATGGACGCCGAAGAGCGCGACACGCTGATGCATGCCGAATTGCACAGCAAGAACTTCCTCTCGGCCACCCGCCTGGGCGGCAACCTAGGCCTGGTCATCGCCCGTCAATTGATCATGCTGATGCACGGCGAGTTCGGCATCAAAAGCGGCAGCAACCAGGGCAGTACCTTGTGGCTGACCTTGCCCCTGGACCCGGATCGCCTCGAACATCCGACTTCCGACCTCGACAGTCCGCTGCAAGGGGCGCGGGTGTTGATCGTCGACGACAATGACACTTGCCGCAAAGTGCTCGTGCAGCAATGCAGCGCCTGGGGCCTGAACGTCAGCGCCGTACCATCGGGCAAGGAAGCCCTGGCGCTGCTGCGCACCAAGGCGCACC
The DNA here is from genome assembly GCF_057787095.1 of Pseudomonas sp. N-1-13. Taxonomy (NCBI): domain Bacteria; kingdom Pseudomonadati; phylum Pseudomonadota; class Gammaproteobacteria; order Pseudomonadales; family Pseudomonadaceae; genus Pseudomonas; species Pseudomonas sp. N-1-13. Next base: position 577,894 of record NZ_JBYNRI010000001.1, on the reverse strand, counting down.
TGCGGGACTACTTCGACGTGGTGTTGCTGGACCAGAACATGCCCGGCATGACCGGCATGCAACTGGCGGCCAAGATCAAGGAAGACCCGAGCCTGAATCACGACATCCTGTTGATCATGCTCACCGGCATCAGCAACGCGCCGAGCAAGGTCGTGGCACGCAACAGCGGGGTCAAGCGCATCCTCGCCAAACCGGTGGCCGGCTATACCCTCAAGACCACCCTGGCGGACGAACTCAACCAGCGCAACAAAGGCCAGGCGCCGAGCATTCCGATGGGCGCCGGTCCTGTCGTTCCGGTAAAAGTGCCCAGCGACTTCCGCATCCTGGTGGCCGAAGACAACAGCATTTCCACCAAGGTCATCCGTGGCATGCTCGGCAAGCTCAACCTGCAACCCGATACCGCCAGCAACGGCGAGGAAGCCCTCAAGGCCATGAAGGAGCAGCGGTACGACCTGGTCTTGATGGACTGCGAAATGCCGATCCTCGACGGCTTTTCCGCCACCCAGCAACTGCGTGCCTGGGAAATGGGTAACCAGCGAACCCGCACCCCCGTGGTCGCGCTCACCGCGCACATCCTGGCCGAACACAAGGAACGCGCCCGTCAGGCCGGGATGGACGGCCATATGGCCAAACCGGTGGAACTGTCGCAACTGCGCGAGCTGATCGAACACTGGGTGGCCCAGCGCGACCAGCAGAATCGTACAGCGCAGACGTCCTGAGCCGACAGACACCAAAACGCCTGATAGACTCCCCGACGTCTTTCTCCGCCTTGAGCCTCGACCATGCTTCATGTGTTGTTCAGCGTTTATCTGAAGATGCTGGTGCTCTACAGCCCCTTCTTCGTGCTGTCGTGTTTTATCGGCCTGACTCGCGGCTACTCGCGCAAGGAACAACGGCGCCTGGCCTGGAAAGTCGCGATCGCGACGCTGGTGTCCAGCGTATTGCTGTATTTGTTCGGACGGGTGATTTTCAGCGTGTTCGGCATCACCGTGGATGCGTTCCGAATCGGCGCCGGCAGCGTGCTGTTCATTTCGGCGCTGGGCATGGCCCAAGGCAAATCAGCCGTACAGACAGATAATGTTCAGCAGGACGTGACCATTGTCCCGCTGACCATTCCGTTGACGGTCGGCCCCGGCACCATTGGCGCCCTGCTGGTGATGGGCGTGAGCCAGCCGCACTGGGACGACAAACTCATGGCCATCATCAGCATCGCCCTGGCCAGCTTTACCGTCGGCGTGGTGCTTTACCTGTCCAGCCGCATCGAGCGGATTCTCGGTGACCAGGGCTTACAGATTGTCAGCCGCCTGATGGGGTTGTTTGTCTGCGCGTTGGCCGCGCAGATCATCTTTACCGGGGTCAGAGGCTATCTGGTGCCCTGACACAGCAGCGGTCTGCTTGCGACGTAAGACCCCAGCGAGAATATCGGACCGTGGTCAACTCACCAGATTGCTTTCCTCCTCATACGATACGTGTGACAACTCTTTGAGCGCGACACCGTTGCTGGCATTCTGCAAAGCACCCAACTGCTCAATCAGTGTCGAGACGGTGTAATGCCGGTTTCCTCCAAAGCTGAGCACGACTTCTCCGCGCAAGTTGACATCCGCCGCATACACTTCACGAAAAATCACACTGTGCCCACTGTTCGGGTCGATGATCACCAGATGTTCATGGATGGGGCTCAGCAACAACTGGTCAGGCTCATCGTGCTCCCAGATCAACTTACCGGGGATTGTCTGCGCGCTGCCCAGCGAGTGCCGGCAATCGAGAATGACCGACTTGACTCTCAACCAGGCCGCTTTCGACAACCTGTAACTCACCGCGCCTTGTCCCATGCGCAGGACCAGAGTCGTAACATCGTCCGGCATCAGCGCAAGAAGATCATCAACCTTCATCTGGCCCTCAATAGCCAGAACCTCGGCATCACGCCGGATGTAACTGAGTGGCCCAAGATGCTCCATACCCGGCAAGGTCAGCAGCTTTCCGTTCCTGCTTTCATGAAGCAGCACGTTGCTCCGCTGCTGGGTGCCCAATAGTTCAAAGGACTCTGGAATGACCGTCTTGGGAACCCGAATCACACGCTCGGTCTCGGCGACGAACCATTGCAGGTTACCGGGCTCCTCCACTGACAGCAGTGCGCTGCGAAATGGCTGGGCCGCCAGCTGTTTGAGGCCCTCGAGCTTCCGGCCACCTTGTGCGACGACCCATTCGTGAGTGACGCCGGTAATCAACGCCGGCTCCCGGTCTCGCAGCACAACCACCACGCCCTCGAATGTCACGCCACGCAGCCCCACTCCTTCGACCGTCAGTTCGACAAACTGCCAGGGCGCCCATGCACGCTCCGCGGCGGGTAATGCATCAGCCTGCAGCAACTGCGAACCCTGGCCAAAAGCGGACTCCAGTTTCTGCGGATCGATGAATGCCTGGCGATAGACTTCGCCACTCGATACATCGAACAGCCAGGCCGCTTCGCTATCCGGGGTAACGCCGAGCAGGCGCACTTGCTTTGCATGCCCCCATTCAGCCAGCAACAATCGGTTGCCGACGTACCAGGCACACAACCTCGCGTCACCGTTCAAGTGGGTCAAGCCGATCAGGGCAAAGCTGTCGGTTGCGTATTGCCGGGCCAAGGGCTCCAATGCGGACCACCAGTGCGCCCGATCCTTGAGCCACACTTCACTCAAACCGCCCAAGGCCAGTCTGCCCTGGCTCGTCAGGTTGAAGAACAGGCCCTCTGACGTCAGGGCGACGTAGCCGCCGTCAACCGCCATGACGTTTTCCAGCTTCTGCGGGCGCATCCATGTTTCGGACCAGTGTCCCTTTCCCGCCACCTCGGTACGTTGCTTGCGACACAGTTCCTGTCTGAGCCGGTCATAGATGACAAACACATCGCTGTCGCCCGCCGGTGTCAGCAACGTCAGGTCAGTCATGTGCTTGATCGAGTCGGCCCAGCCACGGTGATGGTTGCGGCGGGGTGAGGGACGGATGATCAAGTGATCGCTGCGGCGAACCCAGGCCATGTCCCGCCACTGCGCCTCGGGCTTCCAGCAAACCGAAACAAAGGGGGCAGGCCGCCAGTTGACGGTGATGAAGCTGTCCTTTTCGCTGGCGGACGGGGTAAAGGGGTAGCCGTTACCAAGGATCAGCGACCAGTCGGCCAGTGTTTCGCTGGCACTCAGGACCGACTCCAATGCCAGGTCCAGGTCCCGAGTGATCGAACTGAGCAGCAGTTGCCCCTCATGTATCACATAAACCAGAACATCGCGGGCCTGATCCTTGCGGGTGATTTGCTGAACGACATGAATCACCCCCTGAGCATCCACCTCGACGCGCTTGATGGTGCTTGCGACATTGCTTGCGCCCCACAGCCAATAACGATGGCTCAACAGCCCGGTCACCGCGTCGACTTGCCAGATGATCAGGTTCTGCGGGTCGTAGAAGTAACAGGAAGCACCCGCCACCGCTCCCAACACAGCGGCATCGACACCCGGCATATCGTCACGGATGTACAGGAAGCGGTCCTCCTTCGCGTCGTACCAGGCCGTAACATAGCGGGGCTCGTCCGGTGCCTCGAACGGAATCAAATAATGGTGCACCGCCGTATACGGCATCACCAGGCGGTGCTTTTGAGCCAGAGTCTTGAGGTGTCCCTGCAACGCCTGTCGACTCATGCCCGGAGGCACATCCTGCTCGACGAGGGTGAGTTTGCATGCCTGCAGCTCAACCTGAAACACTTGATTGTCGGAGATCTTGAGCACAATTTCATGGCTCCCCGTTCCCGTTAGCGTCACTTGGAGCTCACCGATAAACAGTTTCCCTGAACCCTCGAAACGGATGTCGCTCTCGCCGACCCAAGGGGCGTCCAATACCCAACTGGACTTCTGCGCAGGCCCCGACTCAAGGATCAGGCCCACGCCGGGATTGAGTCCCAACGCGCAGCGTTTTCCGGCACCCCGAATCCGATAGGCTACCTTTGCGTGCCAGAAGGCAGGGAGAACGGGCACCACCAGCGAGCGATCGACGGAATCGAGCCACACATCGATCACTGTTGGCCGATAGTCAGGCACCATGCGGTAGAGGATGTGGTCGCTGGGAAACGAATAGAACGAAAACAGGAACAGCCAGCCACCATCCGCTTTCCTTTTTTCCAGACGCCGGGCCGTGTCGAAACCGGTGTCATGGCGCAGGCTCGCGAAGGGCAGCGCCTTGTACTCGTAGCGATAACAGGTTTGCGGTGTGCAAGGCAGGACGACGACCTGGTCTGCCGGCGGCGTGAACTTGACCCGACCTGGCAGATTCAACTCTCGACGGATATCGATTGCCCGGCGGTAATCGTCATCAAAGGTCGGCACGCCGAAATGATCACGTAGCGGATACAGCCTGGGGCTGTCCAGCACGAGCTCGGAGCGGGTCAGGTCCAGCGTCTGAACGATCAACGAAGAACGCGGCAGCCATGCCCCACTGGGGGCATCAAAGTGATAAGGCTGAAGATGAGCTTTTGTAGCCTCATCGAAGAAAAGCCCGACTTGCTTGGCTTCTTCAGCAATGGTGGCGAAACCCTGGGCCAGCGCGGCCACCCCCACCGCCAGCCCGCCCAGCATCACCGCGGCGCCGCCCAGAAACGCTCCGGCGGTGGTGGCACCGGCGGCGTAAGCGCCTACCGACAACGCCAGACCGGCCGAGTCGAACGCCAGTTGGGTGCCGAACTGCGCGCGTTCCACTTCGTTTCGGGCAGTCGACAACTGATAGATGTCGAAGCCGACATTCGCCAGTTGCAGCAGCCCCCCTGTCGCTTCGCTCACGCTGCTTCCCACCGCCGCCTTCACCACTGGCGCGACGGTACGGGCAATCAGTTTTTCTTCAGCCAGTGCCTGACGCACCAGCCCCACCAGGCCCGCGATATCCACCACGTTGCCGTGAACCAATTGCGCGTAATTGACATAGCCATGCAAGCGCACCGCCAGCGTCAGGGAGCGATCAGGCCCTTCCTGCCGTCTCAATGCATTCATCAATGCCTGTATGGCGAAACCGGCGTTCAGGGTATGGACGCTGCCCACTTCGGTGGGATCGCTGGGCACGGACGGTTTATTGGCCAAGGCTGAAAAACGTTCCGAGAGGTAGCTTTTTATACGCAAGAGTCGATGGTCGTCAGTGACGACCCGTACCAGGTGCTCGGGACTCTCAGGATCGATCAGGCTTATGCGGTACGATCCGTTCGACATGACCTCCAGGGTTTCGAACAACGGCACAAGGCCTGATGCCAATTGACCCGCCTGCTGAAGATGGGCCGTTGCCTGCGCGATCTGTTGCCCCCACCACTGGCCATCCAGCGCCAGCAGACAGTTGCCCAGTCGAGGATTACTCTGCAGCGACTGCCCCCGGGCATTGGCCAGGCGCTGCCTGACCGGGCGCAGCGCCTGCCCGGGCAGCGCGCCGGGTTGCAGCAGTTTGGAAACTTCAATTGCACCAGACAATGCCAGGCTCGCCACCTTGGCACCGTCCAGGTCGATGAGATCGAAGGTCGGGCGCGCCGCATCGCCATACGCGGCGTAATAACTGGCCATCTCGTGCTGAAGGAAGAACTGCTCCAAGGCTTGCCTGAAGCGTGTCGCCTGCTGGAACTCGAATACGCCAAAGTTCGGATCGTAGAAGTGATACGTACTGCGCTCCCCCTCTAGGGTCTTGGCCACCAGCATGGCGTGATTGTCGGAGTTGAGCATCAGCGTGCTGGTCGTTGTCCTGGCTTGCAGAATGTCCACCACCGCATTCAGATCCGAGCGCGCCAACCCACGGCCGACGTCGCCGATCTGCACGTCGCGCAACGACTCCACGCAGTTGAGGAACGTCTGCGAATCACTGGCCTGAGGCTCGATAACCCCCAGGTAGAACCGCTCACGCAAGGTGTTGACCGCAACCTTGTCCTGCGACAAGGCAGCTGCCATTGCCAGGGCCAAGGGATAACAACGTCCGCCCACCCTGTCGCCATCGCCCTGGAGCAGCAGATCCTGAGGTACAAGCTTGATTGTGTCGGCATCGAAATCGTCCAGGACAGTACCGAGGCGTTCAACGACCCGGACACGGTATTCAAGCTTCGCCACCTGGCGGATCCGGGCGACGTGCTGGCCCCATTGGCGCAATGTCAAAGGCTGCTCCAGGGCGTTTTTCTTCAGGGCCAGGGCGGTTTCCTCATGCCCTGGCGGATACTCGGCCGCACTGGCAAGCCCGGCCAGAAAAGCCGGCGCCTTACGTTGGTACAACGCATGCTCGATCGTTGCATAGCCGCCGGCGCTTCCCTGGTTCGCGACGTTGTTGGCCAGGTTATCCAACTGCGGGCGTACCGCATCGAAGCTGCGATTATCCAAGGCCGTCGCACCGGTCAAGCCCCCCAGCAGCAGACGTTGCAGGGGACTCAATTGAGCGACTTCAAAATCACCTTTGGCGAGGCGCTCCAGAAGCTCAACGACGGACAACCGGCGCGTTTGCTGATCGCTCAACGATGCTGGCGGCAACGCACTGGCGCTTTGGGCGAGGATCGACTGACGTTCATCAAAACCCAGCGGTATCGCCTTGTCGAAAATCACCGTCCCGTCATGGCCCAGACTCATCATCTGCATGAACGGCTTACCCAGCTCATCGGCAAGATGCTGCAAAAGCTCGGTGGACAACACATGTCGCCCCTCGATCACCGGCCAGCCTTCATCGAACTGGAGCGTACGGTATTTGAGCAGCTCGGCCATATCGCCGGCATAACGAGCCTTGAACCGGCCCTCTTGCCAGCGTTTTTTCTCGTTAACGAGCCATTGCCCGGTGTCACTTTCGTTTTCCTTCCAGGAGTGATCCAGCTCCTCCTCGGTGGCCCCATTGACGCTGCCGACGGCGGCGATGGCCGCCTCCGCGCGCCACTGCTCGGCGGTTCGCGGGGTGAAATGCGCCCGGTGGTAATCGGCCATCCCCTCGCGCATGGCGGCTGGGCCGGTCAGGTAGATCGTCACTTCGCTCTGGGGGCGGATACCGTCGCTGTAGTAAGTGGCGGCCGCCTCCACCAGAAACGCCGCGGCCATTTCCGCTTCCGGCGACAGTTCGTGAAACGCACCGAAAACCTGCGTTGCGGCCTGACGCGCAAGGCCGATCATGCTCTGGGCATCGGTAAGGGCAACGTTTTGCTCATCGGCCAGGCGCGCGGTGGCATCGACGATTTCATAGTTGAGCCTGAAACGCTCGAGCACGGTTTTGAGCATCGCCGCCCCAGGGTGGCCCATCAAAAAAGCGTTGCTCAACGAGTTTCGCGCGGCAACGGCGCGCAGCTCGTACGGACGCGCCAGACGCTCCACCGGCGGGCGAAAAACGCGGTTCAACTCGGGCTGGCTTTTAGCGAACCGCTCCAGCGCATCGCGATGCCGCGACGGGATCGCGTGGAGATAATCCGTGTACTGGCTGCGCAATGCCTGACGGCCGGGCATCCAATCCGGGTTTCGATCAAGCAACAACTGCAACACCCCCAGGCGCGCGTCGGTCTTGAACTCACGAATGTCCACCTCCCCCAGTTTCTCCAGCAAGGGCGGCAGGTGATCGATATCGACATAGCTGCCCCCTTCGGCGAACAGGGCTTCGACACGCACAATGTCGGAGCCCCCGGCAAACATGCCACGCAGACTGATCTCGCGTTCGTAGATATCCCGCAAGTGAAGGGGTGCTTGACCGGCGGCAACGTCGCGCAGGCTCAGGCAACCCTCAGCCAAGGCCGTGAGGCTGAGGCGGTTATCGTTCATCAGGGTATTGAGCCGCGCCTTATCCTGGCCGTAGGCGCGAACCAGCAGATCGATTCGAGCCTCATCGGCACTGCCGCCGTTCTTCACAACCTTGGTGATATGCGCATACATCTGCTGCTTCAGGACGATGGCGCGTTCTTCATAACGGTCGCCCAACTCCAACGGATCGACACTGGCCTGCCCGCCATTGAGCATGGCATCGGCCTTCGCGGCTTCGACAATGATCCGGTTGGTCTCATAGGCCAGCAGCGCGTCGCTGTCATACCAGAGACTGAGGCGATAGCCCTGCGGGCCCATCACCTTTTTCCAGATATTGATGTAATCACGCTGAATCGCCCCGACGCCGCCCCCAAGCCAGACAAAATGCAGGTTTTTCGGCACTTCGGTAGCGGGTAGTTTCAACTGCTCGAAGCTGTTGTGCAGGCGCGCTTCGAAACCCTCGATTTTGTTTTGTATCTGCGCCAGGTTCGCAGGCCCGGCGCCATCGGTGCTCAGCGGCTCCGGCGCACGACGGCGCCGGCTGTTTCCCTGCAAGGTTCCCACCGCCTGCTTGAGCAGCCCCAACGGTTCCAACATGCGCGCAGAATCCAACAAGGCGATACAACCAAAGTAATACCGAAGTACCGAATCATATTGTTCGGAACCCTTGTACGGTATTAATGCCCGTTCAAGATCCTTTAGTTTCAACAAACTCACAAAATCGACGTAGTCATCCGCCGATGAGCGCTCAGGTTCACTCATAAACAATACTTCCATTTATCGTATATAAATACAGGACAGCCTTGCACGATGACCGCCGACAAGCGCTTCCAAGCACTCGGGCAGCCTCTGCATCAAGTCATCCAAAGAAATAATCTTGTCAGGAGAATTTGCGCGCTCTCTCCTGCAATAGATAAGTAGCAGCCATCCGCAGTGCGCCCCAACAACAGCGTTCACTCAGGCCGCAAACAGCACTTTACAGTCCCAATCAATTTCAAAGCGGAAGCAAACATAGCCCACACTTCGAACGCTGTTCAACTCACAAGGAATTCAATAAGTTTCCGAACACAATGACTTAGCGCTCGCGCATCGAATATTTATTTCATTATTCAAACAAACAGGTATTCGCGACGTCTACAGCGTCAAACAGCGGGTCGTCTTGTACCCACGAAGTCTCGAACATGACGAAGTCAGATAGAGGCGGCCCAGGCGGGCCGCCGGGTTTTATCAGAGCGGTTTGCTGCCATACCAACGCGGCGTGTACACCCAGTCGCCCCCTTCGGCGCGCGGGAATACACACGTGGTGGAGGAACCGATCAGCACCATGGTGCGCATGTCCACCTGGTCCGGGGTCAACTGTCCCAAAGTCGTGACCCGCAGGGTCTGGCCCGGACGACCGATATCACGCCCCAACACCACCGGCGTGTGCGGCGTGCGATGTTGCGCAACGATCTCCAGCGCTCGCCCCAGCTGCCACGGTCGGGAACGGGAAATCGGGTTGTAGAACGCCAGGGCCAGGTCTGCTTCAGCCGCCAGATCCAGGCGTTTCTCGATGATCGACCACGGTTTGAGATTGTCCGACAGAGACATCACGCAAAAATCATGACCCAGCGGCGCACCGGCTTGGGCGGCGGTGGCGAGGGAAGCCGAGACGCCCGGAAGGATTTGCAGGTCGACGCTATGCCAATGGGCATCCGTCGACTCGTGCAGCGCTTCGAGCACCGCGGCGGCCATGGCGAACACGCCTGGATCGCCGGACGACACCACCACCACGGAACGGCCCTGGGCCGCCAGTTCGAAGGCATGACGGGCACGCTGCATTTCTTCGCGGTTGTCGGTGCAGTGCTGCACCTGATCGGACCGGAAGGGACCGGCCATGCGCACGTAGGTTTCGTAACCCAGCACATCGGTGGCACGGTCGAGTTCGGCGCGCACGGCCGGCACCATCAACTCGGCAGCGCCGGGGCCAAGGCCGATCACGGCAAGACGCCCGCGCGGGCGGCCGATCTGTTCGGGGTCAAGGGGCTGCTCAGTCACGGCGATGGCATGGCTGCCCATGACCTGTAGCGATGCCGGTTGGCCGAGGGCATCGCTCAACCCTGTTTCGAGGTTGCCATTGATTGCGGCAAAACGCAGCGGCACACCCAAGGCCGATGCCGTTTCGTGCAGCTCAGGACGGGCCATGTCGCTGTCCGCCGCCAACAGGCACGCCAGCGACTGCGGCGCGAGGCCGGCCTGCTCCAGTATCGCGCCGATGTCCGCCGACGCCCCTGCACTCAACGCCACCAGCACATTGCGCGGATAAATACGCAGCTCATCCGCCGCCGGTGTACCCGCAGCACTGTCGATACGGATCGCCAACCGTGCCCGTTCATCCTCGGGTAACTGCGCCTGAGCCAGCCACGGCGCGGCGCCTTCGATGCGCACCGATTCACCTGCCAGCAGATCGGATACAAAGCGCTTGCCCTGCTCCAGATCGTCAAGACGGTAACCGCTCGGCGGATTGAGCAGGCAAGTGCCAAAACGCAATTCACCGCTGGTGGTGATCGCCGGGGTGACTTGCAGCGCTGTGGCGATATCACGGGCCATGACATTGACCCCGCCCAGCCCGCCAAGCAGCGGCACCACCGCGCTGCCGTCCTCGGCCACCGCCAGCACCGGCGGCTCGACGCCTTTTTCCAACAGCAGCGGCGCCAGCGTGCGGATGACGATGCCGGCCGCGCACAGGGCGATGATCGGCGTGTCCTGTTGGTAGAGCTCGCGCAGCGTTGTGCCGAACTCGGTGTATTGACGATCCACACCCTCGACCCGTCCGCTCAGGCCGTGAATCAGGGCGTCAGGGTAGCGCTGCTGGATCCGTCGGGCGGTGGCGAGACTGCCCGGGCCGAGGATGACAATGGCCGGCACTTTGGAAGTCATCAACCCTGCCACCGTTCGCCGGGCACGATGATCAGCGAGAAGTACGGCGAGGACATGGGCTCGACGTCGTCCAGCGGCACGATCTTCTGGTTGGCCATGGTTGCCCGCTCGACGTACAACGCCCGACCGTCCAGGCCCAGTTCCTGGAGCACCTGCCGGACCTTGGGGAAGTTACGCCCCAGTTTCATGATCACCGCCGCATCGGCGTCGGCCAGGCGGCGCTTGAGTTCCTCAAAGGGCAGTACGCCGGAGAGCACCGACAGGCTCTGATTGCGATAGACCAGCGGCGCACCCAGCACCGAGGCGCCACCGAGCATCGAGCACACGCCAGGAATCACGTCGGCGTCATAGCGCTCGGCCAGGCGATCGTGCAGGTACATGTAAGAGCCGTAGAAGAACGGATCGCCCTCGCAGATCACCGCCACATCACGACCGGCATCCAGATGCACGGCCAACTGCTCGGCAGCGGTGTCGTAGAAGTCGGCGATGACCTGTTCATAGGACAGCGGGGCCGGCAGCGCTTCGGTGGTCACCGGATAGACCAGCGGCAGCAACGTCTGCGCCTCCTGCAAATGCGCCTCGATGATGCCGAAAGCGTTGCCCTTCTTGCCCTTGGCGACGAAGTACGCCACCACCGGCGATTCGCGCAGCAGGCGCAGGGCCTTGACCGTAATCAGTTCCGGGTCACCGGGGCCTACGCCGAGGCCGATCAGACGTCCAGGCTGCTGCATCATTCAATCTCCGTAGCGAGGGCGTTGACGGCGGCGGCGGCCATGGCGCTGCCGCCGAGCCGGCCTTGCATGATCACGAACGGCACGCCACGGCTGTTGGCTGCCAGCATCGCCTTGGACTCGGCGGCCCCGACGAAGCCCACCGGGAAGCCCAGGATCAGTGCCGGTTTCGGCGCGCCGGCATCGAGCATTTCCAACAGGTAGAACAGGGCGGTCGGCGCGTTGCCGATCACCACGACACTGCCTTCCAGATGCGGACGCCAAAGCTCCAGGGCGGCCGCCGAACGGGTGTTGCCCAATTCAAGGGCCAACGCCGGCACGCTCTCGTCGCGCAAGGTACAGATCACCGGATTGTTCGCTGGCAGGCGAGCCCGGGTCACGCCTTCGCTGACCATCCGCGCATCGCACAGGATCGGCGCACCGGCGGCCAGCGCCTGGCGTCCCGCCGTGCCGGCGCCCTCGGAAAACTGCAGGCCATCGACGGCCTCGACCATGCCGCAGGCGTGAATCACCCGCACCGCGAGTTTTTCCAAGTCGGCCGGAATGCGCGCCAGGTTGGCTTCGGCGCGAATGATCGCGAAGGAGTTGCGATAGATCTCCTGACCGTCGCGGATGTAATCAAGCATCAAGGGGGCTCCGGGGGCGAGCGTCGAGCCAGTGGCCGAGCGCTTCAATAGTTAGATCGTGCGCCTGCAACGCGCCGAAACCCGGCAGCGTCGCATCGCGAAAATACAGGTCGTAACGACCGGGGGCGACCGCCAGCAAGGTGGCGGGCGCGACATGGGCCGCTGCGCAGGAACGCGGACAGCCCGAGAGATGGATCTTCAGGGCACGGCCCTGGCGTTGCAGCAGCTCGGCCAATTGACGAGCATCGGCCTTGGTGTCGGCCAGGGCTTTGCCACAGCCACTGGAGCCGGTACACGCGATGAGTTGCGCCAGGGGTTGCTCGAGCGAGCACAACAGCCCCAACTCCTCGAGCCGCGCCAGCACATCGGGCGCATCCTCGCGGCGCACGTTGGGCAGCAACAGGCTCTGCCAGGGGCTGAAACGCAGGCTGGCGTCGCCCTTGTCCCGCGCCAATTGCGCCGCTGCGCGCAGCATGACGGCGTCGAGCCGGCCCAGAGGCGCCGCCGCGCCAACGTAGACCCGGTCGTCGTGCTGGGAATGGATGCCGATGTGCAATCCGTCGATGGACTCGCCCCGCCGCCAATCCGGAGGGGGCTGCAACGCCACGCGGCGGGCCAACTGGACGAGGAACTCACCCCTCGGGATTTCGGCCAGCACGTGACGCATGCGCGTCTGGTCGGGACGGGCCAGGTCGAGAAACAACTCCAGCACCGCCACCACCAAATCATGTCCCTGGGCCAGGCGCACAGCGCCGTCCGGCTTATCCAGCGGGGTGCCGGCCAGCCCGAAGGCCAGCCACGGTTCGCCGTTGCGAACCAGCGCCGAGAGCCACAGGTCATGGTGATGTTCAAGCATCGCCAACCCTTCCCCGCCGTCCAATTGCACGGCGAACTTGGCCGACAGCTCATGGAAGCGTTCATGGGTTTGCAGGGTGAAAAGAATCCGCGCGGCCAACGGACGGGTATCGAGCAGCATCTGCCGGTCGATCCCGGCCGTGGGGCTGAGCATCAGGTTGCGCACGTCATCGCCGGCTAGTTTGCGGGGGCCAAGTCCGGCGTTCAGCAAGGGCTCGATCAACGCATCGTGCTGGGGCCCAATCCCACGGATTTGCAGGTTGGCGCGGTTGGTCGCCTCGATGACGCCACCGGCGAACCGCTCGGCCGCCAACGCCACGGCGTCGGCCTGATCCGCCTGGATGGAACCACCGTCGAGCTTGATCCGGCAGATCCCTCCGTCCAGCGCCTGGACGACACGCAGCAACCCCGGACAACCCGAGGGGCGTATGACGCTGGATGATGGACGTTCGTTCAAGGGCAAACCGGTCGATAAGGCACGCCGCAACGGCGAAGGCCCGCCATTATGCCTGCTTTGCCGGGGGGCATGAAAAGCTTGCTGGTCGGATTGCGGGCATCGCGCTGCGCCAGGGAGCCGATCACGGCCACAAAACGGGGGGAGCGAGCCTGTTCGCGATAGCGGTCCACCTGAAAGGGTGATGTTGAATGTGCCAACGCCTTCGCGAGCAAGCCCGCCAAAGGGGTTCGGTGTCAGGCACGCTGACGTAAGTTTCCGGCGCCTTCCATGTAGGGATTTTTACCTTAAAAACAGGCACATATCTTGGAACACATGCTCATTTGAACAAGCCGCAAAACCCCGCTTTATTCAAAGGGCAGCCACTCACTTCACTTCATGGGAATCTTTGATAAGGACATCAGGATATGCCACACGCATCGAATTACGCCTACACCCCGGAACAGGTCACGACCGCATTCACCGGAATCACCGACACGCTGTTCAATGGCATTACGGTCGAGTCCGTCCCCAAAATGCTGATCGTCGCCGGATCGCAGGGATCGGGTAAAACCTATCTGCTGGAAAAAAGCCTCCTGCCCTCCCAACGCTACGACAATCATGTGCGCCTGTACCTGCCCGAGTACCGGGAAAAACACCCTCACTACGCCGAAATGATCAAACACGGTGTGCTGCATACTTATGAGCATACAGAGGCCTTTGTTCGAGAGGTTTGCTCGAAAATCTTCGCAGAGGCGTTCAGGAAAAAATACAACATCATCATGGAATGCGCGTTCGACAGCATCGATTTCGCGGCCTTCCCGGCGATGGCCGCGGCAGCGGGCTATCAGCTGGAAACTCACATCATCGCCTGCAAAAAAGAGTTCGCTCATCTATCGAGTATCAAAAGAGCCCTCAGAAGCCTGGAAAAACAGGAGCTGGAAAGGTTCGTCACGCTATCGGCGCTCAATGCCAGCCTGGGCAACGCCCAGCCGACCCTGCTGGCTATCGAGACGACGGCCAAAGCAGTCAGCGGCTCGCAGATATACTTGTACGAGCGCGGGTTCGGCCCTTTGAAGGAACGGATCCTGCGCACCCAAAGCACCTATACCCTCGATCCGGACGGGACTTTGCTCATCGCGGGACCGAAGGTGGTGTATGCAAATGCCTTCGAGATCATCACCAACAACCGCCTCCACCTCATCGGCGACCGCGAAGAAATGGTAAAGGAGTGCCACCTGACACTGCTCAAGACCAAGCCCCATGCTGAACACGTACCCGACTCGGTCTACAACGATCTGTATGCCTATATCCTCAAATACGTCTACCGATGAATCGGCTGCCTGCTTGAGAAGGTGATGTTGAATGTGCCGGCGCCATCGCGAGCAAGCTCGCTCCCACAGGGGACCTGTGGCAAACACAGACCTTGTGCCTCCCCCAATCAAAACTGTGGGAGCGAGCCTGCTCGCGATGGCGGTCTGTCTGAATCGGTGCCGCACGCCGGCAGGCTCCCAACGGCCCACGCCATAACCGAAGGCGCACGGTATGATGGCGGCCCGGTTCGCGTGCGCAACAAGCCCGCCGATCAAACCTATCCATTCGAGGAACAGAGATGACCCCCTGGCTGACCGTAGTGGGCATCGGTGAAGACGGCTTCAAGGGCCTGGGCCGAGCGGCTCGCCACGCTTTGCTGCAGGCCTCGCGTATTCTGGGCAGTGAGCGCCAGTTGGCGCTATTGCCGCTGTGCATCCGCGGTGAACGGGAGCTGTGGCCCAGTCCATTTTCCCTCGAACCGCTGCTGGCACGGCGCGGAGACCCCGTGTGCGTGCTGGCCAGCGGCGATCCCATGTTCTATGGCGTAGGCGCCAGCCTCGCCAAACACCTGCCTGGCGAGCAGATGCGGGTCATTCCAGCGCCATCGTCCTGTTCGCTGGCGGCGGCCCGCATGGGTTGGCCCTTGCAGGAGGTGGTCACCCTGTCGCTGGTGGCACGGCCCCTGGCGGCACTCAGCGCTCACTTATCCACAGGCGTCCGGCTGTTGCTGCTGAGCAACGACCGCCACAGTCCTGCCGCCGTGGCGGCGCTACTTCGCGAGCGCGGCTTCGGCCCCAGCCCCATGACCGTGCTCGAACATCTGGGCGGCGCCGCCGAACGGCGGATCGAAAGCTCTGCGGCACAATGGTCCGATCCCACCGTCGCGGACCTGAACCTGATCGCCGTCGAATGCCGCGCCGAACCCTCGGCGTTACGCCTGTCGCGCCTGGCCGGTTTGCCGGACACTGCGTTTGAACATGACGGCCAGCTCACCAAACGTGACGTGCGCGCCATTACCCTCGCCCGTCTGGCCCCGATGCCCGGTGAATTGCTCTGGGATGTGGGGGCGGGCAGCGGCTCCATCGGTATCGAATGGATGCGCGCCCACCCCAGTTGCCGAGCCCTGGCCATCGAGGCCGACGAAGGCCGCCAAGGGTTGATCGAACGAAACCGCGACACCCTAGGCGTGCCCGGTCTGCAACTGATCCGCGGGCGGGCACCGCAGGCTCTGGAAGGACTGGAGCCGCCGGACGCGGTATTCATCGGCGGCGGCGTAACCCGCGAGGGCGTGCTCGACGCTTGCTGGGCTCGACTCAAGCCCGGCGGACGGCTGGTGGCCAACGCCGTGACGCTGCAGAGCGAGATGACGCTGATGAACTGGCGCGAACTTCATGGCGGCGAACTGACCCGTATCCACATCGCCCAGGCCCAGCCATTGGGCGAGTTCGACACCTGGCGCCAGGCATTGCCAATCACCTTGCTCGACCTGGTCAAACCCTTCGATGCGTGACGAAACCGCCGAACAACCCGCGCCCCTGCGCAGCGGCCTGACCACCGGCAGTTGCGCCACCGCCACCAGTCTGGCGGCCGCCCGGCTGCTGCTTTGCGGCATCCAGGCCGATGCCGTGGAGATCGTGCTGCCCAAAGGCAAGCACGTGCAGATGCGCCTGGAATTCTGCCGCCTGACCGAGCAAGGCGCCGAAGCCGGGACGATCAAGGACGCCGGCGATGACCCGGACGTGACCCACGGCGCGCTGCTATTTTCCCAAGTGCGGCTGACAGCCGAGCCTGGGGTGCGCTTCATTGCCGGGCGTGGCGTGGGCACCGTGACGCGGCCAGGATTGGTATTGGACGTCGGTGAGCCGGCGATCAATCCGGTACCACGTAAAATGATCGGCGACCACCTGGGACGGCTGGCCGAGCAAGCCGGGTATGCCGGCGGCTTCGAGGTCACGGTCAACGTTGAGGGCGGCGAAGCGCTGGCGCTGAAAACCATGAATCCCCGGCTGGGGATCCTCGGCGGCCTGTCGATCCTCGGCACCAGCGGCATCGTCCGACCATTCTCCTGCGCGGCCTACATTGCCTCGATCCACCAGGGCATCGACGTGGCGAAAACCAACGGTTACCTGCACATCGCCGCCTGCACCGGCAACGCCAGCGAAGACACCATGCGCCGGGTCTACAACCTGCCGGAAATCGCCCTGATCGAAATGGGCGATTTTGTCGGGGCGGTGCTCAAGCATGTGCGAAAGGTGCCCGTGGAGAAGCTCAGCCTCTGTGGCGGCTTTGGCAAAATCAGCAAATTGGCCGCCGGTCACATGGACCTGCACAGCCGTCATTCAAGTATCGACCTGCCACAACTGGCGCAATGGGCAGCCGCCATCGGTGCCGATGAGGCATTGCAGCAAGGCATTCGCCAGGCCAACACCAGCCAGCAAGCCCTGGCGATGGCCAGCGCCGCTGGCATCGCCCTCGGCGACGCAGTCTGCGAACACGCCTTGGCCTTCGCTCGCGGCATCGTACCAGCCCAGGTCCAGGTCGAAGTCTTCGCCATCGACCGCCAGGGCGGCGTCGTCGGTCACGCCGGAGCTTTCAAATGAAACGCATCCTGCTGCTGGGGGGTGTCACCGAAGCCCTGGCCATCGCCCGCACCCTGGGCCCAACACACCTCTACAGCCTGGCGGGGATCGGCCGCGTTCCCACCGACCTGACCTGTCAGGTGCGCGTCGGCGGCTACGGCGGCGCCGAAGGGCTGACGCAATTCATTCGTGACCAAAGCATCGACCTGTTGCTGGATGCGACCCACCCCTACGCCGCACAGATCAGCCACAACGCCGCCCACGCAGCCCGCGCTTGCGGCATTCCCTGCTGGGCCCTGCGCCGTCCGGCATGGCAACCCCAGGCCGGGGATGACTGGCGCGAAGTGGCCGACTGGGCCGAACTGATCCAGGCCCTGCTGCCGTTCCACCGCCCCCTCTTCACCCTTGGCCGCGAGCCGCTGCAACACCTGCACGAAATCCCGCCCGAGCAATTCTGGACCCTGCGGGCCCTGGAGGTTTACCCCGGTAATGAGCGCTGCGAAGTCATAGGTGCCCGTGGACCGTTTCATATTGACGGTGAGCGCGAACTGTTCGAACGGCGGCGGATCGATGTGCTGATCAGCAAGAACAGCGGCAGCACGGCCACCGAGCCGAAGCTGGAAGTAGCGCGGGAGCGGGGGCTGCCGGTGTTGGTGTTGAAGCGGCCGGTGTTGCCGGGGGTGGATCGGGAGTTTGGGACGGTGGGTGAGGTGCTGCAGGGGCTTCGGCATTTGGTCTGACAGTCCCCTGCACCCAGGGCCGCTTCGCGCCCCAACGGGGATAAATCCCCTCGCCACAAAGAGTGCGCACACCCCTAGATTTTCAAAGGAATGCTATGGCCCTGACACGAAGCTATAAACACATGATGAAGCCCCTACTCTGCTTTTGAACGCAGAGCCGGAGATGATCAAAATCCCTTGCCATAAAAGCACTCCCTTGAAGATCTGTTGCTACTGTTAACCCAAGCCCTGCGACCCTACACCGCACGTGCTCTTTTTACTTATCAACCCCGATCAGGCTAAATACCGCCACCTGATCGACCATCGAGCGGATTGCCCCATGTCCCGACAACGGCTTGCATTTGCCTGGATCGCCTGCTTCGCAGTGCTGTTCAACATGCTTGCCATGCCGCTTTCCGGCAGCGGTGGTGCGATGGCACAGGCCCAGTCGCCAGCCGAGCAATTGCTGTGGGGCAGTTTCTGCTCTTCCAGCGGAACGAAACTGGTGGCGATTTCCCTGGGCAAGTTCGAGCAGAGCACGCCGCAGAACGACGATCACTCGACGATGCAGCATTGCTGGTGCTGTGCGGGGTCGCCGCCCTTGGTGGCGCTCACCGGGCACGAGCCGCAGTTGTACCTGAATGCTCAGCCGGCCCATCGCGGCGCTGCCCACCCACTGCTCGACAGCCCCACACCGCGCCAGCAATGGCCGAGCCTCAATCCCCGCGCCTCACCTCTGGCCTGATTCTTCCCGCATGCCCCTGCGCCCTGAATCGTTCCGGAGAATGACCCATGCTGAACAGACTTATCCTGCTGGCCGCCCTGCTGCTTCCCGTCGGCTTCGCCCAAGCTCACCAGTACAAAGCGGGCGAGCTTGAAATCGCTCATCCATGGTCCCAGGAGTTGCCGCCCAATGCGCCGACCGTGGCCGCGTATTTCGTGATTCACAACAAGGGCACAACCGCCGACAAACTGCTCAGCGTCGATTCGCCGATTGCCGACAAAGCCGAGCTCCACGAACACGTGATGCAAAACGACCTGATGAAAATGCAAGCGGTGCCCGTCGTTGATATCGCCCCCGGTGCGACTGTCACCTTCGCTCCGATGGCTTATCACGTGATGCTGCTGGGGCTGGAGGATCGCAGCCTGCTCAGCGACGGCAAACGCTTCCCTCTGACCCTGCATTTCGAAAAAGCAGGGGATGTCACGGTCGATGTCGCGGTGCAGAAAAAAGCCCCCGACAGCAGCAAAACCCAAACGCACGCCCACTGATCACCTTTGCCCATGCGAACGCCCCGCGCCAGGTCGGTCATGCCCCGCCGTCAGCTGATGAGCCTGACACGCGGCAGCTGGATCAGCCTGTTCGCCATGCTGATGATCTTTATCGGTCCGCTGATTTCTCAGTCGATGCCGATGGATCAGCGCATGTCTTCGTCCATGACCATGAACATGGAAATGGACATGTCGGCGGGCGTTCACGCCGAGCATGAAGCAGCGAAAGCCGAACATTGCCCGCCCCAGAGCGAGCATCACGTACTGTGGGAAAAGTGTGGTTATTGCAGCCTGCTGTTCAATTGCCCTGCGCTGACGGGGGGGCATAGCTTCGCCGTCTTCGATACCCCGCCACCCCACACCTACACCAGCCCCTCACCACGCCTGGGCCATGCCCGAACGTCATTCTTCCCCGGTGCCCGCACCCGCGCACCGCCCCTCGTCGCGTAGACCCCGACACTTACCTCACCCGGTCGCAAAAGACAGCCCCAGGTTGCCCGACCGTGTCGTTTACGTCTGTTCGATGGAATCATCATGTCCAGGTTTTCTGCCGGCATCGCATTGGGCGCAGCCCAGGTTCGCTGCTCCCCGAACGAGCCACGGGTTCGTTTTCGCTACACCGCCACCGCACTGTGCGGCCTGCTGCTCACGCCCTGTGCGCTGGCCGACGAGCATGCTCACCACGAAGCTCAGAT
Organism: Pseudomonas sp. N-1-13; assembly: GCF_057787095.1. Taxonomy (NCBI): domain Bacteria; kingdom Pseudomonadati; phylum Pseudomonadota; class Gammaproteobacteria; order Pseudomonadales; family Pseudomonadaceae; genus Pseudomonas; species Pseudomonas sp. N-1-13. The sequence continues at coordinate 558,006 of NZ_JBYNRI010000001.1, read as the reverse complement.
CGAAGAGCTGAGCCCGACGGTCATTACCGCCGTCGCTCCCAGCTCGCCCCTGACCGTGGTCACCAACCCCAAGGATCCGCGCCAACCGGTGCCGGCCAGCGACGGCGGCGATTATCTCAAGACCATTCCCGGCTTCGCCCTGGTGCGCAACGGCGGCACCAATGGCGACCCGGTACTGCGGGGCATGTTCGGCTCGCGGCTGAACATTCTCACCAATGGCAGCATGCTGCTGGGCGCTTGCCCGGGCCGGATGGACGCGCCGACGTCCTATATTTCGCCGGAAACCTACGACAAACTCACCGTTATCAAGGGCCCGCAAACCGTGCTCTGGGGCCCTGGTGCATCGGCCGGGACCGTGCTGTTCGAACGCGAGCCGGAGCAGTTCGGCGAACTGGGCACCCGGGTCAACGCCAGCGTACTGGCCGGTTCCAACGGGCGCTTCGACAAGGTCGTGGATGCGGCCGCCGGCGGGTCTTTGGGTTACGTGCGGGTGATCGGCAACACCGCTCATTCAGACGATTATCGTGACGGCAACAACGACACGGTGCCGTCGCGCTACGACAAGTGGAACGGCGACGTGACGCTGGGCTGGACGCCGGATGCCGATACCCTGCTGGAACTGACCGCTGGCAAGGGCGACGGTGAAGCACGCTACGCCGGACGTGGCATGGATGGCTCGCAGTTCAAGCGTGAAAGCCTGGGCTTGCGTTTCGAGCGTTCGAACATGGGCGATGTGTTGGATACGCTCGAAGCGCAGGTCTACTACAACTACGCCGACCATGTGATGGACAACTACACGCTGCGCACGCCGTCCGGCACCGGGATGATGGCCGGCCCCATGGCGTCCAACGTCGACCGCCGCACCCTCGGCGCACGCATCAAGGCCACCTGGCGCTGGGCCGATGTGCAATTGATCAGTGGCCTGGACGCCCAGACCAACGAGCATCGCCAACGCAGCAGCATGGGCATCGACACCTACAAGGAACGGCCGCGCACCAAGGACGCCGACTTTCATAACTACGGCGTGTTCAGTGAGTTGACCTGGTACGCCGCCGACCGCGACCGGCTGGTCAGCGGCGCCCGCCTCGACCGCGCCTCGGCCAAGGATTACCGCCAAAGCATCGGCTCCGGCATGTCCGTCCGGCCCAATCCCACTGCCGACCAAACCCGCGCCGACACGCTGCCCAGTGGTTTCGTACGCTACGAACACGATCTGGCCGACAGCCCTACTACCCTCTATGCGGGCCTGGGCCACGCGCAACGTTTCCCGGATTACTGGGAGCTGTTTTCGGCCAACGCCGGCCCCGCCGGTTCGCTGAATGCTTTCGACTCGATCAAACCGGAGAAAACCACCCAACTCGACTTCGGCCTGCAGTACAAAACCGAAACCCTCGAAGCCTGGGCGTCGGGTTATGTCGGGCAGGTGCGCGACTACATCCTGTTCGACTACACGCCCGGCATGATGGGCACCACCTCCCGGGCCGAGAACATTGATGCACGGATCATGGGCGGTGAGCTGGGCGCGGCCTACAAGCTGACCGAGCGCTGGAAAGCCGATGCGACATTGGCCTACGCCTGGGGCAAAAACAGCAGCGATGGCAGCGCTCTGGCACAGATGCCGCCGCTCGACGCCCGTCTGGGCCTGACCTACAGCGAAGATCGCTGGAGCGCCGGTGCCCTGTGGCGCGTGGTGGCCGCGCAAAACCGTGTCGACGAGAACAAGGGCAACGTGGTGGGCAAGGACTACGGCAAGAGTTCCGGGTTCGGGGTGTTCTCCCTCAACGGTGCCTACCGCATCAATAAACACTGGAAGGTCAGCAGCGGCGTCGACAACCTGTTCGGCAAAGCCTACGCCGAACATCTGAACCTGGCCGGCAACGCCGGGTTCGGCTACCCGGCGAGTGACCCGCAAGCCATCAACGAACCGGGGCGCACGCTCTGGACCAAGGTGGATATGAGTTTCTGAAAGCATCGCGGGCAAGCCTTGCTCCCACAGGTAGTTCATTGCTGAGGGGCACAACTTGTCCCACTGCACTGACAAGTACTGTGGGAGCAAGGCTTGCCCGCGATCGGTTGCGCAGCAACCGCAAAAAACATAACGATCACATTTGCCCTGCGGAGCGCTTCTAAAATGAGCCAACCGAAACCCAACTTCTACAACCTGGCCTGGCGCTGGCATTTTTATGCCGGGCTGTTCGTGGCGCCGTTCATGGTGATGCTGGCCCTGACCGGCATCATTTACCTGTTCAAGCCGCAACTCGACCCTCTGATGTACGGCAGCCTGCTGAACGTGCCGGCCGGCCATCACACGATGGCGGCGGACGACCTGCTCAAACAGGTCCGCCAGGCCTACCCCGAAGGCCAGGTCAAACAGTACCTGCCGCCGATCAATGCCGAGCGCAGTGCGCAATTCGTGGTGATCGACAAGGGCCGCGAGCTTAACGTGTTCATTGACCCGTACCATGGCGATGTCCTCGGTGAACAGGACGCCAAGGACAACCTGCAAGCCATCGCCCGGGCCATCCACGGTGAGTTGATGATCGGCACCGTGGGTGACCGACTGGTGGAAATGGCCGCCGGCTGGGGCGTGGTCCTGGTGGTGTCGGGCCTGTACCTGTGGTGGCCTCGCGGGCAGTCGTCGGCCGGAGTGTTGTGGCCACGCTGGAGCGCTCGCGGTCGTTTGTTCTGGCGCGACCTGCATGGGGTCGTCGGCTTCTGGGGCGCGGCGTTTCTGCTGGTGATGCTGCTCAGCGGCATGACCTGGACCGGCTTCTGGGGCAAGCAATATGCTGACCTCTGGAACCGCTTCCCGGCTGCCATGTGGAACGACATGCCCAAGTCCGACGTCGCCGCCGGCAGCCTCAACAATGCGCACCGCCAGACCGTACCCTGGGCCGTGGAAAATACCCCGATGCCGATGTCCGGCGACCATGCCGAACACATGGCCCACGGCGGCGCCCATGAAGGTCCCGCCGCGCCGACCATAAGCCTGCAAGCGGTGCAGGACATCGCCACCGAACGCAAAGTGGAACATGGCTACAGCATCACCCTGCCGACCACCGCCACCGGCGTATTCACCATCGCTGTATTCGCCGACGACCCGCGCAACGACGCGACCCTGCACGTGGACCAGTACACCGGCAAGGTCCTGGCGGATGTCCGTTGGGAACATTACGGCGTCGTCGCCCGCGCCACCGAAACCGGCGTGATGCTGCACGAAGGCAAAATGTTCGGCCCGCTGAACCAGATCATCGTGCTGCTGATTTGCCTGATGATCCTGCTCAGCGCCGTCAGCGGCGTGGTGATCTGGTGGAAGCGTCGGCCCCAGGGCAAGTTCGGCGTACCGGCGCTGCGTCACGACTTGCCGACCTGGAAGACCGGGGTGTTCATCATGCTGGCCCTGGCGGTGGTGTTTCCGCTGGTGGGCGCGTCGCTGCTGGTGATGTGGTTGCTGGATCGGCTCGTCACCCGTTTCAATCGCCAGCCTGAGGTGGTTTCATCTTCAAGTTGAAGACAGTGCGTTAACGAAAGACGGCGCGAAACCTCTACAATCGCGCCCGCCTTGCGAATTGTGAACACGGTGTTCCTGTGGGAGCGAGCCTGCTCGCGATAGCGGTCTGTCAGCCACCTCTGCGCAGGCTGATCCAGCGCTATCGCGAGCAGGCTCGCTCCCACAGGGGGCTGTGTCTCGATCCAACCATTTGAGTAGCTGCATGACCGCACTAACCCTCTCCCACCTCGCCTGGACACCCCTGGGCCATGGCCACTGCCATCATCAGTTCCAGCTGCGTGACGCCACGTTGCAGGTGGGTGCCGGGGAGTTTGTCGGGTTGATCGGGCCCAATGGCAGCGGCAAGACCAGTCTGTTGCGCTGCGCCTATCGGTTCAGTCAGCCGGAGGCGGGCGAGGTGAAACTTGACCATCACAACGTCTGGAAACAGTCCTCGCGCTGGTGCGCCCAACGCATCGCTGTGGTGTTGCAAGAGTTTCCCGACGCCTTCGGTCTGACGGTCCAGGAAGTGGTCGCCATGGGGCGCACGCCACACAAAGGCCTGTTCGATGGCGACAATCAGCGAGACCTGAGCCTGGTCAGCCAGTCACTGGAATCGGTGGGGCTGCAAGGTTTCGGCGACCATGCTTTCGCCACACTCTCGGGCGGGGAAAAGCAACGGGTGATCCTGGCTCGCGCCCTGGCGCAGCAGCCGCAGGTGCTGATCCTCGATGAGCCGACCAATCACCTCGACCCGCGTTATCAACTCCAACTGCTGCAACTGATCAAACGCCTGGGGATCGGCACCCTCGCCAGCATCCACGACCTGAATCTGGCCGCTGCGTTCTGTGATCGGCTCTACGTCATCGACCACGGACACATCGTCGCCAGCGGCACGCCCAAGGAAGTGCTGACGGTCACGCTATTGCGCGACGTCTTTGGTGTGCAGGCGCTGATTGACGAACACCCCTTGGCCGCCCACCCCCGAATCACCTGGATAACCCAACCATGATCTTGCGTTCCCTGCTGCTTCTGCCGCTGCTGCTCGGCAGTGCACATGCTTTGGCCGAGGCCACCCGCTACCCATTGACGATCCAAAGCTGCAATCGCGAAGTCACCTTCAACCAAGCGCCGAAACACGCCGTCAGCCATGACATCAACATGACCCAGATGATGCTCGCCCTGGGGCTCAAGTCGCGCATGGTGGGCTACAGCGGCATCAGCGGCTGGAAGTCCGTGACGCCCGACATGGAGAAAATCCTCGATGGCCTGCCGGAGCTGGCGGCCAAATACCCGTCGGTGGAAACCCTGCTCAATGCCAACGTGGATTTCTTCTTTGCCGGCTGGGACTACGGCATGCGGGTGGGCGGCGACCTGACGCCGCAAACCCTGCAACCGCTGGGCATCAATGTGTACGAGTTGACCGAATCCTGCGCGTTCGTGATGAAACGCCCGCCGGCCACCCTGGAAGACACCTATAACGACCTGCGCAACCTGGGAAGGATTTTCGATGTGCAGGATCGCGCCAATGAGTTGATCGCCTCGATGCAGGCCCAGGTGACGCAAGTGCGCAAGCAGTTGCCTGCTGATCAGCCCCGAGTGTTCCTGTACGACAGTGGCGAAGACCGCGCCATGACCTCCGGCCGTCTCGGCATGCCACAGGCCCTGATCGATGCGGCCGGCGGGCGCAACATTCTTGATGACGTGCAGACCAGTTGGACCCGGGTGAGCTGGGAGAACGTGGTCGAGCGCAACCCCGAAGTGATCGTGATTGTCGATTACGGCGAAGTCAGCGCCGAGCAGAAGCAGCAATTCCTGCTGAACAACCCGGCCCTGCAATCGGTGGATGCGATCAAGCACCGGCGCTTCATCGTGATCCCTTACGTTCAGGCCACGCCGGGTATCGATAACGTATTAGCGGTGCAAACCCTGGCAAAGGGTTTTCACCGTCCATGAGCAATCGTCGCTATGGCGCGTTGCTGGTGTGCCTCGGTGCACTGATGCTGGTGTCGTGCGTGGTGTCCCTGGGGTTCGGTCCGGCGCGGGTGCCGGTGGCTGTGGTCTGGGACATCCTGCTGAACAAGGCTTTCGGTGTGGGTGACGTGTATTGGTCGCCCGGCCAGGAACATATCGTTTGGCTGATCCGCGTCCCGCGCCTGCTGCTCGGTGCCTTGGTGGGCGCGGGGCTGGCGTTGATCGGTGCGGTCCTGCAAGCGGTGACGCGCAACCCCCTGGCCGACCCGCACCTGCTGGGCGTCACGTCCGGCGCGACCCTGGGTGCGGTCATTGTGGTGCTGCATGTCGGTGAGATCATTGGTCTGCTGACCCTGCCGCTGGCCGCATTTATCGGCGCATTGTTGAGCATGTTGCTGGTACTGGCCATCGCCAGCCGCCAAGGCCGTCTGGAAAGCGATCGCTTGTTGCTGTGCGGCGTGGCGGTGTCATTCGTGATGATGGCGGCGGCCAACCTCTTGCTGTTTCTGGGTGACCATCGCGCCAGTTCCGCAGTGATGTTCTGGATGCTCGGCGGCCTGGGCCTGGCGCGCTGGGAATTGCTGGCGGTGCCGGCGGCCAGTGTGTTGCTGGGGCTGGGATTGCTGCTGGGCATGGCCCGGCCGCTGAATGCACTGATGGCGGGCGAACAGACCGCCGTGACCCTGGGCCTGAACGCGGCGAAGGTGAGGTTGTGGATTTTCCTGATCGCCTCGCTGATGACCGGCGTGCTGGTGTCCATCAGCGGCTCGATCGGTTTTGTCGGGCTGATGGTGCCGCACATTGCCAGGCGCCTGGTGGGTGCCGAACACCGTCGGCTGCTGCCTGCGTGTGTTCTGCTGGGCAGCCTGTTCCTGGTGTGGGTGGATGTGGCGGCCCGGACCCTGATCGCACCGGAGGACTTGCCCATTGGCGTCGCCACTGCCGCTATCGGTGGCCTGTTCTTCATCGGCCTGATGCGCCGTCGCTGAATCCACCCCTGTTTCCCTGACTTGCAAATAACAGGGGAACTGCAAGCCTTCGCCCCAATGTGGCGCATCTGATCGCACCAGCGCCTAGGCCGCGGTCGCTAGTGGTGCATTCGCACTTTTACCCCAGCGCGCCAACCCCGCATTCTCAATGCCTTTGCTCAACCGGGCACACCCCTTGCAAAAGCCCCTTCAGCGTCCGCATCTGCCATCGAAAAAAACTCATAATTGCACGGAGATCGCACAATGAAGCGTCGTAGCTTGATCAAGGCTTTTACACTCTCGGCAAGCATTGCCGCGATGGGCATGGCCTGGACCGTCCAGGCCGCCGAAACCATCAAGGTCGGCATCTTGCATTCATTGTCCGGCACCATGGCGATCTCCGAGACGTCCCTCAAGGACATGGCGCTGATGACCATCGACGAGATCAACGCCAAAGGTGGGGTCAACGGCAAGCAGCTCGAAGCGGTGGTCGTGGACCCGGCCTCGAACTGGCCGCTGTTCGCCGAAAAAGGCCGTCAATTGCTGACCCAGGACAAGGTCGCGGTGGTGTTCGGCTGCTGGACGTCGGTGTCGCGCAAATCCGTGTTGCCGGTGTTCGAAGAGCTCAACGGCCTGCTGTTCTACCCGGTGCAATACGAAGGCGAAGAGATGTCGCCGAACGTCTTCTACACCGGCGCGGCGCCGAACCAGCAGGCCATTCCGGCGGTGGAATACCTGATGAGCGAAGAAGGCGGCAGTGCCAAGCGCTACTTCCTGCTGGGCACCGACTACGTCTACCCGCGCACCACCAACAAGATCCTGCGTTCGTTCCTGCATTCCAAAGGTGTGGCAGACAAGGACATCGAAGAGGTCTACACCCCGTTCGGCCACAGCGACTACCAGACCATCGTGGCCAACATCAAAAAGTTCTCGGCCGGCGGCAAGACCGCGGTCATCTCCACGGTCAACGGCGACTCCAACGTGCCGTTCTATAAAGAACTGGCGAACCAGGGCCTGAAAGCCACCGACGTACCAGTGGTGGCGTTCTCGGTGGGCGAAGAAGAGCTGCGCGGCATCGACACCAAGCCGCTGGTGGGTAACCTGGCGGCGTGGAACTACTTCGAGTCCGTGGATAACCCGGCGAACAAGAAATTCGTCGACGCCTGGAAGGCCTACGCCAAAGCCAAGAACCTGCCGGGCGCCGACAAAGCCGTGACCAACGACCCGATGGAAGCCACCTACGTCGGCATCCATATGTGGGCGCAAGCGGTTGAAAAAGCCAAGTCCACCGACGTCGACAAAGTCCGCGAAGCCCTGGCCGGCCAGACCTTCGACGCACCGTCGGGCTACACCCTGACCATGGACAAGACCAACCACCACCTGCACAAGCCGGTGATGATCGGCGAGATCCAGGCCGACGGTCAGTTCAACGTGGTCTGGCAGACCGAGGGCCCGATCCGCGCCCAGCCGTGGAGCCCGTTCATCGAAGGCAACGACAAGAAGCCTGACTATGCGGTGAAGAGCAACTGAGCCCGGGAAGAAGCCCCTAACCCTGCTGATCGTTCCCACGCTCTGCGTGGGAATGCCTCACCGGACGCTCTGCGTCCACCATGGGACGCGGAGCGTCCCGGGCTGCGTTCCCACGCGGAGCGTGGGAACGATCAAACACGCAAGGCCAAGCATATGCCCACCGCCCTCTACCGCCTCATCCTCGCCCTGGTGCTGCTGTTGCCACTGGAGGCCCACGCCGGTGATGCCGAAGATTTCCTCGCCGCCAAGCCGCCCCAGCAAGCCACGCTGCTGGAAACCTGGGCCGCGCAACCGGAACCTGAGCGTGTCGAACTGATCAACGCCTTGCAACAAGGCCAGTTGACCGTCGACGGCCAGCCCAAGACCCTGCGCCTGAACAACCGCTTGCGAGGGTTGATTGAAACCGCCCTGGCCAGCCATCAACTATTGGCCGCTGACGCCAGCGTGCGCCTGAGCGCCGCCCAACAACTGCAAAAAAGCGCCCGCCCGGCCCAACTGGCGTTTCTCGATCGGCAACTGGCCGGCGAGCAGGACGAAGACGTGCATGCAGCCCTGAGCCTGGCGTTGGCGAACCTGCAACTGGTGGACCCCAACCCGTCGGTTCGCCTGGCTGCCGTGCGGCTACTGGGGGAAACCGGCGATCCGTTGGCCCGCACCCGCCTCGAAGGCCTGCTCGAACCCGGCGTTGAAACCGACGCCACGGTACGCACCGCCGCCGAAACCAGCCTAGGCCAGGTCAAGCGCAAGCTGCTGATCGGTGAATTGCTGGGCCAGGCCTTCAGCGGCATGTCCCTGGGCTCGATCCTGCTCCTGGCCGCCCTGGGCCTGGCAATCACCTTCGGCCTGCTGGGGGTGATCAACATGGCCCACGGCGAGATGCTCATGTTGGGGGCCTATTCCACCTACGTGGTGCAGATGCTGTTCCAGCGCTTCGCCCCGAATGCCATCGAGTTCTACCCGTTGATCGCCCTGCCGGTGGCGTTTTTCATCACCGCCGCCATCGGCATGGCCCTGGAGCGCACGGTGATCCGTCACCTCTATGGGCGCCCCCTGGAGACTCTGCTCGCCACCTGGGGCATCAGCCTGATGCTGATCCAACTGGTGCGCCTGATGTTCGGCGCGCAGAACGTTGAAGTCGCCAACCCGGCCTGGCTGTCCGGCGGCATCCAGGTACTGCCGAATCTCGTACTGCCCTACAACCGCATCGTGATCATCGCCTTCGCCCTGTTCGTGGTGGCGCTGACCTGGCTGTTGCTGAACAAGACCCGCCTGGGCCTGAACGTGCGCGCGGTGACCCAGAACCGCAACATGGCCGCTTGCTGCGGCGTGCCCACCGGCCGCGTGGACATGCTCGCTTTCGGCCTCGGCTCGGGCATCGCCGGGCTTGGCGGCGTGGCCCTGAGCCAGATCGGCAACGTCGGCCCGGACCTGGGCCAGAGCTACATCATCGACTCGTTCCTGGTGGTGGTGCTCGGTGGCGTCGGTCAGTTGGCCGGCAGTGTGTTCGCCGCGTTCGGGCTGGGCATCGCCAACAAGATTCTTGAACCGCAGATCGGCGCCGTGCTCGGCAAGATCCTGATCCTCGCGCTGATCATTCTGTTCATCCAGAAGCGTCCGCAAGGCCTCTTCGCGCTCAAAGGACGGGTAATCGACTGATGAACCAGCCCCTGATGCTCACGGCCGCGCAAAAGGCCGGCCCGAAAGTCACCCTCGCCGTCGGCGTGGTGATCCTGGCAGTGCTGTTGAGCCTGCCGCTGCTGTCGCTGTTGGCAGTGGATAACCCGCTGCATGTCTCGGCTTACACCCTGACCCTGGTGGGCAAGATTCTCTGCTACGCCATCGTCGCCCTGGCGCTGGACCTGGTCTGGGGCTACGCCGGCCTGCTCTCCCTGGGTCACGGTCTGTTCTTCGCCCTGGGCGGCTATGCCATGGGCATGTACCTGATGCGCCAGGCCGCCGGTGACGGCTTGCCGGCGTTCATGACCTTTCTGTCGTGGAGCGAATTGCCCTGGTACTGGAGCGGCACCGACAGCTTTGTCTGGGCCATGTGCCTGGTGGTGCTGGCACCGGGGTTGCTGGCGCTGGTGTTCGGCTTCTTCGCCTTCCGCTCGCGGATCAAGGGCGTGTATTTCTCGATCATGACCCAGGCCCTGACGTTTGCCGGGATGCTGCTGTTTTTCCGCAACGAAACCGGGTTTGGCGGCAACAACGGCTTCACCAACTTTCGCTCGATCCTGGGCTTTGGTATCACCGAGCCGGGCACCCGAGCGGTGCTGTTCCTGGCCACGGTGCTGCTCTTGGTGGCGAGTCTGTTCATCGGCTGGCGCCTGGCCCGCAGCAAGTTCGGCCGAGTGCTGACCGCCCTGCGCGACGCGGAAAACCGCCTGATGTTCTGCGGCTACGATCCCCGTGGCTTCAAGCTGTTCGTCTGGGTATTGAGCGCGGTGTTGTGCGGCCTGGCCGGGGCGTTGTATGTGCCGCAGGTGGGCATTATCAACCCCAGCGAAATGTCGCCGACCAACTCCATCGAGGCCGCCGTGTGGGTGGCCCTCGGCGGGCGCGGCACGCTGATCGGGCCGCTGCTCGGGGCCGGTGTGGTCAACGGCATGAAGAGCTGGTTCACCGTGGCCTTTCCCGAGTACTGGCTGTTCTTCCTCGGCGCGCTGTTCATCGTTGTGACCCTGTATCTGCCCAAGGGTGTGATCGGGCTACTCAAGAAAAGGGGCGAATGATGCGAATCACACCCACAGCCGATTTCATGCTCGAACCCATACTGGATCCCAACAAAGACCAAGGCAGCAGTCGCGACGCCATCGGCCTCGGTCAGGCCGCCGGCAAGGGCCTGAACACCCGTCACGGCACCATCCTGACCCTGGAAGACATCAGCGTCAGTTTCGACGGTTTCAAGGCCCTGAACGCTCTGAACCTGTACATCGGCGTCGGCGAATTGCGCTGCATCATCGGCCCCAACGGCGCGGGCAAGACCACGCTGATGGACGTGATCACCGGCAAGACCCGGCCCAGCCACGGCAAGGCCTGGTTCGGTGAAACCCTGGACCTGACGAGCATGAGCGAAGTGCAGATCGCCCAGGCCGGCATCGGTCGCAAATTCCAGAAACCCACGGTGTTCGAAGCCTTGAGCGTGTTCGAGAACCTGGAGCTGGCGCTGAAAACCGACAAATCGGTGTGGGCCAGCCTGCGGGCCAAACTCACTGGCGAGCAACACGAGCGCATCAGCGAAGTGCTGGAGACCATCCGCCTCACGACGTCGGTCAATCGCGCCGCCGGGTTGCTGTCCCACGGGCAGAAACAGTTTCTGGAGATCGGCATGCTGCTGGTGCAGGACCCACAACTCTTGCTGCTCGACGAACCAGTGGCGGGCATGACCGACGCCGAAACCGAGTTCACTGCCGAGCTGTTCAAATCACTGGCGGGCAAGCACTCGCTGATGGTGGTGGAACACGACATGGGCTTCGTCGGCGCGATTGCCGACCACGTCACCGTGCTGCACCAGGGCAGCGTGCTGGCCGAAGGGTCGCTGGCGCAGGTGCAGGACAATGAGCGGGTGATCGAGGTGTATCTCGGGCGCTGAGGCGCAAAATTGCTTTTTATGTGGGAGCGAGCCTGCTCGCGATGGCGGTGTGTCAGTCAGCATCCATTCTGAATGTTCTGACGCTATCGCGAGCAGGCTCGCTCCCACAGGGGTTCGAGGAGAATCTGGAAAATGCTGCAAGTCGACAAGCTGCACCAATACTACGGCGGTAGCCACATCCTGCGCGGCCTGTCATTCGACGTGAAGGTCGGCGAGGTGACGTGCCTGCTGGGCCGCAACGGCGTGGGCAAGACCACCCTGCTCAAATGCCTGATGGGCCTGTTGCCGGCCAAGGAAGGGGCGGTGAGCTGGGAAGGCAAACCCATCACCACCTTCAAACCGCACCAACGGGTGCACGCCGGTATTGCCTACGTGCCTCAGGGCCGGGAGATTTTCGGACGGCTGACGGTGGAAGAAAACCTGCTGATGGGCCTGTCGCGTTTTCCCGCCGCCGAGGCCAAGGAGGTGCCGGCGTTCATTTACGAATTGTTCCCGGTGCTGCTGCAAATGAAACAACGCCGTGGCGGTGACCTGTCCGGTGGCCAGCAACAGCAACTTGCCATTGGCCGGGCCCTGGCCAGCCGTCCGCGCCTGCTGATTCTCGACGAGCCCACCGAAGGCATTCAACCGTCGGTGATCAAGGAGATCGGCGTGGTCATCAAGAAACTGGCGGCCCGGGGCGACATGGCGATTTTGCTGGTGGAGCAGTTCTACGACTTCGCCGCCGAGCTGGCCGATCAATACCTGGTGATGTCCCGGGGCGAGATCGTGCAGCAGGGGCGCGGAGAAAATATGGAAGCCGAGGGTGTGCGCGGGCTGGTTACGATCTAGTCTGTAGCGCTCTAACGATAATCGGAAATCATGAACCTACCTGTCTCCTTACTGGCGCCTTCGGCCCTGTTCACCCCCAGCTGGCATGCCGAGCTGGAACTGGGTTATGCCCGGTTCGGTGACTGCACGCGTCCGGTGCAGCGCCGCCACAAAGGTCCGCTGCGGGTGCAAAAACACCTGTACGCCGAGGGCCCCGAAGTGTGCCAACACATCATCGTCCACCCGCCCGGCGGAATTGCCGGCGGTGATCGGTTGGACATCGCGGCCCACGTCGGCCCCGCTGCCTGGGCGCAGTTGACCAGTCCCGGCGCGGCCAAGTGGTATCGCGCCGCCGGCCCGGCCTATCAGCAACTGAACCTGAGCGTGGCCGCGGGGGCGACCCTGGAATGGCTGCCCCAGGAAACCATCGTCTTCAGCGCCGCCCAGGCCGAACTCAGCACCAGCATCGACCTGCAAGGTGACGGGCGCTTGTTCTACTGGGACATGGTGGCCCTCGGCCGGCCGGCCAGCGGTGAACGATTTGACCTGGGACACTTCCAGTCGCGGCTGGACATTCGCCGCGACGGGCAGTTGCTCTGGCATGAACGCCAGCGCATTGTGGGCGGTGACGGGTTGCTCGACTCGCCCATCGGGCTGGGCGGCGATCCGGTGTTTGCCACGTTGTTGGTGACCGGGGAAATCGATAGTGCGTTGCTGGAACAGTGCCGATCCCTGGGCCATGACGTGCGCGGCGACCTGACCCAATTGCCCGGCCTGATCGTGGCCCGATGTCTGGCGAGCGAGGCGCTGCTGGCGCGGGGTTGGTTGATTGAATTGTGGCGTTTGCTCAGGCCTGCATTGCTTGGAAGAGAGGCCATGCCGCCCAGAATCTGGAGTACATGAATCTGCTTTCCTGTGGGAGCGAGCTTGCTCGCGATGGCGATGGCGATGGCGATGGAACATTCAACATTAATGTCGACTGACACACCGCTATCGCGAGCAAGCTCGCTCCCACAAAGGATCTCCCACAAGGAGATCTGTGTTTACAGCAAGAATTTTTTATCTGCCCTTATGGATTGCACATGGACCTGACCCCACGCGAAAAAGACAAGCTGCTGATCTTCACCGCCGGCCTCGTCGCCGAGCGGCGGTTGGCTCGCGGCTTGAAGCTCAACTACCCGGAGGCGATGGCCTATATTTCCGCCGCCCTGCTCGAAGGCGCCCGCGACGGCCAGACCGTGGCCGAACTGATGCATTACGGCACCACGCTGTTGACCCGCGAACAGGTAATGGAGGGCATCCCGGAAATGATCCCGGAGATCCAGGTCGAGGCGACGTTTCCCGACGGCACCAAACTGGTCACTGTCCACCAGCCGATCGCGTGAGGCCGCACCATGACCTATGACATTCGAGACGCCCGCCACGCCGACTTGCCAGCGATCCGTGACATCTACAACGACGCGGTGCTGAACACCACGGCGATCTGGAACGAACAGGCCGTGGACCTGGGCAATCGCCAGGCATGGTTCAGCGCCCGGCAATCGCAAGGCTATCCAGTGCTGGTGGTGGTCGATGACGAGGATAACGTCCTCGGCTATGCCTCGTTCGGCGACTGGCGACCCTTCGATGGTTTCCGGCACACCGTGGAGCATTCGGTGTACGTACGTGATGACCAACGCGGCAACGGCCTGGGCTCACTGTTGATGACGGCCCTGATCGAGCGCGCCAGGGCGTGCGGCAAACACGTCATGGTCGCGGCCATCGAAAGCGGCAACGCCGCCTCGATTCGCCTGCACGAGCGGGCCGGTTTCATCACCACCGGGCAGATGCCCCAGGTGGGCACCAAATTCGGCCGTTGGCTGGACCTGACTTTCATGCAGTTGATCCTCAACCCAGGGGCGCTACCGCCTGCCGTCGACAAGGAGTGATGCCTATGAACCCCGCCCAGTTGCGTCGAGTCCACGCCGAGAGCTTTGCACATTATCGCCAGGGCCTGATCGATCTGTTGCTCGACGCCGTCGGCTATGGCGCCAGCGTGGGGTTCATGGCCGATCTCGATGCGGTCCAAGCACGCGCCTATTTCGATGAGGTTCAGGCCAGTCTCAACCAGGGCCACTTGCTGCTGTGGGTGGTGGTCAAGGATGAACAGGTGCAGGCCAGCGTCCAACTTGCCCTGTGCCAGAAACCCAACGGCCTCAACCGTGCCGAAGTGCAAAAGCTGCTGGTGCGCGGCGAGGCTCGCCGCCGCGGCCTGGGCCAGCAATTGATGAGCGCCCTGGAACTCGGCGCCCGCCAGCACAAGCGCGGCCTGTTGTACCTCGACACGGAGGCTGGTTCCGAGGCCGAGGCATTCTACCGCGCCATGGGCTACACCCGCGTCGGTGAACTGCCCGACTACTGCCAGAGCCCGGACGGGACGTACACCCCGACCGCCATTTACTACAAGACTTTGGGGCAACCGCAATGATTCCAGGCCAATACCAGGTCCAGCCCGGCGACATCGAACTCAACGTCGGTCGCCGCACCCTCACCCTGAACGTCGCCAACAGCGGCGACCGGCCGATCCAGGTCGGCTCGCACTATCACTTTTTCGAAACCAACGACGCCCTGACCTTCGACCGCGCCGCCAGCCGTGGCATGCGCCTGAACATTCCGGCCGGCACCGCGGTGCGCTTCGAACCGGGCCAGAGCCGCGAGGTGGAACTGGTGGATTTGGCGGGGCATCGCCGGGTGTTCGGGTTTGCCGGGCGGGTGATGGGCGACCTGTAAGTCATAGGGTGCCAGCACCGGCCCCATCGCGAGCAGGCTCGCTCCCACAGGGGAATGCGATCAACTGTGGGAGCGAGCCTGCTCGCGATGAGTGAGCGAAGCGAACGGTTTCCACATTCAATTGAATTCCAAGGCAAGCACATGAAGATTTCGAGACAAGCCTACGCCGACATGTTCGGCCCCACCGTCGGCGACAAGGTCCGCCTGGCCGACACCGAACTGTGGATCGAGGTGGAAAAGGACTTCACCACCTATGGCGAAGAAGTGAAATTCGGCGGCGGCAAGGTGATTCGCGACGGCATGGGCCAGAGCCAGCTGCTGGCCGCCGAGGTCGTCGACACGCTGATCACCAACGCGCTGATCATCGACCATTGGGGCATCGTCAAGGCCGACGTCGGTCTCAAGGACGGGCGCATCAAAGCCATCGGCAAGGCCGGTAACCCGGACATCCAGCCCGATGTGACCATCGCCATTGGCGCCAGCACCGAAGTGATCGCCGGTGAAGGCATGATCCTCACCGCCGGCGGTATCGACACCCACATTCACTTCATCTGCCCGCAGCAGATCGAAGAAGCCTTGATGAGCGGTGTCACCACCATGATCGGCGGCGGCACCGGCCCGGCCACCGGGACCAATGCCACCACCTGCACCTCCGGGCCGTGGCACCTGGCGCGCATGCTCCAGGCCGCCGACGCTTTCCCAATGAACATCGGCTTCACCGGCAAGGGCAACGCCAGCCTGCCAGAGCCGTTGATCGAGCAAGTCAAGGCCGGTGCCATCGGCCTGAAGCTGCACGAAGACTGGGGCACCACCCCGGCAGCCATCGACAACTGCCTGAGCGTGGCCGACCAGTACGACGTGCAGGTGGCGATCCATACCGACACCCTCAACGAATCGGGTTTCGTGGAAACCACCCTGGCCGCGTTCAAGGGCCGCACCATCCACACCTACCACACCGAAGGCGCCGGTGGCGGCCATGCGCCAGACATCATCAAGGCCTGCGGCTTTGCCAATGTGTTGCCCAGCTCCACCAACCCGACCCGGCCGTTCACCCGCAACACCATCGACGAACACCTGGACATGCTGATGGTCTGCCATCACCTGGACCCGAGCATCGCCGAAGACGTGGCCTTCGCTGAAAGCCGCATCCGTCGTGAAACCATCGCCGCCGAAGACATCCTCCACGACCTGGGCGCGTTCTCGATGATCAGTTCCGACAGCCAGGCCATGGGCCGCGTCGGCGAAGTCATCACCCGCACCTGGCAGACCGCCGACAAGATGAAAAAGCAACGCGGCGCCCTGCCCGGCGATGGCGAAGGCAACGACAATTTCCGCATCAAGCGCTACATCGCCAAGTACACCATCAACCCGGCGATCACCCATGGCATCAGCCATGAAGTGGGCTCCATCGAAGTGGGCAAGTGGGCCGACCTGGTGCTGTGGCGCCCGGCGTTCTTCGGCGTCAAGCCGACCTTGATCCTCAAGGGCGGGGCGATTGCCGCCAGCCTGATGGGCGACGCCAACGCCTCGATCCCAACACCGCAACCGGTGCACTACCGACCGATGTTCGCAAGCTTCGGCGGCTCGCGGCACGCCACCAGCCTGACGTTCATCAGTCAGGCCGCCGCCGAGGCGGGGCTGCCCGAACAGCTTGGACTAAAGAAGAGAATTGCCGTGGTCAAAGGCTGCCGGAATGTGCAGAAAACCGACCTGATCCACAACGACTACCTGCCGAACATCGATGTCGATCCACAGACCTACCAGGTCAAGGCCGATGGGGTGTTGTTGTGGTGTGAACCGGCTGATGTGCTGCCGATGGCGCAGCGCTATTTTCTGTTTTGAATGGAGTGAGGACCTGAGAGCAAGACTTGTGGGAGCAAAGCTTGCTCGCGATACAGGTGCCTCAACTCTTGAGAACCGAGTTGAATTCATCGCGGGCAAGCCTTGCTCCCACAGGTTGGCGCTTGTTCATTGAGCGTTTTTTACTCCACCAACCGCCCCAACCGCTGCTTGAGCATGCGGTTTTCGCTGCGCAGTTGCTGCACTTCTTCCAGCAGGTCCAGCGCCAGGGCGACACCTTCCCATTCCAGTTCCAGCTCGCGGCGCAGCTTGGCCGCACGCCGGGCCAAGACCAGTTCGTAATCGGTGAAGCGCCAATCCGCCGGGGCCGCGCCATGGGGTTCGAGAATGCCATGCTCGACGATTTCGATCACATGGACATCCGCCAACGCAGCGGCCTCGCAAAATTCCATCAGGTTCAGTTCAATGATCGGGTTGTTCATGGTCTGCTTCTCCCAATGCTTTAACTGTCGAGTCTAGCGCCTCAAAACAGTCAGAAATTCTCCCGCGGATCGAACGCAGCCTTCTTCGCCAGCTCCGCCCACAACGCCTTGACTGCCTCGTCGCTGGCCTTGGGCATCACGGCCTTGAGCTGTACGAACAGGTAACCGCGCTCGCCGGCCTTGTTGCGCAGGCCGTGGCCCTTGGCGCGCATGCGCTGGCCGTTCTGGCTGCCGGCCGGAACCTTGAGGTTGATCTTGCCGGTGAGGGTCGGCACCGCCACTTCAGTGCCCAGCGCCAATTCCCACGGCGCCAGGGGCAAGGTGATGATCAGATCCTGGCCTTCGACGTCGAACTTGGGGTGCGGGGCAAAACGAATGGTCAGGTACAAATCGCCATTGGCACCGCCGCCAATACCCGGCGCACCCTGGCCCTTGAGGCGGATGCGTTCGCCGTCGGTCACGCCCAGGGGAATCTTCACGTTCAGGCTTTTGCTGGTATTGCTGACGTGCTGGCCGGCGGCGTTGTACTGCGGCACCTGGAAGCTGACCTTCTTCGATTCGCTCGACAGGGTCTCTTCCAGGAAAATCGGTAGTTCCATTTCCACGTCTTGCCCTCGACGGCCGGTGCTGCGGCCTGACTGTCCGCCACCGAAACCCGGCCCGCGATTACCAAAAATCGAGCTGAAGAAATCCGAAAAATCGCCGGTGTCCTGTCCACCGCCAAAGCCGCCCCGGCTTTGCCAGCCCGGCGGTCCCTGGAAAGGCTGGCCGTGCTGGCCATAGCGACGCAGGTCATCGTACTCGGCGCGTTTGTCGGCGCTCTTCAGCGCTTCATAGGCTTCGGAGACGTCCTTGAATTTGGTCTCGGCATCCTTTTCCTTACTCACATCCGGGTGGTATTTGCGGGCCAGTTTGCGATAAGCAGCCTTGATCGTGGCGTCATCAGCCGTCGGCTCCACACCCAGAATCTTGTAATAGTCTTTGAAGTCCATCGAAGGATCACCATCCGTTATCGATATCGCACCGCCACCCGCAGCATGCTCGTGATACAAGTCCTGGGGTTTGACCGATCTCAAGGTTTGTGACCGGGCGGCGCTTCAGAAGTTTATCGGCAGCCGGTGGCGGTTCTTGTACTCGCCTTGTGGCTGCCAGGCCCATGCCAGCAAGTTTGGGGGTGCGACGCTGTCTTTCAAGGCCAGAGTTTACGAATTAGCAGATAACCGGCCTTCGAATCCGTGCCGCACTGACATACACTGCGCGGCCGTTTTTTCAACTGGAATCCGAAAGACATGAAAAACGCATCTCCGGCCCGTGCCTGCGGCATCGACTTCGGCACGTCCAACTCCACTGTCGGCTGGCTGCGCCCCGGCATGGAAACGCTGATTGCGCTGGAGGACGACAAGATCACCCTGCCCTCGGTGGTCTTTTTCAATCTCGAGGAACGCCGCCCGGTGTATGGCCGCCTGGCCCTGCACGAGTACCTGGAAGGCTACGAAGGCCGGCTGATGCGCTCGCTCAAGAGCCTGCTGGGGTCCAAGCTGATCAAGCACGACACCAGCGTGCTGGGCACGGCCATGCCGTTCAAGGATCTTTTGGGACTGTTCATCGGCCAGTTGAAGAAGCGCGCTGAGGCCACCGCCGGTCGGGAATTCGAAGAAGTGGTACTGGGTCGCCCGGTATTTTTCGTCGACGACGATGAAATGGCCGATCAGGAAGCGGAGAACACCTTGGTGGACGTGGCCCGCGCCATCGGCTTCAAGGAAGTCTCGTTTCAGTATGAGCCCATCGCGGCGGCCTTCGACTATGAGTCGACCATCGAGAGGGAAGAGCT
Organism: Pseudomonas sp. N-1-13; assembly: GCF_057787095.1. Lineage (NCBI taxonomy): Bacteria > Pseudomonadati > Pseudomonadota > Gammaproteobacteria > Pseudomonadales > Pseudomonadaceae > Pseudomonas > Pseudomonas sp. N-1-13. The sequence goes on along the minus strand of NZ_JBYNRI010000001.1, from coordinate 538,760 downwards.
GGTACTGATCGTCGACATCGGTGGCGGTACTTCGGACTTCTCCCTGGTACGCCTGTCGCCCGAGCGGCGCACCCATGACAACCGTCACGCCGACATCCTCGCCACCGGTGGCGTGCACATCGGCGGCACCGACTTCGACAAGCAGCTCTCGCTGGCCGGCCTGATGCCGCTGTTCGGCTACGGCAGCCGCATGAAAAGCGGCGCCTACATGCCCACCAGCCACCACATGAACCTGGCGACCTGGCACACCATCAACGCGGTGTACTCGCAGAAATCCACCCTGGCTCTGGGCAGCATGCGCTACGACATCGAAGACACCGGCGGCATCGACCGGTTGTTCAAGTTGATCGAACAGCGCGCGGGGCACTGGCTGGCGATGGAAGTGGAAGAAACCAAGATCCAGCTGACCCACTCCGACCAGCGCCATTTGCTCCTGGACCGGATCGAGGCAGGCCTGAGCGTGGACCTGAGCCGGGAACTGTTCGAATCGGCCATCGACGGCCTGCTGGAGCGGGTGCGCGGCAGCGTCACGCAATTGCTCAACGATGCCAACGTACGCGTCGATCAGGTGGATACGGTGTTCTTTACCGGTGGCTCCAGCGGCATCCCGGCACTGCGCAACAGCGTCTCGGCGATGCTGCCCCAAGCGCGGCATGTGGAAGGCAATATCTTCGGCAGTATTGGTAGCGGGCTGGCGATCGAGGCGATGAAGCGCTACGGCACGCAGGTCTGATTCAAGTTCTGCGGCGCATCTATCGCGAGCAGGCTCGCTCCCACATTGAACCGCATTCCCTCTGAAGGAACTCGCTCAACGGTGGGAGCGAGCCTGCTCGCGATGGCGTCAGAACAGGCGACGCCGATCAGATCAAACCATCCCCACCTGCTTCAACTCACTCTTCAAGTAAGCATAATAAATCGGCCCCGCCACCACGCCCGGCAGGCCGAACGCCGCTTCGAACACCAGCATCGCCATGAGCAATTCCCAGGACTTGGCGCTGATCTGCCCACCGACGATGCGGGCATTGAGGAAGTATTCGAGCTTGTGGATCACGATCAGGTAACCCAGCGCCGCCATTGCCACCCAGATCGACAGCGACAAGGCGACGATGGTGATCAGGGTGTTGGACATCAGGTTGCCAATGACCGGCAGCAGCCCCAACAGGAACGTCATGACGATCAGGGTCTTGGTCAGCGGCAGGTGGATGCCGAACAGCGGCAGCACCACCGCCAGGAAAATCCCGGTGAAGAAGGTGTTGAGCAGGGAAATCTTGATCTGGGCGAACACAATGTTGCGGAACGCCTTGACCAACAGGCTCAGACGGTCGAACAGCGCCGCCGCCAGGGGCTTGCGCTTGGTCAGGTCGGGGATGCGCTGCAGGGCGACGATAGCCCCCAGGACCATGCCGATCAACAACGTCACGAACATGTGGGCCGCATCCTTGCCCACCAACTGCAGCTCGCTCAGGTGCTTGCTCATCCAGTCGCCAATGGCCACCCGAAACTCGGCCGCGCTGGCCGGCAGGTAGGCGTCGATGAACGGTGGCAACTGCCCCCGGGCGCGGTCGACCACCGTCATGAACATGTCCAGGGATGCGCCAGGGTTTTCCGCCTCATGGAGCAGGAAACTGAAGGCCCCGGCGAAAATCAACGACAGCACACTGACCACCAGCGTGCCCAGCAGCGCCACCGCCAACCAGCGGGCCCGCCGGCCCTCGATCAGCCGTTGCAACTGCGGGGTGAGCATGTTGACCAGCTCGAACACCAGCAAACCGGCCAAAAGGCTCGGCAACAGGCGCAGTGGCAGCACCAGCAACAACCCACCAAAAATGATCACCCAACTGATCACCAACAAGACATGACGCTGAGAAAACGTTGGCATACAGCCTCAGAACAAAACGGCGTGAAAGGATCGGCAGTCTGCCAGCGTTCCACCAACAGCACTAGGGATTGTATCGGCTGACCTCGATCACAGTGCAGGTGTTTTTTTGTAGCGCCTTTGCCGGCCCCATCGCGAGCAGGCTCGCTCCCACAATGGACCGGGCAGTGCAAATCAACTGTGGGAGCGAGCCTGCTCGCGATGAGGCCTTCACCGTCTGAAAAAATCCCGGCGGTTATTTTTTCTTCAGACACTCACTCATGAACGCTTTACGCGCATCGCCTTTCAGTGCCTGGGTCGTGGCCGTGGCGTTGCAGGTTTTCATGCGTTCCTGCGGGGTGCTGGCATCGACGGGGGTGGCCTTGAGGCAGTTGCTCATGAAGGCTTTGCGCTCGTCTCCCTTGAGGGCCTTGGCGGTGGCGTCGGCATTGCAGGTGGTCATCTTGTTCTGTTGGGCCGTGGCGGCGAAACCCTGGGAAGACAGCAGCAACCCGATCACCAACAAAGGAACACGCAGCATCTTCATGATGTTTTCTCCTGGCTGCCGCACGATGGGTACGGCGATGAGGTGCAGTGTAGACAACGCCTGTTACACCTTCATCTGCGCGAATTTCCGTGCCTGATTGACCGTCATCGCGAGCAGGCTCGCTCCCACAGTTGACCGCACTCCGCCAGAAGAAACCCAATCCGAATGTGGGAGCGAGCCTGCTCGCGATGACGGACAACCCGACCTGAAGCCCTACACGCCGGCAGCCTTCAACCGCTGCGCATGCTCGACGAACAAGCGAACCGGCTCGGCGCCCTTGCCCACCAGCCCCAGCGACTGGTTGATGATATCGAAGTGATCCAGCGGATAGTCATCGCCGATCACCGTGCCCAAATGCGAGCTGTAACGCCCGACCATGCCGTCGCACTGCCCGGCCTCACGCACGAAAGTGCGGGCGAACAGCCGGCAGCTCCGGTGGGTGCCATCAAACAGGTTACGCCCCCTGTTGGTCTTGCCTGGCTGCAAGGTTCCGGACCAGGAGTAATAACGCACGCCATTGACCACTTCCGGTCCGTTCCCGCCCCACGTTTCTGGCAGGCCCTGGGGATATTGCTGGTTGAACAGGGCCACGCCCGCGGTAGTGAGAGAGGCGTGGGACGCCTGGATATCCACCGGCAACCGGGGCCCGCGATAACCGGTTTCCAGCAGGCTCATCAGGGCGCCGATCAACCGCAGCAAAGCACTGAGCAGGCGACCCTTGGCGCTGTTGGCCGGGTAATGGGCCTGCAGGTAATCAGCCAGCTCGGACCCATGGTTGGTGCCGGCCACCGAAGTGACCGATGCCACCAGGTCCGGGCGCTTGGCCGCCGCGTAGCGTGCCGTGAGGGCGCCCTGGCTGTGGCCGATCAGGTTGACCTTCTGCGCACCGGTTTGCGTGAGGATCTCCTCGATCCGCGCGAGCAACTGCTCGCCGCGCACCTCGGATGAGTGCAGCGGTGACACCTGCACAGCAACCACCACTGCCCCACCCCGGCGCAACGCCGAGACGATCCCGTACCAATACGGATACAGCACCAGACGAATGAACCCGAGCATTCCGGGGACCAGCACCAGCGGGTAACGAGTGGCGCACTGTTGTGACATGGCGACATCCTTGATCAATAGGTGGTCAGCATCGGTATCGATGATGACCAGTCTATGACACCCGCGCCATCAGAACGTCTGCGCCAACCCCAGCAAGCGTTGCTCGGCCTCGGCACAGGATTGGGCGAAACTGCGCTCAGCCGACTCCTCACCTTCGGCGGCAACCACCGTCACATCGGTGATACCGATAAAACCCAGCACGGTGCGCAGCAGCGTGTCGGCGTGGTTCATCCCTTCAAGCTGACCACCCGGCCCGAAACCGAAGTCGCCACGACTGGTCACGATCAGCGCTTTCTTGCCCAGTACCAGCGGTTCGTACTGCGACACACCGTTATCCAGGCTGTGGTTGAACGTCAGCCCGATCCGCACGATCTGGTCGATCCAGGCTTTTACACCGCTGGGCACGCTGAAGTTGTGCATGGGCGCGGAGATGACCAACCGATCATGGGCCTGCAATTCCGTCACCAATGCATCACTGAGTGCCAGATCCGCCTGCATGGTCAACGGTCGGGCTTGCGGTTCGGGGTAGAACGCCGCCGCGATGAACGCTTCGTTGACCGGAGGAATCACGGTGCGCCCCACTTCGCGCCGGCTCAGCTGGGAGTGCGGATGGGCCGCCTGCCAGGCCGAGACAAAGCTTTCGGTCAGGCGTCGGGAGTGAGAACGCTCGCCACGAGGGCTGCCATGCACGACAAGAATTTTACTCATCTGAATCTCCTTGGGTTGCGACTACAATCAATAGAACTTTTCGGCTTCAAGCTTGATATCCAACGCTGTAGTCGGGCAAATGAGGGCTCGTCACGCAAGATGAGTTAATTTCACCCATGGCACTTCAGGAGATCAGTAATGTTTGCCACGCTGCCCCTCAACGCACTGCGGGCCTTTGAGTCTGCCGCACGGCTGCTCAGCTTCAAGGCTGCGGCGGCGGAGCTGTCGGTGACACCCACAGCGGTTTCCCATCAGATCCGCGCCCTGGAAACCTGGCTAGGTGTGCAGCTGTTCGAACGCCAGCCGCGCCAGGTGCGGCTCACCGACGGCGGCCAACGCTTGTTCCACAGCCTGCACGGGGCCCTGCTGGAAGTGGCGCAAAGCGTCGACACCCTGCGCCCGCAACGCACCAACACTCACCTGACACTGTCCACCACCGCAGCGTTTGCCACCCTGTGGCTGGTGCCGCGCCTGGGCCGGTTTTATGCGCGTCATCCGAATATCAACGTGCGCCTGGACACCCACTGCGAAGTGGTCGATCTGCATCAGGACGCCAGCGTCGATCTGGTGGTGCGCTACAGCCTGGACAGCTACCCGAACCTGTACGGCCTGTGCCTTTTCGATGAACACTTCGGCGTGTACGGCTCGCCGGAACAAGTGGCCCTGGCCGCGCAGAGGCAGCCCACGCTGATCAGCGTGCGCTGGCACAATTCCAAACTGTATGCCCATGGCTGGGAAGCCTGGTGCGCTCAGGCCGGCGAAACCTGGCTGGCCCGGCAACCTTGCATGCGCGAGTACGATGAGGAGCATTACGCCCTGCAAGCGGCGATAGCCGGGCAAGGCCTGGTACTGGCGAGCAACATCCTCGCTTCCGAAAGCCTCGCCAGTGGCCTGTTGGTGGCTTATCGGCCGCAGATTCAGGTCAACGGCGCTGGCTACAGTGCCCTGTGCGTTCCAGGCCGTGAACGCCATCCGCCGGTGCGGGCATTCTTCCAGTGGCTGGAGGAAGAGGCGCGGCAGTCCGCTCATGCACTGAAAAATTCGGTAAAACTTTTCGAGGATCGCGTCACTCAGATTTAGAGCGATCACGCCAACAGAGCGTGACGCCCTACCGGATCAGCCTCCAGGAGAATGCTATGAGTGACATGCACCTATCCGATGTAACCACCCTGCGCGAACGGGCACGGCAGAACGTGCAGAACGGCGCGGTGACCGAGGGCTACAGCGCCGATCGACCGGAAGTCATTCGCCTGCTCAATGAAGCGCTGGCCACGGAGCTGGTGTGCGTGCTGCGCTACAAGCGCCACTACTTCATGGCCACCGGCCTCAAGACCAGCGTGGCGGCCAGCGAGTTTCTCGAACACGCCAACCAGGAAGCCGAACACGCCGACAAGCTCGCTGAGCGCATTGTGCAGTTGGGCGGCGAGCCGGAGTTCAACCCCGACCTGTTAACCCGTAACTCCCACGCCCAGTACGTGGCGGGGAACACCCTCAAGGAAATGGTCTACGAAGACCTGGTCGCCGAACGGATCGCCATCGACAGCTACCGGGAAATCATCCAGTACATCGGCGAAAAGGACCCGACCACCCGGCGAATCTTCGAAGACATCCTGGCTCAGGAAGAAGAGCATGCCGATGACATGGCCGACATCCTGGCCGATTTGTAATACCGCTATCGCGAGCAGGCTCGCTCCCCCATTGAATCGTGTCCTGTCGCGGTCGATGTGGGAGCGAGCCTACTCGCGATGGGGCCAGTAACCTCACCGCAAAGCCTGGCTAGCGGGTTGGTTTGACCGTCACCGGTGCCTTGCCGGCCTTCATCTGCTCCAGCAACGGCGCACACTGGTTCGGCTCGCCACCGCTGGGCGCAACCAGGGCCAACAACCCGGCCGCCGGCGCGGCAATGACGCCCAGCGCCACCATCCCGGCCCCACGCAGCATCAACGGCACGGCCTTGACGCCCGCCGCGGGCTTGGCGAAGGTGCCGCGCACGTACAAGGGCGAGCGCAGGGAAATCAAGCGCCAGCCCTTGGACTCCGGAGTGATGGTCAGGTCCAGTTGTTCGGTGGCCATGTTCGCCGTGCCATCGACATAAATGATCGCGTTCGCCGTGTCGAACACGAACAGGCGAGTGGTCGCCAGGCCGGTCTTGATGTCGAAGTCCGCCGCCGCGCAGTTGATCTTCACTTCCTCGTCGCCAAAGATTTTCCCCACCACATAGTTACCGACGTTCAGCCCCGCCAGTTCCATCAGCTCCCGACTGATGGCGCCGTCGTTGATGAGCATTTTCAACGTGCCGTTGGAGGTGCCCAGCAACGCCGCCACCGAATTGCCACGGCCGGTGATATCGGCATCGCCGTTCAGCTCACCGAAGCTGGTTTTCATCGGCGCGAAACCGGGGAACAACTCCTTGAGCTTGAAACCCCGCGCCGTCAGCTTCGCCTGTCCCTCAAGGGGCCGGGTGCGGCCGTTGAGGCGGATCTGCGCGTCGAGCCGGCCACCGGCCACACCGAAGCGCAGGGGCTCAAGGCTTAGTTGGCCGTCGTTGAGCACCAGATGCGTGTAAAGGTCGGTGAACGGTAACTGCTCACTGTGGACGATTCGTTTGCCAGTGAACTCCACATCGGCATCCATCACGCCCCAGCGCTCGGTACGAAACTCTTCCACGGGCAGCACTTTGTCGGACGGCTGTTTGCTCGCGCCGCCTCGGGCCTTTTGTTCGGCGTTGGAATCGGCGCCGATCAGGGGGGCCAGGTCGCTGAACAACAGTTGATTGGACACCAGCGCGCCACTGAGTTTTGGCCGCGGCTGGCTGGCAACGTAGGCCAGGTCACCGTGAATATCGCTATCGCCGATCTTGCCGTTGAAGGCCTCATAACGAAACAGTGCCCCGCCGGGCTCGTGGAGTTTGGCGATCAGGCGGCCATCGGTGGAATAGGGCGGCGAATCCGGCAGGGTCACGCCGGTCAGCGGATAAAGATTGGCCAGGCTGTTCCCGGCCAGCTTCAAGCGCAGATCCAGCGCCCCCAGGTTCATCGGGTCGGTCAGCGTGCCGGCCAGTTCGACACGGGTATCACCGATCTTCGCCTGAGCCTGCAACGGAAAAGGTTGCGAGGCATCCTGCAGAGCCAACAGGCCACCGACCTTGCCGGAGCCTGCCAGGTTCTGCCCGTGGTACTGGCCGTTGACCTTGAAGGCAAACGCATAATCCTGGGGAGCCGCACCTGCGTCCCGGGCTTTTTTCGCAGCATTGTCGCCGACGATATCGCTGAACGGGATGGGTTTGCCCAACGGGTCGATCAACAGGTCCAGGCGGGTTTTCAGCGTCTGGTCATCAATAGTGACATGGCCTTTGTCAAAGCCGATGGTACCAATGTCCACGACCCAGCTGGACGGCTCGGCGTCGGGGTCTTTCGGATCGAACTCGAACGTCCAGTTGGCGCGACCATCGGCCAGGCGTTGCAGGTTGGCGTCGGGCTCGGTCAGGTCGATGCGGGGAATTGCCACTCGCCGGGCCAGCAAGGCCAGGGGCGAAATGCGTAATTCGACGCGCTTGAGCGTGACCATTTGCGCAGTTTTCGACCAGTCCGGGTTGCCCAGGCTCAAGTCTTCGGCCACCACATGGGGCCACGGCACCCAGGCCCGCCAGCCGCCTTCCAGCGGTTCGCGCTGCCAGACCACCGCCAGGTTGCCATTGATGGCGAACGGGCGATGCAACTCTTCGGAAACCTTGGCATTGAGCGGCGGCTTTATCCGGTTCCAATCGAAGAACGCGATGACCAGCACCAATACGGCCAGCAGGAAAACAAGGCTGGCGAAGGTCCAGGCGAAGATTTTTGAGGTGCGCGTCATGCACAAGGCTCCTGATGACAAATCTGCGTCCGGACGGCGACGCCTTGGAAACACGAGCCTGTAATCGGCTCGTTGTGAAGAGTAGGACTGGCGATACGGCCAACTGGTTTAACACTTTGGGCGACGGGCGGTACAAAAAACTGAAAAAATCCTGACCAAACCGCCAACTACCTGTTACCGCCCCCGCACTTTTGCGTGGCATCAATGGGTACAAAATACCCACTGCGGTGCAAAACCACGCCTCGCAAAGGCCCGTTCTAGAGCCTTTCCACAGAACAATCAATTCCGTTGATTATTACCATTGCCTTTATGAACTTTTATATCGACTTATCGAGAGTAGCATTGCCTCCGTACCCACTTTATCGCCCTCCCAAGGAGCAATGATCATGAAACGCCAATTACTGATGAGCCTCACCCTTTCAATGCTGGCCTCCACTGCTTTCGCACTGCCAGCCTCCGAACAAGCCACGCCGCAGGTTAAAGACAGCCGTTCGGTCTATAGCCAGACCGTTGCTGAAGATGGCTTCGACCAGACCCGTCAAGGTCAGGAAGTGGCTGAAGGCGGCTACGAACGTACCCCTCAAGGTCAAGAAGTAGCTGAAGGCGGCTACGAACGTACCCCTCAAGGTCAAGAAGTAGCCGAAGGCGGCTACGAACGTACCCCTCAGGGCCAGGAAGTGGCTGAAGGTGGCTACGAACGTACCCCTCAGGGTCAGGAAGTCGCTGAAGGTGGCCGTGACCGCCTGGAAGAAAAAGGCCTGGTTGAAGGTGGCTACGAGCGCACCCCACAGGGCGCCATTGCCGAAGGTGGTGGTGACCGTGTGATCGAACGCAACAGCGCAGTGAGCTGAGCCCATGGTGGCCTGGAAAAAAGCCCGATTCCTGCAATCGGGCTTTTGACTTTCCGAGAACCTCGTTTTCCCCGCTATATCCCCCTCTACCGTTCGACGTCGGCAAAGCCGATTTGCTAGAGTGCGTCGCTTCCGTGAATCAGAAGTCAGCCCTGCGATGCTGCCCCGCGCCGAACAGAAACAACAGACCCGCAATGCCTTGATGGATGCAGCCCGTCATTTGATGGAGTGCGGCCGAGGGTTCGGCAGCCTGAGCCTGCGCGAAGTCGCCAGGACCGCCGGCATCGTACCCACCGGGTTCTACCGGCATTTCGACGACATGGACCAACTGGGCCTGGCTCTGGTCAGCGAAGTCGGTCAGACCTTTCGCGAAACGATCCGGCTGGTACGCCACAACGAATTCGTCATGGGCGGCATCATTGATGCCTCCGTGCGTATTTTCCTCGACGTGGTCCAAGCCAACCGTTCGCAATTCCTGTTTTTGGCCCGTGAGCAATACGGCGGCTCGCTGCCCGTGCGCAAGGCCATCGCCTGTCTGCGTGAAGGCATCAGCTCGGACCTGGCCGCCGACCTGGCATTGATGCCCAAGTTGCAGCACCTGGACCTTGCCGCTTTGAGCGTAATGGCCGACCTGATCGTCAAAAGCGTGTTCGCCACCCTGCCTGACATTATCGACCCACCCGCTCACGCTCTCCCCGAACACCTCACGCCCCAGGCGAAGATTACCCAGCAACTGCGGTTCATCTTTATTGGCCTCAAACATTGGCAAGGGCTGGGCAGTACCGAGTAGCCACCGAGACGTTTCCTTTGTGGGAGCGAGCCTGCTCGCGATAGCGGTGGGTCAGTCAGCGTTGATTTTCTGATGCACTGATATCGCGAGCAGGCTCGCTCCCACAGTGTTTCGCGAAAGCTGCAAAATGGTGCGCGATATCGACAAGCGCACCATAACGGCACGCAATCCGCCCCATCCTGAAACGCCATCCCAGCTATTTCCTACACCTTCTTCGATTGGCAAGCCCCTTGCTCTAAACACAGCACCGTTCATTGCTGGAAGCACTCCGATGCTGGTGATTCACCGCAGAATCGACACTCAACCCCGCTGGGACGCCGAGCTGCACCTGACCTTCGACGCCCGCAGCAAAAGCCGCCTGCGCTGTTTCAGTGCCGAGGGTGAAGATGTGGGGTTGTTCCTTGAGCGAGGTCAGCCGCCGTTATACGACGGCGAATGCCTGCAAGCTGAAGACGGACGCATCGTGCGCGTCTGCGCCCGCCCCGAACAATTGCTGCATGTCACCTGCGCCAATGCATTTGAACTGACCCGCGCGGCCTATCACCTGGGCAATCGCCATGTCGCCCTGCAAGTGGGCGATGGCTGGCTGCGCCTGCTGGACGATTACGTGCTCAAGGCGATGCTCGAGCAACTGGGTGCCAGTGCCGAAAACATAGAGGCTCCGTTCCAACCGGAACACGGCGCGTATGGCGGCGGCCATCATCATTCCCGACACGGCGACGAAGATTTCAACTACGCGCCACGCCTGCATCAGTTCGGCGTACGCACATGAACCCGGCGTGGGCGCTGCTGCGTCTGGCCAGCCCGCAATTGCCGATCGGCGGCTACAGCTATTCCCAGGGATTGGAGATGGCAGTGGATAACGGCCAGGTCAAAACCTGCGACGACGCCCGTCGCTGGATCAGCGATCAGTTGCTGTTGAACCTGGCACGCTTCGAGGCGCCTTTGCTACTGGCCCACTGCACCGCCGCCGCCGCCGACGACTGGGACGCCTTGCTGCAACACTGCGAGGAACACCGCGCCAGCCGGGAAACCCGCGAGCTGCATCAGGAAAGTCGGCAGATGGGTTATTCGTTGCAGCAGTTGCTGGGCGGCCTGCCGGAACTCGATGCCGCGGCACGGCGCTTTCTTGAACAACGTACTGAACCGCACCTGGCCCTGGGCTGGGCCTTGGCCGCCCGCGCCTGGAACATCAGCCCCCAGGACGCCCTGGCCGCCTGGTTATGGAGCTGGCTGGAAAACCAGTTGGCCGTCCTGATGAAGACCCTGCCCCTGGGCCAGCAAGCCGCCCAGCGCCTGACCAGCGAACTGCTGCCACTGCTGCAACAGGCTCAACACAACGCCTCGAACATTGATCCCGACCATTACGGCAGCGCCACGTTTGGCCTGTCCCTGGCGTGCATGGCCCATGAGCGCCAGTACAGCCGCCTGTTCCGTTCCTAGGAGACCCTCATGAATACACAACCTCTGCGCGTCGGTATCGGCGGCCCGGTAGGCTCCGGCAAAACCGCCCTGACCCTGGCCCTGTGCCTGGCCCTGCGTGAACGCTACAACCTGGCGGTGGTCACCAACGACATCTACACCCGTGAAGATGCCGATTTTCTGGTGCGTAACGAAGCCTTGGCGCCGGAGCGGATCATCGGCGTGGAAACCGGCGGTTGCCCGCACACGGCGATCCGCGAAGACGCCTCGATCAACCTTGAGGCCGTGGATCAATTGAACCGACGGTTTCCGGGGCTGGATCTGATCCTGGTGGAATCGGGCGGCGATAACCTTTCGGCGACCTTCAGCCCAGAGCTTTCGGACCTGACCATTTATGTGATCGATGTCTCGGCCGGCGACAAGCTGCCGCGCAAAGGCGGGCCGGGCATCTGTAAATCCGACCTGCTGGTGATCAACAAAATCGACCTGGCGCCACTGGTGGGTGCGTCCCTGGAAATGATGGACAGCGACACCCGTCGGATGCGCAACGGCAAGCCGTTCGTGTTCAGCAACCAGAAAACCGGCCAGGGCCTGGAGCAGATCATCGCCTTCATCGAACGCCAGGGCCTGCTGACCGCCGCCTGATTTTCAACTTCAACTGTTCACACGCTCAACAAGGAAGCTTATCCATGACATTCAAACGCCTGCTTGGCGCCCTCGCCCTGTTGCTGACCCCGGCCTTGGTCTTTGCTCACCCTGGCCATGGCGATAACGGCCTGATGGCCGGCCTCGGTCACCCCATCGGCGGGCTGGATCATCTGCTGGCCATGCTGGCGGTTGGCTTGTGGGCCGCCCAACAACAAGGCGCGGCGCGCTGGGCGCTGCCGTGCACCTTCGTCGTCAGCATGCTGATTGGCGGTTTGCTGGGCTTTGAAGGCCTGGACCTGCCTGCGCTGGAAAGCGGGATTGCCGCCTCGGTGCTGGCCTTGGGCCTGGCGGTGGCACTGGCAGTGCGCCCGCCGCTGAGCCTGGCGATTGGCGCGACGGCGGTGTTCGCGCTGTTCCATGGCGTGGCCCATGGTCTGGAACTGCCGGACATGACAAGCCCTTGGGCTTATGCGGCCGGTTTTGTCGCGGCGACGGCGGCGTTGCATGGCGCAGGCTACGCCGTGGTTCGCGTCTTGCCACGAGCGGCCGCCCCTCTGGTGCGTCTGGCCGGAGCGGGTTCGGCGGCGGCTGGAGTGTGGTTGTTGGCGGGTTGATTTTCAGCACCCATCAAGGCTAATCGCGAGCAGGCTCGCTCCCACAGGGTATGGCGTACGCCAATAAATGTGGGAGCGAGCCTGCTCGCGATGACGGACTGGAAGGCCTCGTCTCTCTCGAACTTGCCACTCTGCTACCATGTCGCGCAATCACCCCTCCAGCCGTGACGACGTCCACCAATGCCCGATGCTTCCCGCCCCGCTCCTGCACCTGAACTGACTGCCCTGTTCGCCACGGTACGTCAGCACTTTCACGACGTGATCGTGCCGATGTGGCAAGGCCCGGGATGGAATGCCGAGCTGGCGCTGCCCTATGAATCCCTCGATACCCGGCACAAGCCGCTCGAGCCCCAGCGCTACCGGGCGATGGCCTGTGCGCGACAGCTATACGTGTTCGCCAGCCTGATCGGCGAAGCGCCACAGGCCGAAGAACGGGCTGGCGCACTGTTCCGCTCCCTGCAGCGGCACTTCCATGATGGCGAACATGGTGGCTGGTTCTACAGCATTGACCCCCAAGGCGTACCGCTGGACACCGGCAAAGACCTCTACACCCACGCTTTCATCCTGTTTGCCTGTGCCCACTACTGGAGCAAGGTCCGCGAGCCGCTGGTGGAGTCGGTACTCAACGCGGCCCTGGAAGTCATCGCCCGGCGCTTTGCGACCGGAGACGGCCTTTACGAGGCCAGCCTGGGACGCGATTGGTCGACCCGCGCATCCGGCCCGCTGCAAAACCCGTTGATGCACCTGGCCGAAGCCTTCCTCGCCACCCTCTCGGTTCGCGACGACATCAACGTGCGCCAGGCATTGCTGGCCCTGTGCGATGCCATGTTCAAGCACTTCATCGACCCGCAGCAGCGCGTCATGATGGAGAAACCGGTCAAGGCTGTGGATAACTGGTTTGAGCCAGGCCATCAGTTCGAGTGGTATTACTTGCTGGCCTCATCGCCCCTGTTGCGCGGCGGCAAGTTGCACACAGCCCTTGAGAGCAGCTTCAGCCGTACCGAACAGCAAGGCGTGAGCCCGCAGTCCGGGGCGGTGTGCGCCATGCTGAGTCTGGGATCACAGGTACCGCGGGACGCCACCCAGCGCATCTGGGCTCAGGCGGAATATTTGCGGGCACTGACATTACGCCCGGGCAATCAGGGCGCATTGCTGCATCAACTACAGGCGTTGCAGCAGCACTTCCTGCATGCCAAAGGCTGGAACGAATGCCTGGACGCCGACGGCACTGTCAGCCGCCAGGACATGCCATCGACCACGCCGTATCACCTGCTGACCTGCTATCGCGGGCTGGCTGATTATCTGGCCTGACCGGTAAATCGCTATCGCGGGCAAGCCTTGCTCCCACAGACATTTGGCCGACCTTGCCCCCATAGATGAGTCAACTCTTTGGGAGCAAGGCTTGCCCCATAGATGAGCCAACTCTGTGGGAGCAAGGCTTGCCCGCGATGAACGATAACGCGGTCTTACGCCTTGTTGCGCTCAATGGCAAACCCGGCCCAGGTCTGGCTCACAGGCATCAATTCCAGGCTGTTGATGTTGATGTGGGCCGGTGTGTTGAGCACCCAGAAAATGGTGTCGGCGATATCCTGCGGCTGGATCGGCTCGGCCCCGGCATAGGTCGCGTTGTAGCGTTCCTGATCACCCGCAAAGCGCACCAGGGAAAACTCGCTCTCGCACAGACCCGGCTCGATGTTGCTTACCCGCACGCCAGTGCCTTGCAGATCGCAACGCAGGTTCAGGGAGAACTGTTTGACGAACGCCTTGCTCGCCCCGTACACGTGGCTGCCTGGGTACGGATAGTTGCCGGCGATGGACCCCAGGTTGACGATCCCGGCACCACGGCCATGAGCGATCAGCCGCGGCAACAGCAGGCGGGTGCTGTAGATCAAACCTTTCACGTTGGTATCGACCATCGTGTCCCAGTCATCGAGGTCGCACTTGGGCGCAGGATCAACGCCCAGCGCCAGACCGGCGTTGTTGATCAAGCCCCGCAACTTGGCGAAGGACGGTGGCAGGTTGGCGATCGCCTCCTCCATGGCTGTGCGGTCACGCACATCAAGCACCAGACCATGGACTTCAGTCTGCTTCGACAACTCGGCGCACAGGGCAGTGAGGCGTTCTTCACGACGACCGGTCAGCACCAGTTTCCAGCCTGCTTCGGCAAAACGACGGGCACAGGCTTCACCGAAACCGGACGTTGCGCCGGTAATAAACAGGGTGTTGGACATCGTGTTCTCCTTGGGGCTCAAAACAGCCAATGAATGGAAATCGGCCCACAGCATGCCCGGCCTGGCACAGCATGGGCAAGACTTCTGGAAGCGAGGTTTCATTCGAGCATTGCTCATAAAACAACCAATCGGCGCCAGGCCTTATGAAACAAGGGCCACAGGCGGTTGCCCGCACCTTATCCACAGGCGGGTCCACAGCAATCGGGGGCAAGTGCAAACTCCCCAAGCCGCTGTGCATAAGGCTTTGCGAGGGATTTGGAAAATTTTTTCCCTTGACCCTGCAATGCAGGTTGTGCAGATCGACTTATCTGCTATAAGCCGACGGTAAAAAGAACGATGGCTTCAAGCCAGCAAATTCGGCCCTCAGCGCGGTCTTTCCAGAGTTTAATCACAGACTTATCCACAGGCTTGCGCACAGATTTCCAAGCCTTTGGCGACCCTCATAAAAGTGTTGACAACCCTCGTACCCGCTTGACCGAAATCCTCTGATCAAAAAACAACCACACGCCTGAAAGCCACGTATTCAGAGGCTTGCAGCCAGCTACTCCCACCTTACCCACAGCCGGTTCCACAGCAAACGGGGACAAGTCAAAACCGTGACAAAACAACTGTTTGCGGCGACTTTATGTCGCGGTTTCGCAGGGGCTCAGGATTGTTGTCCACAATTCTCGGGCACAGCGCCAAACCCTGTGGGAGCGAGCCTGCTCGCGATAGGGTCATGTCCGATATAAAGAGGTTGGATGGTCCGGCGCCATCGCGAGCAGGCTCGCTCCCACAAGGGGATGGGTGGTGGATTTGAAAGATAAAAAAACCGGCGATTCAATCGCCGGTTTTTTCATGGCTGGCCTTGTGTCAATGGCCGCCCAGATACGCGTTGCGCACCTCTTCGTTGACCAGCAGTTCCTTGCCGGTGCCGGTCAGGCGGATTTCACCGTTGACCATCACATAGGCCCGGTCCGACAGCCTGAGGGCGTGGTTGGCGTTCTGCTCCACCAGAAAGATCGTCATGCCGGTGGACGCCAGCTCCCGCAAGGTGGCGAAGATCTGTTTGACCACGATCGGCGCCAGTCCCAGGCTGGGTTCATCGAGCAGCAACAATTTGGGCCGGCTCATCAGCGCCCGGGCGATGGCGAGCATCTGCTGCTCGCCGCCGGACATGGTCATGGCCCGCTGGTTGCGCCGCTCCTTGAGCCGCGGGAACAGCTCGAACATGCGCTGCATGTCTTCGCTGGCGTGCTTGTCACCGATGGGAATGGTGCCCATCAACAGGTTTTCCTCAACGGTCATGTCAGGGAATACCCGCCGTCCTTCCGGCGATTGCGCGATGCCGTTGGAGGCGATGTAGTGGGACGACTTGTGCGTGATGTCCACGCCCTGGTAGATAATCTGCCCACTCGCCGCCCGCGGCTGGCCGAAAATCGACATCAGCAACGTGGACTTGCCGGCACCGTTGGAGCCAATCAGGCTGACGGTTTCACCTTCCCCAATGTGCATCGAGACTTTTTTCAGGGCCTGGATCGGCCCATAGAATACGTCCAGCTCCTTGAGTTCGAGGATAGGTCCACTCATACCAGCTCCTCTTCATCGGCACCCAGGTAGGCCGCGATCACCTTCGGATCGTTGCGAATCGCCTCGGGACCGCCCTCGGCGATCACGTTGCCGTGGTCCAGCACCACGATGTGGTCGGAAATGCTCATTACCATGCCCATGTCGTGTTCGATCAGCACCACGGTCAGATCGTGCTCGTCGCGCAGCAGCCGGATCATCGCGCTCAGCGCTTCGGTTTCCTGAGGGTTTAGGCCGGCGGCCGGTTCGTCGAGACAGATGATCTGCGGGCGGGTGCACATGGCCCGGGCAATTTCCAAGCGCCGTTGCTGGCCATAGGAAAGTTCGCCCGCCAGCCGGTTGGCGCAATCCACCAGGTCCACCACTTCCAGCCAGTAGAAGGCGTGGTCCAGGGCATCGCTTTCTGCCTGGCGGTAACCCTTGGTGTTGAGCACGCCCGCCACCAGACTGCGATTGACCCACATGTGCTGAGCCACCAACAGGTTCTCCAGCACGGACATTTCCTTGAACAGGCGAATGTTCTGGAAGGTCCGCGCCAGGCCTGCACGGTTCACCAGGTGGGTGCCGCCGAACATCTTGTAGAACACCCGGCTGGCGAAGGATTTGGGGGACACGAAGTCAGTGGGACGAAACGGTTCGCCCAACAGCTTGATGACATCGGTCCGCTCGCCGCGCACATTGAGCTCGATTTTGCCGCCTGTGGCCTTGTAGAAACCGGTCAGGCAGTTGAACACCGTGGTCTTGCCCGCACCGTTGGGGCCGATCAGGGCGAAGATCGAGTTGCGCTTGACTTGCAGGCTGACGTCGCTGAGGGCCTTGATCCCACCGAATTGCATCATCAGGTTTTCAACGGTAAGCACGACTTCGCTCATGGCGCTACTCCCTTACGCGGCGTCACCCCGGTACGACTGATGCGAATCAGGCCGCGCGGGCGCCAGATCATCATCAACACCATCAGCACGCCGAACAGCAGCACCCGGTATTCCGAGAAGCTGCGCAGCAACTCCGGCGCCACGGTGAGGACAAATGCAGCGATGACCACGCCCACTGTCGACCCCATGCCGCCCAGTACCACGATCGCCAGAATCAGCGCCGACTCGAAGAAGGTGAACGACGAGGGGTTGACGAAGCCCTGGTAACTGGCAAAGAACACGCCTGCCAGGCCCGCCGTGGAAGCACCAATGGTGAACGCCGAGAGCTTGACCAGCACATGGTTCAGGCCCATGGAGCGGCAGGCGATCTCGTCTTCGCGCAAGGCTTCCCAGGCGCGACCGACCGGCATGCGGGTCAGGCGATGCTTGACGTAGAGCACCAGCAGCACGGTGATGAACAGGACGATGTAGATGAACAGGAATTTGACGTTGGGGTTGTAGGCCATGCCGAAGAACTCGTGGAACGGCACCCCGCCCTCCTTCGCTCGCCGGCCGAACTCCAGGCCGAAGAAGGTCGGCGACGGCACCGGCATGCCATTCGGCCCGCCGGTAAACGACAGCCAGTTGTTGAGCACCAGCCGGATGATCTCGCCAAAACCCAGGGTCACGATGGCCAGGTAGTCACCGTGCATTCGCAACACCGGGAATCCCAATATGCACCCGGCCATCGCCGCCGCAATCGCCGCCAGCGGCAGCACCGTCCAGAACCCCAGGCCCAGGTATTGGTAACCCAGCGCCAGGCCATAAGCGCCGATGGCATAGAACGCCACGTAACCCAGGTCAAGCAGCCCGGCCAGGCCGACCACGATGTTCAGGCCCAGGCCCAGCAATACATAAATCAGCCCGAGGATGACCACCGTGAGCACGTATTTGTTGGCAAAAAACGGGAACACGATGGCAATCACGATCAACGCCGGGATGATCCAGCGCAGGCGCGACTTGTAGTCTGGCGGCAGCACATGCACGCCGGAGCTGGTGCTTTCGAACCCCTGGAGAATCTTCAGACCCTTGGGGGTTTGCAGAAACAGGCTCAAGGCAAAGCGCCCGACCATCACGATCGCCACCAGCCAGCCCACGCGGGCCGGTTGCAGGTTGAAGCTGTAGCCGTCGAGCACCACGCCGACAATCGGCCCGAACACGATCAGCGAGATCAGGCCGGCCAGGATCGCGTCGATGACGCTCTTTTTGATATCAATCGGTTTATTGGCAGCAGACATACTTATACCTTCGCCACGTGTGGGCGACCCAACAGGCCTTGGGGACGGAAAATCAGAATCAGCACCAGCAGCGAGAAACTGAACACGTCTTTGTAGTCAGAGTTGATCAGACCGGCGAACAGCGACTCGGAGATGCCGAGGATGATCCCGCCCAGCATCGCCCCAGGCAGGGAACCGATGCCGCCGAGTACGGCCGCGGTGAACGCCTTGATGCCGATGATGAAGCCGGCATAGAAGTCGAAGGTGCCGTAGTTCATGGTGATCAGCACACCGGCCAGGGCCGCCATGGCCGCACCGATGACGAACACATAGGAAATCACCCGGTCGGTGTTGATCCCGAGGATGGAGGCCATCTTGCGGTCTTGCTGGGTCGCGCGGCACATGCGGCCGAGCTTGGTGTACTTGATGATGTAGGTCAGCAAGGCCATCCCGGCGAATGCGGCGACCAGGATGAAGATCTTGGTGTAGGTCAGCTGGACGAAGCCGCTGCCGATGTCCACGCGCATGGCGCCTTCGAGCAACGTGGGCACGCCCTGTTGGCGAGCGCCCTGGCTGATCTGGGCATAGTTCTGCAGGATCAGCGAAATGCCGATGGCACTGATCAGCGGTGCCAGGCGAGTGGAGTTACGCAGGGGTTTGTAGGCGACGCGCTCGATCACCCAGCCGTAGACGCCGGTCACCACCACGGTGAACACCAGCGTGCCGAGAATCATGAGGGGGAAGGATTCGATACCGAACCAGGCCAGCAGAGCCAGACTGATCGCCGCGAGGTACGCAGAGATCATGTAAACCTCGCCATGGGCGAAGTTGATCATGCCGATGATGCCGTAGACCATTGTGTAGCCGATGGCGATCAGACCATAGACCGACCCGAGGGTCAGGCCATTGATCAGTTGCTGCAGGAAAATACCATCCATAACGCAATCTCACGCATTTGAGAGACTGCACGCACACCGCTGCGACGGACCGGGGTTCAGCCGCCGACGCTGCACGATGTGCGCGCAGCTCTCGGGAGAAAAGACAGGTACTGCATGAACACGGGTAAACCGCCCGGCACCAGGGGCGCCGGGCGATTCAGCCGTTCATGTCACTTCTGTTTTTCCAGCTGATGGTATTTGCCGTCCTTGTCCCACTGGTAAACCACGTAGTCGGAGACTTTCAGGTCGCCCTTGGAGTCCCACTCCTTCTTGCCCATCACGGTCTGGACCGGATTGGCCTTGAGCCATTCGGCCGCGGCTTCGCCGTCATTTTTCTTGGCGCCGTTGAAACCGGCCGCCAAGGCCTGGACCGAGGCGTAGGCGTACAGGGTGTAGCCTTCCGGCTCGGTGCCCTTGGCACGGAACGCGTCCACCACGGCCTTGCTGTCTGGCAGCAGGCGTGGGTCGGCGCCGAAGGTCATGTACACACCATCCACGTATTGCGGGCCGCCGGCGGTGGTGACCAGTTCGTCGGTGACGATGCCGTCGTCGGACATGAATTTCACGTCCTTGAGGCCTTGCTCACGCAACTGGCGGACCAGTGGGCCGGCTTCCGGGTGCAGACCGCCGAAGTAGACCACGTCGGCACCGGCCGAACGGATCTTGGTGACCACGGCGCTGAAGTCTTTCTCGCCACGGGTCAGACCTTCGTACAGCACCGGCTCCACGCCACGCTTGGCCAACTGCGCCTTGGTAGCATCCGCCAGGCCCTGGCCGTAGGTGTCCTTGTCGTGCAGGACGACGACTTTCTTGCCCTTGAGCACGTCAACGATGTAGTCGCCGGCGACGATGCCCTGCTGGTCGTCACGACCGCACATACGGAACATCGCGCTCAGGCCACGCTCGGTGACCTGCGGGTTGGTGGAACCAGGGGTGATGGAGATGATGCCGGCATCGCCGTAGACCTCGGACGCCGGGATGGTGGACGAGGAACAGAAGTGACCGACCACGCCAAGAACCTTGTCCTGATCGACAAAGCGGTTGGCCACGGCCACGGCCTGCTTCGGTTCGCAGGCGTCATCGCCCTGCACCAGAACGATTTTCTCGCCGTTCACGCCACCCTTGGCATTGATCTCGTCTGCCGCCGCTTGTGCGCCTTTCATGTACTGCTCGCCAAATGCCGCGTTGGCACCGGTCATCGGACCCGCTACGCCGATCTTGACGTCGGCCTGAGCAAACGCAGAAACACCCAGCGCAGCTGCCACTGCGAGGGCCAGAAAGCCTTTCTTGTAAAACGTCTGGGACATGAGGTGGTGCTCCAAGGTTTTTTTTAGTTGGCACTGCGACTTCACTGAAAAGCTCAGAGCAAGCGCCGTGCCATCGGTTTTTTATTCTTAAAAAAGTCGCTGCTTTATTGTTATTTCGACTGTTTCGAGCCCTTTTTTATTGGGCGTGCAACCGTCTAAACCGCACAAGGTACAACCATAGAACCAAATGGGTACAACCCTCCCTGAGCCATCATTGCAACCATCACACGAAACGACGTGCAACCCACCTGTAACAACCCGCGTCACCGAACTGCACACTGGCGGTGCACAACTGCTACAACCCGCACCATAACAGGCTAGACGTTGTGGTGGAAAACGAGCGCTGCGGCAACATTTTTCAACATTCAGATCACAATTCGCAGGCACTGGCCGGCGTGATACAGCGAAAAACCCGCTTCATACAAGCAGCTGCGCAAGCCTGTCCCGGCCAGTGGCCGCATGGCGGCGAAGGGAATCGGCAGCGCGCTGGCGTCGCCGTGACACAGATAGTCGGCAAAGGCTTTGCCCACTACTGTGCCAGTCGTCACGCCGCGGCCGTTGTAACCCGTCACGGCCACCAGACCGGGGGCCGGCTCGAACAGGCGCATCAGGTGATCGGGGGTGAAGGCGATACACCCGGTCCAGGTGCATTCCCATTCCACCGGCTTGAGGTAAGGGAAATAGTGCTGTTGCACCCGGTCGGCCCACGCCTTGAGGAACCAGGTGGGTTTGCGATTGCCATTACCCAGGCTGCCCAGCAACAGACGCCCGTCCTTGTCCCGACGAATGCTGCTCAGTACCTGGCGGGTGTCCCACGAGCCCTGGCCGCCTGGCAGGATGCGCTGCGCCGCTTCGTCGGTCAGCGGAGCGGAAGCAACCTGATAGTAGTAACCGGGAAAGAAATTGCGCCGCAGCTCCGTCCAGTCACCTTCGGTGTAGGCATTGGACGCGATCACCACTTGCTCGGCCAGTACCGAACCCTGGGCAGTTTGCACCGACCAGCGCTGCCCTTGGCGTTCCAGGCGCGTGACGGGGGAATGATCAAACAACTGGCCACCAAGGTCGCCGGCAGCCTTGGCCAGTCCACTGGTGTAGGCCATCGGATTGAGCGTGCCGGCACGCCGGTCGAGCAATGCCGCAGCGATTTTCGAGGTGCCCGTGGCCTGGGTACACGCCTGGCCGGTGAGCAACTCCACCGGGGCGCCACGGCGCTTCCATTGTTCTTCACGACTGCGCAGGTCCGCTTCGCCCCTGGCGTTGTGAGCCATGTGCAGCGTGCCTTCGCGCCGCAGCTGGCAATCAATGTTGTATTTATCGACGAGGCTGAACACCAGCGCCGGCGCCGCCCCGAGCATGCGATTGAGCTGGCTGCCCACCGCTTCGCCGAAGCCGGCTTCTATCTCATCCGGCGGGATCCACAAGCCGGCGTTGACCAATCCGACATTGCGCCCCGACCCACCATGCCCGGCCCGATGGGCCTCCAGCACAGCCACGCGCTTGCCTTGTTCGAGCAAATGCACCGCCGCCGACAAACCGGTAAAACCTGCGCCGATCACGCAGACATCCACCGTGATTTCGCCGGTGAGGGCGGTATTTTCAGGTCTTTGCGGCGTCAGTTTTTCCCACAGACATTCTTCGCGTAACGGCATTGCCAGACTCCGGAAATGAAACCCAACCACTGCACATAAACTCATGGTGGGAGCGAGCCTGCTCGCGATGCGGTTTACCTTGCAACATCCATGTTGGCTGATCCGACGCTATCGCGAGCAGGCTCGCTCCCACAGGGGACACTCGTTGACACGACCTCAGTCGAAGGTAATCCCCTGCGCCAACGGCAGCTCCAGCGAGTAGTTCACGGTGTTGGTCTGGCGACGCATGTAACCGCGCCATGCATCGGAGCCTGACTCACGTCCGCCGCCAGTCTCTTTCTCGCCGCCGAACGCGCCGCCGATTTCCGCGCCGCTCGGGCCGATGTTGACGTTGGCGATGCCGCAGTCGCTGCCCACTGCTGACATGAATTGCTCGGCTTCACGCACGTCCGTGGTGAAGATGCAGGACGACAGGCCTTGAGGCACCGCGTTATTGAGTTGCAGGGCCTGGGCAAAATCCTTGTAGCCGACCACATAAAGGATCGGCGCGAAGGTTTCGTGGCACACCACATCGCTCTGCTCCGGCATCTCGACGATGGCCGGCGATACGTAGTAGGCATTCGGGAACTGGTCTTCAAGCTGGCGTTTGCCACCAAATACTCGCCCGCCTTCGCTCAAGGCCTGCTCCAGTGCATCCTGCATGTTTTCGAAGCTCTGCTTGTCGATCAGCGGCCCGACCAGGTTGCCTTCCAGCGGATGGCCGATGCGCACTTTCGAATAAGCGGCCTTGAGCCGGCTGACGATCTCTTCTTTCACTGACTCATGGGCAATCAGGCGGCGCAGCGTCGTGCAACGTTGGCCGGCGGTGCCGACGGCGCTGAACAGGATGGCGCGCACGGCCATGTCCAGATCGGCGCTGGGGGCCAGGATCATCGCATTGTTGCCACCCAGCTCGAGGATGCTGCGGGCAAAGCGCGCGGCGACTTTCGGCGCCACTTCACGACCCATGCGGGTGCTGCCGGTGGCGCTGATCAACGCCACGCGCGGATCGTCCACCAGCGCTTCGCCGGCATCGCGACCGCCGATGATCACTTGACTGAGGTACGGTGGCGCATCGCTGAAGTTCTTCAGCACACGTTCGAACAACGCCTGGCAGGCCAGGGCGGTGAGCGGGGTCTTTTCCGAGGGTTTCCAGATCACCGCATTGCCGCAAACCAGGGCCAGCGTGGTGTTCCAGGCCCAGACCGCCACGGGGAAGTTGAAAGCGCTGATCACGCCGACCACGCCCAGCGGATGCCAGGATTCACGCATGTGGTGGCCCGGACGCTCGGAGGCGATGGTCAGGCCGTACAGCTGACGGGACAGACCGACTGCGAAGTCGCAGATGTCGATCATCTCTTGCACTTCACCCAAACCTTCCTGGGTGATCTTGCCGGCTTCCCAGGACACCAGCTCGCCGAGGTCGGCCTTGTACTCGCGCAGCAGATCACCAAATTGACGTACCAACTCGCCGCGGCGAGGGGCCGGCACCTGGCGCCACAGGTCGAACGCATGCTCGGCGCGGCTGACCTGCTGCTCAACCTCTGCGGCGCCCTCCCAGTTCACGGCGCCGATGCGACTGCCGTCGATGGGCGAATGCACCGGTTGTGTGCCGCTCTGGTACAAGGCCGGTTCGACACCCAGACGATCAAGCAATGCAGCAACCATGGTTAATTCCTCAAACAAAAGACAAAGAATTGGCAGCCGGACGATCACGGCTGATCAGACCTGTAGTTGTAGCTGGCCCGAGACTTGCCAACAAACGACCTTTAAGCGAGATATCATTCCGTTTATTCATGCTGGCCATGACCGGATAAGCAGCGCCACAAGAAATAAGGCCTCATCATGATCAATAAACGCTATTTGCCGTCGATCACGGCGCTACAGTGCTTCGAAGCGGTGACCCGACACCTGAGCTTCACTCGCGCCGCCGAAGAGCTGAACCTGACTCAGAGCGCCGTCAGCAAACAGGTCGCACAGTTGGAGGAACTGCTACAGCATTTGCTGTTTCGCCGCGTACGTCGACGCTTGCAGCTGACACCGGCCGGGGATTTGTACCTGGGGGAGGTACGAAAAATCCTTACGCAGGTGGAGATGTCGACCCACTACTTGCGCTCCTACGGCGGCGATACCGAAGTCCTACGGGTTTCCACACCGCCAACCTTCGGAGCTCGCTGGCTGGTCCCACGGCTCAAAGGCTGGCGCCTGCGGCACCCGAAAATTCATCTGGACCTGTGCAGCGAGCAGGAGGCCGACGACTTGCTTCAGGGGCGCAGCGACCTGGCGTTCTATTTCGGCCAGGGCTCACGGCCCGGCGCCGAATCCCTGAAACTGTTCGGCGAAGAACTGGTGCCGGTCTGCGCGCCTGGCAATCTGCCGGCCCAGCCCTTCAGCGACCCGACGCAACTGACCGATCTGGTGCTGCTGCAAAACGCCTCACGCCCCCAGGCCTGGCACGACTGGTTCGCCAGCCAGGGTTATCACACCGAACACAGCTACCACGGGCCGCGCTTCGAAACGTTCTACATGTGCATCCGGGCCGCCCAGGTTGGCTGCGGCGTCGCCCTGCTGCCGCGGTTTCTGGTGGAAGAAGAACTGGCTGACGGCAAGCTGGTGATCCCCTGGCACTATGCGATGCCCAGTACCGATGCCTATTACCTGGCCTATCCTGAACATTCGGCGGAAGTGCCCAAGGTCAGGCTTTTTGTGGAGTGGATGCTGGAGCAGAACGAGGTTTCGATGGCACCTTGAGCATGGCTATCGCGGGCAAGCCTTGCTCCCACAGGGGGTGTGCACAGCTGCCGGTCGCCCACTCTCTTGGGGAGCAAGGCTTGCCCGCGATGAGGCCCGTTGGCATATCCAGACACTCCAGCGGAGTACCCGCCGTTAAAAAATCGCTGGCAATACTCACCAGGGTTATGCGCCACTAGCCCCTTCACCACCAACCGCTGCACCCCGCTGCCCGCCGCAGCGGCCTGTCTGGAGATTCCCGCCATGAGCGAGAGTGTATTTGCCGATCGCATCGTGCAGAACCTGCTCGACACCGACTTCTACAAACTGACGATGATGCAGGCGGTGCTGCACAACTACCCCAACGTCGAAGTCGAATGGGAATTTCGCTGCCGCAACAGCGAAGACCTGCGCCCGTATCTGGCGGAGATCCGCTTTCAGATCGAACGCCTGGCCGAGCTGAGTCTGAGCGTCGACCAGTTGGGCTTCCTGGAGCGCATCAGCTTCCTCAAACCCGATTTCCTGCGTTTTCTGGGGCTGTTCCGTTTCAATCTGCGCTATGTGCACACCGGTATCGAGAACGGCGAGCTGTTTATCCGCCTGCGTGGGCCATGGTTGCATGTGATTCTGTTCGAAGTGCCGCTGCTGGCCATCGTCAGCGAGGTACGTAATCGCTATCGCTACCGCGAGATCGTTCTGGAGCAGGCGCGCGAACAGCTGTATCGCAAGTTCGACTGGCTGACCACCAACGCCAGCGCCGACGAGTTATCCGAACTGCAGGTCGCGGACTTCGGCACCCGCCGGCGGTTTTCCTATCGCGTCCAGGAAGAAGTCGTCAACGTGCTCAAGCACGATTTCCCTGGACGCTTCGTCGGCACCAGCAATGTGCACCTGTCCCGCGAGCTGGACATGAAACCCCTGGGCACCATGGCCCACGAATGGATCATGGCCCATCAGCAACTGGGCCCGCGGCTGATCGACAGTCAGATCGCCGCCCTCGATTGCTGGGTGCGTGAGTACCGGGGCCTGCTGGGAATCGCACTGACCGATTGCATCACCATGGACGCTTTCCTCAAGGACTTCGATCTGTTCTTCGCCAAGCTGTTCGACGGCTTGCGCCATGACTCCGGGGACCCGGTCATCTGGGCCGAAAAAGCCATTGCTCACTACCACAAGCTCGGTATCGACCCGATGAGCAAGACGCTGGTGTTCTCCGATAGCCTGACACTGCCCAAATGCCTGGAGATTTTTCGGGCATTGCGTGGTCGCATTAATGTCAGCTTCGGTATCGGCACCAACCTGACGTGTGACATCCCGGGTGTGGAGCCGATGAGCATCGTGCTTAAAATGATCAGCTGTGACGGGCAACCCGTGGCCAAGATTTCAGACGAGCCCGGCAAGACCCACTGCAAAGACCCGAATTTCGTCGCTTACATGCGACACGTTTTCCAAGTACCTGCCGCCCTTTGACACACCAAGCAAGGAGTGAATTCATGCAAGCCGTACAGCGTGAGATTGCTGAACAGCTCAAGGTTCAGCCACCGTTCGCCGATGACGCTGCCCTCAAGGCCGAAGTCGCTCGTCGGGTGGGCTTTATCCAGGATTGTCTGGTCAACTCCGGACTCAAGACCCTCGTACTGGGCATCAGCGGCGGGGTCGATTCGCTGACCGCCGGCCTGCTGGCCCAACGCGCAGCGCGTGAACTGCGGGAGAAAACCGGCAACGCCGCCTACAAGTTCATTGCCGTGCGCCTGCCGTACGAAACCCAGTTCGACGAACATGAAGCCCAGGCCTGCGTGGACTTCATCGAGCCGGACGAGCGCCATACCGTCAACATCGGTCCGGCGGTCAAGGCACTGGCCAAGGAAGTGCTGGCGTTCGAAGGCAAAGGGCCGGGCTCCCGGGATTTCGTGCTGGGCAATACCAAGGCGCGGATGCGCATGGTGGCGCAGTACACCATCGCCGGTGCCGAGCAAGGCCTGGTCATCGGCACCGACCATGCGGCCGAAGCCGTGATGGGTTTCTTCACCAAGTTCGGTGACGGCGCCTGTGACCTGGCGCCGTTGAGCGGCCTGGTGAAAAACCAGGTCCGGGCTATTGCCCGAGACTTCGGCGCGCCGGAATCGCTGGTGGAAAAAGTCCCCACTGCCGACCTTGAGGACCTGTCGCCCGGCAAGCCCGACGAAGCCGCCCACGGCGTGACCTATGGCGAGATCGATGCGTTCCTGCATGGGCTGCCGGTGCGCGAAGAAGCCGCTCGAATCATTTGCGAGACCTATCGCAAGACCGAGCACAAGCGGGTGATGCCGTACGCGCCGTGACCGGCAATCCCTGTGGGAGCGAGCCTGCTCGCGATAGCGGTGGGTCAGTTTGCATTGATGTTGAATGTGCTGCCGTCATCGCGAGCAGGCTCGCTCCCACAGGATGTGCGGTTATTGGCGAGGCACAAAAAAGCGCCCTGAAACGGGCGCTTTTTTTATGCCTGATGTGATTACTTCAGGGTAACCGTGCCTTTCATCATCGAGATGTGGCCCGGGAACGAGCAGAAGAAGCCGTATTTCTCATCGGCGCTCAGTTTCGACACATCGAAAGTCACCGAGTCCTTCTCCTTGGCCCCAATGAGCTTGGTGTGAGCGATGATGCGCGCATCGTCTTCTTTCAGGTAGTTCTTGTCGATGCCGGCTGCCAGGCCATCGGTAGCAATCGGCTGCATGTCAGCCTCTTTGCTCAGTACCCAGTTATGGCCCATGACGTTCTTCGGCAAGCTGCCTGAGTGAGTCAGTTCAACGGTGAAGGTCTTGCAGCTCTTGTCGATCTCGATGGCCTTGGTGCTGAAGGACATCTGGTCGGTCGAGTCGATGGTGGTCTTGCACTCGGCTGCCATCAGCTGGCTGCTGGCCAGCGTCAACAGGGATACTGCAGCAAGTTTGGCAAACATGGTGAATCTCCAAGGCATGGTTAGAAAAATTCCGTCAATGGGGAAGACTGCCTGAATTTCAGACAAGTTCCTATGACCTGAGTCAAAGATTGTATACAACTTAAGGCTATCAGCCTGATGAGCATAATCAACCAGCCAAAGGTATGAGGCGGCCATATGATCAGCTCCATCACCTCTCTGGAGTACCGCATCATGAACCTCAACGGCCTGCTGTGCAGCTTGCTTGCCGCCTACGCCTGCGGTGCCAGTGGCACCTACGAAAAACCCCGGCGCGAGGTTTAATTGCTTTGCGCAGCCAAAGCCAGGCTTTACTCTGGTCCAGTTACTGACCACGGAGTAAGGCATGTCTTTAGCGTCTGTTTGTGTATTTTGCGGCGCCAGCACCGGTAGCCACCCAGCCTATCGTGAAGCGGCGCAGGCCTTGGGGCGTGCGTTGGCAGAACGAAAACTGACCCTGGTCTATGGCGGCGGCGCGGTCGGCTTGATGGGCATCGTCGCCGATGCGGCCCTGGCGGCCGGCGGCGAAGTGATCGGTATCATCCCGCAGAGCCTCAAAGACAAGGAAATCGGCCACAGCGGCCTGACCCGCCTGGAAGTGGTGGACGGCATGCACGCCCGCAAGGCACGCATGGCTCAGCTCAGCGATGCCTTCATCGCCCTGCCCGGCGGCCTTGGCACGCTGGAGGAGTTGTTCGAAGTCTGGACCTGGGGCCAGCTCGGCTATCACAGCAAACCGCTGGGGCTGCTGGAAGTGAACGGTTTCTACAGCAAACTCACCGGTTTTCTTGATCATATCGTCGGCGAAGGCTTCGTCCGTGGGCCCCACCGTGACATGCTGCAAGTGAGCGAATCACCCCACCACCTGCTCGATGCGCTGGACGAATGGCAACCGTCGGTGCAGCCAAAGTGGGCCGAACAAAAACCCAGCTAACGGCTCGACCCCGATACAGGGCAGAATACGCGCCGCTCAACCTCACCTTCGACCCCAGAGGATCGCCCATGGCCAAACCCAATTATTCCTTCGCCAAACGTCAGAGAGACTTGGCCAAGGAGCAGAAGAAAGAGGAAAAGCTTCAGCGCAAGAAAGCTACCGCTGAAGAAGAAGCAGCAGCACTGACCCCGGATACCGAAGGCGACGTGGCAGCAGACGTAGATGTTGATGCACCGAAAGATCAGACGCCCGACGCCTGATACCCTCAGGGCCCGATGATCTGATCCGGCCCCCGGTTCTGTGTCCAGGGTCGGCAGCCTCGCTGCCGGCCCTCACAGCCCAGTCCGTTCCCACACTGGGATCTGTTTACGATTCAAGCGGCATCACCGTCACCCGCACTTCGGGGTCATGATCACCGCCGCCCAGAATGACTCCCCGCAACGGCGACACATCGGAAAAATCCCGGCCCCAGGCCAATGTGATGTGTTCCAGCGCCGGCTGAACGTTATTGGTCGGGTCGAAGTCCACCCAGCCCAGCACCGGGCAAAACACCGAGATCCAGGCGTGCGAGGCATCGGCACCGATCAACCGTGGCTGACCCGGCGGCGGTTGAGTCAACAGGTAGCCGCTGACGTAACGCGCCGCCAACCCGCGGGAGCGCACGCAGGCCAGCATCAGGTGAGCAAAGTCCTGGCAAACGCCCCGCCGCCGTTCCAGCACCTCCACCAGCGGCGTTGCCACCTGGGTGGCTTCGGCATCGAAGGTGAACTCCTCGAATATCTTCTCCATCAGCGCCCGCACGCCGAGCATCAATGGGCGCCCCGGCGCGAAACAGCTTTCGGAAAACTCGACAAAGCTGCGCTTGAGGTGCACATAGGGTGACTCGAAACGATAGCGGCACGCATCCAGCAACGGAGCAGCCATTGGCCGGCCGCTGTAGGTCAACGCATGACGGGTTGACTCCCAGGCGGGGGACAAACTGAAGTCCAGCACAGGACGCGCCAACACTTCCACGCTCAGACGCGCGTTGACCAGCAACTCGTCATGGGGCCGTTCGAACGCCAGGCGGGTCAGTGGGTTGCCGAACACATCCAGCTCATCGCGGCGGGTCGTCGGCTCCGGGCTGATCAACAACTGCTGCTCGGTGCAACGCTGCCACTCACAGGGGCGCGGCCACAGGTGAGCAAGCTGCTGGGCCAGGGATACCGGGCTGTCGTAATGGTAGTGGGTGTCGTGGAAGATCTGGTAACGAGCGCTCATCAGACGGACACCGTACGCTGGCTGACGTCATCGACGTGAGCGAAATGACGCAAGGCCAGGCGATCGGACACCTGGCCGCTGACGTCGGCCACTTCCTGCAACAGATCGGCCAAGCCATCGAGGGCTGCGCGCAGGCTGGCCTCGCCGAACAGCGGACTCTCCAGGCAACGCAGGTCAAAGCATGACAGGCGAGCGACCAGCTCTGGCAAGGCGGTTTCCCTGGGCGCGCCGAAGTCATCGTTCAAGCGCTTGAGGGTACGGGCCACCAGTTTCAACTGGAAGAGCACCGCGTGAGGGTTTTGTTCGTCCAGCAACAGCAGGTCGAGCACCGGAATCAACTGGGCCACCGCCAGGTAACGCGAACGATAGGTGATGCTGCTGTTGCCCAGTTCCAGCAACCAGTCCAGCCCCGCCTGGTCGAACACCGCCTCGCCTCGCAGGAACGCCGCCAGGCTGCTGCTGAGAAATTGCAGGCGCTCCAGACGACGACCGATCATCAGGAAACGCCAGCCCTCGTCGCGGGTCATGTCGTCCAACGCGAATCCGGACAACGCCGCCAGGGACATCACCAAACGGTTGAGAAAATCCAGCAACTCACCGAAATCCGGCTCCGCGGTTTCTAGCTCCATGGCTTCGCGCTGCAGCTCCACCAGTGCCTGCCAGTTCTCCCGGGACAGCTTGCCGCGAACCTGGGAGGCCGCCCACTGCAATCGCTGCAGGTTGGAACGCAGGCTGAACGACCAATCGTCCCCCAACAAGGCCGCCAGCAGTCGCTCGGGCAGCTCGCCCTCCTCCGGCAACAGCATCAGGCTTTCCCCCAGGGATACCGCCGACTGCAGCGCTTGCGGGTCGTCGCCATCGACATAGCGCGCCAGCATGATCCGCAGCAGCCGCGCACTGTCGTCACAGCGCTCGCAGTAGCGACCGAACCAGAACAGATTTTCCACGACGCGGGACGGCAGATAGGGATCACGCCGAACCAGATCGTGGACGCCCACGGTTCGCTGGGCCTTCCATTGTTCGCCACTGGGCGGCTGTTCTCCCAAGACCCAAGTGTCCTTACTGGCGCCACCTCGCTGCATCGACACCACTTCGGCGTCGGCCTCGGCCGCCACGCGGGTCAGGCCGCCCGGCAGCACCCGATAGTCATCCTCCCCGGAAACGGCATACACGCGCATGCCGATGGCCCGCGGCTGAAGCTGACCGTCTTCGGCCTGCCAGACCGGTGCCTGGGACAGCTGCGCCAGCTCCTGGGCGACATAGGCATAGGGACGCGCCTGCATGCGCGCGGCCAGAAGTGCACGCTGTTGTTCGTTCAGGTCGCGCCCCAATACCGGGCTGAAACTTTGGGAAGGAAACGCCGGTTTGATCAGCAAGTGCGGCAGTTTTTCCAAGGCCTGGGCCAGCACCGGCGGCTCACCGCACCACCAGGTGGCGATGGACGGCAGTATCAGTTCCTCACCGAACAGAAACTGGCTGATCTTTGGCAAAAAGCCCAACAAGCCCGGTGATTCCAGCACGCCGCTGCCCAAGGCATTGGCCACCAGAACCCGGCCCTGGCGCACCGCCTCCAACAATCCCGGTACACCCAAGGCCGAATCGGTGCGCAGCTCCAACGGGTCGCAGAAATCATCGTCGAGCCGGCGCATGATGGCGTGAACCCGTCGTAGCCCGCTCAGGGTCTTGAGGTACACCGTGGCGTCGCGAACGGTCAGGTCGCTCCCTTCCACCAGCGGATAGCCCAGCTGGCGCGCCAGGTAAAGGTGTTCGAAATAGCTTTCGTTGAACCGTCCAGGCGTCAACAGCACCACCAGCGGCGACTCGCCATCACTGGGGGCCTGACGCGCAAGGGTCTGCTGCAAGGTGCGGAAGAAACCGGCCAGGTGCTTGACCTTCAGGTCACGATACAAATCGGGAAAGGCGCGGGAGACGATCATGCGATTTTCCAGCGCATACCCGGCCCCCGAAGGCGCCTGGGTCCGATCCGCCGTGACCCACCAGCGACCGTCGGGCGTACGGGCCAGATCCACGGCATACAGGTGCAGGAAAATGCCGTCCGGTGGCGTTATGCCCTGGCACGGCCAGAGAAAATTGTTGTGCCCGAACACCAGTTCCGCCGGCAGCAGCCCCTCACTGATCAGCCGTTGCGGCCCGTACAGGTCGGCCAGTACTGCGTTGAGCAAGCGTGCACGCTGGGCGATGCCCGCCGACAGTTGCTTCCACTCCTGCGCATCGATCACGTGGGGCAGCAGGTCCAGCTCCCACGGCCGGTCGGCGCCCTTCGGGTCCGCATAGACGTTGTAAGTGACACCGTTTTCCTGGATCTGCCGGGCCAACAGTGCCTGACGCTGGAGCAGTTGGGCCGGCGTACTGCGCTGCAAATGGTCGAGCAGGCGGCGCCAGTGCCCGCGCACCGCGCCACTGTCGTCCATCAATTCGTGATAGGTGCCCGTCGTCAGCGGGTAACGGTCAAGCAGGTCAGGCATGGAAAGCTCGGCAGACAGCAATGAAACGTGAGACTAGCGCAAGCGCATGACACCCGGATAGTTGAAATATCCGGGTGTCGTGTACGACTTAGGGAGCGCTCTCAAAAACGTCGCAGATCGAGCGTGAGGGGAAACTCGTCGTCCACTGTCAGGTGAGGTATCGGAAGTTTCCCAGGCGTGTGTCCGAGACGGAAAAAACGCGCCATTCGCCGGCTCTCCGCCTCATTGGCATTCACCGGCAGGCTGTCGTAATTACGTCCCCCCGGATGGGCCACATGATACTGGCACCCCCCCACCGAACGTTGCGTCCAGGTGTCGAGTAAATCGAAGACCAACGGCGCATGGACCGCAATGGTCGGCTGCAGGCAGTTGGCCGGTTGCCAAGCGCGAAAACGCACCCCGGCGACAAATTCGCCGACCCGGCCGGTGGCTTGAAGCGGCACCGGAACACCGTTGCAGGTCAGCAGATACCGTTGCGGCGCCAGGCCGCTAAGCTTGACCTGCAAACGTTCAAGAGAAGAGTCCACATACCGCACGGTGCCGCCCGCTGCCCCCTCTTCTCCCAGTACATGCCAGGGTTCAAGGGCCTGGCGCAATTGCAGTTCGATGCCGCTGACCGCGTAATCACCCACCTTGGGAAAACGAAACTCCAGGTGCGCGGCGAACCATTCGGCCCGCAGCGGGTAACCGGCGGCGTTCAGTTCATTGATGACGTCGGCAAAATCCTGTTCGATAAAATGCGGCAACAGGAAGCGGTCATGCAGTTCGGTCCCCCACCGCGCCAGCTTCGCAGGCAGGTAGGGCTCACGCCAGAACCGCGCCACCAGCGCCCGCAGCAATAGCTGCTGGGCCAGGCTCATACGGGCGTGGGGCGGCATTTCAAAAGCCCGCAGCTCCAATAGACCGAGACGCCCGGTGGCGCCGTCCGGCGAATAGAGCTTGTCGATGCAAAATTCGGCACGATGGGTGTTGCCGGTCACGTCGATCAACAGATTGCGCAACAGCCGATCAACCAGCCAGGGCGGGCACTCTTCGCCAGGTTGCGGCATTTGTGCGAAGGCAATTTCCAGCTCATACAACGCATCGTTGCGCGCTTCGTCCACCCGGGGCGCCTGGGACGTCGGGCCGATGAACAAGCCGGAAAACAGGTAGGACAACGACGGGTGGTTATGCCAGTAGCTGATGAGACTGCGCAGCAGGTCAGGGCGCCGTAGAAAGGGAGAGTCGGCCGGGGTTGCGCCCCCCAGTACGAAATGGTTGCCACCACCGGTGCCGGTGTGCCGACCGTCGATCATGAATTTCTCGGTGGTCAGCCGGGTCTGTCGCGCCTCTTCGTAAAGAAACTCGGTGCGCTCGACCAGTTCATCCCAGGTCGCGGACGGCTGCACGTTAACCTCGATCACACCCGGATCGGGGGTGATGCGAAAGTTACTCAGGCGCGGGTCGCTCGGTGGCTCGTAGCCTTCCAACAGTACCGGGCAATGCAGCTCCTCGGCTGTCGCTTCGATGGCGCTGACCAGTTCCAGATAATCCTCGACCCGCTCCAGGGGCGGCATGAACAGGTACAAACGCCCCTCGCGAGCCTCGGCACAAAACGCCGTGCGGGTCAGCCAGTCGGCGGATTCGTCGATCTGCGGGGCACGATCCTGCTCGGTTGCCGGCTCACCATGACGGGCCAGGCGTTCGGCATCGGGCAGCACCGGCAGGTCCTGGTTCGGGTCGGTGGGATGAATGAAAGGGTATTCGGCCGCTGTCACCCAGGGCTGGGAAGCCAATGGCAGGCGGTAGCCCAAGGGCGAATCCCCCGGAACCAACCGGCAGTGACTATCGCGCAGGTACCATCGACCGCTTTGCCATTGATCGCCCTTGGCGGTACGCGCCAGCGGCAGGACCTGCCCGATCACTTTATCCAGGCCCTGACTGAAGACCTTGCGCAACCGTTCCCGCTCCAAAGCATCTTCCAGGCGGGGGTCCTGGGCCGTGACGTTCGATGGCAATGCACCTTCGCGCCAGAGGTAATAGAAATTGTCCTCGTAGGCTGGGAACACGAATCGCGCAGGAATTTTCAAACGCTCGGCAACGCTTGTCAGAAAGCGCCCGGCCATTTCGCCGTCGGCGCCGTAGTCCTGCTGCTCGTCAGCGATCAACGCGCTGTTGTGCCAGATCGGCACTCCGTCACGCCGCCAATAGCAGTTGAGCGACCAGCGCGGCAACTGCTCACCGGGGTACCACTTGCCCTGGCCAAAATGCACAAGCCCCTGGGGCGCATAATGCTTGCGCATGCGCTGGAACAGCTCGGCGGAGAGGCGACGTTTGTCCGGCCCCAGCGCGGCGGTGTTCCATTCGGCGCCGTCCGGGTCATCAATCGAGACGAAGGTCGGTTCGCCCCCCATGGTCAGGCGCACATCGCCTTCCAGCAGGTCGGCATCAATTTTCCGGCCCAACGCCTGAATCGCCAGCCACTGCTCTTCGGTGTAGGGCTTGGTGACCCGTGGCGCTTCCCAGATCCGCTCGACGGACATTTCGTGGCTGAATTCGCACTCGCACGGTTCCACCAAGCCACTGATGGGCGCCGCCGAGGACGGATCGGGACTACAGGCCAACGGGATATGCCCTTCACCGGCGAACAACCCGGACGTCGCATCCAGGCCGATCCAGCCGGCACCGGGCAGGTAGACCTCGCACCAGGCATGCAAGTCGGTGAAATCCACCTCGGTACCGGACGGACCGTCGAGGCTTTTCACGTCGGCGGTCAACTGGATCAGGTAGCCGGAAACG
The DNA here is from genome assembly GCF_057787095.1 of Pseudomonas sp. N-1-13. Classification (NCBI taxonomy): domain Bacteria; kingdom Pseudomonadati; phylum Pseudomonadota; class Gammaproteobacteria; order Pseudomonadales; family Pseudomonadaceae; genus Pseudomonas; species Pseudomonas sp. N-1-13. Next base: position 503,448 of record NZ_JBYNRI010000001.1, on the reverse strand, counting down.
AACCGCGCGGCCAGGCCAAGGTTGCGCAACAACTGCACCAGCAACCAGGCCGAGTCGCGGCAGGAACCGGACGCATGCTCCAGGGTGTGCTCCGGGGTCTGGACGCCCGGTTCCATACGGATCAGGTAGTTGATGTCTTCGCTCAGGCGCTGGTTGAGCGCCACCAGGAAATCCACCGCCGGCAACGGCGTGCGGTCGATGCCGTCCAGATAGGCTTGGAATCTCGGCGTCAACGGCAGGGTTTCAAGGTAAGGCGCCAACTCCTTGCGCTCATCGGCGGCATAGGTGAACGGGATTTTTTCCGCGTAGGGTTCCAGGAAAAAGTCGAACGGATTGAACACCGCCATTTCAGCCAGCAGATCGACTTCAATGCGCAGCTCCCGGGTTCTCTCGGGAAACACCAACCGCGCCAGGTAATTGCCCTGGGGATCCTGCTGCCAGTTGATGAAGTGCTGATCGGGCGCGACCTTCAGCGCATAAGAAAGAATGCGCGTGCGGCTGTGGGCCGCCGGGCGCAGGCGAACGATCTGCGGACCGAGCTCGACAGCGCGGTCGTATCGGTAATGCGTGACATGGTGCAATGCGACGTGAATCGACACGACGTACCTCCTGCGAGCCTGGGCGTTATCGAAAGCGGCGCAAGACTTATGCCATGCAGGCAAGCCGGACACTTTCTTCGTCTACTCAAGGCAGTAGAGCACTAAAAGCGCGCGATGCTCGCATTCGGGTGCAAAGCTAAGCACATAAATGTGGCAGCGGTGGTAGCGAATCGACTCAACGCCGTGAGCGGGAGGCTTTGGCGGCCTGGATGAAGAGCTCGCGTTGGTGGCGGACTTCTACCAGTTTGCTGCGCATTTCGCGGTGACGTTTGCTGTTGAGCAATAGCAGCCCGAGCAATGGAAAAAACAGACCCGCCGCATAAACGAATCGATTCGGGCGATAACCAATAGTCGGCAAGACACACAACAGACAGACCACAAAAAGCCCGACAAACACCCAGACCCAACCCGCTCTGCCGCGCACGACCATAAAGTTGCTATGGACCAGAACCAACGTACAAATAGCAATGCATACAGCGGAAATTTTCGCTTGGCTCGACAACGTAGCGCGCACAAAAAAACTGTCGAGAAGAGCAAAGAGCGCCAGTAAACACGATATTTTCGCCACGAATATCGTTGCGATGAAGGTCGGAAAGTAGCGCTTCATAAAATGGATGAAAGTCGGATAGTTTTCCATCTAGCGTCCTTTCCTTTTCTTCTGTAAACGGACGGCAGACCTTATCGCCATACGCTCCTCGCGCAACTCCGACAATTTCTGGCGCATCTCTCGATGGCGCTTACTGTTGAGCAATAGCAGCCCCAGCAACGGGAACAACAACCCCGTCACATAGGCAAAAGGATGCGGCTTGTAGCCGTAGGTGGGGAGGACCGTGAAGAGACACGCCAGATAGAACACAACGATGGCACGAACACCCCATGACCGCCCCCTGATCATGACGAAATGGCTCAACGCCAAGAGCAGAGAGAGGATCAGCGCAACCAGAAAAGAATACTTGGCCCGTTCAGGATCGCCTCGAAAGTAAGTGCTAGAGACTAATGAAATTGAAGCGGAAACCGCGAAACAGGCTAGAAAAAAAGCGCAGATGAAGGTTGGAAAATAATGAGCGAGGAAAGCGTTCAATGAATGCTTGCGGTCCATTATTCAACTTCCTCATACAGCCCCACGGCAATTGTCTTCAGGTTCCCAGACAAGCTACTGCCCGTTAAGCCGATGGCTGCCCCCAGGGAGTCGCGAATCTGGGTCACGGTCGCGTGATTGATCTGGGTAGCCGTGAAACGCTTTGCAAGCGTCCCCGAACGCTGGCGAAGCTTTAATAGTTTGTTAGTCAGGCTTGGGTCCTTCAGTGTTAACAACTCTTTGGTCAATGCCTTTCTTTGCTGACGAGTCAAACCTTTGGAAAGCTCGTACCAACTCCTGCCAGTCGAGACCTTCCTCGCTTGCAAGAGTTTGAGCGTTGTTAAAGTGGATGCCCCGGCTCCCAGCAATGATGCGGCATCCAACACTGGCATTGCGTAGCGATACCAGTCCTCACTGTCCATATCATCATTAGCTGCTGGATCGTTGAGTTCGTTGTAGGTACGCATGCTCCCAACCACGCACTGCGCAGTACTGGCAGCGGCGGCGGTTGCCCCCACGGCTGTGACAACCAGGCTTGCACCCGCTGTAAATGGAACTGCGATCGTGCCACTGAAAACCACAATCCAGCCCAGAATGGCGCCAGCGCAGGATAACGTCGTATTGACAGCCTCTCCCACTAAACGAGACTCACGCGGGTTGTTCTTTACCTGATCAGCAAACTGAGCCGGCGCAATGTACTTCTGCGCCTCGCGCAAGATGATCCGCTTGGGCTTGATACTGCAAATCGGCTTGAACTCGCGCAGGGTCACCACGTTGAATTCGGCATCGATGTACACCACGCCAGCGCCGACGATACTGGGATCGGCGTCGATGGCCGCGAACAGGCGCGGCAGGTTGATCTGGCTTTCGATGCGTTGGCGGGCCATGAACTGGGAGGGGCTGTAGTCCATGCCGATACCCGGTAAAGGGGTACTCATATGAATCGTCCTTGAAAATCCGAGGGTGAGAACTTTATTGCCTGAGTGGCCGTGATTGCGGGCAAGCCGGGCTCTGCCAGGGCCAACACTGACATCTGTGGCGAGGGAGCAAGCTCCCGGTGTTTGGCTTTATTGCACGGAACTGACTGGCATTGGCGGTCGCCACGATAGCAAACGAGTAGCACAGCCGCTAGAAAGCAAAACGCCAGCTTTTAAGCTGGCGTTTGCAATGTGGCTTGGCGATCAGCGCGGTACGACTGGCTTGCGCGCCGGTTTCGGCCCTTTGCCCTTGGCGGCGTCCTTGCGCTCCTTGGCGGCCTGCTGGTTGCGGGCGAATGCCGCGGCCTTGGCCTGCTCGCGCTTGTCCCACGGGTTGCCGCCGTCGCTGGCGCGCGGTGGCAGACCGGTGTGCTGGGTCAGGATCTTGGTGGTTTCCTTGCCTACCTTGTGGCTGCCAGCCGGCGTCGAGTTCTTGCGACGGGCGCTCTGGTAGCTGTCGGTGGCTGGCTGGTGCAACGGAATCAATTGATTCTTGCCCGGCCCGATCAGGTCGGCGCGGCCCATGCGGGTCAGCGCTTCGCGCAGCATCGGCCAGCCCTTGGGGTCGTGATAACGCAAGAAGGCCTTGTGCAGGCGGCGCTGCTCCTCGCTCTTGACGATGGTCACCGCGTCGCTCTTGTAGGTGACCTTACGCAGCGGGTTCTTGCCCGAATGGTACATGGCCGTGGCGGTGGCCATCGGCGACGGATAGAACGCCTGCACCTGGTCAGCGCGGAAACCGTTGCCCTTGAGCCACAGAGCCAGGTTCATCATGTCTTCGTCGGTGGTGCCCGGGTGGGCGGCGATGAAGTATGGAATCAGGTACTGCTCTTTGCCGGCTTCCTTGGTGTACTTCTCGAACATCCGCTTGAATTTGTCATAGCTGCCGATGCCCGGTTTCATCATCTGGTTGAGCGGACCTTCCTCGGTATGTTCCGGGGCGATCTTCAGGTAACCACCCACGTGGTGGGTCACCAGTTCCTTGACGTATTCCGGCGACTCGACCGCCAGGTCGTAACGCAGGCCGGAGGCAATCAGGATCTTCTTCACCCCAGGCAATGCCCGGGCGCTGCGGTACAGCTGGATGAGCGAAGAATGGTCGGTATTGAGGTTCGGGCAGATACCGGGGAACACACAGGATGGCTTGCGGCACGCGGATTCGATTTCCGGGCTCTTGCAGGCAATGCGGTACATGTTCGCGGTCGGGCCGCCGAGGTCGGAAATGACGCCGGTGAAGCCCGGGACCTTGTCGCGGATCTCTTCAATCTCGCGAATGATCGATTCTTCAGAGCGGTTCTGGATGATCCGGCCTTCGTGCTCGGTGATCGAGCAGAAGGTGCAGCCGCCAAAGCAGCCACGCATGATGTTCACCGAGAAACGGATCATCTCGTAGGCCGGGATCTTTTCCTTGCCGTACGCCGGGTGCGGAACACGCGCGTAAGGCATGCCAAACACGTAGTCCATTTCCTCAGTGGTCATCGGAATGGGTGGTGGGTTGAACCAGACATCGACTTCACCATGCTTCTGCACCAGAGCACGGGCGTTGCCCGGGTTGGTTTCCAGGTGCAGCACGCGGTTGGCGTGAGCGTAGAGCACCGCATCGCCACGAACCTTTTCCACCGACGGCAGACGAATCACGGTCTTGTCGCGAGTCATGCGCGGGCTCGCCAGAATCTGCACGACCTTGGCTTCGCTCGGGTCTTCAACCGGACCTTTCTCTTGCTCGATGGCGCAGGCAGCGGTGTCCTGGGTGTTCACATACGGGTTGATGATCTTGTCGATCTTGCCCGGGCGGTCGATGCGGGTGGAATCGACCTCGTACCAGCCTTGCGGGGTGTCGCGGCGGATGAACGCGGTGCCACGGACATCGGTGATGTCTTCAATCTTGTGGCCATAGGACAGGCGCTGGGCGACTTCGACAATCGCCCGCTCGGCGTTGCCGTAGAGCAGGATGTCGGCGCAGGCGTCGATCAGGATCGAGTTGCGCACCCGGTCCTGCCAGTAATCGTAATGGGCGATGCGGCGCAGGGAGGCTTCGATACCGCCGAGCACGATCGGCACATGCTTGTAGGCTTCCTTGCAGCGCTGGCTGTAGACCAGGCTCGCACGGTCCGGCCGCTTGCCCGCCATGCCACCCGGGGTGTAGGCGTCGTCGGAACGGATTTTCTTGTCGGCGGTGTAGCGGTTGATCATCGAGTCCATGTTGCCGGCCGCGACGCCAAAAAACAGGTTCGGCTCGCCGAGCTTCATGAAGTCGTCTTTGGACTGCCAGTTTGGCTGGGCAATGATCCCGACGCGAAAGCCCTGGGCTTCCAGCAGCCGACCGATGATCGCCATGCCGAACGACGGGTGATCGACGTAGGCATCACCGGTCACGATGATGATGTCGCACGAATCCCAGCCGAGCTGATCCATCTCCTCCCTGCTCATGGGCAGGAACGGCGCGGGGCCGAAACATTCGGCCCAGTACTTGGGATAGTCAAATAACGGCTTGGCTGCTTGCATGTCGATGACCGGTATGAAAGATGAAAAATCGCGGGCGCGGAATATAGCACAAAAATTAACCAATTCCGACGGCTATGGTCGGAAATGGTGACGCCCTCATCGCGAGCAGGCTCGCTCCCACATTGAATCGCATTCCCTTTGAAGGAACTCGGTCAACTGTGGGAACGAGCCTGCTCCGGGCGGCGTTCCGACGATGGGGCCAGTTCAGGCGACGACGAACTTACTCGTCGTCATCAAAATTGTAGCTACCCGGCGCCAGGTTCTCGAATCGGGTGTATTTACCGATAAAGGCCAGGCGAATGAAGCCGATCGGGCCGTTACGCTGCTTGCCGATGATGATTTCGGCGATGCCCTTGTGCTCCGTCTCCGGGTGGTACACCTCGTCACGGTAGACGAACATGATCACGTCGGCGTCCTGCTCGATCGCTCCGGATTCACGCAAGTCGGAGTTCACCGGGCGTTTGTTGGGGCGCTGTTCCAGGGAACGGTTCAACTGAGAGAGCGCCACCACCGGGCAGTTGAATTCCTTGGCCAGGGCCTTGAGGGAACGGGAGATTTCGGAAATCTCGTTGGTCCGGTTGTCGCCACTGGAGCCCGGAATCTGCATCAACTGCAGGTAGTCGATCATGATCAGCGCGATATCACCGTGCTCACGCACCAGGCGACGGGTCCGGGCGCGCATTTCCGAAGGGCTGATACCGGCAGTATCGTCGATGAACAGCTTGCGGTCGTTGAGCAGGTTGACCGCCGAAGTCAGGCGCGGCCAGTCGTCATCTTCCAGTTGGCCGGAACGGACCTTGGTCTGGTCGATACGTCCCAGGGACGAGAGCATACGCATGATCAGCGATTCACCTGGCATCTCCAGGGAGTACACCAGTACGGCCTTGTCGCTGCGCAGCACGGCGTTTTCCACCAGGTTCATCGCAAAGGTGGTTTTACCCATGGACGGACGGCCGGCGACGATGATCAGGTCCGATGGCTGCAGGCCGCTGGTCTTCTCATCGAGGTCGGTGTAGCCGGTGGACAGGCCGGTGATGGCGTTGTCGGTGTTGAACAGGGTGTCGATGCGGTCGATGGCCTTGGTCAGCAGATCGTTGACGCTCACCGGGCCACCGGTTTTTGGCCGGGCCTCGGCGATCTGGAAGATTTGCCGTTCCGCTTCATCGAGGATCTCGGCAGCGGTTCGGCCTTCCGGGTTGAAGGCGCTGTCCGCGATTTCGGTGCTGATACCGATCAATTGGCGCAAGGTCGCCCGTTCGCGCACGATCTGGGCATAGGCCTTGATGTTGGCGACAGACGGCGTGTTTTTTGCCAACTCACCCAGGTAACCGAGGCCGCCAACCTGAGACGTCTGGCCTTCCTTGTCCAATTGCTCGGCCAGGGTCACCACGTCGATCGGCATGTTCTGATCGGCCAATCTTGCGATGGCACGGAAAATCAGGCGGTGGTCATGTCGGTAGAAATCGCCGTCGGATACTTGATCGAGCACGCGTTCCCAGGCGTTGTTGTCCAGCATCAGACCACCGAGCACGGCCTGTTCGGCCTCGATGGAGTGCGGAGGCACCTTCAGGGCTGCGGTTTGCAGATCGTATTGCTCGGGAGCGGTGATTTCGTTCATGGCCACTTGATTCTTTTGGAAACGCAGGGGGTTTTGAAAATCAGCAATTGCAGAAAGACAAAGGGCACGACCTGTAAACAGGATCGTGCCCGATGTTACCGACTAGTACCCGAGGGTGCCAGCCGACAGGTATTGCTTAAGCTGCTACCACGACAACGCGTACGGTGGCTTCAACTTCGGCGTGCAGGTGCACGGCTACGTCGAATTCGCCTACGTTGCGGATGGTGCCGTTCGGCAGACGAACTTCGCTCTTCGACACTTCAACGCCAGAGGCGGTCAGTGCGTCAGCGATGTCGTGAGTACCGATCGAACCGAACAGCTTGCCTTCGTCGCCAGCGGTGGCAGTGATGGTCACTTCCAGCTCGGCCAGTTGGGCAGCACGGCTTTCAGCCGAGGTCTTACGGTCTGCTGCGGCTTTTTCCAGCTCAGCGCGACGCTCTTCGAACGCGGCCAGGTTGGCAGCGGTCGCAGCGGTGGCTTTGCCGTAAGGCAGCAGGTAGTTACGACCGTAACCGGCCTTAACGTTTACTTTGTCACCCAGGTTGCCCAGGTTGGTGACTTTTTCCAGAAGGATCAGTTGCATGTGAAAATCCTCTAACTTTTAACCTTCACCGTTCGCGTTGTCGGCGTCTTTCGGCGCCATACGACCGCGAAAATCAATCAGGCTGTCGACGATGGCCAGGACCACCAGCAACGGATAGATCAGCTGCATGAACAGCAACAACGTGACGTACAACCCCACCAGCCAGAACCTGGCCAGTCGCTTTTGCGCCACCAGCCCGTGAATCAGGGCCAGAGCGGCAAATACCAGCGGTACACTGCACAACGGCGTGAGCATGGCCATCTGCGGACCGAAGTTCGGCCCCAGAAGCATGCCCGCCAGCAGCAACATCGCCAGCCCAAGCGGGAAACGGATGGCGCGAAATTCGCGACCAAAACCACCCGGGTTGTACAACAACGCCTGCCAGTAGCGCCCGATAATCAGGCTCAGCACACTGACGATTTGTAACAAGGCCGCAATCAGGCCGGTCAGGACCGGTGCGATCAGGGACGCGAAACGCGCTTGCTCCTCTACCGACATCTGCTGGTAGAGATCACCGAGGGCCTCGGGCAGGATTTTTATCAAAGCCTGCGACAGCATCTCGATCTGGGGCGCGAAAGCCACCCCGAGCACCACTGAAAACACCACTCCCATCGCTATGCTGACCAGCAGCACGCGGTTCCAGGATTCGCTTGCGCGCAACACCAACGCCAGCGCCGAAGACCCCAGCAGCACCATCAGTGCCCGCGGGTCAGCGGAATACAACCACCAGAGCAAAGCCGGCAGCAGTCCCAGAGCAAGAACGCCAAGGGCGTCCTTCAATCCGCGCCGCAGGAGTACAAGACTCACCGCGGCAGCACCCAACCAATACAACAACGGCAATGCCGCGCATCCAGCCACTACCAGAGTGGCCTGCATACGACCGCGCATGATGAACTCAGCTAAGGCGCGCATGCATTCAATCCTTTGCTACGTGTCGACTGCCCGGTCTCAGCGGCCGTGGCTGTCGGTGTAGGCCAGCAGGGCCAGGAAGCGGGCGCGCTTGATAGCGGTGGCCAGCTGACGCTGATAACGAGCTTTGGTACCGGTGATACGGCTTGGAACGATTTTGCCGGTCTCGGATACGTAGGCTTTCAGAGTGTTGAGATCTTTGTAATCGATCTCTTTCACGTCTTCAGCGGTGAAGCGGCAGAATTTACGACGACGGAAGAAACGTGCCATGTGATTGGCTCCTTAAAAGGTCCGTGGATTACTCGTCAGCGTTATCGCTGTTGTCGCTGTCGCTATCGCTGTCATCGCCATCGGCGCTGTCAGAGTGCTCAGGACGGTCGCGACGCTCACGGCGCTCACTGCGGTTTTCTTCAGCCTTGAGCATCTCGGATTGGCCGGTGACGGCTTCTTCGCGACGGATGACCAGGTTACGGATCACTGCATCGTTGTAGCGGAAGTTGTCTTCCAGCTCGGCCAGGGCCTTGCCGGTGCATTCAACGTTCAGCATCACGTAGTGAGCCTTGTGAACATTGTTGATTGCATAGGCCAGTTGACGACGGCCCCAATCTTCCAGACGGTGGATTTTGCCGCCGTCTTCTTCGATCAGCTTGGTGTAACGCTCAACCATGCCGCCGACTTGCTCGCTTTGATCCGGGTGGACCAAAAAGATGATTTCGTAATGACGCATGAATGCTCCTTACGGGTTGTAGCCTGCCGCTCAAAAACGGTCAGACAAGGAGTGAATGACACTTATGGACTTGTGGACGCTAGACACATAAGTGCCTGCCATCACAGCAAGGGGCGCAATTGTAGAGAAGGGCCGAGGGCGGCGCAAGGTGATTGGTGATTATTTGAACAACCCCAATGTTTACCCACACAAACCATTGTGGGAGCGAGCCTGCTCGCGATGAGGGCGCTCCATTCAACATTTGCGTTGAACGGCACTCCGCTATCGCGAGCAGGCTCGCTCCCACAGGAATACAACTGGATCAGGATTTCTTGGCGGCCGCAGCAACCTTGACGCTACGCTGGCGCTGAGCCTCGAACAGGCACACGCCGGTCGCGACCGAAACGTTGAGGCTGCTGACACTGCCGGCCATCGGCAGCTTGACCAGGTAGTCGCAATGCTCGCGGGTCAGGCGCCGCATGCCCTTGCCTTCGGCCCCCATGATCAGGATCGTCGGGCCCGTCAGGTCCTGGTCATAAATGCTGACCTCGGCCTCGCCCGCCGTGCCGACCACCCACAGGCCACGCTGCTGGAGTTTCTCCAGGGTACGCGCCAGATTGGTCACGGCCACCAACGGGATAACTTCCGCCGCGCCACAGGCGACTTTACGCACCACCGGCGTCAACGTCGCCGACTTGTCTTTAGGTACGATCACCGCCAATGCACCCGCCGCATCGGCCGAGCGCAGGCAAGCGCCAAGGTTGTGAGGATCGGTCACGCCATCCAGTACCAGCAACAATGGCGCGCCTTCGGTGCGATCGAGCAACTCGTCGAGCATCGCCTCGCCCCAGACCTGGCTCGGGCTGACCTCAGCCACCACCCCCTGGTGCACACCTTCGACCCAGGCGTCCATTTCCCGCCGTTCGGCCTGGCCGACCGCTACGCGATTCTCGCCAGCCAGCTCGATCAGGGTCTGGACCCGCGGATCACTGCGGCCTTCCGCCAGCCAGATCTGCTTGACCCGCTTGGGATGGTGACGCAGCAACGCTTCCACGGCATGCACACCGTAGATTTTTTCCAACTGACTCATGACTTGGCCTTGGGTTTACGCGCCCCGCCGCTCTTGGCTGGGGCCGAGCCCGCTTTCGGCGGGCCTTTACGGTGTTTGCTCGGCTTGCCGGTCGCCTTGTCCGGCGCCGACCGTCCGGTCTTTCCCCCAGACGCCGCTTTACCGCCGCTCTTGGCTTCGGCGAGCAACGCCTGTTTCATCTCACGACTTTTGCGCAGCTCGGCGTTTTTTGCCGCCGCATCGCTTGGGCGATAGGCTTCGACGGCCTTTTCCTTGGCCGGGCCGCGACGCCCGGACTTGGCCGCAGCAGGCTCGGCGGCGGTCTTGGCCGCAGGCGCAGAAGTTTCAGTGCCGCGCTTCTTGCGGCCAATCGGCGCGCTGATGGTTTTTTCCGCCATCTCGAAGTCGATCTTGCGCTCGTCGAGATCAACGCGCATGACCCGCACTTCGACCGTATCGCCAAGACGGAAGCTGCGACCGGTGCGCTCACCCGCCAAGCGGTGATGCACGGGGTCGAAGTGGTAGTAATCGCCCGGCAGCGCGGTGACGTGCACCAGGCCTTCGACGTAGATGTCGGTCAGTTCGACGAACAGGCCAAAACCGGTCACGGCAGTGATCACGCCCGGGAAGGACTCACCCACGCGATCCTTCATGAACTCGCACTTGAGCCAGTTCACTACGTCGCGAGTCGCTTCATCGGCACGGCGCTCGCTCATCGAGCATTGCTCGCCGAGTTGCTCCAGGGCCGCCTCGTCGTAGGGGTAGATGCGCGCCTTGGGAATGGTCATCGCACCGGCACGTTTGACATGCGGGGTGTCCATCTTCGAGTGGATCACGCTGCGGATCGCCCGATGCGTGAGCAAGTCAGGGTAACGACGGATCGGCGACGTAAAGTGGGTATAAGCTTCGTAATTCAGGCCGAAGTGGCCCTGGTTATCGGCGCTGTATACCGCCTGGCTCAACGAGCGCAGCATCACGGTCTGGATCAGGTGGAAATCCGGACGATCCTTGATACTGGCCAGCAGGGCCTGGTAATCCTTGGGCGACGGACCGTCCTTGCCTTTGTGCAAGGACAGGCCGAGCTCACCGAGGAAGGCCCGCAGTTTTTCCAGGCGCTCCGGCGGCGGGCCATCGTGGACCCGGTACAGCGCAGGAATCTCGTGCTTCTTCAGGAACTCAGCAGTGGCGACGTTGGCGGCCAGCATGCATTCCTCGATCAGCTTGTGGGCATCGTTGCGCACCGTCGGACGAATCTCGGCGATCTTGCGCTCGGAGCCGAAGATGATCCGGGTTTCCTGAGTTTCGAAATCGATCGCTCCACGCACGTGACGGGCCGCCAGCAGCACTTTGTAGAGCGAGTACAGCTCTTTGAGATGCGGCACGACATCGGTGTATTCGCCACGAAGCTTGCGCGATTCGGCAAGTTTCGGGGTTTCCAGCATCGCGCTGACCTTGTTGTAGGTCAGGCGGGCGTGGGAATGGATCACCGCCTCGTAGAAGCAGTAGTCGGTCATCTCGCCGGATTTGGAGATGGTCATCTCGCAAACCATGGCCAGGCGATCGACGTGAGGATTGAGCGAGCACAAACCGTTGGACAGTTGCTCTGGCAGCATCGGTACGACGCGCTCGGGGAAGTACACCGAGTTGCCGCGTACCTGGGCTTCGGCGTCCAGCGCCGAACCGAGTTTCACGTAGCTGGAAACATCGGCAATCGCCACGTACAACTTCCAGCCGCCGGAGAACAGGCGCAGCTTGCCAGGCTTGGCTTCGCAGTAGACCGCGTCGTCGAAGTCCCGGGCGTCTTCGCCATCAATGGTGACGAATGGCAGGTGACGCAGGTCGATGCGCTTCTCTTTGTCTTTCTCTTCGACTTCCGGCTTGAGCTTGGCGGCTTCTTTCAGGACCGCTTCGGGCCAGACGTGGGGAATGTCGTAGGTGCGCAAGGCAACATCGATTTCCATGCCTGGGGCCATGTAGTTGCCGACCACTTCCACCACATCGCCCTGGGGCTGGAAGCGCGGGGTTGGCCAGTGGGTGATTTTCACCTCGACGAACTGACCGACCTTGGCGTTGGCATTGCGGCCCGGGGTGACCAGCACTTCCTGCTGGATCTTCGGGTTGTCGGCGACGACAAAGCCGATGCCACCTTCTTCAAAGTAACGGCCGACGATGCTTTCGTGGGCACGGGACACTACTTCAACGATCACGCCTTCACGGCGGCCGCGGCGGTCCAGGCCGGAAACCCGGGCCAAAGCCCGGTCACCGTCGAACACCAGACGCATCTGCGCCGGGCTCATGAACAGGTCGTCGCTGCCGTCGTCCGGGATCAGGAAGCCGAAACCGTCACGGTGACCGGCGATGCGGCCCAGGATCAGGTCAAGCTTGTCCACGGGCGCATAGGTGCCGCGCCGGGTGTAGATCAACTGCGCATCGCGCTCCATGGCGCGCAGACGGCGGCGCAGGGCTTCGAGCTGGTCTTCGGTGGTCAGACCGAACTCTTCGACCAGTTGCTCGCGGCTAGCAGGCGAACCCCGATCGGCGAGATGCGCCAGGATCAGTTCGCGGCTAGGAATAGGGTTTTCGTATTTTTCCGCTTCACGAGCGGCCTCGGGATCGAGGGACTGCCAATCGGCCATTAGAGAGTTTTCACCTTGTCTATATGCGGGTTAGTTTGGCATAGGCGTAATGAAACGGGAAATTTCAAGCATCCAATGCCTTTTTCTGAAGCCTTTTGACCCCTCTTGAAGCCCGGAAATGCACCGCTCGTGAAATTTAGCGGTTTTTTTCTCGTGAGGGGTTTACAGTTAAAAACACGCTCCGTATAGTGCGCGCCATCGACGACGCACACACGTTGCCGATACTGCCCAGATGGTGAAATTGGTAGACACGCCAGCTTCAGGTGCTGGTGACCGCAAGGTCGTGGAAGTTCGAGTCTTCTTCTGGGCACCAATTTCGAGCGACAGATCAATGATCTGCCAGCTCCCCAAAAACCCGCGAAAGCGGGTTTTTGCATTTTCGGCCCCTGGAATCCGACTGGTAATTACTAAAACAAAAACAGGGGTTTACAGATCAAAACTCGCTCCGTATAGTGCGCCACATCGACAGCGGCAACGCTGAAGATGCTGCCCAGATGGTGAAATTGGTAGACACGCCAGCTTCAGGTGCTGGTGACCGCAAGGTCGTGGAAGTTCGAGTCTTCTTCTGGGCACCAATTCAAGCTTCAAGGTTACGGCCTTGAACTCACAGAAACCCGCGAAAGCGGGTTTTTGCGTTTCTGGGGTTGGCGATTTATTGGCTGACGACAAGATGCCTCTGAGCCACTGAAACCGCTATCGCGAGCAGGCTCGCTCCCACATGGGATCTCCAGCGCTCACAGATACTCTGTTCACAGTGGATCAATGTGGGAGCGAGCCTGCTCGCGATGAGGCCAGCCCATCAAGCCCGGAACTGTCCCAGGCTCGCCTTCAACTGCGCCGCCAGACTATCCAATACCTTGCCACTGGCCGTGGTCTCGACCACAGCCTGAGCCGCTTTCTCGGCCTGGGCGTGAATGGTTTCCACCCGCCCACGCACCGCTTGCGCACCTTGCGCCTGGTGAGCCGCCGCTTGCGTGGCCAGACCGATGGCCGCATGCACCTGCTCTACAGAGGTCTGTACCGACTGCTGTAAGCGCGCGCTGTCACGCAACACCAACAACCCCTCACTGGCCTGACGCCCGGCCTGGCCGATGGCAGCCACCGCCTCGCGAGCGCCCTGCTGCAGCGCGACGATATGCGCCTGGATGTCGCCGGTCGAACTCTGGGTCTTGCTTGCCAGCGCCCGCACCTCGTCGGCAACCACTGCGAACCCACGCCCGGTTTCCCCGGCCCGCGCCGCTTCGATGGCCGCGTTCAAAGCCAGCAGGTTGGTTTGCTCGGCAATGCCGTGAATGACCGTGAGCACCACTTCGATCTGCTCGCTCTGTTGCGCCAGCCGCTCGATGACTTTTGCCCCCGTATCGACCTGCCCTGCCAGCGCTTCGATCAAACCACCGACCTTGGCCGAGGTTCGGGTGTTTTCGTCGGTAGCCTTGCGAATCTCCACCACCTGCTGCAAGGCAGCCTGCATCGCCTGGCTTTCCGATTGCGCTTCATCGGCCATCTGCGACAGCGCCCGCAAGCTCTCGGCCACTTCATCACGCTGCATTCCGGCCGCCGCATCGGCACCGGAGTTACGCAAGGTCATTGCACCGATTTCCACACCGGTGCGCTGGGCCACATCCCCCGCCTCTCGCACGATGGGCTGCAACTTATCCACAAAACGATTGACCGCCGAGGCCATCTCGCCGATTTCGTCCTTGCTGCTGATTTGCACGCGCTTGGTCAGGTCGCCCTCACCCGCCGCCAGATCGTTCATCGCGGCAATCAACAGTTTCAAACGATTGACCACTCGCCGCCCCAACACCACCGCCAGCAGCACCAGCACGCCAAACCCCACCAGCGCTAGACCCAGGCCGATCCGCCAGCGCAAAGTGCCCGCAGCGTCCTGTACGGTGGTGGCGGTGTTGGCCTGCATTTGCGTCGCGGTGGACTGAGCCGACTCCAGGCGCCCGCGCATTGCCGTGGCGCTATCGGCTGCCGCCCCCTTGAGGCTATCACCCACCAACTGGTCACCACTGGCGATCAAGGCCGAGAAGCGCCGGTCCAACGCCTCCAGGTCAGCTTCAACGGAGGCCGTGGAAACGCCCATCAACACCTTGCCGATCTCTACGCCGTTGGGGTTGATCGAGGCCTCAAGGTAATACACCGAAGGGTCGTTCTTCGCCGCGTCCAACACCTTGTCCAGCGCCCGGTCGCCCTGGCCTTTCTCCAACAAAGCCTTGTTGATCGGGTTCTCCCGATTCAGGTAGCGAGTCAGGTGCTGGCCGGTGGCGTCGTCATAAATGACGAAGAGTACGTTGGGATTGCGCTGGGCCCGACGGGCAAACTCGGAGAGCGCAGGCACGTCGCTGTCCCACATGGCGCGGGGCGCAACCGAAGCCAGGAGTTGCGCCATATCATTGGCAGAGTCCTTGAGCGATTTTTCCAGCGTCGCCCGCAACTGTGCCTGCTCATCCTTCAGCCGCGCAGATAAACCGGCGGTGAGGCGCTGACGAGTGCTGGCAGACAAGCTGTCCAGGCTCGACGTCACTTCACGCCCGGCCTGCTCCAGCTCGCCAGACAACTTCTGGCTGTCGCCGCCGAGCCGCGCCTCCAGATCAGCCTCCAGCGCAGTGACCGTGCTTCGCGTCAGCGCGACAGCGACCAGCACCTGCACCAAAAGGGCGACACCAAGAGTAACGAACACAGGCCGCAACAGGCGGCTTTGTAACAATGAGAGAACGGCCGACACAGGGAATCCCTCTACTAACGCCATTAATTTGATGGCACTTCACAAGAAGCACTTATTATTCATGGTGTATAGCAAGTGTCGTGCCGTCTGGCAGGCAGAAACGACAAAGGACCCAAACGAGGGTCCTTTGTGTTTTACATCAACGACTTATTAGGCAAACGGGTGACGCAGAACGATGGTTTCGTTGCGGTCCGGCCCCGTCGAAATAATGTCGATCGGTGCACCGACCAACTCTTCGACGCGCTTGATGTAATTGCGAGCCGCTACTGGCAGCTCTTCCAGGGTCTTGGCACCCACGGTCGACTCAGTCCAGCCTGGCATCTGCTCGTATACCGGCTCCAGACCGATGTAGCTGTCAGCGTCAGTCGGTGCGTCGATGACCGCGCCGTCCTGATTCTTGTAGCCCACGCAGATGTTGATGGTTTCCAGGCCGTCCAGTACGTCCAGCTTGGTCAGGCACAGGCCCGAGATACTGTTGACGTCGATGGCGCGACGCAGGATGACGGCATCGAACCAGCCGCAACGACGGGCACGGCCAGTGGTGGCGCCGAACTCATGACCACGCTTGGCCAGGAACGCACCAACATCATCGAACAGCTCGGTCGGGAACGGACCCGAACCGACGCGAGTGGTGTATGCCTTGGTAATACCGAGGATGTAATCCAGATACATCGGGCCGAAACCCGAACCCGTGGCGATGCCGCCAGCCGTGGTGTTGGAACTGGTGACGTACGGATAGGTACCGTGGTCGATGTCCAGCAGCGACCCTTGGGCGCCTTCGAACATGATGTCCTTGCCCGCGCGACGCAGCTCGTGCAGCTCGGCAGTGACGTCGAGCATCATCGGCTTGAGCAGCTCGGCGTACTCCATGCACTCATCCAGGGTCTTCTGGAAGTCGATGGCCGGCTCTTTGTAGTAATTGACCAGAACGAAGTTGTGGTAGTCCAGCAACTCGCCCAGCTTGGCGGCGAAGCGCTCACGGTGAAACAGGTCACCGATGCGCAGGCCACGACGGGCCACCTTGTCTTCGTAGGCCGGGCCGATGCCGCGACCGGTGGTGCCGATCTTCAGCTCGCCACGGGCCTTTTCGCGGGCCTGGTCCAACGCAACGTGATAGGACAGGATCAGCGGGCAGGACGGGCTGATACGCAGGCGCTCGCGCACCGGTACGCCTTTCTCTTCCAGCTTGATGATTTCCCGCAACAAGGCGTCAGGGGCAACCACCACCCCGTTGCCGATCAGGCACTGCACGCCTTCGCGCAACACGCCCGACGGAATCAGGTGCAGTACGGTTTTCTCACCGTCGATCACCAAGGTGTGACCTGCGTTGTGGCCACCCTGGTAGCGCACTACGGCGGCAGCATGTTCGGTCAGCAGATCAACGATCTTGCCTTTGCCCTCATCACCCCACTGGGTGCCCAGGACTACGACATTCTTACCCATAACACTTGTCCTCATTCGCGCAAACTTGGTGCCGGCCGCGGCCGGCAGGAAAACTCAAGAAGCCAGCGGCAATACTTGCCAAAGCCCGTTCTGCTGAATCAATTGCCGGTCGCAGTCCGCTTCACGGGCGGCGGCCAAAGGCTGCCCAGGCAAGGCCTGGACGACACGCTGACCCTCACTGCGCAACTGGCAGACCGTCTGCCAGAGTGCTGCATCCGTACTGTCAGGCATCCAGATACCGCCAGACGGTAGCTCGACTTCAGCACGCCCCAGGGTCACCAGGGTTTTCAAATCGGTAGAGAAGCCGGTCGCCGGACGGGCACGACCGAAGTCGGCGCCAATATCATCGTATCGACCGCCCTGAGCGATGGACTGGCCAACCCCCGGCACGAACACCGCGAACACCACACCGGTGTGGTAGTGATAACCGCGCAGTTCACCCAGGTCGAAGTACAGCGGCAACTCGGGGAAACGCACCGACAGCCGCTCGGCAATCGCCAGCAAATCGTCCAGTGCCGCGAGCACCGGTGCCGGCGCATGGGCCAGCCGCTCGCGGGCAGCGGCCAGCACTTCGCGACCTCCGCACAGATCCACCAGCGCCCGCAACATGCCGGACAGATCGGCCGGCAGGCCTTCGGTCAGACTGATCACTTCATCGATGGCCTTGCGCTGCAAGGCATCGAACAACTGCTGCTCCACTTCGCCGGACAAACCGGCCGCACGCGCCAGGCCACGATAGATGCCGACGTGGCCCAGGTCCATGTGGACATCCGGTACGTCGGCCAGTTGCAGCATGGCAAGCATCAGGCTGATGACTTCCACGTCGCTGCTCGGGCTCGCATCGCCATACAACTCGGCACCCAGCTGGATCGGACTGCGCGAAGACGACAGGGCGCGCGGCTGGGCGTGCAGCACACTGCCGGCATAGCACAGACGGCTCGGACCTTCACGACGCAGGGTGTGGGCGTCGATACGCGCCACTTGCGGCGTGATGTCGGCACGAAAGCCCATCTGCCGGCCCGACTGCGGGTCGATAACCTTGAAGGTGCGCAGATCCAGGTCCTGGCCCGCGCCGGTCAGCAGGGATTCCAGGTACTCGATATGCGGGGTAACGACGAATTCGTAACCCCAGCTCTGGAACAGATCCAACACCTGCCGACGCGCTACTTCAATACGCGCAGCTTCCGGTGGCAGTACTTCTTCGATGCCATCTGGCAGCAGCCAGCGGTCTACCGTTGCCATTACGCCATTCCCCTATGGTCCGGGCGGCCAGCCCTCGGGCAAGCCTTGAGTGAAGCAGAAAATGCCCGCCCCATGCGCAAACCCCGCGCATGAGCAACGTGACGAATGGCCTGTAGTCGGCCTCGCCAAGCACTTTCCTCGAAAAACCTGTCGAGCCGTTCAACCCGACGCCTGCAACAAAAACCGCAATCGAACGTGCAGACGCAAAAAAGCCGGGAATTTCCCGGCTGCCGCATCATACACACGTTTTCCCAAAGGATCACCCCGCCCGACGCTTTAGCCGCCGGGCGGAGTGCTTCAGGTCAACGTCGCATCAAGGCTTGGACTTTTCCAGGTACTGGAAGAAGTCGCTGCTTGGGTCAAGGACCAGGACGTCGGATTTGTCCGCAAAGCTTTCACGGTAGGCACGCAGGCTACGGTAGAACGCGTAGAACTCCTGATCCTGACCATAGGCCTTGGCGTAGATCGCAGCGGCCTGGGCATCACCGTCACCGCGCAGCTCTTCCGATTCACGGTAGGCTTCGGCCAGCAATACGCGACGCTGACGATCGGCGTCGGCACGGATGCCTTCAGCCAGCTCGTTACCCTTGGCGCGGTGCTCGCGAGCTTCACGCTCACGCTCGGTGCTCATCCGCTCGAACACACTGCGGTTCACTTCCTTGGGCAGGTCGATGGCCTTGACCCGGACATCGACAACTTCGATACCCAGCTCTTTTTCCGCCATCGCGTTCAGCGAACGAGTGATGTCGGCCATGAGCGCATCACGCTCACCAGACACGACTTCATGCAGCGTACGCTTACCGAACTGGTCACGCAGGCCCGACTCAAGACGACGGGACAGACGCTCGTCGGCAATCTGCTTGAGACCGGAAGTCGCGGTGTAGAAGCGCTCGGCATCTTTCACGCGCCACTTGGCGTAGGCGTCCACCATCACGGCTTTCTTTTCCAGCGTCAGGAAGCGTTGTGTCGGTGCATCCAGTGTCATCAGGCGGGCATCGAACTTACGCACCTTGTTGACGTACGGCACTTTCACATGCAGGCCCGGCTGGACATCCGCCTGGACCACGCGACCGAATTGCAGCAACACCGCACGCTCGGTCTGAGCCACGATGTAGAAGCAGTTCCAGGCAGCGATCGCCACGACGACACCGACAATAAGGGCGATCAGCGATTTATTGCTCATCAGCGACTCTCCCTGGTACGTGCTTGCTGTTGCTGCTGCTCCGCCGCCGCGCGGGCATTGGCTTCATTGCTGGCCGCTGCCGTGCTGGACGGTGGCGTGCCGGTTTTACGACCGCCTTCGACCATCTTGTCCAGCGGCAAGTACAGCAGATTGCTCTGGCCGTTCTTGTTGCCGGTCACGAGGACCTTGCTGGTGTTGCTGAAGACTTCCTGCATGGTGTCCAGGTACAGACGCTCGCGGGTGACTTCAGGCGCCTTGCGATACTCGCTCACCAGTTTGGTGAAGCGATCCGCCTCACCCTTGGCGCGGGAGACCACTTCGTCGCGGTAACCGTTGGCATCTTCAATGATGCGCTGGGCCTGACCACGGGCTTCCGGCACGACGCCGTTGGCGTAGGTCTCGGCCTGGTTGCGCGAACGCTGCTCGTCTTCACGGGCACGGATCACGTCATCGAAGGCTTCCTGGACTTCACGCGGTGCCGCTGCGCTCTGAACGTTGACCTGGGTAACGGTGATACCGGTGCGATAGGTATCGAGGAACCTTTGCAGGCGCTCCTTGATTTCGCTGGCCATCAACTCACGACCTTCAGTCAGCACCTGGTCCATGGCGGTAGAGCCCACCACATGACGCAAGGCACTTTCAGTGGCGTGCTGCAGGCTGATTTCCGGTTGGTCGACGTTCAGTACGAAGTCTTGCAGATTGGAAATCTTGTATTGCACGGTCAGCGGCACTTCGACGATGTTCTCGTCTTCGGTGAGCATCTGGCCCTGCTTGGTATAGGCACGCTCACGCGTGACGTTTTCCATGAACTTCTTGTCGATCGGCGGGAAATAGATGTTCAGACCCGGACCGACAGTCTCGTAGTACTTGCCAAAGCGCAGCACCACGGCCTGCTCCTGCTCGTCCACGACATATACCGCGCTGTACAGCCAGACAGCCGCGAGCACGACGAGACCAATGCCGAGCAGGCCATAACCGCCACCCTTGCCCGAACGGCCACCACCATCGTCACCGCGTTTCTTACCACCACCGAACAAACCGTTCAGGCTTTCCTGCAGCTTTCGGAAGGCCTCGTCGAGATCCGGCGGCCCCTTGCGGTCGCCGTTGTTACGACGTTTTCCACCCCAGGGATCCTGATTATTCGAGTTGCCACCCGGCTCATTCCAAGCCATAGCGCTCTCCATCTGATAAAGCAAAGACGCACCCACGGCGCGCCGACCAATGCTACAGAATGCCTGACACAGCTTTCTCAGGCTTTTATTGCAAAGTGTGTTGCTCGATGAATTCCATCGGCTGCAGCCCTTCGCGACTGACCAGTCGATTGAGCTCCGCCCGAGGCAGGCGAACCGCCAGCAGGCAGACGCCTTCTTCGTCGTGTTCTTCTTTCTGCACCGCTCCGAGCTCAAAGAACTGGGCCCGCAGCCGAGCGAAACGTTGCGGCAACTTCAGCGTGCCAACAAACAAGTCGTTGCCCAGCAGCTCCGCCACGGCCTGCTTGAGCAGGTCGAGGCCGGAGCCGTCGCGGGCCGATAACCAGACCCGCTGCGGTTTGCCATCGGCATCACGCTGGATCTGCGGCTCCACGCCTTCGAGCAAATCGAGTTTGTTGTATACCTCGAGGATCGGCAAGTCCTGGGCTCCGATCTCGCCCAGCACCACCATGACCTGCTCGATCTGCAGCATCCGGTCCGGCTCGGCGGCATCGATCACGTGCAGCAGCAGGTCGGAGTTGCTCGACTCTTCGAGCGTAGCCCGGAAAGCCTCGACCAGCTTATGCGGCAGGTGCCGAATGAAGCCCACGGTGTCGGCCAGCACAATCGGCCCGAGGTCGTCCAGATCGAGCCGGCGCAGGGTCGGATCGAGCGTGGCGAACAACTGGTCGGCGGCGTAGACATCGGACTGGGTCACGTTATTGAACAGCGTCGATTTGCCGGCGTTGGTGTAACCCACCAATGAAACCGTCGGGATATCAGCACGCTTGCGGCCACGCCGGGATTGCTCGCGCTGGCTGCGGACCTTTTCCAGACGCCCCTTGATCTGGCGCAGGCGAACCCGCAGCAGGCGCCGGTCGGTTTCCAGCTGGGTCTCACCCGGACCGCGCAGACCGATACCCCCCTTCTGCCGCTCAAGGTGGGTCCAGCCACGAACCAGTCGCGTACTCATGTGCTCAAGCTGGGCCAGTTCGACCTGGAGCTTGCCTTCATGGGTACGGGCGCGTTGGGCGAAGATATCGAGAATCAACCCCGTCCGGTCGATCACGCGACACTCGAACACACGCTCGAGGTTACGTTCCTGACTGGGCGTGAGGATGTGATTGAAAATCACCAGGTCGACCTGCTCGGTTTTGACCAGGTCGCGCAATTCCTCGACCTTGCCGCTACCTATCAGGTATTTGGCGGTTGGCCGATGACGCGGCACGTTAAAAAACGCGACGGTCTCGGCGCCGGCCGAAAGTGCCAATTCCTGAAACTCCTGCGGATCTTCGCGCGCCTCAGGGTCTTGTCCATCCAAGTGAACGAGAATGGCCCGCTCACCCCCACCGTGGCGCTCAAAGAACAAAGGAGACTCCTATCAAGCGTTACCCGGTTCAGCGTCACCGGCTTCGGATTCGGTTGCGCTAGGCAGACGAATCGCACGCACAGGCACTACTGTCGAGATCGCGTGCTTGTAGACCATCTGGCTGACGGTGTTTTTCAACAGGATGACGAACTGGTCGAAAGACTCGATATGGCCTTGCAGTTTGATCCCGTTGACCAGATAGATGGACACCCCAACTTTCTCTTTACGTAAAGTGTTCAAGTAAGGGTCTTGTAGCGAATGCCCTTTTGACATGTGCCGCACTCCTTTAAGGATCAATAATTAAAATCGGAATCAGATGGCTTGGGCCGTCACACCCCCAAGGATAGACGGCAATTGCAAGGACTCAGCTCAATATGGAGATGGTCCCAAGGTATTTCAAGGCGCGCGGCAGATTGTCGCAATCAAGACTGTCAAGCCAATGCAAGTCAGTCCAGCTCCGCAGCCAGGTGAACTGGCGTTTCGCCAATTGGCGCGTGGCAATGATTCCACGCTCCTGCATCTCGGCTGACGTCAGCTTGCCGTCCAGATAGTCCCAGACCTGTCGATAACCCACCGCACGTATAGACGGCAACCCGGCATGCAGGTCACTTCGCTCACGCAGGGCTACGACCTCGTCTATGAATCCCTGTTCCAACATTAATGTGAATCTTTGTTCAATTCGCCGATGCAGCACTTGCCGGTTCGCCGGAGCGATGGCCAGATTGGCGACAGTATAGGGCAATTGTTGCATTCCCGAAGCGGCTGCTTCAGTACTTTGCGCAGATTGTCGCTGTCGCAGGGCCGTCATGCTCTGCCCGCTGACCCGATAGACCTCCAGCGCCCGGCTGAGCCGTTGCGGGTCGTTGGGGTGAATGCGGGCCGCCGACTCCGGGTCGATGACCGCCAGTTGCTCATGCAGGGCTTGCCAGCCAAGGCGTGCAGCCTCTTCTTCGATCTGCGCGCGCACGTTGGGATCGGCAGCCGGCATGTCCGCCAGCCCCTCGACCAGAGCCTTGTAGTACAGCATCGTGCCGCCCACCAGCAGCGGAATCTTGCCTCTGGCGGTGATGTCGGCCATGGCCTGAAGGGCATCGCGACGAAAATCCGCTGCCGAGTAAGCTTCGGCCGGATCCAGGATGTCGATCAGTCGGTGCGGGAACTCGGCCAGCAGCTCTTTTGACGGCTTGGCCGTGCCGATGTCCATGCCCCGGTAGACCAAGGCCGAATCGACGCTGATCAGCTCGCAGGGCAGCACTTTGGTCAACTCAATGGCCAGGTCGGTCTTGCCGGCTGCGGTCGGCCCCATCAGAAAGATCGCAGGTGGTAACTGGCTCATCAACGACCGCGCAGGAACAGTTTGTCCAGGTCGTCCAGGCCCAGTTGGGTCCAGGTCGGCCGGCCATGGTTGCATTGGCCGCTGCGCTCGGTGTTTTCCATATCCCGCAGCAGGCCGTTCATTTCCGGCAAGGCCAGACGCCGGTTGGCGCGGATTGCGCCGTGGCAGGCCATGGTGCCGAGCAGTTCGTTCAGGTGCGCCTGGATCCGGTCGCTGGTGCCGTACTCCATCAGGTCCGCCAGCACGTCGCTGACCAGTCGGTTGGCCTCGGCCTGTTTCAACAACGCCGGGATCTGCCGGATCGCCAGGGTTTCCGGGCCCAGGCGCTGCAGCTCAAAGCCCAGGCGCTGGAACCAGCTCACATGCTCCTCGGCGCAATCGGCCTCACGCTGACTGACCGCCAGGGATTCAGGCACCAATAGCGGTTGCCCGCTAAGGCCTTCGCTGGCCATGGCGATCTTCAGCCGCTCGTACATGATCCGCTCGTGGGCGGCATGCATGTCTACCAGGACCAGGCCCTGGGCATTTTCCGCGAGGATATAGATGCCTTTGAGCTGCGCCAGGGCATAACCCAGTGGCGGAATGTCACCCTGGCCGTCCGGCAACGCCGCCGCACCGGCCTCAGGCAGGGGCTTGAAGAACTCGCGATAAGCCGCCTGAGCTTCGGCGGCGGGCACGCTCGATTGCGCACGCGGGGTGTATTGGTACTGGTAACCGCTGCCCGCGCCGGTCCCGGCGGCGTTGTAGGTCGGCTGGGGCTGGGGTTGCTCCAGCAGTGCGTTGGCGGCCAGGCGCATTTCGCCCTGAGGCCCGAATTCGCCAGCCTCCAGCCCCGTTGGCCGGACCATGCCGGCAACTGCCGCCGGTGCCGCCAATTGATCTTCGGGGCGCACATCACCCAAGGCGCGGTGCAAGGTGCCGTAAAGGAAATCGTGCACCATGCGCCCGTCACGGAAGCGTACTTCATGCTTGGTGGGATGCACGTTGACGTCCACCACCGCGGGATCGACTTCGAAAAAAAGCACGAACGTTGGATGCCGACCGTTGAACAACACGTCGCGATAGGCCTGGCGCACCGCGTGGGCCACCAGCTTGTCGCGCACCGCCCGCCCGTTCACGTAGAAGTACTGCAAGTCCGCCTGGCTGCGAGAAAAAGTCGGCAGCCCGACCCAGCCCCACAGGTGCAGGCCATTGCGCTCCACTTCGATGGGCAGAGCCTGCTCCAGGAACCCGGCACCGCATACCGCGCCGACGCGTCGAGCACGGGCCGCATCATCATGGGCCTCGTGCAGGCTGAGGATGGTCTTGCCGTTGTGGCGCAAATGGAACGCCACGTCAAAACGCGCCAGCGCCAGACGCTTGATGACTTCCTGCAAATGATCGAATTCGGTCTTCTCGGCCTTGAGAAACTTGCGCCGGGCCGGGGTATTGAAGAACAGGTCGCGCACTTCCACCGAGGTGC
Organism: Pseudomonas sp. N-1-13; assembly: GCF_057787095.1. Lineage (NCBI taxonomy): Bacteria > Pseudomonadati > Pseudomonadota > Gammaproteobacteria > Pseudomonadales > Pseudomonadaceae > Pseudomonas > Pseudomonas sp. N-1-13. The sequence goes on along the minus strand of NZ_JBYNRI010000001.1, from coordinate 478,809 downwards.
CCACCGGATGGGCCGCGGGCTGGACGCGAGAGGCCATGTCCCGGCCTTCGGTCTCGACCTGCCAGGCCTGGTGGGCTTCGCGGGTACGCGAGGTGAGCGTCAGGCGCGACACCGAACTGATGGAGGCCAGCGCCTCGCCACGGAACCCCAGGCTCATGACCCGCTCGAGGTCTTCCAGATCGCGGATCTTGCTGGTGGCGTGGCGCGCCAGGGCCAACGGCAGGTCGTCGGCAGGAATGCCGCCACCGTCATCGCGCACACGCAGCAGCTTGACACCGCCCTGCTCGACATCCACATCGATGCGCCGGGCCCCGGAGTCGAGGCTGTTCTCCAGCAACTCCTTGATCACCGACGCCGGACGCTCGACCACCTCACCGGCGGCGATCTGGTTCGCCAGCCGGGGGCTGAGCAGTTCGATGCGGGCAGTGCTGCCGGTCAGTTCATCGCTCATTGCTTGACCACCACTTCGTTGCCGGGAATGGTCAGGGTCTGGCCGATCTTGAGCTCGTCGCTCTTGAGATTATTGGCACTGCGCAACGACGCGGGCGACACCTGATAGCGCACCGCGATCATTGCCAGGGTTTCGCCAGGATTGACCCGATGGTCTCGCGGCCCCTGGGCGATCTTGCCGGAGTCTCGTAGCCAGGCGATGTAGGTGCCCGGTGGCGGGTTCTGCTGGAAGAACTGTCGCACGCCGCTGCTGATGGAACGGGCCAGGGCCTGTTGGTGGCTGGAGGATGTCAGCTTCGAGGCTTCGTTGGCGTTGGAGATGAACCCGGTTTCCACCAGAATCGACGGGATATCCGGCGACTTGAGCACCATGAACCCGGCCTGCTCGACGCGTCGCTTGTGCAGCGGCGTGACACGCCCAATGTTGCTCAAGACTTTTTGACCGACGTTCAGGCTGGACGTCAGCGAGGCGGTCATCGACAAATCGAGCAGCACGCCGGCGAGCATGCGGTCCTTGTCATCGAGGCTGACGTTACCGGCACCGCCAATCAGGTCGGAACGGTTTTCGCTGTCAGCCAGCCAACGGGCGGTCTCGGAGGTGGCCCCCCGGTCAGACAGGGCAAACACCGAGGCCCCGAACGCGGCTTTTGAAGGGGCGGCGTCGGCATGGATCGAGACGAACAGGTCCGCGCCCTTCTTGCGGGCGATTTCGGTACGGCCACGCAAGGGGATGAAATAGTCTCCGGTACGGGTCAGTTCCGCGCGAAAGCCCTTCATACCATTGACCTGGCGCTGCAACTCACGGGCGATGGACAACACCACGTCCTTTTCACGCTGCCCTCGCGAGCCAGAGGCACCCGGGTCCTCCCCCCCGTGACCGGCATCGATCACAACGATGATATCGCGCTTGCCGGAAGGCGCCGGCGGTAGCTTGAGAGCAGGCTCGGTCGGCGTGACCGGCACCGCCGGCACTGTGGCGACTTTGGTCGGCGGCGCAGGCGGTGGCGCGGCATCGCCCGGGTTGTCGAACAAGTCCACCACCAGTCGGTTGCCGTACTGGGCGTTGGGCGCCAGGGTGAAGCTTTTCGGGGTAACCGCCTTATTCAGATCGACGACCACCCGCAGGTCAGTCGGCGTGCGCTGAGCCGAGCGAATGGCCGTGATCGGCGTGTTGGCGGTGGCGGCTGTCAGCGGCGCCCCCAGGGATGCGCCATTGATGTCGATCACCAGGCGATCCGGAGCGGTCAGGGTGAATACGCTGTGCTGCACCGGCCCCGTCAGGTCGAACACCAGACGAGTGTTGTCCGGCGCCCGCCACAGACGAACGCTGCTGACCTTCGTCTGTGCCACAGCATCGACGGCCAGTGCCGTAAGCAACATTCCTACGACAGCAACCACCGCGCGAAAGCGCATACCAAACCCCATCATCAATTAGTTTCCAGTGCCAAAGCGGCACACCACGACTCGCCACGCGAGCCTTGCGGCGTCAGTATCAACGAACGCCCGCCGTTCTGCGCGCCAATGGTAATGGTCAGGTCGGGCTTTGGCAAAAAGCCTGCACCCTTCTGGGGCCATTCGATCAGACACAAGGCGTCATCTTCGAAGTAATCGCGGATACCGAGGAATTCCAACTCTTCAGGGTCCACCAGTCGGTACAGGTCAAAATGGAAGGCACGAATGTCGCCGATTTCGTAGGGTTCAACCAACGTGAACGTAGGGCTTTTCACTGCGCCGACGTGTCCCAGGCCACGAATAATGCCGCGGGACAAGGTGGTTTTTCCCGCGCCGAGGTCGCCCTCCAGAAAAATCAGACCATGGCCTGCCGTGGTACGCGCAATGCGCGCCCCCAATTGCGTCATGGCTTGTTCGTCCGCCACGTACAGGGTTACTTCAGACACGGTGAATGCTCCTCCAACAACTGACGAATGGCCGGGATCAGATCGGTCGCCGCCAATCCCCGGCCCGACTGACCGGCTTGCGCACCGGCATTGGCATGCAGCCACACCGCCAGGCAGGCGGCGTCAAAGCCATCCATGCCTTGGGCGAGCAACGCACCGACCACCCCGGCCAGTACATCCCCGAGGCCTGCCGTGGCCATGGCCGGATGGCCCTGGCTACAAACCGACAGGCGACCGTCTGGACTGGCAATCAGGCTGCCAGCGCCTTTGAGAATCACTGTGGCCGCGTATTGTTTGCTCAATGCGTGGGCCGCCGCCGGACGATCGGCCTGCACCTGAGCCGTGGAGATACCCAGAAGCCGCGCCGCCTCGCCCGGATGAGGGGTGATCACACAGTGCGCGGGCAAACTGACCGCGCCACTGCTCAGCAGGTTCAGCGCATCGGCATCCCACACCTGGGGCAGCAATGCGTTGGCCGCCGCCGACAACAAGCTACGTCCCCACGCAGCCTGACCGAGGCCCGGCCCCACCACCAACACACTGACCTGCTCAAGCAACCCCATCAATTGGTTTGCTGAGTGGGTGCCCTGCACCATGACTTCGGGTAAACGCGTCAGCGCAGCGGACACATGCTCGTTGCGAGTGGCCATGGACACCATCCCCGCGCCGCAACGCAGGGCACTCTCGGCGCTCATCTGGATAGCCCCGCCAAAACCTCGATCGCCGCCGATCAATAGAACATGACCGAACTTGCCTTTGTGGGATGCGCGCGCGCGCGGCGTCAGACCCGGCAGATTAGCGGGCTGCAGAAGCCGGGCCGTGGCCGGCGCCGCCTCGACGATGTCGGGATCGGCATGCAGATCATTGAATATCAGTTCACCGACCCGGTCCGCCGCATCGCCTGTGAACAGGCCCAGCTTCAGGCCGATAAAGGTTACGGTCAGGTCGGCCGTCACTGCCGTACCCAGCACCTGTCCCGTGTCGGCACACAGCCCCGAAGGGATATCCACCGCGGCCACTGGCAGGCCACTGACATTGATGGTGTCGATTGCCCGAACGTAGGGCTCGCGTACTTCGCCACTCAATCCCGTGCCGAGCAAGGCGTCGAGCAGCACGCCGCGCAAGTCGGACTCGTCCGACCATGGCTCCACCGGCACACCCACCGCCACCGCCTCGGCGTGGGCATTGGCGGCATCCCCCTGCAAACGCCGGGGCTCACCCACCGTCAGCACCCGCACTGACCAGCCGGCACGGCGGGCCAGGGTCGCCACCAGATAACCGTCGCCGGCGTTGTTGCCATGCCCGGCCAGCACGGTCAGCTCGCTGGCGTCTGGCCAGTGCCGGACAATGGCGCGCCAGGTGGCGCGGGCGGCTCGCTGCATCAATTCGAAGCCAGTCGTGCCTGCCGCAATCAGCTGTGCGTCAAGGGCCCGAACCTGCGCGGCACTGTACAGCGCGTCGGGAAAATCATCTTTAGTGTGCGGCATGCGTCTTCGGGCTCCGATGTCTGGCAGAATTATACGCATCTCAGCTCCGGTTTCTCTCGCCTCATGCCCGTCATTCCCACAGACCTCCCCGCCCTCGCCCAATCCATCAAGGACTGGGGCCGCGAGCTGGGTTTCCAGCAGGTCGGCATCAGCGGCCTGGACCTGGCCGTGCATGAGCAACATTTGCAGCGCTGGCTCGACGCGGGCTATCACGGCGAGATGGACTACATGGGCGCCCACGGCAGCAAACGCTCGCACCCCGAGGAACTGGTGCCGGGCACATTGCGTGTGGTTTCCCTGCGCATGGACTACCTGCCGGGCGACACGCAAATGGCGCAGATGCTCGGCCAACCGGAAAAAGCCTACGTCTCGCGTTATGCATTGGGCCGCGATTACCACAAATTGATCCGTAAACGCGTGCAGCAGCTGGCAGAAAAAATTCAGGCGGTCATTGGCCCCTTCGGTTATCGGGCCTTCGTTGACAGCGCACCGGTGCTGGAAAAAGCCATCGCCGAGCAGGCCGGCTTGGGCTGGATCGGTAAAAACACCCTGGTACTGAACCGCAAGGCCGGCAGCTATTTCTTCCTGAGCGAACTGTTCGTCGACCTGCCGCTGCCGGTTGACCCGCCCCACGCCAGCGAACACTGCGGAAAATGCACCGCATGCCTGGACATCTGCCCTACGAATGCCTTCGTCGGCCCCTACGTCCTGGATGCCCGACGCTGCATTTCCTACCTCACCATCGAACTCAAAAGCGCCATCCCCGAGGAACTGCGGCCATTGATCGGCAACCGGGTGTTCGGTTGCGATGACTGCCAGATCGTCTGCCCGTGGAACCGCTTCGCCCGACCGTCCGGAGAAAGCGACTTCAAACCGCGACACAACCTGGACAATGCCGGGTTGGCCGAGTTGTTCATGTGGGACGAGGAAAAATTCCTCAGCAGTACCGAGGGCTCGCCCCTGCGCCGCGCCGGGTACGAACGCTGGTTGCGCAACCTGGCGGTGGGGCTGGGAAATGCACCTTCAACCATCCCGGTCATGCAAGCGCTTGAAGCGCGGCGCGATTACCCATCGGAACTGGTGCGCGAGCATGTGGAGTGGGCGTTGCGCCAACACGCCGAGCGTCAGACCTCGTCGTTGTAGACGAACTTCGGCATTTCCCAGTGAAAGCGGATCGCCAGGAGCCGCAACAGGAAACCGCCGAACAAGGTGATGAGGATCGCCTGCTCGCTCGGCAACTGCAGATAGACACACAGCATGTAGCACCACGCCGCGGCAAACGAAACGCTGGCATAGAGCTCGCGACGGAAGATCAGCGGGATATCGTTGCAAAAAATGTCACGCAGGATGCCACCGAAAACGCCGGTAATCACGCCACTGACCGAAGCCACCAACATGCCATGGCCCATTTCCAGGGCGGTCATGCAGCCGATCAGGGTGAACGCCACCAGGCCCACGGCGTCGAGCACCAGGAATAACGAGCGCAAATGGCGCATCCAGCGCGCCAGGATCACCGTCAGCATCGCCGCCGCGGTGGTCAGCACCAGATATTCCGGGTGCCTGACCCAGGTGAGCGGGTAATGACCGAGCAGCACATCGCGCACCGAGCCGCCACCCAACGCGGTGACGCAGGCGATCAGCACCACGCCAAACCAGTCCATGCCACGACGCCCGGCAGACAAAGCCCCAGTCATGGCTTCGGCGGTGATGGCGATCAGGTAAAGCATCAGCAACATGATGGCGGTCCTTGCAGGAAGGCGCGCAGTCTAGCCAGTTTGGGCAGGCACCAAAAGAGGGCGCGACACCGTCTTCTGCCTGAGCGCCATGCCGCCCGTTCAAACTACCCCTGTGGCGAGGGAGCTTGCTCCCGCTCGGCTGCGCAGCAGTCGCCAAACCGGACAACTCGATCTACCTGAAGCTGTTGGGCCTGCTTCGCAGGCCAGCGGGAGCAAGCTCCCTCGCCACAAAAGCGTGCTCGCACAACAGCCGAGGAGCCGACTTAGAACTTGATGAAGTGCTTACGGTAGTGCTGCAGCTCGGCGATGGACTCGCGGATATCGTCCAGGGCCAGGTGGCTGCCGCCCTTCTGGAAGCTGTCACGTACCTCAGGTGCCCAGCGGGCGGCCAGTTCCTTGAGGGTGGAGACGTCCAGGTTGCGGTAGTGAAAGTAGCTTTCCAGGGATTTCATATGGGTATAGAGAAAGCGACGATCCTGGCAGATGCTGTTGCCACAGATCGGTGACTTGCCCTTGGGCACCCACTGCTCAAGAAAGGCGATGGTTTGGGCTTCGGCCTCAGCCATGCTGATTTTGCTCTCGCGCACCCGTTGGGTCAGGCCTGAGCCGCCGTGCTGGCGAGTGTTCCATTCGTCCATACCCGCCAGGACCTCGTCGCTGTGATGGATCGCGATCACAGGGCCTTCGGCCAGGGTGTTGAGATCACTGTCGGTGACGATGGTGGCCATTTCGATGATGACGTCGGTGTCCGGGTTCAGACCGGTCATTTCCAGGTCGATCCAGATCAGGTTCTGCGGGTTCTGCATGGGGGAGCTCCTCGGCGTAGCTGCGCAGTTTAGCTTAGGCTTTGAACGAAAAGTGCCTGCGCGACGATCATGCTGCGTTGAAAACAGCCTCGGAATGCTCATTGACCACCAGTCAACGCCGCTTCCTCGCCTGTTTTCGCCCTGCCTGATCGCTGCTCGGCGACTTTTCGTTCAAACCCGAGGCAGGGCCTTGAGCGTGCTAAACTCGCGGCCGTTTTTACCTAATCGCTGCATTCTTCATACGGAACACCCATGGCCAAACGCCAACTCAATCGTCGTCAAAACTGGCGCATCGAAAAGATTCAGGGCGAGCGCGCCGCCCGCGCCGCCAAACGCGAATCCAGCGCGGTACAAGCGCTGGAGGGCGGCGACCTGGGCCCTGAACAGACCGGCCTGGTGATCGCGCACTTCGGTGTACAGGTCGAGGTCGAGGCCCGTGAAGGCGAATTGGCCGGCCAGGTATTCCGCTGCCACCTGCGAGCCAACCTGCCGGCCCTGGTCACTGGTGATCAGGTGGTCTGGCGTGCCGGCAACCAAGGCATCGGCGTGATCGTGGCTCAACTGCCGCGCCACACCGAACTGTGCCGTCCGGACAGCCGAGGCCAGCTCAAGCCGGTGGCGGCCAACGTCGACATGATCGTCATCGTCTTCGCCCCGCTACCCGAGCCCCACGCCAACCTGATCGACCGCTATTTGGTCGCGGCCGAACACGCCGGCATCCGCCCCTTGTTGCTGCTCAACAAATTCGACCTGATCGATGAACACAACGCCCCGGCGCTGAACGCACTGCTCTCGGTCTATCGGCACTTGGGCTACCCGGTGCTGGAGGTTTCGGCTCACCACGGCGACGGCATGGAAAAATTGCAGGAACAACTGGACGGGCGCATCAGCGTGTTTGTCGGCCAGTCCGGTGTCGGCAAGTCGTCGCTGGTCAACAGCCTGCTGCCGGAAGTCGAGACGCGCGTCGGGCCGTTGTCCGAGCTGTCCGGCCAGGGCACTCACACCACCACCACGGCGCGGTTGTTCCACTTCCCCGGCGGCGGTGAATTGATCGACTCGCCGGGCATCCGCGAGTTTGGCCTGGGCCACGTCAGCCGAGCCGACGTGGAAGCGGGGTTCATCGAGTTCAACGACCTGATCGGCACCTGCCGTTTCCGCGACTGCAAGCACGACCGCGAACCCGGTTGCGCCCTGCTCAAGGCGCTGGAAGACGGTCGTGTGCAGCAGCAACGGATGAACAGCTATCGCTCGATCATCGCCAGCTTGCCGGAAAGCAGTTACTGATCCGAAAGGAAGACAAGCCGGACACAGTTGTGGCGAGGGGATTTATCCCCGCTGGGGCGCGAAGCGCCCCCCCTTTATCACCCCGAATATCAGATGAAAAAAGAGGGGCTGCTTCGCAGCCCCACGGGGATAAATCCCCTCGCCACAGGTTTACGCTCGCCAGTCAGGTCACTGCGCAGGCGGCTCGGCCGGTTTCGGCGCGAGATCATCGAACAGATTCAGACGCTCACGTACCTCATGGGCGGGAACAGGCTGCTGGTCCGCCGGCAATGCGTTCGGATCCGCCGCCGCGCCGGGCGTAACCGGCACTTCACCCGGCGCGCCGGCGCCCTGGGCCGGGTCCGGCGCCGGGTCATCGGTTTGCGAACCTTCGATGGCTTTCTGGGCCTTCTTGGTCAACACCACGATATCGATCCGCCGGTTGACCGGGTTGAACGGGTCTTTGCGGTCGAACAGCGCCGAGGAGGCATAACCGACCACCCGCGCCACCTGCTCGTCCGGATAACTGCCGGCCACCAGGGCCCGACGAGCCGCATTGGCGCGATTGGCGGAGAGTTCCCAGTTACCGAAATCGCCTTTGCCGATGAAGGGCTTGGCATCGGTATGACCACTGATGCTGATCTTGTTCGGCACCGCTTTGATGGTGTCGGCCATGGCCAGCAGAATATCTTCGAAATAAGGTTTCAGGCGCGCGCTGCCAGAGTCGAACATCGGACGGTTCTCGGCGTCCATGATCTGGATGCGCAAGCCGTTCGGCGTGATTTCGAACAGGATCTGGTCCTTGAACTTCTGCAGTTGAGGGTTCTCTTCGACTTTGTTCTGCAACTCTTGCAGCAACAACTCCAGACGCTCGCGCTCGACCTCCTCGGCCATGCCTTCGGCGTCATTGGCGTCTACCTTCGCCTTGTCGGGCTGAGGCTGGGATTCGACTTCAGGGTTGAGGGTGTTTTCCGGCGCCAGGACCGGCGAGCCGCCCAGGTCGATGATGTACGGCGTGCCGCTTTCGGAAAAACCCACCGGGTCCTTGAAATAACCGGCGATGGCGATTTTCTGCTCTGGAGTCGCGGTGGACAGCAGCCACAGCACCAGAAAGAACGCCATCATCGCCGTCGCGAAGTCGGCGAAGGCGATTTTCCAGGCGCCCCCGTGATGCCCGCCGGCTATGCGCTTGACGCGCTTGATAATGATCGGCTGGTTGTTTTCCATCTTAGCGACCGCGAACCGCTTGTTCTAACTCGGCGAAGCTTGGACGGTGCGCCGGGTACAGGACCTTGCGACCGAACTCCACAGCCAGCGATGGAGGCATGCCCGAAGCCGAGGCCACGAGCGATGCCTTGATGGCTTCGTAGACATTGAGTTCTTCCTTGGCGTCGTGGGCCAGGGAATGGGCCAACGGGCCAAAGAAGCCATACGCGGCGAGAATACCGAAGAAGGTACCTACCAGTGCCGCACCTACGTGCAGGCCGATAGATGCCTGGTCGCCTTCGCCCAGGGAGGCCATGGTCACCACGATGCCCAATACCGCCGCGACGATACCGAAACCCGGCATGCCGTCGGCGATGCCGTTGACCGCGTGAGACGGGTGCTCCAGGTCTTCCTTGAGGCTGTACAGTTCCATGTCGAACAGGCCTTCGAGCTCATGGGGAGCCATGTTGCCGGACGACATGATGCGCAGGTAATCACAGACGAACGCCGTCATGCGCTCATCCTTGAGCACCGTGGGGTACTTGGCGAAGATCGGGCTGGACGCTGCGTCTTCGATATCCCCTTCGATCGCCATCATGCCTTCGCGGCGGCTCTTGTTGAGGATCTCGTAGATCAGCCCCAGCACCTCAAGGTAGAAAGTGTGGCTGAAACGCGAGCCGAACATGCTCAAGGACTTCTTGAGCACGTGCATCGTCATGTAGCCGGGGTTGGCTTGCAGGAATGCGCCAAGGGCCGCGCCGCCGATGATCAAGACCTCAAAGGGCTGGACCAGGGCGGCAATCTTGCCATGGGAGAGCACGTATCCGCCCAGAACGCTCGCGAACACGACAATGATGCCGATAATTTTAGCCATAGATAGAAAGTACTTATTTAAGTCGGGTTCAAGGTCATATTCGGAAGCTGAAAAATCTCTTCTTCTACTTATCGGCAAAACTGCGCCAGACTATAGCCAGTTCAGGCGAAAAGCCAATTTGCCCCGTTCCGGGCGTAGATACTCCCTATGATGATCGCGTCCAGCCATGGCTAATGAAACGAAGGTTCCAACTCCACGACCGAACACGCTCGAAGGCTGGGTCAAGCTGCTCGAGGGCGTCCATCTGCCAGTGCCGCAAGCCAGTCATGACCTGGTCTGCAAAGCCATTGCCGACAGCCGCCGCTCACTGCGCGACATTGCCGAGCTGATCCAGGACAGCCCCGCCCTGGCGCTGAGCGTCATTCGTGAAGCCAACCATCACACCCATGGCAACTTTGCCGAACCGGCAGAAAATCTCGAAGTGGCCATCAACCGCCTCGGCCTCAAGCGCACCGAAGAACTGCTTGCCCGACTGCCCTCGTTGCCGGAACAGCAAATCCCCCTCGCGCTGCGCCAACTGCAATTGATCAGCCAGCACGCAACGCAACAGGCCAATGGTTTTTTTGCCAGCCGCCTGGCGCGGCTATGGCAAGACATCCACTGGGGCAGCCTGCTGTTTCTGTCACCGCTCTGGCCGCTGGCCCTGACTCATCCGGGATTGCTGGGCGAGTGGGAATTGCGGGTTGTCCATAAAGGCCAGTCAGCGAGCAAAGTGGAGCGCGAGTTGTTCGGCGTCAGCCTGCTGAAAATCTGCCTGGCGCTGGTAGAGACCTGGCGCCTGCCGGTCTGGGTGGCTCAGGGCTACCGCCTGCTGCTCAACGAACGCCGCGAGCTGGTGAAAGTGCTGCGCATCGCCCGGGACAGTGAACACCCGCTGCGCCAGCAGAATCGCCTGGACGATGACCCGACCCTGCGGCGCTGGCTCAATCAGCCAGCCAACACAGTGCTGCTAGCCAACGGCCTGGCCCTTTCAGCGCAACAGGCGTGGGACGGCCCTCACAGCACCCGCTGGCAATATCTGACAAGTTTGTATCTGCAGATGTCCATGGATGAGGTCCAGCAGCAATTGCACCAGCAAGCCGTCATCAGTGCCCGCCACAACACCATGCCGGACCTCTGGCATCCGGCTGTGGCGTTGATCTGGCCCTGGGGCAGCCGACGCGTCCACCCGGGGCTGCTGCCGGCCGCCCCGCCCAGCGCCGAAGACCTGACCCAGTGGCGCAAGCAATGCGCCGAATTGCTGCTGGAACCGAGCCCGTTCAGCAACGCCATGCACCTGACCACCTCGGCACGGGACGCCTTGGTGGCCTGCGGCATGCGGCGGGTGATGATTCTGATGGCCGACCGCAGCCAGACCAGCTTGCGCGTGCATCAGATCGCCGGCCTGCCCAAAGAAGCGGCGGCCATGAGTTTTTCCATCAGCCAAAGCAAAGTGTTGCAACGGTTGCAGGCCCAGCAGGCCCAGGTTCGCCTGAACCCGGACAACAACGCTCAGTTTTCGGCGTTGCTGCCGCCGGGCCTGCGCAGCCTGTTTCGCGGCGAACACCTGCTGCTGCGTTCACTGACCTGCAACGGCCGGGTGATCATGCTGGTGGCGGTGGACCAGGGCGGCGGGCCCTTCTCGGACGTGACGGTGCAAGCCTTCGGTAAAACCGTGCAGTGTATCGAACGCGCCTTGCACAGCTTTACCAACCGCGGTCGCTGATCTTGATACAATCTTTTCCCTTTGCGCCCCTGGAGACCTCACATGCCTGACTTCTCTGGCTTGCCGCTGGTAATCGAGCCGAGCGACCTGCTGTCGCGCCTCGACGCCCGCGAACTGATTCTGGTGGACCTGACCAGCGCCGCCCGCTATAGCACCGGGCACATCCCTGGCGCACGCTTCGTCGACCCCAAGCGCACCCAACTGGGCCAGCCCCCGGCACCAGGCCTGTTGCCAGCAAAAGCCGACCTCGAGGCGCTGTTCGGCGAACTGGGGCACAACCCGAATGCGGTCTACGTGGTCTATGACGATGAAGGCGGTGGCTGGGCCGGGCGCTTTATCTGGCTGCTGGATGTGATCGGCCATTCGAACTACCACTACCTCGACGGTGGTTTGCTGTCGTGGCTGGACGAAGGCCTGCCGGTGTCCACTGAAGTGCCGCCGCCCGCCACAGGCCCGGTGAGCCTGACCCTGCACGATGAACCCACCGCCACCCGCGAATACCTGCAAAGCCGCCTCGGTGCCGCTGACCTGGCGATCTGGGACGCACGCGGGCCGCTGGAATATTCCGGCGAGAAAGTCGTCGCAGCCAGGGGCGGACATATTCCCGGCGCGATCAACTTCGAATGGACCGCCGGCATGGATCAGGCACGCAACCTGCGCATCCGCAGCGACATGCCGCAGATCCTCGAACAGTTGGGCATCACGCCTGACAAAGAAATCATCACCCATTGCCAGACCCACCACCGCTCTGGCTTCACCTATCTGGTGGCCAAGGCGCTCGGTTATCCGCGAGTCAAAGGCTATGCCGGCTCCTGGGGCGAATGGGGCAACCACCCTGATACCCCCATCGAGCTCTGAAGGTTCTTAAGGACAGTTAATGAAAAACCGCTTGTTCATCCTCAGCCAATACCTGCTACCCCACCACCTGCTGTCTCGGCTGGCCGGCTGCATTGCCGAATGCCGCGTGCGCTGGTTCAAGAATGCCTTCACCCAATGGTTCGCCAAACGTTATCAGGTGGACATGTCCCAGGCGCTGGTCGAAGACCTTACGGCCTACGAGCACTTCAATGCGTTCTTCACCCGAGCGCTGAAAGAAGGCGCCCGCCCGCTGGACCAGACTCCGGGAGCGATCCTCAGCCCCGCCGACGGTGCCGTCAGCCAACTCGGTCCCATCGAGCACGGCCGGGTATTCCAAGCCAAGGGCCACAGCTTCAGCGTGCTGGAACTGCTGGGCGGCGATGCAGCCAACGCAGCGCCGTTCATGGGCGGCGATTTCGCCACCATCTACCTGTCGCCCAAGGACTATCACCGCGTGCACATGCCACTGGCCGGCACCCTGCGGGAAATGGTCTACATCCCGGGACGGATTTTCTCGGTGAACCAGACCACCGCCGAAAACGTTCCGGAACTGTTCGCCCGTAACGAGCGCGTGGCGTGCATTTTCGACACCGAGCGCGGGCCGATGGCCGTGGTGCTGGTGGGCGCGATGATCGTTGCCTCCATCGAAACCGTCTGGGCCGGCCTGGTGACGCCACCCAAGCGCGAACTGAAAACCTTCCGTTACGACGAAGCCGCCCGGGCGCCGATCCACCTGGAGAAAGGCGCCGAGCTGGGCCGCTTCAAACTGGGATCGACCGCCATCGTGCTGTTCGGCCCGAATCAGGTGCAATGGGTCGAAGACCTGGTGGCCGGTTCGCCGGTGCAGATGGGCCAGGGGTTGGCATTGCCAAAAGCCTGATTCACGCCCTTGGAAGCCGGCTTGTGGGAGCAAGGCTTGCCCGCGATGAACGATAACGCAGTCTGAAACAAAGACCGCGGCGCCTGCATCGCGAGCAAGCTTGGCTTCCACAGCACATCCAGCGCGGCGCGCTTCTCTGTCAGCTGCTAGAGTTGGGAACATCCCTTTCATTTCCCGCCGGAGCCCATCCACGGCATGAATGAGACCAGCCCTCTCCAGCTTTCGCGCGTTCTGACACCGACCCAGTCGCGCCTGTCGTTCTGCGACGCCACGCCGCGCGACCTCAAGCGCTGGATCGCCAACCTGCCCAAGGCCAATATCGGCGAAACCGCACGCCTGTTGTACCAGGCCATCGGCGAACTCAACCAACTGATCACCCCCAGCGATAATCGCCTGCAACTGCTCGAATTGTTGCGGCCCGAGGTGTATTACGTCTGCAAACACCTGGAGCGGCATTTTTTGCAACAGGCCATCGTTCTGGATGAGCGCTCGCGCAAGATCGTCAACCTGTGCCAGGCCCTGCAAACCCAATTGGCCATGGGTTACAAACAGATCGTCGCGCGCATCTCGCCGAAATACTCCAAGGACCGCGCCCGGCTGCTGAGCACCGCGCTGCAACGCGCGATGCATGCCCTGGACGGCACGCTGCTGCGTATCAGCCAGTTGTATAGCCCGGTACCCGAAGGGCTGTGGCTCGATTTGCATCAGTTGTACCGAATCGCCTGCCACCATCGGCTGCAACACCTCAGCGTCAGCGATGAACTGGCCAGCCAGGTGCACCAGTTGAATGTCGAGCAAACCTACGTGGTCGCCCTGCTGCTGGGCACCTCACGCAGCAATCAACTGCGCCAGGGCCAGATTGCGCGACTCGTCGAGGTGCTCGAATCCTGGAGTCAGAAGGTCACGCTGGACCCGGCCACCACCGCCACGAGCCTGTTCGCCGTTGCACCGCAACTGGATATCGGGCCGCGCTATCGCTCCAAGTTCAGGGCCGAGCAACAGCCCAGCCTGCTGGGTTTCGATCCGCAGCCGCTGGTGCGCGCCATTGCCACTCATCTGGAGCAACCCGACGATCACACCTTGCCCGTGCCTGGCGCAATGAACGCCGACACCTTGCATCACCTGCAAGCGGCCTGGGGCGAAGCGGTCGAACGCAGCTTCCAGCGCACGGAGGGCAACGGCACGCTGACGCTCTGCGTGGGCATGAGCGCTTTGCACTATTACCTGGGCGGCGAGCGCTCTTTCAGCGAAATCCTCAAGGACTCTGCAACGCGCAAGGCCCGGTTCGAGGCCACACCGACCAAGACCAACGACACCTGGAGCCAGGCTTTCGACGCAGCTGCGGCCGGTGACAGTGATCTGTTGCCCTATGAAGAAATCGAGTACCCGGTCAATCCAGCCGATGACGACGGCGCCAGCTCCGACAACCAGCACCACTTCGCGACCTACGACCTGCCCATCATCAATCACAGCCCCGGAGGTTACTGCCTCGGCTGGCCGAAGGAGGTGCCTGAGCAACTGCAGGCCGGGGAAATGGTCGGCATTCGCGACACTAACGATCAAGCCTGGAGCATCGCCGTGGTGCGCTGGATCAGGCAAGTGCGCAATGGCGCCATGCAAATGGGTATCGAGCTGGTCGCGCCTCATGCCCAGCCTTGCGGGCTGCAACTGGTACGAGAGAAGGATGAGCATGGTCACTACCTGCGAGGGCTGCTGCTGCCTGAGATCAGCGCCATTGATCTGCCTCCCACCATGATCGCGCCCCGTCTGCCTTTCCAGGAAGGCCAGCAAGTGCTGATCAACACCAACGGCCAGGAACGCCGCGCCAGCCTGGACCGACGGGTGACCAGCACGCACAGCTTCAACCAGTTTGCTTATCGACAGGAAGACTCAGCGACCACCGGAGATGGCCACGACAATGAAGGGGATTTTGATTCGTTGTGGAAGTCGCTTTAGACCGCCAATACATAACCCTTTGTGAAGAGAGAGCTCTCTGTGGGAGCAAAACTTGCTCCCACAGATAAATCCCCTTGCCACAGGAGATTGAGTCAGAGCTGCCCGTCGCGATCCCTGAAGCCCAGCAGATACAACACCCCATCCAACCCCAGGGTTGAGATCGCCTGCCGGGCCGACTGCTTGACCAGCGGCTTGGCCCGGAACGCCACGCCCAGACCGGCGATCGCCAGCATTGGCAGGTCATTGGCGCCGTCGCCGACGGCGATGGTCTGTTCCAGGCGCAGGCCTTCCTTCTCGGCCAGTTCGCGCAACAGATCCGCCTTGCGCTGGGCATCGACGATCGGCTCGACGGCCACGCCCGTGACCTTGCCATCCACGACTTCCAGTTCATTGGCGAACACGTAGTCGATGCCGAGTTTGGCCTGCAACTGCTTGGCAAAGTAGGTGAAGCCCCCGGACAGGATCGCGGTCTTGTAGCCCAGACGCTTGAGTTCGGCGAACAGGGTTTCGGCGCCTTCGGTCAGGCGCAAGGAAGCGCCGATGGAGTCCAGCACGCTGACGTCCAGCCCCTTGAGTAGCGCCAGGCGCTCCTTGAAGCTAGCGCGAAAATCCAACTCGCCGGCCATGGCTCGCTCAGTGATGGCCGACACCTTGTCGCCCACGCCGGCGGCCTTGGCCAGTTCGTCGATGACTTCGGCTTCAATCAGCGTCGAATCCATGTCGAATACCGCCAGGCGACGGTTGCGGCGGAACAGCGAGTCTTCCTGGAACGCGATGTCGACATTCAACTCCTGGGCCACGCTGAG
Organism: Pseudomonas sp. N-1-13; assembly: GCF_057787095.1. NCBI lineage: Bacteria > Pseudomonadati > Pseudomonadota > Gammaproteobacteria > Pseudomonadales > Pseudomonadaceae > Pseudomonas > Pseudomonas sp. N-1-13. Next base: position 462,884 of record NZ_JBYNRI010000001.1, on the reverse strand, counting down.
GAACTCGGCACGCAGCGCCTGGGGATCGGCCGGCTCGCCGCGCACGGAGAATTCGATGCAGCCCTTGCCCTTGTCATCCGGCGTATCCAGCGGCATGCGCCCGGACAAACGGTCGATGTGGTCGATGTTCAGGTCGTATTTGGCAGTGATCGAACTGACCCGCTGCAATTGCTCGGCGGTAACCTTGCGGGTCAACAGGGTCACGATGTGACGCTTCTTGCCCTGGCCATTGACCCAATGCTGGTAATCGGCTTCGGACACCGGGGTGAAACGCACCTGTTGGTCGAGCTTGTAGGCGGTGAACAGGATGTCCTTGAGCACCGACTTGCTTTGCTCGGCGTCCGGGATTTCAACCAGGATGCCGAACGACAGTGTGTCGTGAATCACCGCCTGACCAATGTCGAGAATGTTCACACCACCCTGGGCCAGAACGCCGGTAATGGCCGCAGTCAGACCCGGACGGTCACTGCCAGTGATGTTTATCAGGACGATTTCGCGCAAGGCGCACCCCCGCAGGTGGAAAAAAACCGCATTCTACCCACTTTCAGTGACCATCGGGCACCGTCGGTGCTTTGCCGGTCATGGGCCTGTCGCTATACTGCGCGTCAATTTCACGGACAAAGAGCCGAGCTCAGTGAACCGGCCCACGCCAGTCAAAACCGACAATTTCTTTCTGCTGATCTTCCGTGCACTGCGCCACCGTCGCGTGCCGATTGCATTGCGCATTGCCAGCCATAACGTGATCCTGGTCGCCCTGGCCCTGGTGATCTATGCCTGCGTGATGGGCCTGCAGTTCAAGCAGGCAATGCACGAACAGGCCGACGCCCTGGGCGAGAGCCTGACCACGCAGACCGCCACGTCCGCCACCGAGCTACTGGTGTCCAACGACATCCTCAGCCTCAACGTGCTGCTCAACAACCTCACCAAAAACAAACTGGTGGCCCACGCCGCCATTTATAGCGTGGACAACCGCATCCTCGCCGAAGCCGGCCAGCGTCCCAAGCCGGGCCTGCTGGGCGAATCCGGCGGCATGTACCAGAGCAGGATCACTTTCCAGGACGTGACCGCCGGGCAACTGCGCATCAGCCTGGACATGGACCAGTTCCAGCAGCCGATGACCATCAGCCTGCAAAGCATGGGCATCCTCAGCGCGATATTGCTGGCGCTGGCGCTGGCCTTGAGCTTGCGCCTGGGACGGCACATCTCTACGCCATTGCTGCAACTGCGGGTCTGGCTGCGGGATATCGACGAGCACACCCCAGCGACCCAGCGCCAGGACGAAATTGGCGATCTGGCTCGGCAACTGCACGCCAGCTTCGCCCCGGAACCTGCCCCCGTGCCGGAGCCTGAAGACATCGACTACAGTGACGACGAAGCCGAACCAGGTTTCGAAGTGCGTAACCTGCGGGACCCGGACTTCGATGAAAGCCAACCTCTACCCGCCTCCAGGCCCGGGCCACGCCGGGTGGTCCGCACGGTAGAGGACGATGAAGACGACGATGCTTTCGCCGACCTGCGTGACGACTCAATCGCCGATGAGCCGCAATCGGTCGCCAGACCCGTCGCCTCGGACCTGCCCCAACACAGTGCCGTGCTGGCCGTGCAACTGGGCGCCCAGGACCAACTGCGCCGGCTGCCCCAGGCGCGTCTGAAGGAACTGCTTGAGCGTTACCGCGACTGCCTCGATCAAGCCGCATCGCTGTATCAGGGCCAACTGCACACCCTGAACGATGGCAGCACGCTGATGCTGTTCCACACCGAGGACAGCGGTGATGACTACCTCACCAACGCCATTTGCTGCGGTGAGTTGCTCAGAGCCCTGGGACACCAGTTGCAGATCGAAGTCGCCGACAGCGGCATCACCCTGCAATTGCAGTTGGGCCTGACCTTGGGTGACGGGCTGTTCGGCCTGAGCCAGATCGACCTGCTGCTGACCGAAACCGCCCAGGACGCCCTGGCCCTGTCGCAACACAGCCGCAACCTGCTGCTGGTGGAGCGCAAGATCAACGACGACGCCCTGATCCGCCAGCGCGCCCGCATCCGCCCTATCGCCAGCCCGGAAGGCGCATGCTGCGTCGAGCGACTGATGGAGCCTTATCCGTCGATGCTGGAGCGACAACTGGCGCGGATGCATGAGCGTCAGGCCTGAGCCTCAACACCTGAAATGACGAAGCCCGCAGATGAGTGATTGTCTGCGGGCTTTTTTGTGGCCTTCGCCTACCTCATCGCGAGCAAGCTCGCTCCCACAGGGACCTCTGCTAGCCACAGATCCAGTGTGGGAGCGAGCCTGCTCGCGATGAGGCCGGCATAGACACCCGAGACTGCACCCCACAGAAACAACAAAGCCCGCATCAACGCGGGCTTTGTTTTGCATCCAGTTCAACCATCAGAACCTGAACACTTCCATGTCCGTACGGATCGGCAAGGCCATTGGAATCTTGTCCTTTTCCTTCTCGACCTTTTTGGTCGCTGCAGGAGCAGATTTGCGCGGCACCTCTGCGACAGGCGGCTGGTTGGCCAAAGGCTTGAGCGCCACGGACAGTTGCTCGGCCAGACGTTGCAGCAGCACGCCCTGAGCCTGGACCTGCGCCGCGGTACCGCCGGCATGTTGCTCCTGCAGATGAATGATCCGGTTCTCGCGAACCTTTCCGCGACGATCGATCAGGCGCCACTGGGCATCCAGTACCGCCGGTTGCGATTCGCCCGAATCCAGCCGGGTAATCGACAGCAAGACCTGAACATCCGGGGTAAAGCCCTGGGTGGCCGGCGCGAGTACTACGCGCTGGCTGTCCAGATGCCCGGCGACCTGACGCAGCAACAGCTGGTCAATGTCCGACGACAGGCTGCCGGCCCAACGACCGTCGGTGGCGGCCTGCAGGCTGCCGTCCGGTTGGCGTTGCAATAGGGTTTCACGTTGCAGGTAATCGGCAATCAATACCGGGCCCAGTAATACCGCCATGCCTGCGCTTTGTGCAGGCTGGGCCGGGTTTCCGCTGTCGAGTTGATACAGCGACACTGGCTGATTGACGCTACAGCCCGCCAGGCCAAGCAGGCCGGCGAGCCACAAAATAGGAAGGCGCAGAGCAGTCATCGTCCCGTCCAGGTGGCGGCCACAAGGCTTACCACAGTGAAAAAATACTCGGTCAATATGAAGAACGCTCGGCCACGCCGGCGCTTGAAAGGGCCTATCATCCGTGAATATGCGCTCCGACTCCAGCGCGAAAGTGCCGATCTGCGGCTTTTAATCGCAGACCGAGCGCTCTAGCACGCTTAATTGAGGTTTTCGACGAGCAGTGCATCGACCCGCTGAAACCCTCTCGGAAGCTTGTTGCCCCGCCGACCGCGTTCACCTTTGTAGTGTTCAAGATCGTCTGCCTTCAACGAAAGCGTACGCTTTCCAGCCTGCAGCACAAGCGTGGCGCCTTCCGGCAACACTGCAATATCCGTGACATATTCCTCACGACTTGCCACCCGTTCGCCGGAAATACCGATGATCTTGTTGCCTTTACCTTTACCCAACTGTGGCAAGTCACTGATTTTGAAGACCAGCAACCGACCTTCGGTCGTCACCGATGCCAGCCAGTTGTTCTCACGATCGGACACAGGTCGCGGCGCTATGACCTTGGCGTTATTCGGCAGGCTCAACAACGCCTTGCCCGCCTTGTTCTTGGCTTGCAGGTCCTCACCCTTGACGACAAACCCGTAGCCGGCGTCCGACGCAATAACGTACAGCCCGTCATCATCAGGCATCAGCACGCATTCAAAAGTTGCACCCGGTGGAGGAGTTAATCGACCGGTCAGTGGCTCGCCCTGTCCGCGAGCCGATGGCAGGGTATGCGCCGGCACCGAATAACTGCGTCCGGTGGAGTCGACGAACACCGCAAACTGGTTGGAACGCCCGGCCGCCAGGGCCTTGAAGCCATCCCCGGCCTTGTAGGAAAGCCCCGTCGCGTCAATATCATGACCTTTGGCAGAGCGTACCCAACCTTTTTCTGACAGCACGACAGTCACTTTCTCGTTCGGCAGCAGATCGTGCTCACTCAGCGCCTTGGCTTCGGCGCGCTCGACGATAGGCGAGCGACGGTCGTCGCCGTAGGTTTCGGCGTCCTTGAGCAGTTCGGTGCGCACCAGCTTCTTGAGCTTGGCTTCGCTGCCCAGCAAGGCTTGCAGCTTGGCCTGCTCCTTGAGCAGTTCATCCTGCTCGGCCCGCAGCTTCATCTCTTCCAGCCGCGCCAGTTGCCGCAGGCGGGTATCGAGAATGTAGTCGGCCTGGATTTCGCTCAAGGCGAAACGCTCGATCAGGCTGGCCTTGGGGTGCTCCTCGGTACGGATGATATGAATCACTTCATCCAGGTTGAGGTAGGCAATCAGCAAACCGTCCAACAGGTGCAGGCGACGTTCGACCTTGTCCAGGCGAAATTGCAGGCGCCGGCGCACGGTCTTGACCCGGAACTCCAGCCATTCCACCAGCAGCGCCCGCAGGTTTTTCAGCTGTGGCTTGCCGTCCAGACCGATGATGTTGATGTTGACCCGGTAGCTGGACTCAAGATCGGTACTGGCAAACAGGTGCTGCATCAGCGCGTCATGATCAACCCGACTGTTGACCGGAATAATCACGATCCGGCAGGGGTTCTCGTGGTCGGATTCGTCGCGCAGGTCAGCGACTTGCGGTGCTTTCGACGGTTTTGCCTGCATCATCGCGGCAATCTGTTCCAGCACCTTGGCCCCGGAAACCTGGTGCGGCAGGGCGGTGACGATGATGTCGCCATCTTCGATGTGGTACACCGCGCGCATACGCACCGAACCGCGACCGGTTTCGTAGATCTTCAGCAGGTCGGCGCGCGGGGTGATGATTTCCGCTTCGGTTGGGTAGTCCGGGCCCTGAATGTGTTCGCAGAGCTGCTCCACCGTGGCTTTGGGCTCGTCCAGCAAGCGCACGCACGCGGTGGCCACTTCCCGCAGGTTGTGGGGCGGCACATCGGTGGCCATGCCCACGGCGATACCGGTGGTGCCATTGAGCAGGATGTTCGGCAACCGCGCCGGCAACACCAAGGGTTCGTCGAGGGTGCCGTCGAAGTTCGGCCCCCAGTCCGCGGTGCCCTGGCCCAGCTCGCTGAGCAGCACTTCGGAATAACGCGACAGCCGTGCCTCGGTGTAACGCATGGCAGCAAAAGACTTGGGATCGTCTGGCGCACCCCAGTTCCCCTGGCCGTCCACCAGGGTGTAGCGGTAGCTGAACGGCTGGGCCATCAGCACCATGGCTTCGTAGCAGGCCGAATCGCCGTGAGGATGGAACTTACCCAGCACGTCACCGACGGTACGCGCCGACTTCTTGTGCTTGGAATCGGCATCCAGCCCCAGCTCACTCATGGCGTAGATGATCCGCCGCTGAACCGGCTTGAGACCGTCGCCGATGTGCGGCAAGGCGCGGTCCATGATCACGTACATGGAGTAATTGAGGTAGGCATTTTCGGTGAAGTCAGCCAGCGACCGGCGCTCTACGCCGTCTAAGCTGTCTGCAAGAATATCGCTCATGCGGGCCTCATCAGTTCGTTGTCTGGCGCAGCAACATGGTGCCGCCGCGCTGGGTAAATTCAAGTTTGTTCAGGGCGCTCATGCCCAGCAGCACTTGCGTGCCGCCCAGGCCTGGCGCCACCAGGGCACGGACATCGCGCAATACGATGTCACCCAATTGCAAACGGTCGATACGGGTGCGATAACCCTCGCTCAAACCGTTGGCGGTGCTCAACGTCACACCGAAACCTTTTTCCAGCTTGAGGCGCGCAGCCAGCTCCTGCGGGATCGCCACGTCCGTGGCGCCGGTGTCGAGCATGAAGTCCACCGGTTGGCCGTTGATCTGGCCGCTGGCGACAAAATGCCCCTGTTTATTGCTGACCAGCTTCACCTCGATAAAACCTTCACCCTTTTGCGAATACACCTCGGTATTGGGATTCTGCGCACGCTGCTCCCACTGGGCAAAAAACCGCGTCGCCAGAAACAGCGCCGCGCACCAGGCCAGTATCATCAACACCCGGCCGGCGCGCTTGCCCGGCGGTTGCTGGCTCATGGCGTGGCGCCCCAACCACCGTCCGGCGCGGCAAAGCGCCAGATGATCGGCCGCTGTTCGCCGTCGGCCCGTGCCCCGTCGTTGTTATCCAGACCAACCCAGGCGCCCTCGGCATCCACCACCAGCGCTTCGGCCAAGCCGTAGTTCTGTGAATAACGACGGTTTTCCTGCAACGCCTCGGCGGCGAACGACCAGCAACGCTCCACTTGAGCGGTTTGCGAGTCACGCCGGCAAATCTGATAAGCGTTGCGCTCCAGGGTAAACAGCTTGCCGTCGAACAGTGACAGATCGGCGAAATCCCGTGATACCGCCCGGGCATTGAGAAACTGCTCAGGTTGCATCTGCTTCCCCGCTTCACTGAGCAACACGCAGTTGCCATCACACTCCCACACCGCTTGCTGACGCTTGATCAGCAACAACCCGCGACGCTCCCGCTCAGCGGCCAGCCATAGCTGATCACCGGCCGGATTGATCGCCAAGCCTTCAAACAACGCATTGAAATGCAGCAACATGCCGCTGGCCCGCGCCTGGCGGATCATCGCCGGTCCGATTTTCAACCAGGACGCGGCGCCCGTCGGCGACACCTGCAACACCGCGGCATGGGATTCACTGACCACGTAGCGATTGCCGGCACTGTCACAACTGATGCCTTCGAAATCCAGCTCGCCACCGCGCAGGTACGACGCAGCCCAGGTCCGCGATCTCAAACCCCACGGCAAACCGCTGTCCGGCACCGGCGGCACCTCGATTTCAACGGCTTCTGCCTGCCAGACCGGCGCATCAGAAGACTTGAGACGGTAGATCCGATCGTCATCGCGATCCGACACCGTCCACATTTCACCCCCGCACACGGCCAGCCCGGACAAGTTACCGCCACGCAAATCCTCGACGGCATGCTCGGACAGCAACTTCAACTGCGGTGCAGGACCTGCGACCACCACCCCCGCCCACAGCAACAACGCCAGGGCGAAACCGTTGCGCATCAGGCCAGCACCTCGGCCAGGTCCCCTTTGGATTCGAGCCAGGACTTGCGATCGCCAGCGCGTTTTTTCGCCAGCAGCATGTCCATCATTTCCGAGGTCGCTTCGAAATCATCCAGGGTCAACTGCACCAGGCGGCGCGTGTTCGGATCCATGGTGGTTTCGCGCAGTTGCGGCGGGTTCATCTCGCCAAGGCCCTTGAATCGGGTGACCTGCGGTTTGCCGCGTTTCTTTTCGGCCACCAAACGATCAAGAATGCCATCGCGCTCAGCCTCGTCCAGGGCGTAGTAGATCTCTTTGCCCAGGTCGATGCGGTACAGCGGCGGCATCGCCACGTAGACGTGACCGGCGTCCACCAGCGGGCGGAAATGCTGGACGAACAACGCGCAGAGCAACGTGGCGATGTGCAGACCGTCGGAGTCGGCGTCGGCGAGGATGCAGATCTTGCCGTAACGCAGTTGGCTCATGTCCGCGGCGCCCGGATCGACACCGATGGCCACGGCAATGTTATGCACTTCCTGGCTGGCCAGCACTTCGCTGCCGTCCACTTCCCAGGTGTTGAGGATCTTGCCGCGCAACGGCAGGATCGCCTGGAACTCTTTGTCCCGCGCCTGCTTGGCCGAACCGCCGGCGGAATCACCTTCCACCAAAAACAGCTCGGAACGCATCGGGTCCTGCCCGGCACAGTCAGCGAGCTTGCCGGGCAACGCCGGCCCCTGGGTGATGCGCTTGCGCTCGACCTTCTTGCTGGCCTTGAGGCGCCGGCCGGCGTTGTTGATCGCCAGTTCTGCCAGGGCCAAGCCGGTTTCCGGGTTAGCATTGAGCCACAGGCTGAACGCGTCCTTGACCACCCCGGAAACAAACGCCGCCGCTTCGCGGGACGACAGACGCTCTTTGGTCTGGCCGGAGAATTGCGGCTCCTGCATCTTCATCGACAATACGAAGGCAATGCGCTCCCAGACGTCTTCCGGCGCCAGCTTCACGCCACGGGGCAGCAGGTTGCGGAACTCGCAGAACTCGCGCATGGCGTCGAGCAAACCCTGGCGCAACCCGTTCACGTGGGTGCCGCCCTGAGCGGTGGGGATCAGGTTGACGTAGCTTTCCTGGACGCTTTCGCCGCCTTCGGGCAGCCACAACAGCGCCCAGTCCACCGCTTCCTTGTTCCCGGCCAGGCTGCCGCAGAATGGCTCGTCCGGCAGGCGTTCGAAACCGTTGACCGCGTCCACCAGGTAAGAACGCAGGCCGTCCTCATAATGCCACTCGACTTTCTCGCCGGTGGCCTTGTCCTCGAAACTGACCAGCAGCCCCGGACACAACACGGCCTTGGCCTTGAGCACGTGCTTGAGGCGGGTGACGGAGAATTTAGGCGAATCGAAATACTTCGGGTCCGGCGCAAAATACACGCTGGTCCCGGTGTTGCGCTTGCCGACGGTGCCGACCACTTCCAGTTCGGTGGCCTTGTAGCCATCGGCGAACGTCATCTGGTATTCGTTGCCGTCACGCTTGACCCGCACGCGGACCAGGGTCGACAAGGCGTTGACCACGGAAATACCTACCCCGTGCAAACCGCCGGAGAACTGGTAGTTCTTGTTGGAAAACTTGCCACCCGCATGGAGCTTGGTGAGGATCAACTCGACGCCGGATACGCCCTCTTCAGGGTGAATATCCACCGGCATACCGCGACCGTCGTCGCTGACTTCCAGCGAGTGATCGGCGTGCAGGATGACCTGCACCGAACGGGCGTGCCCGGCCAAGGCTTCGTCGACACTGTTGTCGATGACTTCCTGGGCAAGGTGGTTCGGCCGACTGGTGTCGGTGTACATGCCGGGGCGCTTGCGCACCGGGTCGAGGCCCGAGAGGACTTCGATGGCGTCTGCGTTATAAGAGCTAGCGCTGGGAGTGGCCATGGGGTCTCGTCGTCAGTGTTCAATGAAAAAGAGGCGATGGCTCACAGCGACGTGAAGTCGATCGCCTGGTACAAATCGGCGCCAATGCCGGCAAAACTCAACAGCGCCGGCAACTGCTGGGCAAACCCTTGAAAACTGTGGTCGCCGCCGGCCTGGATGCGCAAGGCACAGGCGCGGTAATACTGCTGGGCGTGGCGATAATCCAGCGTTTCGTCACCGGTTTGCAACCATACCTGATACCGCTGCGGATCCTGGGGCGCCGGCACTTCCAGTTCGGCCAGGGCCGTGACGTGGTCGTGGGTCAATTCCCAGGTTTCATCGGTGTACAAATTCTTCTGCGTGCCCAGGTAACCGTCGAACATCCGATGGGGGCTGACCGCAGGGTTGACCAGCAGGGCCTTGAGCCCGTGGCGCTCGGCCAAGTGAGTCGCATAGTAGCCGCCGAGCGAGCTGCCGACCAGCAGTGGGCGGCCCAGTTGTGCAATCGCCTGTTCCAGCTGACCGATGGCCTGGCGGGGGTGGTGATGCAAGGCGGGCACCTGTAGCTGGTCGCTGAGGCCGAGGCGTGCCATTACTTCGATCAACTGACTGGCCTTGGTCGACGCTGGGGCGCTGTTGAAGCCGTGGATGTAAAGGATCGAACCCGACATTGCCGACTCCCTGGGTGTTGGGCAAAGGGCGGAGTTTACAGGGAGATTGCGGTGATTGGGGGGGATTTGCCCGTGTTGTCGCCTCCTATGATCCGTCGATCACAGCACCTGTGGGAGCAAAGCTTGCTCGCGAGGCGGCTTTGTAGCCGATCTGTTTCTCCCGGTTGTACTTCGATCAAACTGTGGGAGCGAGCCTGCTCGCGATGGCGGTCTGATTGAGTACATATCCATTGCTGCGGTAACGGCTACTTATGGTTCCGCTCTTACAGCGGCTCACTTTTGAGAAGCCGGAATGCCGGCCCAGGCAAAAGTAAGCAAAACGCTTTTGCCCCACCACTCGGCACCTCGCCTAGGCTCGGTGTGCCCTCACTCCGGCATTGCTCCGTGGGCCCGCCGCGAAGGGCCATCCATGGCCCAGCGCGGCTATCCCGGCATCCATGCCGGGATGCCCACTCCACAATGCCTGCGTTCGGCCAGCGTGGTTAACGGGGCGCCCAAGATCAACGTCCACCGCGAGGCGGCCTGAGAGCCGACCTGGCTTAGGGTGATCGCGTTTCTCCTGTGGGAGCGAGCTTGCTCGCGATGGCGATGGGTCTGCTTGCATCAATACTGAATGTGCCGCTGCCATCGCGAGCAGGCTCGCTCCCACAGGGATTTGTGGTGAATGCGATACCTGAGAACAACTCGAAAAAAATGTGGGAGCGAGCTTGCTCGCGATGGCGGTGGACCAGCTTGCATCAGCGTTGGATGTACCACCATCTTCGCGAGCAAGCTCGCTCCCACAGTTGGATTGAAGTACTGCCACCGGAGACAGGTCGGCGATAAGTGCTCCCACACAATGCTTCCGCTCGGCGCTAGCGCGGATCGACGATATCCAACGCCCGGTTCGCCAACAATTCACTGAGTTCGATCATCTGCTGGACTCCCAGGGCGAAATGCCGACGCGAGCCTTCCAGGTCGAAGGTCAGGTCGCCGAGCATGGCGTTGGCGGAGGCCAGGGTTTCGCTGAGGTTGGCTAGGAGGGTTTCGGTGTCTGCGCTCTCCGCGACGGAGAACAATGGACCTGAGGGTTGTTTCTTCTTGGGTTGGGGGTTGGGGGTTGGGGGTTGGGGCTTGGGGTCGAGGTAATGGTCGATGGCCCGCTTGGCGGCTTCATCGAGTTTTTGGGGATCGAGACCGGCGTGGGGTGATGAGGGATCAGTTTCGGGGGGATTGGGTGTGGCTTTGAACATAGGGTGACACTCCGTTTACTGGTTGGAGCTACCACGTTCGTTTCCAAGCGAGGGGGTGGCAGCCGTACGCAGGTTGGAAAACCGGGGTAAACGAGCCCGACAGACCCGAAGGTCTCCCGCGCACAGCCGCCATAACGAAAGCATGGTCAAAAAACGACCGCAAGCATACGTTATGAAGGGCGCTTTCGCGCCGTCTACTTATCGGATTTCCAAGCCCGGCCGCTGAATTTGCAGCGACGGAAAAAGACTAGCGACAGCCCTTCCCACCCGGCAACCGCCAGAGTTCGTCGGAAAAATCTGCTTGCGTCAGGACGCGTGTCCGACCATTCCCACAACCCTGGTCGGCTGTCAGGCCGCCATCGCGAGCAGGCTCGCGATGGCGGCCTGATTTCGGTCGCTTATAAGATCAGTGCCCACCGCCAATCTTGTGGGAGCAAAGCTTGCTCGCGATAGCGGTGAGTCTGCTTGCATCAATGCCGAATGTACCGCCGCCTTCGCGAGCAAGCTTTGCTCCCACAGGTCCAGCTCAAACAAGTCTGATGGGTGTACACCTGCAAGAGCCAGGCCGGCTCTCAGGCCGCCTCGCGGTGGAGGTTGATCTTGGGCGCCCCGTTAACCACGCTGGCCGAACGCAGGCATTGTGGAGTGGGCAACCCGGCATGGATGCCGGGTTAGCCGCGCTGGGCCATGGATGGCCCTTCGCGGCGGGCCCACGGAGCAATGCCTACGTTCGGGCACACCGAGCCTAGGCGAGGTGCCGAGTGGTGGGGCAGAAGCGCTTTGGTTACTTTCGCGCTTTTCGAAAGTGACCCGCCGTAAGGGCGGAACCATAAGTGGCCGTTACCGCAGCAATGGATATGTACCCGGTCAACAACATCCTGGCCGGCTGTAAGGCCGCCATCGCGAGCAAGCTCGCTCCCACAGTTGGGCCGAACTTAATACCCGTTGGAGCCATAGTCCGGGGTAAACGCAAACCCAACCACCCGCTCAACCCCCGTCTCCAACCGCCCATCCGGCAAAAGCCGCAACCACCGATACCCCGGCGCCTGCCCCCCACCGCAAAATCCTCACTCCCCGGCTCAAACTGAATACAGGTCGAAGGCGAAGCCAACAAACGAACCCCCTCACGCACCTGATCAACCTCCTGATGCACATGCCCCCACAGAACAGCACGCACCTGAGGAAACCGATCCAACACCGCAAACAGCGCCTCAGGATTACGCAACCCAATCGGCTCCATCCACGCACACCCAATCGAAACAGGATGATGATGCAGGCACACCAAGTGATGTCGCTCCGGCGCCTCGCTCAAAGCATTGGCCAACAGAATCAATTGCTCCTCGGCCAAAAACCCCGGCACAGAACCTGGCACGGCAGAATCGAGCATCGTCACCCGCCAATTGCCAATGTCCACCACCGGATCGAGCAACGTACTCTTGACCGCCGCCTCAAGCATCACCTGCGGCTCATCATGGTTACCGGGAATCCAACGCGCCGGCGCGTCGATACGCGCACTCAGTTGCCGAAACGCCTCATAGGACTGCAGCGTTCCGTCCTGGGACAAATCCCCAGTGGCAAGCATCAGGTCAATGTTCGGCTGCTGCTTGAGCACCAAGTCAATGACCGCCCGCAGGCTGTCGCGGGTGTTCATGCCCAGCAACGAAGCGTCGGCCTCGGCAAACAGGTGACTGTCAGACAGTTGGACCAGCAGCGCCGTATCGGCGGTGGTCAAGGTGGATACGCTCGGCAAATCGCTCTCTCCCAGGCGCGACTACGCCATTGGATGAAGCGGCAATTATGCTGGGGAAGATCGAAAGGGGAAACCCGCGAACCGGAACCGGTTCACAACCAGTGTCCAGTTTTTGACCGGCAGCTACCGAACAACCTCGAATTCGTGGCCCAGCGCCAGGCAATGACTCAGCCATTCCCCCAGAAACAGGTTCAACTGGGCCTTTTCATCCGGTTGGTGCATCGACGCATTGGGATAAGGATAGATGCCGCGAAAACGTCGCGCATGTTCGGCGCTCACGACTTCGGCCATGCGCGCATCGTGATAGACCTGCACTTCCAGTTGCGGCACCGGCAGCCACGGCAGGCTGTGTTCCTGGCGCACTTGCAAGGTGGTGGTGTATGGGCAAGTTTGCAGCACTTCAATGGCCAGCACGCCGAGCATCTGGTCGCCATGGGTCACGGCGATGCGCCGGGGCGCGGGGTCGTTGCGCATGTCCGGCAACAAGCGCATCAGGCGGGCGTAGTTGGCCTCGCAGGCGGCCTGCAACCCGACCAGATCGACGCGATAACGGTCGCGCAGCTTGCTTAAGACCATAGCCCCCTCACTTCATCGCGATTCAAGGCCAGCCATTGCAAGGCAATGATGCTGGCCGCGTTGCAAATCTGCCCGTCGCGCACTGCTTGCAAGGCATCTTCAAAAGCCCAGACCTTCACACGAATGTCTTCGGCTTCTTCCACAAGCCCATGCAGGCCACCGGCCCCCGCACTGTCGCAACGCCCCAAATAAAGATGCACGAATTCATTGCTGCCGCCCGGCGATGGAAAATACTTGGTCATCGGCCAGAGCGCAGCGAAGACAAGCCCAGCTTCCTCCTGCGCTTCGCGATGAGCAACTTCTTCCGGTTGCTCGTCCTTGTCGATCAGGCCGGCCACCAGCTCCACCAGCCAGGGATTGGTGGTCTTGCCAATGGCGCCGACGCGAAACTGCTCGATCAGCACCACCTCATCGCGTTGCGGATCGTAGGGCAGCACGCACACCGCGTCATGACGCACGAACAGTTCACGGCTGATTTCACGGCTCATGCCACCGGCAAACAACTCGTGGCGCAGGTGGACGCGATCGAGTTTGTAGAAACCCTGAAAGCAGTTTTCACGCTTTACGATGTCCACGGCGCTCGGTGTGGCGTTGGCGAAATCGGTCATGACAGTCCTCGTTTGCAGCGGATCGATGCGAGGTTCCAGCCTCGGCTTCGCGCCATCCTAACGCGCCCGTACCGTTTGATGCAGCCCCTTTCCAGTCATCGGGATAGACGGCTGCCCTCAAAGCCACTCTAATGAGCTTAGTGGCGAACTGATTGCCCTGCCGACAGTCGAAGCGGGTAACTTTTCGCCTTTCCCTGTTTCATGAAGGACGCCCATGTCGCTTTTCAAAACCCTTTGCGTGGCCACTATTGCCCTGACCCTGGGCGCTTGCCAAAGCCTGTTCCAACCCAACTACCGCGCTCCGCTGGAAACCACCCGCGATGCCTCGGAACAACTGCAACCAGGATGCGCCAGCGCCGACTGCCCCCTGGTCAACATTGACACCCTGCGCTTTCCCGCCGAGCCGGCCTTGGACGGCATTATCGAGAAACGCCTGCTGCAAATGACCCGCACCACACCGGACGCTCCGGTGGCGCCGACGCTGGCCGCCTACCGCGAGCAGTTTTTGCGCAGCGCAGCGCCGCGCAACAGCAGTTACTTGCAAGCCAAGGTACGGGAGCAGCATGACGGCTTGGTGATCATCGAATTGTCCAGTTACCTGGACACTGGAGGTGCGCACGGTACGCCGGGGCGCGGTTTCATCAACTATTCGCGCCAGCAGCACAAGGTATTGACGCTGTCGGACATGCTGCTGCCGGGCCAGGAAGAGGCGTTCTGGAAAGCCGTGCAGGTCGCCCACAACAGCTGGCTGATCAGCACCAAACTGGATCAGGAACCGGAGTTCGTGAAGCAGTGGCCGTTCCAGAAAACCCCGAACGTGGCGCTGACCTACGGCGGGGTGATCCTCAAGTACCAAGTGAGCACTATCGCGCCATACGCCCTGGGCCACATCGAACTGAAGATCGCTTACCCGCGCCTCAATGGCATCCTCAAGCCCGAGCTGTTTCCCGGCCGTAGTTGAAAGCCCGGCCCAGTATCAGTTGCAGCAACCCTGCCAGGACCAGCGACGGCAGGGTGGCGCCGATGTCCGGGTAGAAGTTGGCCAGCAGGTGATAGGTGCTCACCCCGCCCAGCCAGGCCAACAGTGCCGGCCAGCACAACGCCGCTGACACGACCCGGCTGGCGCGCTTGCGCAGGATGAAGTGGTCCACCAGCACCACCCCGAACAGCGGTGCGAACACCGAGCCGATCAGCAACAGGAAATTCTGATACTGCGCCAACGGCGCGAAGCAGGCGATCAAGGTGCAGACCACGCCAATCGCCAAGGCCAGGTGCTCGACTTTCAACCCCGTCAGCATGCCGCTGGACACCGCCGCCGAGTGGATATCAGCGAAGGCATTTTCCGATTCATCCAGCAAAATCAGCAGCAGCGGGATACCCAACCCGGCGCCCGCCAGGGCCAGCAACAGCGCGTTGACTTCACCGCTCGGCGCGAACGCCAGGGTGTAGGCCACGCCCAGGCTCATCAGCCAGAAATTACCGATAAAGAACCCCAGCGCGGTGCCGCCGAAGACGTTTTTTGCGCGTTTGCCGAAGCGTGAGTAGTCGGCAATCAGCGGCAACCAGGACAGCGGCATGGCTATCGCAATGTCGAAACCGACGGCAAACGGCATCGAACCATCTCCCGCCCGCGCCCACAACGCCGCCAGATCAGCCTTGGCAAACAGGTTCCAGGTCAGCCAGATGCACGCCGCCAGCAGCAGCCAGATGCCCCACTTGCGCAGGACCTTACGCACGAACGTCAGCGGCCCGCTCACTGCCAGCAGGGTCGCCAGTGCGCCGAAAAATAATGTCCACAGCAGTGGGTTCGACCCCAGGCTGCCTTCGCTGAAGGCCCGGGCGCCGAGCAGGCTGGCGGCGTCACGCATGACGATGATTTCGAATGAGCCCCAACCGATCAACTGCAGCAGGTTCAACACCGCCGGCACGCTCGCGCCCTTGCCGCCGAGGCTGAGCTTGAGGGCGGCCATGGCCGACAGGCCGGTGTCACTGCCGATCACTCCGACGGCCGCCAGCAGCAGGACGCCCACCAGCGTGCCGAGGAAAATCGCCAGCAACGAACCGCTCAGGCCCAGGCCCGGCGCGAGCAAGGCGCCAACCTGCAAGACCATCAGGCCGATGCCGAGGGAAAACCACAGGGAGAACAGATCACGGGCGCCGAAGACGCGCCTGTCCAAGGGGACGGCGGCGTCGGGAGAGTAGGTGCTGGGTTGGATGTTCAAGGGTTGTTATCTCAGAGGAATATTTGTTGTTTTTTTGGCCGCTATCGCGAGCAAGCTCGCTCCCACAGAGGATCAACGGCGCACACAGACTTTGCGTCCACAGCAGATCCCCTGTGGGAGCGAGCTTGCTCGCGATGAGGGCAGTGAAAACACCGCCCCCCACAGCTCAAATCACACTTTCTTGTACAGCTGACTACCTTCCTTCTTGAACCGCTCAGCCTGTTCCGCCAAGCCCTGGGCGACCTCGACATCCACCGCTTCAATGCGCTGGTTGGCCGCGTATTCGCGCACTTCCTGGGTGATTTTCATCGAGCAGAACTTCGGCCCGCACATCGAGCAGAAATGCGCGACCTTGGCCGAATCCTTCGGCAGGGTTTCGTCGTGGTACGAGCGGGCGGTGTCCGGGTCCAGGCCGAGGTTGAACTGGTCTTCCCAGCGGAACTCGAAACGCGCCTTGCTCAAGGCGTTGTCGCGGATTTGCGCGCCTGGGTGCCCTTTGGCCAGATCGGCCGCATGCGCGGCGATCTTGTAGGTGATGATCCCGGTCTTCACGTCATCCTTGTTTGGCAGCCCCAAGTGTTCTTTCGGGGTGACGTAGCAGAGCATGGCGCAACCGAACCAGCCAATCATCGCCGCACCGATACCGGAGGTGATGTGGTCATAGCCCGGCGCAATATCGGTGGTCAGCGGGCCGAGGGTGTAGAACGGCGCCTCGTCGCAGCACTCCAACTGCTTGTCCATGTTCTCTTTGATCAACTGCATCGGCACGTGGCCCGGGCCTTCGATCATGCACTGCACGTCATGCTTCCAGGCGATCTTGGTCAGCTCGCCGAGGGTTTCCAGCTCACCGAACTGCGCTTCGTCGTTGGCGTCGGCAATCGAACCCGGACGCAGGCCATCGCCCAGCGAGAAGCTGACGTCGTAGGCCTTCATGATTTCGCAGATGTCTTCGAAGTGGGTGTAGAGGAAGTTCTCTTTGTGGTGCGCCAGGCACCACTTGGCCATGATCGAGCCGCCACGGCTGACGATGCCGGTGACGCGCTTGGCGGTCATCGGCACATAACGCAGCAGCACGCCGGCGTGGATGGTGAAGTAGTCGACGCCCTGCTCGGCCTGTTCGATCAACGTGTCGCGGAACAGCTCCCAGGTCAGGTCTTCGGCCACGCCGCCGACTTTTTCCAGGGCCTGATAGATCGGCACGGTGCCGATCGGAACCGGCGAGTTGCGGATGATCCACTCGCGGGTTTCGTGGATGTGCTTGCCAGTGGACAGGTCCATGACCGTGTCCGAACCCCAGCGAATGCCCCAGGTCAGCTTCGCCACTTCTTCTTCGATGGACGAGCCCAGTGCGCTGTTGCCGATGTTGCCGTTGATCTTCACCAGGAAGTTACGGCCGATGATCATCGGTTCCAGTTCGGTGTGGTTGATGTTGGCCGGGATGATCGCGCGCCCCCGGGCGATTTCGTCACGCACGAATTCCGGGGTGATGACTTTCGGCACACTGGCACCGAAGCTGTGGCCGGCGTGTTGCTGGTCCAGCAGGCCGGCGGCGCGGGCCACTTCCAGCTTCATGTTTTCGCGGATGGCGACGTATTCCATCTCAGCGGTGATGATGCCTTTGCGCGCGTAGTGCATCTGGCTGACGTTGGCGCCGGGTTTGGCGCGACGCGGGTTGTTCACATGGGCGAAGCGCAGTTTGGTCAGCTCGGGATCGGCCAGGCGTTCCTGGCCGAAGTTGGAGCTCAGTCCCGCCAGGCGCTCGGTGTCGCCACGGGCTTCGATCCACGGTGAGCGCACATCGGCCAGGCCTTTGCGTACGTCGATGATCACATTCGGGTCGGTGTAGGGACCCGAAGTGTCGTACACCACCACGGGCGCATTGATTTCGCCGCCAAAGTCGGTGGGGGTCACGTCGAGGCTGATTTCGCGCATGGGCACGCGAATATCCGGGCGGCTGCCCTGGACATAGATTTTTTGCGAGCGGGTAAAGGGCTGAACCGATTGCTCATCGACCTTGGCCGAATCACTGAGGTTGGTCGCGTTTTTTGATTTTGTCGTCATCACGGGCTCTCCAGACACACATCCAGGCAGTGGATTTTTGTCGGAGCGAACCTGTAACGAATGGACGCGTCCCTGCACGAGAGTGCGGACGCTGTGCTTGCTGCTCGAGGATGCTCGAAGATCGAAAGTCGATTGTCGAACAACATCCCGGACGAAGCACAAGAGGACTCGCCGGGTGACGAGAAATCTTGTTCCCTACGCAGGCGCTAACCTGATCAGGTTCAACGGGATCCGAAATTATTCGATCTCAGCCTCATAGCAAGGCACCCCGACAAGAACCCGGCCAGTCTAGACATAACCACCGCAGAACGCCATCGCGACGGCAAAAGGCGTGATGAATGGCGCATATACAGGATTGTTGCCGTGCGTGCGCGCAACTACACTCGCTACGCCGCGCCTCTTGTGCGCAATCATTTGAGAAGTAGGGAACGCCTCATGCTGCGCAAACTCTCACTGGCCCTTGCCGTGTCTTGTGCGTCCAATGGAATGGCCTGGGCTGCCGAAGCGCCCTTGACCACCAAAACCGATCTGGTGAGCGTGTATCAGGAAGCGGTGGACAACAACGCCGACCTGGCCGCCGCCCGCGCCCAGTATGGCGCCCAGAAAGAAGTGGTGCCCCAGGCGCGCGCCGGGTTGTTACCCAACCTGTCGGCCGGTGCCGACCTGAACAACACCCGTACCGAGCTCGACGAGCCCGCCATGACCGCCTCCCGTAGCGGTACGGTCTACCAGGCCACGCTGTCCCAGCCGATTTTCCGTGCCGATCGCTGGTTTCAGTTCCAGGCGGCGAAGTCGGTCAACGAACAAGCGTCGCTGCAACTCTCGGCCACTGAACAGAACATGATCCTGCAAAGCGCCGAGAGCTATTTCAACGTGCTGCGCAGCCAGGACAACCTGGCCTCGACCAAGGCCGAGGAAGCGGCGTTCAAGCGTCAGCTCGACCAGTCCAACGAGCGCTTCGACGTGGGTCTGTCGGACAAGACCGACGTGCTGCAATCCCAGGCCAGCTACGACACCGCGCGAGCCAACCGGATCCTGGCCCAGCGGCAGGTCGACGACGCCTTCGAAGCCCTGATCACCCTGACCAACCGTCAGTACAACTCGCTCCAGGGCATCGTCCACACGCTGCCGATCCTGCCGCCGGCACCGAACGACGCCAAGGCCTGGGTCGATACGGCCGCCAAGCAGAACCTCAATCTGCTGGCCAGCAACTACGCCGTCACGGCCGCCGAAGACACCCTGCGTCAGCGCAAGTCCGGGCATGCCCCGACCCTCGATGCGATCGCCCAATACAAAAAAGGCGACAACGATGGCCTCGGTTTTACCAACCCCAGCCCCACCGGCCAGCGTTATGGTGGCGATGCCGAGCAACGCACCATCGGCCTGCAATTGAGCATCCCGATCTACAGCGGCGGGCTGACCAGCTCTCAGGTGCGCGAATCCTACTCGCAACTGACTCAGACCGAACAACAGCGCGAGGCCCTGCGCCGGCAGGTGGTGGAGAACACCCGCAACCTGCACCGGGCGGTGAATACCGATGTGGAACAGGTCCAGGCCCGCCGCCAGTCCATCATCTCCAACCAGAGCGCAGTGGAAGCCACGGAGATCGGTTACCAGGTGGGCACGCGCAACATCGTCGATGTACTCGATGCCCAGCGTCAGCTGTACACCTCGGTGCGCAACTACAACAACGCCCGCTACGACTACATCCTCGACAACCTGCGGCTCAAGCAGGCAGCGGGTACGTTGAGCCCGTCGGATCTGCAGGACCTGTCGCGCTATCTCAAACCCGACTACAACCCGGACAAGGACTTTCTACCGCCGGATCTGGCACAGGCTGCGGCGGAGCAACTGCGCTCGCGGCCGACGCAGTAACCCCTCGGAGGGAAGCTCTGCCAGCGACCTCCTGTGGGAGCAAGGCTTGCCCGCGATGAATACAACTCGATCGCCCTGGAACCGGGGCGCTTGCATCGCGAGCAAGCGTTGCTCCCACAGATACTCAGTCGATCAACCGCCCCAACCCCTCCAGTAACCGCTGCAACGCGCCCTGATTGGTGCGCATCACCGCAAGCCCCGCCTCGGCCATGCGCTGGGCATCGCGAGGCAGTTCGAACAGGCGTTGTACCGCCAGAGCCAGGCTTTCGGCATCTTCGACTTCCGCCAGCGCCCCGGCAGCCCGCAGTTGCGCGGCGATTTCGAGGAAGTTGAACAGGTGCGGCCCGCTGAGCACCGGCTTGGCCAGTGCCGCCGGCTCCAGCAGGTTATGGCCGCCGTTGGGTACCAGGCTGCCGCCGACAAACGCGCTGTCGGCCAGCGCGTAGAGAAACAACAGCTCGCCCATGGTATCGCCCAGCAGCACCGTGGTCTGGGCAGTGACAGGCTGTGCGCAGGAACGCCGCACCGTGGCGAAACCTTCGTTCTCACACAATTGATGCACTGAATCGAAACGCTCGGGATGGCGCGGCACCAGGATCAGCAACGCATCGGGATAACTGGCGAGCAACCGACGGTGGGCGGCCAGCACCACCTCATCTTCGCCTTCATGGGTGCTGGCGGCGATCCACACCGGGCGTTCCGTCGCTTGCCACTCATGGCGCAAGGCGCTGGCGCTTTCCAGCAGTTGCGGATCGATGGTCAGGTCGAACTTGATCGAACCGGTGACCTCGACGGTTTGCGCCCGGGCACCCAACTGGCGCAAGCGCTCGGCCTCGGCTTCGGTCTGGACAGCGAACAGGCTCATCTCGGCGAGCATTGGCCGGGTGAGTTTGGGCAAACGTGCATAACCGCGCGCAGAACGCTCCGACAGTCGCGCGTTGGCCAGGGCAACAGGGATGCCGCGCCTGGCGCATTGATGAATGTGGTTGGGCCACAACTCGGTTTCCATGATCACCGCGAGCACCGGCCGAACCCGATCGAGGAAACGGTTGGCCGCGCAGGGCAAGTCGTAGGGCAAATAGCAATGCTGAATGCGTGGCTCGTTGGCGAACAACGCCTGGATGCGCTCGGAGCCGGTGGGCGTCATGCAGGTGACCGTGATCGGCAGTTGTGGATAACGTTGCAGCAAGGCGCGGATCATCGGCGCGGCGGCGATGCTCTCGCCCACCGACACGGCGTGGACCCAGATGCCTCCCGGCACCATCACCGGCAAACCCCAGGAAAAACGCTCGCCGATGCGCCGGGCGTAGGCCGGCGCCTTGCGTGCCCGCAACCAGAGCCGAATCGCTACCAGTGGCAGCCCCAGATAAAACAATGCGCTATAGAGAGTTCTGTTCATGGCGGCGGAGTTTATCGGGTTTTCAGCCGATCGCCTGCAACTGCACGGCAAAACGTTCCGCCAGCCAGCGCGCGGCCGGGCCCAACGGCTCGTCGCGGCGCCAGACCAGCTCCACCACCAGGGCCGGCGGGGTCCACTCACTGTTGAGCTCGACCATATCCCCCAGGTACGCCGGGTACTGCACCACATGCCGTGGCAGCCACGCCCAGCCCAGGCCGCTTCTCAGCCATTCGGCCAAGACGTAGAAACTGTCGGCGCGCCAGACCTGCGGGCTGGCCTGTTCACTCCCGGGGTAGACACTGGACTGGGTCGCCATGAGCAATTGTCGATGCCGGGCCATTTCCAGGCAGGTCACGTAATCATGGCTCGCCAGTGGATGCCCCCTGCCACAGACCGTGACCATCTCGACGCTGCCCAGCACCCGGCGCTCCAGCGCTTCGGGGATCTGGTCGTGATAAAACAACAACCCCAGGTCAGCGCGGCGCTCCACCAGTTTGCGCGCCACATCGCCCTGCGCGGCGCTGGCCAGTTGTACCTCGAGGGTCGGGAACCGCTCGGCCAGGGCCGCCAGGCTGTCGATGACCGGCTGATAGGGCATCGCCTCATCCTGAGCCAGGCGCAACATCGCCTCCTGACCGCGCATCAGGGCCAGGGCCCGGCCATTGAGACGCTCACACTGGCGCAGCACTTCCCGCGCCTCTTCCAACAAGGCCTCGCCGGCTTCGGTGAGCTTCGGCTGGCGGCCACTGCTGCGCTCGAACAGCGTCACGCCCAGGTCGGTTTCCAACAACGCAATCGCGCTGCTAATGGCCGATTGAGCCTTGCGCTGGTCCCGCGCCACGGCGGAAAACGAACGTTTCTCGGCGACACCGACAAACAGCCGCAGCTGCTCCAGATTCCACAGAACACTCATGCCCCGACCTATCTCGTATACAGATAGGTAATGACTTTACCCCATCTTACCGTGCCCTAAAATGTCCACACAGAAAGACGCACCCTTCAAGAGGATCTTCGCCTATGAACGCTTACTACTACCTGGCCATCGCCATCTGCGCCGAAGTGATCGCCACCGTGTCGATGAAAGCGATCAAAGGCTTGAGCACACCCCTGCCTCTGCTGCTGGTGATCGCCGGCTACGGCATCGCATTCTGGATGCTGACCCTGGTGGTGCGCACCGTTCCGGTGGGCGTGGCATATGCGGTCTGGGCTGGGATGGGGATCGTCATGGTCAGCGTGGCGGCGCTGTTCATCTACGGGCAGAAGCTGGACGTGCCGGCGATGCTGGGGATGGCGTTGATTGTACTGGGGGTGGTGGTGATCCAGCTGTTTTCCAAGACTGCCGGGCACTGAAAACATGGATTAATGGGGCTGATAGCACATGTGTGGCAAGGAGAAATCTGTGGGAGCAAGGCTTGCCCGCGATAAAATGACGCGGTCTCTCTGGAACCGAGGCGCCGGTATCGCGAGCAAGCGTTGCTCCCACAGGTTGAGCGGCGAAAACTCCATCCATCGAGTCTGTATACTGCGCCCTCGTCTTGAACACTGAGGTCGCTGCATGCCATCCGTTATTTCCACCGACGTTCTGATTGTCGGCGCCGGAGTCGCCGGCCTCTGGCTGAATGCGCGCCTGCGCCGCCAGGGCTTTTCGACTGTGTTGGTGGAAAGCGCCAGCCTCGGCGGCGGGCAGAGCATCAAATCCCAGGGCATCATCCATGGTGGCGCCAAGTACGCGTTGCACGGTGCCCTCACCGGCGCCTCGGAAGCCATCGCCGACATGCCACGCCGCTGGCGCGAAGCCCTGGCTGGCGAGGGCGAACTGGATCTGTCCGGCGTGCGCCTGCTGTCCGAAGCTCACTACCTCTGGTCTCCCGGCACCCTGGCCGGCAACCTCACCAGCTTCTTCGCCAGCAAGGCCGTGCGTGGGCGGGTCGATCAGGTCAAGGGCGAGCAACTGCCGCCGGCCCTGCAAGACAAGCGCTTCAAGGGCAAGGTCTATCGCCTGGCCGAGTTGGTGGTGGACGTCCCCAGCCTGCTTGCGCGGCTGGCAGATCTGGCCGGCGATGGTTTGCTGGCCGGCAAAGATATCGAGCCGTTGCGCGACGGCGACGAACTGATCGGCCTCAAGGTTGATGGCCGCGAGATTCGCGCCCAGCGTATCGTCCTCAGCGCCGGGGCCGGCACCGCCGATCTGCTCAGTGCCCTGGGCCTGGAGCAACCGGCCATGCAGCGTCGGCCGTTGCACATGGTGCTGGTCAAGGGACCGAGCCTCAAGCCGCTGTACGCCCACTGCCTGGGGGGCGGGCCGAAGCCGCGCATCACCGTGACCACCCACCCGGCCGCCGATGGCCAATGGGTCTGGTACCTGGGCGGCGACATTGCCGAAGCCGACGGCGTGGCCCGCGAGCCCGCCGCGCAGATTGCTACCGCCCAGAAAGAACTTGGCCAATTGCTGCCCTGGGTCGACCTCAGCGCCGCACAATGGGCCACGCTGCGGGTCGACCGCGCCGAACCGCTGCAATCGGGCCTGACCCGCCCGGACAACGCCTTTCTCGCCGAACAGGATCGCCTGCTGGTGGGCTGGCCGACCAAACTGGCCCTGGCCCCGGACTTTGCCGATCGAGTGATCGCCACGCTGCAACGCGATGGCATCACCCCCAGCCATCCGGCGCCATTGCCGGACCTGCCGAAACCGCCCATGGGCATCCCGGCCTGGGAGCAACTGCTGCCATGAGCCAACCGACCCTGCACGACTTGCATCGCCCGCTGGGCAATAACGGCCCGCGGGTTTCACCCCTGGGCCTGGGGACCGTCAAGCTCGGCCGCGACCAGGGGGTCAAATACCCCAACGGTTTCCAGATTCCCGATGACGACGAAGCGCGCATGCTGCTCAAACTGGCGCGTGACCTGGGCATCAACCTGATCGACACCGCGCCGGCCTATGGCCGCAGCGAAGAACGCCTGGGCCCGTTGTTGCGCGGCCAGCGTCAGGATTGGGTGATTGTCAGCAAGGTCGGTGAAGAGTTCAGTGACGGCCAGTCGCACCACGATTTCAGTGCCGCCCACACCCGACTCTCGGTGGAACGCAGCCTCAAGCGCCTGGAAACGGACTACATCGACATGGTGCTGGTGCACTCCGACGGCAACGACCTGGCGATCCTCAACGACAGCGAGGTCTACCCAACCCTGGCGGCGCTCAAGCGCGAGGGCAAGATCGGCGGCTTCGGCTTTTCCGGCAAAACCGTCGAGGGCGGTTTGAAAGCCCTGGAGCAAGGCGATTGCGCGATGGTCACCTACAATCTGAACGAACGAAACGAGAAGACTGTCATTGACTACGCAGCCTTGCATGGCAAGGCCATTCTGGTGAAGAAAGCCTTGGCCAGCGGTCACGTCTGCCTGAACCCGGGTGTGGACCCGGTCCGGGCCAGCTTCGAACTGTTGTTTGAACATCCCGGTGTCGCCAGTGCTATTGTCGGCACCATCAATCCGCTGCACCTCGCCCATAACGTCGCGACCGTAGCCAAGGTCCTACGTAAAAACTGACGCCGCCCTGCGCGGCCTTAAGGAAGGAGCCGACATGCCGCGCACGCTCATCAGAAAAAACCCCAGCAACTTCAAGACCCTGCCCCTGTTCGTCGAAGCGACACCCGAAGGCCTGACTTACCAGAGCGTCGGGATGCCATTGAATTTTTCCCAAACCCTGCAGCGGCGCCGTCCGGTGACGGTGGACGACCCCGAGCGTTTTTCCCTGGAACTGGCAAACCTCGGTGTCTCGGTGCGCCTGACCCTGCACTGGCAGAACCGCGACTATTGGGTGCTGGTGCGCCAGCGTCGACAGGACCGCGGCGACGTGGTGCTCAAGTTGATTTCCGGTTATGTCCCGGCCCATGAACTGAACCTGCCGCTGCTCACCGCCATCAGTGAAATTGCCGAAGAATGCCTTCTGGAAACCCCCGAGGGCTGGCTTGGCGGACGCTTCAATGACACCTGGTTGCCCGCGCCATACGCCACCGCCCTGCATTATCGTGAAGCCTTGCCGTTTCGCCTGACGCCGCTGTCCGGTTCGGCCCGCCCAGTGCGCAGCGCCAACCTGCAACTGATCGAGCGACCACGCGCCTACGTGCACCTGCCGACGGCCTCGCTGCAACTGATTTACGATTTGCGCCTGGATGTGCCCAAGGAAGCCAAGTCCCTGAGCCTGTTTCATGTGGATGAGCGCCTGGAGGGAGACCAACTGGTGGCGCGCCTGGACCGCAAGCGACCTGATCTTTACCTGATGCCGCTACAGGACGGCCAACCCTTGCCCGAGCTGTACACCTTGAAGAAGGATCAACTGTACCCGGCCAGCACCCGCGGGCTGTACCTGGCGGAGAGTTTTGCCAGGCAGGACGGCTGGCTGGTACGAGACGAGCGGATTCGCTGGAAGGATTGGCTGCACCAGCAAGGGCTGACGCCACCGGGCAAGGAGTCGGGGCTGACCCGGCTGAGGGGCAAGGCCCGGCAATTGCTCAAGAAGATCGTGCCGCGCAAGGTGGCTCGTTAACGTCATCGAGTTGGTGATGGGCCCTGTGGGAGCGAGCCTGCTCGCGATGGCGTTGGACCCGTCAGCCTCGATTTGGCTGACACATCGCTATCGCGAGCAGGCTCGCTCCCACAGGTTGGCGCATTGCCTGACACATTGTCACCAGCAAAGGCTCAGTGATTGCGGATCTTTTCCACAATCGCCGTCGTCGAGCTGTTTTCCACCAGCCCCAACACCTTCACAGTGCCGCCGTAGGCCGCGACAATGTCCGCTCCCACGACCTGATCGATCCCGTAGTCACCGCCCTTGACCAGCACATCCGGCTTGACCTCGCGCAGCAGGTTTTCCGGCGTGCCTTCGCTGAAGCTGATCACCCAATCCACCGCGCCAAGACCAGCCAGGACCGCCATGCGCCGGTCGACGCTGTTGATCGGCCGCCCCGGCCCTTTGAGACGACTCACGGATGCATCGTCGTTGACCGCGACGATCAGGCGATCGCCCTGGGCCCTGGCTTGCTCGAGATAGGTCACGTGGCCAGCATGCAGGATGTCGAAGCAGCCGTTGGTGAAAACGATTGTCTCGTTGTGGGCACGGGCGTCGTCGACGGCCAGCAGCAATTGCTCCAGGCCCAGCACGCCCCGCTCGGAGCCTTCTTCGCGCTGGATCGCGCGGCGTAGCTCCGGGGCGCTGATGGCGGCAGTACCGAGCTTGCCGACGACAATGCCCGCCGCCAGGTTCGCCAGGGCCACCGCATGGGGCAGTTCCTCGCCGGCGGCGATGGCCGCGGCCAGGGTGGAAATCACGGTATCGCCGGCACCAGTCACGTCGAACACTTCACGGGCACGCGCCGGCAGGTGCAACGCCGGATGATCGGGACGCAGCAGGGTCATGCCATGTTCGCCACGGGTCACCAGCAAAGCGCCGAGGTCGAGGTCTTGCATCAGCTGAGCGCCTTTGCTCACCAGTTCGTGCTCATCGGCGCAACCGCCGACGATGGTTTCGAATTCGCTGAGATTCGGCGTGATCACGCTCGCGCCGCGGTAGATCGAGAAATCCTTGCCCTTGGGGTCAGCCAGTACCGGAATGCCACGGGCACGAGCGGCCTGGATCAGCGCCTGATGGTTTTTCAACGCACCTTTGCCGTAGTCCGACAACACCAGCACCTTGACGCCTTCGAGCAGGTTATCGACCTCCGCCCCGAGGGCCAGGGGATCGGTGGCGAACGGTTCTTCGAAATCGATCCGCAACAGTTGCTGGTGACGGCTCATGACCCGCAGCTTGACGATGGTCGGCTGGTGCGCAACCCGCTGGAATATCGCCCGCACGCCGGCGCCATTGAGGCTATTGGTCAGGCTGTCGGCGGCTTCGTCGTCACCGGTCACCCCCACCAGAGAGGCCGGTGCACCAAGGGCGGCGATGTTCAAGGCAACGTTGGCGGCACCACCGGGACGGTCCTCGATGTGTTCGACCTTGACCACCGGAACCGGCGCCTCAGGGGAAATCCGTGAGGTACCGCCATGCCAATAGCGGTCGAGCATGACATCGCCGACCACCAATACAGGGGCTTGATCGAATCGCGGCATGGACAACTTCATGGAGCATCCCACATACAAAATGAACAGGGCCGCGATATTAGCACAGGGTTGGCGAAGGCTCGTCCATGGCCCTCCTGACCTGCGCTTTTTTCATTCCTTTTGCAGCAGTGCCGAAAGTCGGCCAACGGCTTGGGCCAGTTCCACCTCGCTGGTATCGATCTCACAGTCGGGCGACAGCGGCGCCTCGTAGGGGCTGTCGAGCCCGGTGAAATTCTTGATCCGCCCGGCGCGCGCTTCCCGATACAACCCCTTGGGATCACGCTGGGCGCAAACTTCAAAAGGCGTGCTTACATAAACCTCCAGAAAGACGCCCTGAGGGAACAATTTTCGCGCCGTCTCCCGATCAGCGCGAAACGGGGAGATTGCTGCCACTATCACGATCAGGCCGGCATCGACCATCAAGCGCGCCACTTCGCCAATCCGCCGGATATTTTCCTTGCGCGCCTCGGCGTCCATCCCCAGGTCACGGCACAACCCCCGGCGCAGGTTGTCGCCGTCGAGCAGGCAGGTGTGCAAGCCTTGCTGGTTGAGCTGCACCTCCAAAGCATTGCCCAGCGCAGACTTGCCCGCACCTGATAGCCCAGTCAGCCAGATACAACGCGGCCTCTGGGACTTGATCGCGGCCCGGTCCTTTGGCGCAACAGCCAGTGCGCAAGGGCCAATCTCTGACGTTGGCATCAACACCTTTGACGTTTCATTCATAGCCGAGCATCTCGTAGTCACGTTGATACACTCGCCGTACCAAACGGCGGGTACGCACAGAGCAGATTTCCCGGACCGGCAACGCCACGCGTTGCTGGGTACGATTTACGTGGGGCAACGTTGCAGTCAACCCCAAATGCTCGCACACCCTTTGATAATCACGGCTCAGGTACTCCTGATAACCGATGAAGTCCATCGCCAAGTGGCCAAGGGAGTCGGTGAGGAAATCCGTCTGGGCGGTGAAATGCAATTGCCGTGTAATGTTTTCCGGATGCAGCCAGCGGGCGACGAAATCATCGAAGTCCCGATAATGGCTTACCAGGTTTTGTGCGGCATGATCGCGTGCTCCCAACGTATTCCCTCGCAGGAAAGCATAGGCCGAATATGTGCGCTCCAACGGGTCACGGACAAAAGCAAATTTGAAGCTGCCCGCGTACTGCTCTGGAAATTGCTCCTGGTACCAGTACAGCGGCAAGTGACCCGGGCTGTAGCCATCGAACATGCCCGTGCAAATGCTGCTTCCGGCGCACTTGGGCACATGGATGAACAGACAAGCGCGCTGCGCGAAGGCTTTGGGGAAGCGGCAGTTGGCTGACATCGATTTGTTCACGATCTGTCGGTCAACCACCGACAAGCGTCCCAACAAGAAGGAGCGCTGCGACTTGGGCAGCAGCTTCCAGAGATAACGTTGCAGCATTCGAATACCCGCGCGCTGGGGGTTACCCCCTCATGATCCAAAATTCGTTCAGCAGGACTTCCTGTAGTCGGAACCATATCAAGCGCGGGTCATAGATTTATTGTGGGTTGGTCACTACAAGTAAGCGATTAGATACAAATGCCTGCAGGAGCACAGCCCCCCACAGGCTTGACCCGTACTCAGGCGATGTCCTGAGTGGGAGCGTCCAATCCCATGGCGTGGAGACGAGCATAATAGCCATTCTGCGCCAATAGCTCGCTGTGAACACCACGCTCGACAATCCGGCCCTGATCCATCACCAGGATCAGATCGGCCTTTTCGATGGTCGACAAACGATGCGCAATGACCAGCGTAGTGCGGCCTTTCATGACCTGATCCAGCGCGGCCTGGATATGCCGTTCGGACTCGGTATCCAGGGCCGACGTGGCTTCATCGAGAATCAGCAACGGTGCGTTCTTCAATAGGGCCCTGGCAATGGCCAGACGCTGACGCTGCCCGCCGGACAACAGCACGCCGTTTTCACCCACCTCGGTGTCCAGCCCCTTGGGCAGCTGCGCAATAAAGTCCATGGCGTAGGCGTCTTCAGCCGCCTTCTCAATATCGGCCCGTGGCGCGCCGGCCAAATCCCCGTAGGCGATATTGTTGGCCACCGTGTCGTTGAACAGTGTGACGTGCTGGGTGACCTGGGCGACATGTCGACGCAGGTTGCGCAGGCGATAGTCTTCTATTTCCACCTCGTCGAGAAAAATCTGCCCGACGTCATGGTGATAGAAGCGCGGGATGAGGCTCGCCAGGGTCGACTTACCGCTACCTGAACGCCCCACCAGTGCAATCATCTGCCCAGGTGCCGCCGTGAAACTGATGTCCTTGAGCACCTCCCGATCAGCGCCAGGGTAGGTGAAACTCAGATTGCGAACCTCCAGACGGCCGCTGACGCGCTCCTTCTCGACCGTTCCCCTATCGACTTCCGGCTCGACGTCCAGTTGTTCAAAAATGCTTTCAGCACCGGCCACGCCTTTCTGGATGGTGGAGCTGACTTCCGAAAGCTGGCGAATCGGCTTGGGCAACAAGCCCGCCGCAGTAATGTAAGCCACCAGATCGCCAGCCGTCGCATCGCCACGCAGAAAAAGCACCAGGAACATCAGAGCCGCCATGGCGGTGTAAATCACCAGTTGCAGCATGGGTGTATAGACAGCGCCGGTGCGAGTCATGCGCAGTTGTTTATCGGTATTACCCTGGCTGGCATTGGCAAAGCGCTGCTTTTCGTAGCCCTCGCCACCAAAACTGCGCACCACGCGGTACCCCTGGATGGTTTCGGACGCGACATGAGTAACGTCGCCCATGGCCACCTGGATTTTTTTACTTTGCTTGCGGAATTTTTTACTGGCGCTGCTCACCATTAATGCAATCAAAGGCAGGATCGCCAACATCACCAGCGTCAGCTTCCAGTTCATCCAGACGAGGTAAGCGAAGAGGAAGACCACAGTGAGACCTTCACGAATCACCACCTTGATAGCATCGGTGGCGGCGCCGGTAACCATGGTGACGTTAAACGTGATTCGGGAAATCAGATGCCCGGAGTTGTGCGTATCGAAGTAGCGGTTAGGCAGCACCAACAGTTTGTTGAACAGTTCGACCCGCAGGTCGTGCACCAGTCCCAGGGATACCCTGGCCAGGTAATAGTTTCCCAGGAACGACCCCAGGCCCTGCCAGGCAGCGATCAGAATGATCAGCAGCGGCACCGCCATCAGCAGTTTCAAGTCCTTGAGATACGGAACGGTGGGAAAGAGCACCGCATTGGGATTGCTCAGACCATCGACAAAATATTTGAGAATCCCCGCCAACATGGGTTGGGTGGACGCAAATATCACGAAGCCCAGGATACTCAGCAGGAAAATGCCAGCGTAGGGTTTGACGTATCCCAGCAAACGAAAATAGATCTTCAGGCTGGAATCCTGTTCCGTTTTGGGCGGTGCGTCACTCATTGTCGAGCTCACTGATTAAGAAGAACACGGAACTTTATCACAGGCGCCCGGCTTGGCCCGTGCCCAGACCAAAACCCCGGCCAAGCCGATCGGCAGCCAACTGATGAACCATTCCGCGCGAGGGGTTCCTGTCAGGCTCGCGGCGTCGAACTGCATCGCCAGGAATGAAAATACCCACATGCCCAGCACGCCTCGGCCCAGCAGGGTGTCCCGGGCACGCCAGGCTTCACGCAGCACAGCGAACCAGACCGTGCACCAAAGCAGCAGCCCAGGTAGCCCGAGCTGAATGGCAACGTGGCTGAACAGGTTATGCGCGTGATCAAAAGAGTGGCCTGGAATCGCGACCCTGTAGTCACCCGCCAACCCCAAGCCACCCCACGGCCGTTCGGCCATCATATGCAGGCTCGACATTAAAATCTCGGGCCGATAGGACGCACCTCTGGCCATCACCAGCGGTTCAAGCAACCAGAAGGTCAGCATGGCCAGCACCACAGTCATGGCGGCGATGACCCGTGTACGCTGGTCGGTGCAGTAAAGAGGCATTGCCAGCACACTTAGCAACAAGGCCAGGGCCGCGCCGCGACTCTGGGACATCACGACAAAGACACCCAGCACAGCCAACGCCAACGCCCAAAGTACCTGCAACCCGATATGGCGCGGCACCCAGTGCAGCATCCAGACCGCCGCCAGCCCAATCACGTAGGTGCCCAGGATCGGATGGGAAAGCTTGCCCAACCCCTCCAGGCGCGCCACCCAGTTGCGCCCTTCAATGCCGTAGAAGTCGACAATCGACACCAGCGCGACGAGCGCAAGCCCCAGCCCTCCCCACTGCATGATACGAATCACTCGCTCGGGCTGACGATTGGCAAGGATTGGGAAAAACAACAGGAACGCCAGGATATAGAGCAGTCGCTTGGCTTCGCGGCCTGGCTCCGACACCTCGGACCATAACAGTGTAATCAGCGCCCAGGCCGCCAACGCCAGAAGCGTCAGGTAAATCAACCGCTGGGCACGCCACACCTCCAACAGCCGATGGCGCGCTGACCAAGCGAAGATAATCACCGGCAACCAGAGAAACGCGATCAAACCTTGCTGATAGACCTTGTTGGTCGGTGCCAGGGCTATCGCCATCAAAAACCATAACAAGCCAAAGGCCATCCACGCCTGTGCCCAACGCGTCGCGTACATCTATCGCTCCTAAACGGTCTACCAGCCAAAACCGGCATGGTTAAAACACAAACTTTTGGGCATCATGGCCCGCTACGGCACCGGTTCTTTTTTCAACAAGGCTTTCCTACGATGCAATCCTCACGGCTTCCCCAAGCCGCTTTGAATCAATTGATTGAAGGCGCCAGTATTCTGGAGGCCGACGGCCACGGCCCGAAAGTCTATCTGTTGCAGGATGGGAATATCCTCAAATTGTTTCGCCTCAAGCGGTTTTTTTCTTCGGCCCTTTTACGGCCTTATTCAGCGCGGTTCATCAGCAACGCGACCCGATTGCAGGAACTCGGCGTGCCTACGCTCGAAGTGCTGGCTTTCTACAAATTGCAAAAGCCCGGCATGACCGCCGTGCTGTATCGACCTCTGCCAGGAAAAACCCTGCGTCAACTATCGAATCAGGAAAACTTCAGTTGGCAGCAGACCCTTCCGACACTGGTCGAGCTGATTCGCAGCCTTCACGCTCGTGGCATTTATTTTCGCTCATTGCACCTGGGTAACATCGTCGTCACTCCTGAGAACAAGCTGGGACTGATCGATGTGGCCGACATGCGCTTCCTGCGCTCCCCTCTGCCACGCCGCCTTGTGCGTCGCAACCTGCAACATTTCGCTCGTTATATTGCCAGGGAGAACCTGAACGAGAGCTTTCCCATGCAGGCGCTGGAAAGCGCCTTATTGCCCGTTTAAGATCAAATTCCGAGCGGTCTGGCTGAAACTCAGCCAAGCCTGCTCAGGGGCCAGTGCCTGGTACTGGGCCTGCGCTACGGCGTCAGCTGGAGCTTGTGAAGCCCTTGTGATCGCCTCACTCCAAGCCACTTCGTCATTGGCCGGTGCGTACCAGCCGGTATCCCCCAGTTGCTCACGGAATACAGCGATTTCGCTGGCCAGTACCGGGATGCCTGCCAGTATTGCTTCCTGAAGGATCAGACCAAGCCCTTCGTCGAGTGACGGAATCAACACCCAGTCGAATGCCTTATAAAGCGTCGCGACATCCTCCAGATGCCCAGTCAACAAGACCTTGCCAACAAGATCCGGCTGGGTAATCCGAGCCTGGAGCGCATCGCGTCTCGGCCCTTCGCCTACAATGACCAAGCGCCAATCGCCATGGCCCGACGCCGCTCGCGCGAACGCGTCCAACAAGCTGACAAATCCCTTTTTACCCACCAACCGGCCGACGGCGCCAAAAACACGCTGGTCCGCCAAGGATAAACCCAGACGGGCGCGAGCCTCCTCACGAGGCTTGAGTGAGGCCTGAAAGGCGACCGGATCGAACGCGCTGCGTAATGCAACGACCGGCAGGCCGAGTTCGTCCTGCAGCGACGTAGCCAAGGTCTCGGAGACTGCCGCCAGACTCAGGCGCGAAGCAGGAAACCCGCGCAGCAACTCACGGCTTGTAATGTGCAGGCGTGTCGCGCCATGGAAGATCACCACCACGCGGATCTGAGGCATGTCCTTGAGCACAGGCAAGAGAGTCCGGGCCACGCCCAGGCCATCGAGCAATACCACGCGGGCATCACTGTCGAGCAAAGCCTCCCGAAAACGGCTTCGCATCCAGGGTCTGAACAGACGCCAGATGTGCCGCCCCTTGAGTCGGGCTGACGTCAGATTCCACTCATGCGCGGGCCCGACATCGACCTGACAGTCAGAAGCCGCCCCCTGCAAAAGCCAGGTTTTTACGGGCATCCCAGGCTCGATTCGCGAAAGGATCTGATGATGGACCTTGTGTACCGAAGCAAACGGCAAACCGCCTGCCCACATAACATTGATAATGCTCATCAAGCAGCAAACCTTTTATCGCCGACCAGGATTCGTGCTTCGAGACATCTAATAATTGATAATCCAGCCAACGCAGACTCCGAGCAAAAGAACCAGAAAGAGCTTGATTTGCTCTCTGCGTCTGCGACGCGCTTTGCGCTGACGCTCGACAGGGACTTCGACATGGACGCCGAATCCGGTATGCAAAACAGCATCCCCTTCCAGCGTGACCGCCGTCAAGTTCAGTTGCGCATAGCGAAGCGACAGTGCCTTCTCGCCGCCATAGCCCGCAAACGGGGCACACAGCTGATACTCCTTCAGGCGTCGCAGGCCGGGATTGAGGGAAAAACTCTGCCACTCGGGCTTGTCGGATATAAGCGGATAACACGGCACGCCGCCGACGATCTCACGCTCGCCCAGGCGAATGTAAGGGCTGTGTACGCACAGGTCGTAAACATAGTTGCGCAGCCAGACCTGTAGGATTTCGGGACGTAATTCGAGAATCTTGCGCGAGTCTTCTACAAAGGCCGGGCGATAGAACTCCCAGTCATCCTCACAGTGAAAGATGTAAGGGGTCTTCACATGCCCGTACGCCAGGTCAATAGACGCCAATTGCCCCAGCTTCGGTCGATTGACGAATACGGTACAGCGATCCTTCCAATGCGCTGGGATAACTGCATTTACGCCCTCGTCGCCGGCATCTTCGGTAATGAAGACTTCACGAATCGGCGCCGTGTTGAAATGGTCGAAGCTCTCAAGGGTTCGCTTGAGCAGATCGAGCCGACCGCAACTGGTCACCACCAGGGTAATGTCACTTTCGTCGGAAAACTGCACCTGAAATACCATTTAGTCAAACGCCATCCGAACGCCAGATAGCTGAACGGTTCCCGTCAAACGCCCAGTTTCAGGCGCAATTTTTCCAGCAGACTCAACGGTGCACGAGGCCGCAAGGGCGGCTCCAGTGCCTCAACGATTTTTTGCCCGATGCGGGCGAAACTGAACTGTTCCAGCGCCAGCTCATGGCCGTTGCGCGCAATACGATGGGCCAGTTCGGGGTCAGCTCGCAGTCGGTAAAGCTTTTCCTGAAGCTGCGCAACGTCGCAATACAACACCACGTTATGCATGTCCTGCAACCCCAGCGCACGTGCTTCATCGACCCCCTGATCGAAAGCCAGCAGCACACAACCACAGGCCATGGCTTCGAAATTTTTGATCATGAACTCGCCCATACCCACATCGGCGCTGACAAAAAAACGAATGCGGTTCAGGGTTTCGCAATACTCTTCCCCGGACTTGGTGCGGGTTACCACCAGCGGCTCAACGCGTGCCAACTCATCCAGCAGTATCTTGCGCCCACTGTAGGCGGCGCTGTTGGTGCTTCCTACAAAGGCCAGTTCGATATCCCGCTCGCGATTCTGATTTTGCAATAACGATTGATCGTAGCCTTTGGGTACGAACACCGCATCGAAACCTTCGGTGCGAAGACGTTGAGCAACCATGAAACCGGAGCTGATGACCCGCACCCATGGCAGACGACGATAATGGGCACTGAACTTGCCCGTGTATTTGCACGCAATGTAGTTCTGATAGGCGTCGTGTTCCAGGATCACCAGATTCGGGATCGTGCGAATGAATGCCGCCTGGCGGATCTCCTGCTTGAAGCGCAGGAAAAATACGATCCGATCGTAACGCGATACGTCCACGTGACGCCGGAAATACCCTCGCAAGTTACGCTGCTCATTGCTGTCGAGCCAGCGCAGGTCACACTCGCAATGGGCTGCCACGCCTTCATAGAGGCGGTCCAGGATGGCCCGCTGCTCTTTCTGGACCAAAAATAAAACTTTCATCGTCTTCCTTGCGGCACCGAACGACTTGATAAATAACCCGGTATCGCGCCGGACGGACTTCCCCGCCTCATCATGCGAGGCTGCTACGCCGACGCCAACTGCGGATCTGATTGGATCAGGCCCTTGACGCCAGTTCGGCGACCATAGGCAAACGCCAGAAAGCCTCACGAGCAGCCCGATCGGAAAAGCGTTCACGCAAGCGATCAAGCATCAGCTCTGCACACCTGCGACGCTGCAACTCGTCCATGGCCGCCAAGTGTTGCAGCCCCTGCGCCATATGTTCGGCATCGCCTAGCGGAAATAAAATGCCGACACCCTCCACCACTTCCTTTGCTCCACCGCAGGCGGTGGCCAGTAGCGGCACACCGGCGGCCATGGCTTCGAGCAGCACCATGCCGAACGGCTCATGGTCAGAACTCAGAGCGAATACATCAAAGGCGCGAAAATAGCGACGCGCTTCAGGCACCTGACCGAGGAACAGCACACGGTCGGCAATGCCCAGTTCCAGCGCCAGTTCCTTAAGGTCTTGTTCCAGACGGCCCTTGCCGAGAATCACCAACTGGCTATTGGCGGGCAAATACTCCAGCGCCAGGGCAAAACCTCGCAACAGCGTGGCCTGGTCCTTGTCCGGGTGCAGACGGCCAACATTGCCGACAATCCAGGCCTGGGCATCCAACCCCAGGCTATGCCGCGCTTCGTCCCGGGACACCAGGCCAGCCTGTATGGCTTCCAGGTCGATACGGTTGTAGAGGGTCTGGATCCGGCTAGCCGGCCATTTCGGCAAGAGACGACGAATGTCGTCACGCACTGCATCGGAGACACCAAGCAGGCTCAGGCGTTTGCGGAAAAACTGGACGAACACCCGTCTGGTCAACCGCTGATAGTCCCCCAACGCGTGGTGCACTCCGATCACCGGCAGACCGGTAGCGAGCAAGGTGATGTAGATCGGCTTAAAGCGATGGGCGATGCAAAAACTGAAATTGCGCGAGGCGGCAATCTTTCTCAAATCGCTGATCGCGCCCAGCTTCAAGCCTCTGATGGCACTGGAGCTGTACTCCATGAACAGCACCTCGTCAGAGGCGCAACGGGCGGCCACTTCCGTATCGGCCGCCCCGGTAAGAAACACTGTCGTCACGCGATAGCCAGTGCCTGCGAACAGACTGGCATACTGACGGGCGCAGTCGAGGAACGGCCCATCGTAACCGTGACAGAACTGCAATACATGCCGCTCAGCCGAACGTGTCATATGCATCCACGCCGTCTTTGACCACCAGAATATCCTCCATGATCAGGTATTGCAGGTCAGAGCCAAAGAACATGTTCAGAGCGTCCGTAGGCGAGCAGATCATCGGTTCGCCACGGCGGTTGAGTGAGGTGTTCAGGGACACGCCGTTGCCGGTCAGTACTTCCAGGGCCTTCATCATGTCGTAATAGCGTGGGTTGTATTCACGCTTGAGTACCTGGGCCCGGGATGTGCCGTCTTCGTGGACGACTTCCGGCACGCGGGTTTTCCACTCTTCAGCCACTTCGAAGGTGAACGTCATGAACGGCGCGGGGTGATCGACCTTGATCATCTGCGGTGCGACCGTGTCGAGCATCGACGGGCAGAAAGGCCTCCAGCGCTCGCGGAACTTGATCTGTTCGTTGATGCGATCGGCCACGCCGCTGGCGCTCGGGCAACCGATGATCGAGCGACCGCCCAAGGCACGCGGGCCAAACTCCATGCGCCCCTGGAACCAGGCCACCGGGTTGCCGTCGACCATGATCTTGGCGATGCGCTCAGGGGTGTTGTCGATCTTGCGCCACGCAGGCTTGCTCGGATGGCGGGCGCAGGCGGCGATGACGTCTTCGTTGCTGTAGGCCGGGCCGAGGTAGACGTGTTCCATCTTCTCCACCGGCACGCCACGGGCGTGGGACACATAAGCTGCCGCCCCCACGGCGGTGCCGGCATCGCCGGAAGCCGGTTGCACGAACAGTTCCTTGACGTCGTCACGGGCGATGATTTTCTGGTTCAGCTTGACGTTCAACGCACAGCCACCGGCGAACGCCAGCTTGCCGGTTTCCTTGAGCACGTCGCCCAGATAGTGGTCGATCATCTGCAGCGCAAGTTTCTCGAACAGCGCCTGCATGCTGGCCGCGTAGTGGATGTACGGCTCGTCGGCGATGTCGCCTTCACGTTTCGGGCCGAGCCATTCGATCAGCTTCGGCGAGAAGTAGAAGCCTTTGCCCTTCTCTTTATATCGACGCAGGCCGATCACGTTGGCGTAGTCGGTATTGATCACCAGTTCGCCGTTTTCAAACGAGGCCAGGCGCGAGAAGTCGTACTTGCTGGCATCGCCGTAAGGCGCCATGCCCATGACCTTGAACTCACCGTCGAGCATCTCGAAACCCAGGAACTCGGTGATCGCGCCATACAGCCCGCCGAGGGAGTCCGGGTCGAAGAATTCCTTGATCTTGTGGATCTTGCCGTTTTCGCCGTAGCCGAAGAAGGTCGTGGCGTATTCACCCTTGCCGTCGATGCCCAGGATCGCGGTTTTCTCCTGGAAGCCCGAGCAGTGGTACGCACTGGAGGCGTGGGCCAGGTGGTGCTCGACCGGCTCGATCTTGATCTTTTTCGGATCAAAACCCAGCTGCTCCAGGCACCAGACAATCTTGCGGCGATAGCGCTTGTAGCGACGGTTGCCCATCAGGATCGCATCGAGGGCGCGATCCGGGGCGTACCAGTAACGCTTGGCGTAATGCCAGCGCGCTTCGCCGAACAGGCTGATCGGGGCGAACGGGATTGCCACCACGTCGACGTCGGACGGCTTGATGCCGGCCTGTTCCAGACAGAACTTCGCCGACTCGTAGGGCATGCGGTTCTTTGCATGTTTATCGCGTACGAAGCGCTCTTCCTCGGCCGCCGCGATCAGCTTGCCGTCGATGTACAGCGCTGCGGAGGGATCATGGCTAAGGGCGCCGGACAGGCCAAGAATCGTCAATGCCACAGGGGTCTAGCCTCTTAATGTCTGCATGCGAGGCGACAAACGCCTCGAAAAAAGATGTGCCGCACGCCGGGGCGCGGGGCAGCTAAAGGGCGGGATTATAGCTTAAAAGCGTTGGCAAGCCTCGTAGGAGCTGCCGAAGCTGCGATCTTTTGATTTTGATCTTTCCCTTGAACCTCAAGGGGTAAAACAAAGATCGCAGCCTTCAGCAGTTCCTACACAGAAGACGTGCCAAAGCAGCTATCGGGGCACCCTTCAAAAGCTTTTGGGCAACCGCTGATCAATCACCTGATACAACGCACTGTCTTGCGGCCAGTTGCGCATGAACCGCGCACGATCCCTGGCATAGGCGGGGGTGAAGCTGGAGAGGCTGCGGTGCTGGCACATGGAGTCCAGGTCGATCAGCGCCCAGCGATCGTCCTGCCAGAGCAGGTTGTGGCCCTTGAAATCGCCGTGACTGATACGCTCGCGGATCAGGCCGGCGAACAACCGGTCCAGCGCCAGCAACTCAGGCTCGGGAGCGGCGCCGTTTTCGACGTAAGGGGCCAGGCGTTCGATGATGTCAGGCCCCGACAGGTGCTCGGTCACCAGGTAGGCGCCGCGACGCAGCCACAGAAAACGCTTTTCCAGCAGCGCCAGCGGCTTGGGCGTGGCGATACCGAGGAACGTCAGGCGATGACCTTCGCGCCAGGCATGCCAGGCGCGGCTCGGACGCCAGAAGCGCTTGAGCCAGTGGGCGAAGTTTTTGATGTTGTAGCGCTTGATCAACACAGAGCGCCCGTCCACATCGACTTTACCAACGCTCGCCGACCCACCGGTCTTGTATAAGTGGCCTTGGTCAAGCAAGGCATCGGCCTGCTCCAGTACCGGCGCCATGACCGCCTCTTCATCACGACGAATCGCTCGCAAACCGAACGGACCACGCTGCACGCTGAACAGACTGCACTCACGCCCGACTTTTTCCAGAAAGTCATTCAGGCGCCAGGCGTACACCTTGTCGATCTGTTTTTGCAGCGCCTCCATGGGCAATGCGTGCTCGGCGTTGCCCAGCAGGTAATGCACCAACAACTCTTCGTTGAAAGGCTCGAGGGATTTGGGCAACTGGGCGAAAAATACCCCCAGGTTTTCAAGCACTTTGTTGCGCGACAATGGCTGGCCCGGGGTTTCGGCGCGGATGCCGCCTCCGTCGATCAAATAGAGTTTGCCGCCGTGACGCAACAGATTGTCCAGGTGCAAGTCTTCCTGCCACAGGCCTTTGCTGTGCAGTTGTGCAATCGCTCCCAACGCCTCGGCCAGTACCGCCGTTTGTTCGTCGGCGAGCAGTGGCAGGCCCTCGACCTGTTTCCAGGCGTCCCCGAGGCTTTCGGCCCCCTCGAGCAATTCGAACAGCAGCCAGCCACCCTCGCCTTCTTTCAGGCCATCGGCCAGCAACAGCGGCGTAGTCAGCCCCTGCTCGGCCAGCAGGCGCACGCCTTGCAGTTCGCGGTGAAAGTGCCTGCCCGCTTTACTGCCGACCAGCAACTTGGCCAACACCGGACGACCGCGCCAGACGCCAGCACCGACGTAGCGCTGTCCCGGCAACACACGCAACAGGGAAAGCAGCTGCAATTGCGCCGGGCCGGCGGCGTCCGCCAGCTCCAGGCTCAAAGGCAGGCTGGGACTGCGGCCGGCGTTCTTCAATTCGGATAAATGCATCAACGAGCCTCCTTATGGCTGCGCCGGGCGGTCAGACGAGTCATCCAGCGGTCAACCAGTGCACTCTTGAGCGGTTGATCCAGGTAGGTGCAGAGCATCTGGCGCACATCGTCGTCACTCCAGGCTCGCGCGCGACGCAGCAAGGGCTCCAGGTCCTTGATTCGATCCCGCTGACCGAACAATAGCGGCCGGGTCTTTTCGAGGTCGATCAACTGCGCCTGATAGCCACTGGCGGTGGCTTGCAGAAAAATGTGCTTGGGGTAGAAGCAACCATGGACCTGGCGCATGCCGTGCAGACGTCGCGCCAACTGCCCGCAAGCCTGCAGGACGGTGGCGCGTTGCGTCGCCGCCAGGCTGGACCAGCGTTGCAGCAATGAATCCAGGTCATCCCAACCGTCCAGGGCACGCGTCAGCAGAATCGCCCGCACCTCCCCGCCCACATTGCGCTGACCATAGAACACCGCTTGCAGGGCCGGAATCCCCAGTTGGCGGTAGCGGCTGATATTGCGAAACTCCCGGGAAAAGCTGGGCTCGCCGAAGGGGTGGGACCACGTCCTGGTGAGGTAATTACTCTGGCGCTTGAGGTAATAACCCCGCCCTTCCAGTTCCAGCCGGAAGACACTGCTCCAACCGCCGCCCGCGGTGTTGGGTTCATCCACCGCATCCAATTGCAGGTCCCAAAGGGCTTCGAAGCTATCCAGGCCGTGGCGTTGCAACAATGACTGGTCTTCAGTCGCCAGAAAATCAGTCATTCACGCCCCTCGAAAAATCTCACTACGTGACGGATGCGCTTCTTGTCACACGCATCGAGCCGGTTACGCTGGCGATACTGCAGGTAAAAACGCAGGCGCTGAGTGGCCGACAAATGATACTTGGCGACCTTGTCCAGGCACGCCAGGTCTTTGGTGATGCGATAGTTGAGCCAGAAACCGCGCCAGAAATCGCCGTTGGGGCAATCGATAAAGAACAGCCGTGACTGCTCGTCGATCAGCAAGTTGCGCCATTTCAGATCGTTATGGGTAAAACGATTTTCGTGCATGGTCCGGGTATAGCCGGCCAGTTGCCGACTCACCCCGTCGACCCAGGCACGATTGGCCAGCCTTGGATCGTGACGCCTTGCCAATGCCGAGAGGTCTTCGGTGCCCGGCAGCTCGCGCGTGATCATCGCGCCACGGTCATAGGCTGCGCCACGTCGCTCCAGCCCCCAGGCCACGACTTCGGCAGTGGGGATGCCCCACTTGGCGAAGCGCTTGAGGTTCTGCCATTCGGACTTGACCCGCGGCTTACCCAAGTATCGCCGCAGCCCCTTGCCGGCCCCGGTGTAGCGTTTGACATAGTAATTCACGCCGCTGCGCTGTACCCGAATCACCTCGGACAGCGGGTCCCGCGTCAGACGCTCGCCCTCGAGGGCGAACACTGCATCAAGACTGCCGAAATCCTCTGCCAGCTCAGCGTAGGAAGGCTCCAGTACCCAACCCGACATCAGAGCGCGCCCCCGTACCGCAGCTTGCGCGCATAAAGCCGGTTGGCTTTGCCTTCGAGCCAGGTCAGCAGCGAAGCTTCTTCGGCCAGGATCCGCCGTAGCGGCTGCTGGAAATAACCCTTGAGGAAGCGCAACTTGTCACGCCGGGTCAGACCGATGTCCAGTGCAGAGAAATACAGCGCCGCCAGGTCCTTGTTGCGCCAACGAAGGGGGATGGCCGGACGGATCTGCGCACGGTGCAGGTCAATCACAGAAAGTTTGAAATCCGTGGCGGTCACGGGCTTATCGGTGTGCAGCAGAAAGTGGCAGATGTAGCAGTCGCGATGGTTGACCCCGGCCCGATGCATCATGCCGGTCATGCGCGCCACTTCGGCGATCAGGGCCCGCTTGAGCTTCGGCTGTGGCGGCTGCTTGACCCAGTCCATGCTGAGATCTTCAAGACTGACGGTCGGCGCCAGTTCTTCGGTGACGATGAACGAATGCTGGTCGGCCGGGTTGCTGCCTTTCTCGCCATAGGCGACGGCGGTCATGGTCGGCACACCGACCTGCTGCAAGCGCTGGATGGCTTTCCATTCCTGTCCCGCACCCAGTACCGGCAACTTGGCGGTCAGCAGGTTCTTGAAGATCTCGCGCCAACCGATGCCACGGTGGATTTTCACGAAAAAGCCACGACCATCCACCTCCGTGCGCAAGGTGCGCCGGGCTTCCAGTTCGCGATAGACCTCGCCCTTGAGCGCCTCGACTTCGGCGAACGCATCGCGTCCGGCCCAAAGGCTCTTGAACGGTTCGGCCAGCATCAATTTCATTGTGCGTGCTCCGCCAATATCACATCGGCCGCGTGCTGCGGCATGCTGTAGAGGTCGGCCGTCTCGGCGAAGGCCAGACCGTTGCGGCTCCAGGCCGCGCGTGCGTCGGCGTCACCCAACATCCGCCCCAGGTACTCGGTGAGCTGCGCCTGTTCGAACGGCTCGTCCAAGACCAGGCCACTGTCGGCCTCGGCGATGTAATGGGCGTATCCACACACCGCGCTGACCAGCACCGGCAAGCCGGCCACCAGCGCTTCAAGCAGTACGGTACCGGTGTTCTCGTTGTACGCCGGGTGGATCAACAGGTCGGCGCCCAGCAGGAAACGCGGAATGTCGCTGCGGCCCTTGAGGAAGCGTACGTTGTCACCAAGCCCCAACGCGGCGCTCTGCAATTGGAATACTTTGGGGTCGTCCTGGCCGATTACAAACAGGCGGGTGCGTTTTTTAAG
Source organism: Pseudomonas sp. N-1-13 (assembly GCF_057787095.1). NCBI lineage: Bacteria > Pseudomonadati > Pseudomonadota > Gammaproteobacteria > Pseudomonadales > Pseudomonadaceae > Pseudomonas > Pseudomonas sp. N-1-13. The sequence goes on along the minus strand of NZ_JBYNRI010000001.1, from coordinate 419,822 downwards.
CTGCGAAGGTAGCGCGGCCAGGGCCTTGAGGCTGCGATCCACGCCCTTGGTCTTGAACCCGGAACCGATCTGCACCAGCAGCAGGTCATCATCGGCCAGATCGAATTCAGCACGAAACGCGGCGCGAACCTCATCGGCGTCGGCGGGCCGGCGACGATCCTGGGCGATGCCCGGTGGCAGCAGGTGAAAGCGCTCCAGCGGCGTGTCGTAGTGCTTGATGAACAAAGGCTGTTGCACTTCGGAAATCATCAGTATTTCGGTCTTGGCATCCTTGGCGAATACCGCTCGCTCGTACTCGGAAAAGTGGCGGTAACGCCCCCAACGCCGGTACAGCGAATTGCGCAGGTTCTGCGCCTTGTCTTCAAAGCAGCCGTCAGCGGCGTAATACACGTCCAGGCCGGGCATTTTGTTGAAGCCGATCAAACGGTCGACCGGACGCTTGGCCAGGTCATTTTCCATCCACGCACTGAGTTTTTCATTGCGACGGTGGTTGAACAGCGCCTTGACCGGCGCCACGAGCACTTCGAAGCCCGGCGGGACGTCACCTTCCCAGATCAGCGTGTAGACGCGGATCTGGTGACCACGCCGCTGGCATTCCAGGGCGATGCGCATGAAGTCACGCTGCAGGCCGCCGAAAGGGAAGTATTTATAAAGGACAAAAGCCAATTGCATCAGCGCGGCTCCTCAGCCAATAACGTGCTCAAGTGGCTGGCAACACGCTCGGGATTCAGACGCGTGAAGCACAGAGGCTGCTCGCGTTTCAGGTCAAACCGACGGGCATCTTCGGCGGTCGGCGGATAAGTGCATTGTTTCTGCATGCAGGGCGCGCAAGGGAAATCACTGGCGAGGTGAATCTGCCCCTTGCCATAGGCACCGGTCAGCACCGGGTTGGTGGGGCCGAGCAATGAAATGGTCGGCACATCCAGGGCCGCGGCCAGATGGCCAAGGCCGGTGTCCACGGCCACACAGGCCTGTGCGCCGGCCAACACCTTGCCCATCCCACCCAGATTCAGCTTTGGCAATACCAGGGCGTTGCGCAGGCCATTGGCAATCCGCTCGGCCCGGGCTTTCTCCAGCGGGCTGCCCCATGGCAGCTTCACCACGACGCCGAACTGCCCCATGCGCTCAACAAGTTGACGCCAGTAGAGCTCAGGCCAGTGCTTGGATTCCCAAGTCGTGCCGTGCAGGAACACCACGTAAGGGTAACTGCGCGGCAATTCAACCAGGCGATCGACATTCAGGCCGTAGCTGCCCATGGTTTTGGGCAGGTCATAACCCAGTGCCACAGCAAACAACTGGCGCACGCGCTCTACCGCATGCTGACCGCGAGCCACGCCCAGGCGACGGGAATAGAAGCGCGCTGCAAGGGGTTCGCGGGCCGATTCTTTATCCAGGCCTGCCACCGGGGCCTTGACGTAGCGGGTCAGCCAGGCGCTTTTCAGCAGGCCTTGGGCGTCGATCACCAGATCGTACTTCTTGGCACGCACGCTTTGCTTGAAACGTCGCCACTCGCCGCTTTTGATGGTTTGCCAGAGGTTCTTGCGCCAGCGACGAATCGCCACCGGAATGACTGTATCCACCGCCGGATGCCAGGTAGGAATTTCGGCAAAGCCTTCTTCCACCACCCAGTCGAACCTGATGCCGGGAATCGCCCGCGTCGCGTCGGTCAGCGCTGGCAGGGTGTGAACCACATCCCCCAGCGAAGAGGTCTTGATCAGCAATACCCGCAAGTTACTGAACCTCCACCGGTGCGCCCTGCAAACGCCCCAGGGCATCGTTCACCGACGGCGGCATGAGCTGGCGCAGGCAGTTGTAATGACCGAAGCGACAGGTGCGGTCGAAGCACGGACTGCATTCGATGCCCAGGCGTACGACTTCGACTTTTTCGGCCAGCGGCGGCGTAAAGCCCGGCGAAGTGGAACCGTACACGGCCACCAGTGGCCGGTTCAGGGCGGCGGCCACGTGCATCAGGCCGGAGTCGTTGGACACCACCGAATCGGCGCAGGACAACAGGTCGATGGCTTCGGCCAGGGAGGTATCGCCGCTGAGGTTCACCGACTCCTCCCGCAGGCCCGGGATCAGGCGCGAGCGGATGTCCTCGCCCACCGAATGATCGTTTTTCGAACCGAACAACCAGACCTGCCAGCCTTCGCGAATCTTCGTCTCGGCGACCTGGGCGTAATGCTCCGCCGGCCAGCGCTTGGACTCACCGAATTCGGCGCCTGGGCAGAGAGCCAGTACCGGGCGGTCCAGGCTCAGACCGAACTTGGCCAGCGCCGCTTCGCGGGTCACCGGGTCGATCGCAAGACTTGGGCGCGGATACGGCTTGGGCAACTCGGCACCTGGCTCGTAGGCCAGGGCCATGAAGCGCTCGATCATCAGCGGGTAGCGTTCTTTGTCCAGCGTGCGCACGTCATTGAGCAAGCCGTAGCGGAACTCGCCACGCCAGCCGGTGCGTTTGGGGATACTGGCGAAGAACGGCACCAGTGCCGATTTCAACGAATTGGGCAACAGGATCGCCTGGTCGTACTGACCGGCCAGGGACTTGCCGATGCGTCGACGGGTCGCCAGCTCCAGCACACCGTGGCCGAGCGGGAAGCTCAAGGCCTTGCGCACCTGGGGCATGCGCTCAAGAATCGGCCGACTCCACTCGGGGGCCAACACGTCGATTTCGCACTGTGGGTGGCGCTGCTTGAGGCACTGAAACAGTGTCTGCGCCATCACCATGTCACCGACCCAACTGGGCCCTACGATCAGAATATTCATGTGGCTTCCAAAAACGATGCGGGGAGGCCTACGCCTCCCCGCCTCGACAATCACTGTGGCTTAGGACGTTGCCTGCTGCCGTCACTCTACAACTGCGGGAGCGAGCCTGCTCGCGATGAGGCTCTCACATCCAATATCAATGTCGCCTGACACTCCGCTATCGCGAGCAGGCTCGCTCCCACAGGGAAATTCATCTACTTCAAGTATGGTGCAGCACCACAAATCCATTGTGAGAGCGAGCCTGCTCGCGATGGGGCCGGCACATCCAACATCAATGTCGCCTGACACTCCGCCTTCGCGAGCAAGCCCGCTCCCACATTTAAATCTTCAGCTCAGCCCCAGTTCTCGCCAGATTCGCAGCACCTGCCTGCGCTCATCCACAAACTGGTCGCCTGCAATCACCCCGGCGTCTTTCTGTAGAGCCTGGCGGTGGGCGGCTGAGCGGTAGGCTTTGTAGGCCTCGCGCAGCAGGGTAGCGTCTTCGACCGGCATCAGCCCGACGTCCTGCAACCCTTCCAGAATGCGGATGTTATCGGTGTAGCGCAGCAGCGACGGGTGCTCCTCGGACCACGCCAGGGCCGCGTATTGCACCATAAATTCAATGTCGACGATACCTCCGGCATCCTGCTTGAGGTCGAACGGCGCGGTGGCTTCAAAGGCATTCGCTGCGGTTCCGGCAGCGGTGACCTTGCTGCCGAGGTTATCGCGCATCTTGGCGCGCATCTCGCTGACTTCCTGGCGCAGCGTCGACAAATCACGCTTGCGCCCCAGCACCTGGGCACGAACCTTCTCGAACGCCTGACCCACGTCCTGGCTGCCCACCAGCACCCGAGCCCGCACCAAAGCCTGATGCTCCCAAGTCCAGGCCTCGTTCTCCTGATAGCGTGCAAAAGCCCCGAGGGAGCTGACCAGCAACCCCGACGCCCCGGACGGCCGCAAGCGCATGTCCACTTCGTAGAGCTGTCCAGAGTTGGTCTGGGCCGTCAGCAAATGGATGATTCGCTGGCCGAGCCGGGTGAAAAACTGCGCGCCGTCGATGGGTTTCGGGCCATCGGTTTCCGCCTGCGGATCGCCATCGTGGATGAACACCAGATCCAGGTCGGAACCATGCCCCAATTCCAGACCGCCGACTTTCCCATAACCGACAATGATGAAGCCCGGATCGCACAGGCTGCCGTCAGTGCGCAGCGGCACGCCATACTTGGCCACGGTCTGGCGCCAGGCCAGGGCCAGCACTTGTTCAAGAATTGCTTCGGCCAGCCAGGTCAGGTAATCGCTGACTTTCATCAACGGCAGGCTGCCGGCGATTTCCGAGGCGGCCACCCGCAAACGGTGCGCGAGCTTGAAATGCCGCAGGGCCTCCATCTGCTGCTCGAGATCATCCTCGGGGATGCGTGTCAGGCGTTCACGCAACTCCGCCGCCAGTTCCGGCGCCAGGGGGGGCTTGAAAAGTCGCCCCTCGTTGAGCAATTCATCAAGCAACAGGGGAAAGCGGGTGATCTGCTCGGCAATCCACGGGCTCGCCGCGCACAGCGTCAGCAGGCGTCGCAGGGCGCCGGGATTTTCCGTCAGCAGCACCAGATAGGCCGATCGGCGCGCCACGGCTTCCACCAGCGGCAATACGCGCTCAAGCACCAGGTCCGGATTGGCATGCTCCACCGCCTGGGCCAACAGGCGCGGAATGAATGCATCCAGACGCTCGCGCCCCAGACGCTGCATGGCGCGCAATTGCGCACTGCCGCGCAGGGCGGCCAGGGCTTTGAGCGCCTTGGGTGCGTCGGCGAAGCCGCCCTCCTCCAGTTGACGACACGCCGCCCCTTCATCCTGGCTGTCTTCCCACAGCGGCAACCATTCGCCGCCCACCGTCACTTCGCTTTCGCCGTCCTGCTCTTCATCCGGGTCGGCGATGACCTGGCCGAAGTGCCAGGCTACGCGACCGCGCCAGTACATCAATTGCTCATGGAAGGCCGCCCAGTCGGCAAAACCCAGCATGAACGCAATGCGCGCCTGATCCTGCGGGGTGTCCGGCAGCATCTGGGTCTGGCGGTCGGCGATGGCCTGGATCGCGTGTTCGGTGTAACGCAAGAATTCATAACCCTGGCGCAGCTCATCGACCACCTTGGCCGGCAGATAACCCTGGCCTTCCAGGGTCGCCAGCACTTTCAACAACGGGCGCTGCTGCAAACTCAAGTCACGACCGCCATGGATCAACTGGAACGCCTGGGCAATGAACTCCACCTCGCGGATGCCGCCCGAACCCAGCTTGATGTTGTCGGCCATGCCCTTGCGCCGCACTTCCTGCTGGATCAACTGCTTCATGGTGCGCAGCGCTTCGATGGCGGAAAAATCCAGATAACGGCGATAAACGAACGGACGCAGCATGTCGAGCAGTTGCGCGCCGGCCACCTGGTCACCCGCCACCACCCGCGCCTTGATCATCGCGTAGCGTTCCCAGTCACGGCCCTGATCCTGGTAATACTGCTCCAGCGCGTTGAAACTCAGCACCAGCGCTCCGGCCGAACCATAGGGGCGCAGGCGCATGTCGACGCGGAATACGAAGCCGTCGACGGTCATCGGGTCCAGGGCCTTGATCAGGCGCTGCCCCACACGAATGAAAAACTCCTGGTTATCCAGTGCCCGCTTGGCGCCAACAGTCTCGCCGCCCTCGGGGTAGGCGAAAATCAGATCGATGTCCGACGACAGGTTCAGCTCCACCGCACCAAGCTTGCCCATGCCCAGGATAACCATGTGCTGCGGTTCACCACTGCGCCGCCCGGTAGGCGTACCGAATTGCTGACTGTGGCGCTGGTACAGCCATTGATAGGCCTGGTCGATGCAGGTATCGGCCATGTCGGAGAGATCGCGACAGGTCTGGACCAGGTCGGCCTGGCGGGTCAGGTCGCGCCAGATGATCCGCACCTGTTGGCGGCTGCGCTGGCGACGCAGGATGCGACCCAGTTCGTCTTCAGTCTCGGCGGCCTGGACGGCTGCGCCAATCTGAGCGCACATTTCGCCGGGAGCCAGGTGGCGGTCCAGTTCGCCGCTGCGCACCAGTTCCAGCAACATAGAGGGGTCACGAACACTCTGCTCGATAAAAAAATCACTGGCGGCGGCGACACGGTTGAACTCGCTCCAGCGTTCGGGCGCCCAGGTGGACAGCCCGTGGTCGTCGTCCAGGGAAGCGACCGCCGCACGGAACGACTGCTCGGCACGACTGACCAATGACTGGAGAATTGCCGGAACTTCGGTAAGCGGGGGCAGGCTCATGGTCTATCCTTGATCGGCGCGGGGAAAGGCTGGATGTAGTGTTTTTTCAACTGCCACTACCTGATCGACTGTCGAACAAAGATGATAAATAGCTGAAAATCTGATTTTATTGGCAGCCGACATCAAGTTTTTACCTGTACGAGTTGGCTAACGACCAACAGTAACGATTATTCTCACAACGAAACGAGGGGCCATAAGCCGCTCATGTGTAGTTTTACTACTCGTCTATACATTCGAAAGGCTGAAACGGCCGACGATTTGTAGTAAAACTACACGCCGCCGAAACAACCTTCGGCAATCCAAGAATTTATACCGTCTGCCCACAAGGCCAGTCGCAAACTCAGGCAACCGATTCTGGTAGCCTTTCCGCCCTGGAGCAAGCCATGCAAGACCTCGATCCCGTCGAAACCCAGGAATGGCTGGACGCCCTGGAATCGGTTCTCGACAAAGAAGGCGAAGACCGTGCTCACTATCTGATGACCCGTATGGGCGAACTCGCAACCCGCAGCGGTTCGCAATTGCCTTACGCCATCACCACGCCATACCGCAACACAATCCCCGTTACCCACGAAGCACGCATGCCCGGCGACCTGTTCATGGAACGCCGCATTCGCTCGCTGGTACGCTGGAACGCGATGGCCATGGTGATGCGTACGAACCTGAAAGATTCTGACCTGGGCGGTCACATCTCCAGCTTCGCCTCCAGCGCAACCTTGTACGACATCGGCTTCAACTATTTCTTCCAGGCCCCGACCGACGAACACGGCGGCGACCTGATCTACTTCCAGGGCCACACCTCGCCAGGCGTTTACGCCCGTGCATTCATGGAAGGCCGCATCAGCGAAGAGCAGATGAACAACTTCCGCCAGGAAGTGGATGGTCAGGGCCTGTCGTCCTACCCGCACCCTTGGCTGATGCCTGATTTCTGGCAGTTCCCGACGGTATCCATGGGTCTGGGCCCGATCCAGGCCATCTACCAGGCGCGTTTCATGAAGTACCTGGAAGCCCGTGGCTTCATTCCCGAAGGCAAGCAGAAAGTCTGGTGCTTCCTGGGCGACGGCGAGTGCGACGAGCCGGAATCCCTGGGCGCGATCTCCCTGGCTGGCCGCGAGAAGCTGGACAACCTGATCTTCGTCATCAACTGCAACCTGCAGCGCCTCGACGGCCCCGTTCGCGGCAACGGCAAGATCATCCAGGAACTCGAAGGCGTGTTCCGTGGCGCCCAGTGGAATGTGACCAAAGTCATCTGGGGCCGTTTCTGGGACCCACTGCTGGCCAAGGACGTCGACGGCATCCTGCAGCGCCGCATGGACGAAGTCATCGACGGCGAATACCAGAACTACAAGGCCAAGGACGGCGCGTTCGTCCGTGAGCACTTCTTCAACACGCCTGAACTCAAGGCAATGGTTGCCGATCTGTCCGACGACGAGATCTGGAAGCTCAACCGTGGCGGCCACGACCCGTACAAGGTCTACGCGGCGTACCACGAAGCGGTCAACCACAAGGAACAACCGACCGTCATCCTGGCCAAGACCATCAAGGGTTATGGCACCGGTGCCGGCGAAGCGAAAAACACTGCGCACAACACCAAGAAAGTCGACGTCGACAGCCTGAAGTTGTTCCGCGACCGCTTCGACATCCCGGTCAAGGACGAGGAACTGGAAAACCTGCCGTTCTTCAAGCCGGAGCCCAACAGCGCCGAAGCCCGCTACCTGAGCGAGCGTCGCACCGCACTGGGTGGTTTCGTGCCCCAGCGCCGCGCCCAGAGCTTCAGCGTGCCGACCCCATCGCTCGATACCCTCAAGGCCATCCTTGACGGCTCGGGCGACCGTGAGATTTCCACCACCATGGCCTTCGTGCGGATCCTCGCGCAATTGGTCAAGGACAAGGAAATCGGCCCGCGCATCGTTCCAATCATCCCGGACGAAGCCCGTACCTTCGGTATGGAAGGCATGTTCCGTCAGTTGGGCATCTACTCCTCCGTCGGCCAGCTCTACGAGCCAGTCGATAAAGACCAGGTGATGTTCTACAAGGAAGACAAGAAGGGCCAGATCCTCGAAGAAGGCATCAACGAAGCAGGCGCCATGAGCTCCTTCATCGCTGCCGGTACTTCGTACTCCAGCCACAACCAGCCGATGCTGCCGTTCTACATCTTCTATTCGATGTTCGGTTTCCAGCGTATCGGCGACCTGGCCTGGGCCGCTGGCGACAGCCGGACCCGTGGCTTCCTGATCGGCGGTACCGCCGGCCGGACCACGCTCAACGGCGAAGGCCTGCAACACGAAGACGGTCACAGCCACATCCTGGCTGCCACCATCCCGAACTGCCGCACCTTTGATCCAACCTACGGCTACGAGCTGGCGGTGATCATCCAGGACGGCATGAAGAAGATGACCGAAGAGCAACAGGACGTCTTCTACTACATCACCGTGATGAACGAATCCTACCAGCAGCCAGCCATGCCGGCCGGCGTGGAGGAAGGCATCATCAAGGGCATGTACCTGCTCGAAGAAGACACCCGCGAAGCGGCGCACCACGTCCAGCTGATGGGCTCCGGCACCATCCTGCGCGAAGTGCGTGAAGCAGCGAAGATCCTGCGTGAAGAGTTCAACGTCGGCGCTGACGTGTGGAGCGTTACCAGCTTCAACGAACTGCGTCGCGATGGCCTGGCCGTGGAGCGCAGCAACCGTCTGCACCCGGGCCAGAAGCCGAAACTGAGCTACGTCGAAGAATGCCTGAACGGCCGCAAAGGTCCGGTCATCGCTTCTACCGACTACATGAAACTGTTCGCCGAGCAGATCCGTCAGTGGGTTCCTTCCAAGGAATTCAAGGTGCTGGGCACCGACGGTTTCGGCCGTAGCGACAGCCGCAAGAAGCTGCGTCACTTCTTCGAAGTCGACCGTAAGTTCGTTGTGTTGGCAGCCCTGGAAGCCCTGGCTGACCGTGGCGATATCGAACCCAAGGTGGTGGCCGAGGCCATCGTCAAGTTCGGCATCGATCCGGAAAAACGCAACCCACTGGACTGCTGAGGAGAATTTCCGTGAGCGAACTCATTCGCGTACCTGACATCGGCAGCGGTGAAGGTGAAGTAATTGAACTGTTTGTGAAGGTCGGCGACCGTATCGAAGCCGAGCAGAGCATCCTGACGCTTGAATCGGACAAGGCCAGCATGGAAGTGCCTGCGCCGAAGGCCGGTATCGTCAAAAGCCTGAAAGTGAAGCTAGGCGATCGCCTGAAAGAAGGCGACGAACTGCTGGAGCTGGAAGTCGAGGGCGCCGCTGCCGCGCCTGAGGCGGCTCCTGCTGCCCCGGCAGCGGCTGAAAAGCCTGCCGCCGCACCGGTTGCCGAGGCGGCTCCCGCCCCTGCCGCCGCGCCTGCCGCTGCCACGGTCCAGGACATTCATGTTCCGGACATTGGCTCCTCGGGCAAGGCCAAGATCATCGAAGTGCTGGTCAAGGTCGGCGACACCGTCGAAGCCGACCAGTCGCTGATCACCCTGGAATCCGACAAAGCCAGCATGGAAATCCCGTCGCCGGCCGCCGGCGTGGTGGAAAGCGTCGAGATCAAGCTGGAAGACGAAGTGGGCACCGGCGACCTGATCCTGAAGCTGAAAGTGGCCGGTGCTGCGGCACCTGCTGCCCCAGCCCAGGCTGCTGCGCCTGCCGCCAAGGCCGAAGCCGCTCCAGCTCCGGCTCCGGCTGCCGCGCCTGCCGCCAAGGCCGAGACAGCTCCTGCTCCTGCCGCCACACCTGCACCCAGCGGTGCCAAGGTGCATGCCGGCCCTGCGGTGCGTCAGCTGGCCCGTGAATTTGGTGTCGAGCTGTCCGCCGTCAGCCCAAGCGGCCCACATGGCCGCGTGCTGAAAGAAGACGTGCAGACTTACGTCAAGGCCATGATGCAGAAGGCCAAGAACGCTCCGGCCGAAGGCGCTACCGGTGGTGCGGGCATCCCGCCGATCCCGGCAGTGGATTTCAGCCGCTTCGGCGAAACCGAAGAAGTGGCAATGACTCGCCTGATGCAAATCGGCGCGTCGAGTCTGCATCGCAGCTGGCTGAACATTCCACACGTGACTCAGTTCGACCAGGCCGACATCACCGAACTGGAAGCTTTCCGCGTCGCGCAAAAAGCCGTGGCCGAGAAGGCTGGCGTCAAGCTGACCGTGCTGCCCCTGCTGCTCAAGGCCTGTGCGCACCTGCTCAAGGAATTGCCGGACTTCAACAGCTCGCTGGCCCCAAGCGGCAAGGCTGTCATTCGCAAGAAATACGTGCACATCGGGTTTGCCGTCGACACCCCGGAAGGCCTGCTGGTACCGGTCATCCGCAACGTCGACCAGAAGAGCCTGCTGCAACTGGCTGGCGAAGCCGCTGCCCTGGCCGAAAAAGCCCGGAGCAAAAAGCTCACCGCCGACGACATGCAGGGTGCCTGCTTCACCATTTCCAGCCTCGGCCACATTGGCGGTACCGGCTTCACGCCGATCGTCAACGCGCCGGAAGTGGCGATCCTGGGAGTCTCCAAAGCCACCATCCAGCCCGTCTGGGACGGTAAAGCCTTCCAGCCGAAGCTGATGCTGCCACTGTCGCTGTCCTACGATCACCGTGTGATCAACGGCGCCGCCGCTGCACGCTTCACCAAGCGTCTGAGCGACCTGCTGGGCGACATCCGTACCATCTTGCTGTAACACCGGGCGGCCCTCCCCACGGAGGGCCCTTCGGACCGCTGTTTTCCGAGCGCCACGCTCGTACCTCAACCCCGCCCGTTTGGCGGGGCTTTTTTTTGCCTGAAATAAAGTCGAACTTGCAGAGCAGCCCGTTCCAGGGCCCAACTTTCCTACTGCACTTCACCTAGATGACTACGTCATCTATTGGACGTTTCCCACAACACGCGCCCCCTCTCCTATCAATATTTATCCCATGCATCGCTTTAGGATGAGTTCAGGGAAGCCATTAACTACTTACCTAAAAAACTTTAACTTCGAATGGACTCGAATGATGTTCAAACCCACTGTTGGCCCTATTGTCGGCCACACGACACCTCATCACACGCGGATATTCCTGCGAGGGGATAACGATAAGAACAGCCTGGTATTTGCCGCCATCCGTTACCGGCGCCAGGGAGATTCAATCTGGTCGAAAGGACACTTTGTTCAGTTGCATGCTTACCGCGACATGTCCGATGTCATCGTATTGAAGAACCTTCAAGCCGATACCGCCTATGAATACCAAGCCGGCTGGTTCAGCCGCCTGAGCCCTACTCATACAATCGAAACCGTTCAGGAACTGCCGCTGCAATGGCCTCGGGATATTTACCAGATGCGCACGCCGTCCAGCAAAATCGGTGCACCGCGCAGCTATATCGTGGGTTCCTGCCGCTACCTGCGGGTGACGGCCGGCGTCCCCTCCAGACCTGAACTGGGCGACCGGACTTTCGCTGGCATCAACCGCATCGTGGCCCAGGCCGACCCGCCGATCAGTGCTGTAGTGATGACCGGCGACCAGGTTTATCTAGACGATTTGAATATTGTCGCCCCGGACCGGAACCCAAAGGATATTCTTTTCAAATACCGCACCGCCTTTTCCCAGCCGCATATTAGAAAGTTGATAGCGGGAACACCGAGCTACATGATTCTCGACGATCATGAAATCAAAGATAATTGGCCTGCCAGCAAGAAAAAAGGCGACGAAAACTTTTATGCCAATGCCATGGACGCCTATGCGCTTTATCAAGCCAGCCATAGTCCGGCACATGAACTGTTAAGTGACGGAACATTAAGCAAACCATTGAGACAATGTTGGTATCAGTTCGCTCACGGCGATATCGAATGGTTCGTCACCGACAGTCGGACCCAGCGCAATCTATCGCCGGATGATCGACGTATCCTGGATCAAGCGCAGGAACGATCGCTGATCAAATGGCTGGTCAACAGTCCGGCGCGGGTCAAGTTCATCGTGACCGGCGTGATGTTCTACCCGGACCGCAAGCTCAATACCTCGGACGCCTGGCAGGCCTTCCCGGAACAGCGTCTGCGCCTGCTGGAAACCGTTCGCCGCCATCGGATCAAGAACGTTATTTTCGTGTCCGGCGACGTCCATGGCTCTCTCACCAGTCGCCTGAGTCACAGCCAGGACCCTGACTTCGAGGTACATACCATCGTTTCCTCGCCGTTTTGCAACAGCAAACTGCTTCCTTATGCCAGCGCCGCGAGTTTTATTTTTGGTGATGCCATGGCTCGGACGCCCAGCGGGGACTATCGCTATGGGTTGAGCGGCAAGGTCATCAGCCAGGACAACTTCGCCCACCTGAAAGTCACGGCGCAGAGCGTTCAGGTCACGTTTCACGACCGTGATGGCAGCCCATTACAGACAGTAGATATCCCGCTGCGCTGACGGGTGGTATAACCACCCATGCCGTCTGATCGGCGGGCGACTGGAGAAATCCCTTCGTCGGCCGATAAAAGGTTTATAGCACTTGGCCTTCATCTCTCTTGTCAGCCAGTGCCGCAATGATGCAACCTTGCGGCAGTCCGTAATAACGAGGGCGTCAGCCCGGCGCGATCAGCATTTTCGAAGCGAGTTTCCCCATGAAAAGCCAACCCGATGCCGCCAGCCGTATGGCGGCCGAGGTAGTGACGCAGTTACCGGTGCCCTCGCGGCTCGGCATGCTGCGTTTCGAACGGCTGAATGAAGCAAGCTGGGCGCTGCTGTTCCTCGACCCCAACTGCGAGCGTTACTTCGGTCTGCCGGCCGTCGAGCTTTGCTCGCTGGTCAGTTCGCCCTACGCCAGCCTGATGGAGCCCGAAGCGCGCTATCAACTCCACGATGCGATCCAGCAGCAGTTGGCCCAGGCCCCGCATTACCTGATCCGCTACACGCTCCACACCGCCAAGGGCGCCATGAATATGCTGGAAATGGGCGAGCCCTATAAACAGCACAATCGCCATCTACTACGCGGCTACCTGCTGGCCGTGGACGATTTGCTGGCAAGCGAGCCGTCGATGCCGGCCCTGGACCTGGAAACTCAAAACTCGCGCCTGCAAATTGCCCTGGAACTGAACCAGCGCGCCCAGCAGGAGCAGCTGCAACACCTGGACCGGGTGCGCGCCCAGCAGGACCTGATCCTGCTGCTGACCCGCCAGCGCTACAGCGCCAACAATTCCCTGCAGGAAGCCGCCGAGCTCATCACCCGCAGCGCCTGCGACATCTACCAGATTGATTGCGCCAGCATCTGGAACCTGGAAGATGGCCAGTTGGTGCCGATTTCGGCTTATAACCGCGCCTCCCAAGACTACTTTCTGCCGGACGTGATCAACGCCAACGAGTTTCCTGACTACATGGAGGCGCTGCAGACCTGCCGCGCCATCGACGCGCACAATGCGATGCGCGACCCGCGTACCCGGGAAATGGCCGCAAGCCTGCGCACCCGCGAAGTCAACGCCATGCTCGACGCCAGCGTTCGTATCGACGGCCAGGTGGTGGGCGTACTGTGCCTGGAGCAGATAGGCGTCACCCGCGCCTGGCAGTCCGACGAGATCGCCTTTGCCGGTGAACTGGCTGACCAGTTCGCCCAGGTCATCAACAACCACAACCGCCGGACCGCCACCAACGCCCTGCACTTGTTCCAGCGCGCCGTGGAGCAGAGCGCCAACGCGTTCCTGCTGGTCAATTGCGACGGCGTGGTGGAATACGTCAACCCCAGCTTCACCGCCATCACCCAATATTCCACCGAGGAAGTCCACGGCCAGCGACTGTCGGAACTACCGGCCCTGGAAAACCTCAGCGAGCTGCTGTTCGATGCACCGTCGGCCCTCGCCCAGAGCAATAGCTGGCAAGGTGAATTCAAGAGCCGACGCAAGAATCTGGAACCCTACTGGGGCCAATTGTCGATTTCCAAGGTCTATGGCGATAACCGTGAACTGACCCACTACATCGGCATTTACGAAGACATCACCCAGACCAAACTGGCCCAGCAGCGCATCGAGCGCCTGGCCTACACCGACAACCTGACCAACCTGGGCAACCGCCCGGCGTTCATCCGCAACCTCGATGAGCGCTTTGCCCGGGACAGCGATTCGCCCATCAGCCTGTTGCTGGTGGACATCGACAACTTCAAGCGCATCAATGACAGCCTCGGCCATCAGACCGGCGACAAGCTGCTGATCAGCCTGGCCCGCCGCCTGCGCAACAGCCTGAGCCCCAGCGGCAGCCTGGCACGGTTCGCCAGTAATGAATTCGCCGTACTGCTGGACGACACCGACCTGGAGGCCGGGCAGCAGATCGCCAGCCAGTTGCTGATGACGCTCGACAAGCCGATGTTCGTCGATAACCAACTGATCAGCGTGACCGGCTCCGTGGGCCTGGCCTGCGCGCCACTGCACGGCCGCGACCCCCAGACCCTGATGCGCAACGCCGGACTCGCCCTGCACAAGGCCAAAGCCAACGGCAAGCATCAGGTCCAGGTATTCACCGAGGCGCTGAACGCCGAGGCCAGCTACAAGTTGTTCGTGGAAAACAACCTGCGCCGCGCCTTGACCCAGAACGAGCTGGACGTGTTCTACCAGCCAAAACTGTGCCTGCGCAGCGGTCGCTTGCTGGGCATGGAGGCGCTGCTGCGCTGGAACCATCCCGAGAAGGGCATGATTCGCCCGGACCAGTTCATCAGCGTGGCCGAAGAAACCGGCCTGATCATCCCCATCGGCAAATGGATCGCCCGTCAGGCATGCCGCATGAGCAAGCAATTGACCGCCGCTGGCCTGGGCAACCTGCAAGTGGCGATCAACCTCTCGCCCAAGCAGTTCTCCGACCCGGACCTGGTCGCCTCGATCGCCAGCATCCTCAAGGAAGAACAACTGCCGGCCCGCCTGCTGGAACTGGAACTGACCGAAGGTCTGCTGCTGGAGGCCACCGAAGACACCCACCTGCAGCTCGACCAACTCAAGCGCCTGGGCCTGACCCTGGCCATGGACGACTTCGGCACCGGTTACTCATCCCTGAGTTACCTGAAAAAATTCCCGATCGACATCATCAAGATCGATCGCAGCTTCATCCACGAGATTCCGGACAACCAGGACGACATGGAAATCACTTCCGCGGTGATCGCCATGGCCCACAACCTGAAACTCAAGGTGGTGGCCGAAGGTATCGAAACCGCACAGCAACTGGCGTTCCTGCGGCGCCACCGCTGCGACGTCGGCCAGGGCTACCTGTTCGACCGACCGATCCCCGGCGCGGAGCTGATCGAGAAGCTCAAGCGTTATCCGCGCGGCCCAATTGCCTGACAAGCGGTGTAACACTCGGGCACACTGACGGTCTCATTGCTTACATTCGCTCAACTCAATCTGACTGAGAGGACTGATGATGGTCTTGCGCTCGGAAATCCTGGTGAACAAAAACGTGCTCCCTACTCAAGAACAAGCTCTGCCTGGCCGCGAAACCCCAATGACCGTGCCGGAAAAACACTTCGTCCACGATGCGCCGCTGCTGGGTCCGTTTGCCATGGACGTGGATTTCGCGATCTTCGGCCTGGGCTGTTTCTGGGGCGCGGAACGCAAGTTCTGGCAGCGCGAAGGCGTGGTCAGTACAGCGGTGGGTTACGCCGGTGGCTTTACGCCGAACCCGACGTACGAAGAAGTCTGCTCGGGCCTTACCGGCCACAGCGAAGTGGTCCTGGTGGTCTACGAGCCAGAAAAAGTCAGCTACGAGCAGCTTCTGAAGATGTTCTGGGAGCTGCACAATCCGACCCAGGGCATGCGCCAGGGCAATGACATCGGCACCCAGTACCGCTCGGTGATCTATGCCACCAACCCAACCCAACTGGCTGCCGCCAAGCACAGCGCGCAAGTATTTCAGGCTGAATTGACCAAGGCCGGCAAAGGCGTCATTACCACCGAAATCGAAGAAGCCCCGACGTTCTTCTTCGCCGAGGCCTATCACCAGCAATACCTGGCGAAGAACCCTGAAGGTTATTGCGGAATTGGCGGTACGGGCGTGACTTGCCCGATCTGACTTTTTGCCGCTGAAAAGCTTCGCGAGCAAGCCCGCTCCCACAGGGTTCTGAGTCTGACCAATGTGGGCGCGGGCTTGCTCGCGAAGGCGCCCTATCAGACGGTATCAATGCATCTGATCAGCTTTCAGCGATCAGCCAATCCATCTGCCAGCCGCCCTGGGTCTGCCCAAGCTTCTTCGACAACCAAGGCAGCAGCTCGCGCAATTCCTCCTCCAGCCCCCATGGCGGATTGGCAATCGCCAAGCCGGAGCCGTTCAGGCTATTGGGCGTGGCCAGCGGATGCACCAGCAATTCCACTCGCAACAATTTCGGCGCACCGGTGCCGGCCAGGTCCTGATAGAAACGGCGCAACAGCCGCTGGTCCTTCACCGGGTACCAGATTGCTGCCACTGTCTGGCGCATCCGGCCGATGGCCTCCTTGAGTGACGCCGCACAGCGTTGCATCTCGTCCAGCTGTTCAAAGGGCGGATCGATCAGCATCAGGCCGCGCTTTTCCGCCACCGGCAGCAGCGCCCGGGGCACATGCCAGCCTTCGCCCAAGTGCACCGCCACGCGACGATCGCCTTTCATGTTGTCCTTGAGCAGCACACCGTCTTCTGGATGTTTTTCGTTCAGAAGTACCCGATCCTGCGGACGGGTCAGGCGCCGCGCCAGTTCCGGTGACCCCGGGTAGTAACGCAACTGCCCGTCCGGGTTCATTTCGTGCAGCACTTTCATGTAGTCGGCGGTCAGGGCGGGCAGATCCTCCTGGCCCCACAACCGCGCGATGCCTTCAAGGTATTCGCCGGTACGATTGGCCTGGTCGCCCTGCAAGTCGTACAGCCCGATGCCCGCATGGGTATCGAGATAGGCGAAGGGCTGCTCCTTGCGCGACATCAAAGCGATGAGACGGGTCAAGGTCAGGTGTTTGAACACATCGGCGTGATTGCCGGCGTGGAAGGCGTGGCGATAATTCATGGCGGCTCCTGCGAAGGCCGAGGAGTTTACCTTGAAGCGCGCCCAACGTCAGGGGGTTGCAGCCGAGCGGACGGGCCGTGACCACACCCGGTGGTCATCTGCCCAATTCCTGCATCAAGTATTCTTGCAGGGGGGCTTTTGGCCCATGGACCATCCCTGGCTCCCCAAGAAAATGCCTGATCTTGCAGCGCAGGATGCTCTCGTCGGCCTGTTCGAACAGATACGGATGCTCTTCGCTCAACCACTTGAGCAAGTTATTGAGCAGGCAGTCCGTCGTATCCCCGGCCAGTTCCTGCAACAACAGCGCAGGCACTTCCCACCAGGGGAACGCCCGGGCCGGGCGCAGGGCATTTCCCGGGATCTCGAAAGACCGACCGTTGATCAGGCAACGGCTGATGGCGGGCAACAGCTGGCTGACCTCCACCGCATCCGATCGCAGGATCGGCTGGATAAAACGCCCATCCCAAAAGCGGAAAAAAACCGACTTGCCACTGGGCAGCAGAACCTGGGTGAGCCCACGCAGATGTTCGGCAAGGCTTTGCTGGCTGCAAGCGGTCACCGCCAGCCAGCCCCAATCAAGCGAGTCGGTCGTCGCGACCCAGTCAAGAAACTCGCTGTCCGGGGCGACAGCTCCGACATAGGGCATGACCGTTTCCCAGTCGGCGTAAGGCGTATCGGCCCAGATCGGGCTGGGCGCCACCGTCATCGAACGCCTCCAGGCCATCAGCGGCCCGGCGGTGCTGGCGCTGCTGAAAATGGCGTAGAGCTGCTCGGATGCCTGCAAGGGGTGTTGCTCAAGCCAAGCGCGGGGAGATTGACCGGTACTCATGGACGCTCCTGGACACCAGCCCGCCTGGGCATCACCGGCAATGGTTCGCAGACGCCTCCTTTGCAACGCTCACACTCCTCACAGAATGGCGCCTGGCCCTGCAGGCTGAAAACTTGCGCGAGGGAAAGTTGCGCGGCTGCGGCCGCGACAAGTGCTTCGGGACTGCCAGGTGAACCTGGCGCGGCATTCCTGGCCGTCATCGGTGCCCCACCCACCTGGATCGGCACGCTGCTGAAGATCCCCCCAGCCCCGATGTTGATCCAATGCCCGCCGGCCTGAATGGTCGCGCTGACGCCGCCATCCAGTACCACTTGCTGCCCGGCGCTGACGTGAAATTGCTGGGTGGCATTGAGGGCCTGACTGGTTACCCGAATATGCCGCTCGCCGGCCACCACCAGATGATCATCCTGCCTGACCTCAACCTGGCGCTGACCATGGGTGATGCGCAACTCATCGGCCTTGAGCTCATGCCGCGCGGTGCCGGTGACGACGATGCTGCGTTCGTGATCAACCTGAACCCGCTGATCATGCAGCACATGCTGGGTCCAGTTGCGTTGAGCCCGCAGGTAAATCTCCTCGGCGCCCTGGCGATCCTCGATGCGCAATTCGTTATAACCGCCCCCGCCAGGGCTGCTCTGGCTGCGCAATATGCTGCGGGTTTTATCGGCCGGCAGGTCCAGGGGCACCGGGGTCGCGCCGTTCGGCAGGCAGCCCACGACCAATGGCTTGTCCACATCACCGTCGATGAAACCCACCAGCACCTCCATGCCGACCCGGGGAATCATCACGCTGCCATAGCGATCATGGGCCCAACCCGTGGCCACCCGTAGCCAGCAACTGGAGTGCTCGTCGCGCTGACCGTGGCGATCCCAGATCAGTTGCACCTTGACCCGTCCGTATTCGTCGCAATGGATCTCGCTGTCCACCGGCCCCGTCACCACCGCCGACTGATAACCGTGGGCGGCTGGCTTTTCGTGGGACAGGGGCGGACGAAAGAAAACATCCCAGGGGGTGGCGAGGAACGTATTGCTGTAGCCCTGGAACTCATCCGGACTGTCACCGACCGTTTCCTCCAGCACTTGTGGCTGGCGACCATGGTGGGTGACTTGCGTGAGCAGCCAGAGATCGTTCCATTGCGCTCGGGGATGGCCTTTGATTTGGAGGAAGTGCCCACTGACGAGTGCGCATTGGTCGCTGCGCCCCTCGGCCAGACGGTGGTCGGCGCCATGGCGCTCCAGTGCGCGCCGGGTAAGGTGCCGGCCATGGTCGCGATCGGAAAACCGGCCGGGGTAGTGATACGCCTCCAGAGCCGGTTGCTGCTGACTGTCCAGACTGGTTTGCAACAGCAGACCGGGCTTTTGAAAATCGTAGTCACGCAGCGTCACCGCCGTGGTCCGGGTCTGTAGACGCACAGCCAGGCGCTTGATCGCCGGCTCGCTGGCGGCCATGCCACTGCCGGGCAGATACAACGTCGCCTCGGGCAGGCGGGGAAACACCGTCTGGTCGTCACCGAACACCAACAGATGGCCGTCGCGGCTGTGCCGGAAGTGATAATGGATCCCGGCCTCGGCGCAGATCCGCCCGATGAAGGCCAGGTCGCTTTCACCAAACTGCACACAGTATTCGCGTTCGGGGTATTGCCCACCGAGGTTGAACTGGAACGCGTCACCCTGAATCCCGTGATCCGTCAAGATCAGGGTAATGATTGACGGCACGCTCAGGTGCTGGAAAATCCGCTGGTTGATTCGATGGTCCAGGTAAGCCAGGCGTGGTACCAGACTGATCTGGTAACGGGTCAAGCGCTTGCCCGAGTCGCCTTGGGCCGCGCTATAAACCTGGCCGTGTATGCCCCGCCCCTGATCATCAAAAGCCAGAAAGGCCTGACGATGCAGGAGGTCTTCCAGCGCCAGATCCGGCCGCTCACTGACCAGTTCCAGATCAAAGCAATAGGGTTGACTGATGGCTTCCTTGCCCCTGAACTCAAGCACCTTGAGTTCATTCGGCCCGCTGTCGAGTGCCAGGGTGAAACGCGGTTGGTTGGCAGGCGCGAACATCCGATGTGCCTCTGCTGAATAAAAGCGGGCGATTCTGCATGAGCACCAGGGAGAGTTGATCGGACCTCAGGAAAAACAGAATTGCCTTACATTCAAGGAGATTAAAACCGCATTGCCCGCTGCGTTTTCCGACAGACATTCCGCGCATGGTGGTGACCGAAGTCGCCGCAGGAAACAATCAGCAAATTCCTACAACCTGACGGCCTCAGGACCGCACTGGGCCGTGCTAACGTCCTTTCGTCGCAAAAAGCAAAGGACGCAACCCATGACGACTCGCTACGCAAAAATCGCAATGACCCTGGCTCTCGCCGCTTTCGCCTTGCTGACCGTGTTCAACAACATCACGGACTACCATTCCAACTTCAATTTCGTCCATCACGTGCTGAGTATGGACACCACCTTTCCCGACAATGCCGCGCGCTATCGCGCCATCGACCAGCCTTGGGCATGGCACGGCGCCTACTGGCTGATCATCCTTGGCGAAGCGCTCACCGCAGGCTTGCTGGGCTATGGCGCGCTCGAACTATGGCAGGCACGTAAAACCCCGAGCGTGGTTTTCGCTCAGGCCAAACGCTGCGCCATCATCGGTTTGACGGTGGGTTTCTTCGTCTGGTTCTTTGGCTTCATGGTCGTCGGCGGGGAATGGTTTCTGATGTGGCAATCAGAAATCTGGAATGGCCAGGACGCAGCCTTCAGGTTCTACATGGCGCTACTGGGCGTGCTGATATTTCTCAATCAGCCCGACACAGAGCTGGACTGATGCCCATAAAAAAACGGCCCGTCTCCATGGGAGGACGGGCCGTTTCTCTATTCAGAACCTTCGCGCGAGCCGTCAAGGCCTCGCTGGAGGTCTTACTGGTTCAGGCGAAAATCTTTCTCAGCCGCTTCGAAGCGCTGCAGCATACCGGCGGTAGGCGAGCCCATCTTGCTGACGAAGTAGATAGCCAGGCTGGCGAAGATGAAGCCTGGGATGATTTCGTACAGGCCCAGCAGCTCGAAGTGTTTCCAGACGATCACGGTGATCGCCCCCACCAGGATGCCTGCCAGCGCGCCGTTACGGGTCATGTTTTTCCAGATCACCGAGATCAGGACAACAGGACCGAAGGCAGCACCGAAACCGGCCCAAGCATAGCTCACCAGACCCAGGACACGGTTCTCCGGGTTGGCAGCCAGGAAGATGGCAACCACTGCCACCAGCAACACCATGGCGCGGCCGACCCAGACCAGCTCCAACTGGGAAGCATGCTTGCGCAGGAAAGCCTTGTAGAAGTCTTCGGTCAGGGCACTGGAGCACACCAGCAACTGGCAGCTCAGGGTGCTCATGACAGCTGCCAGGATCGCCGACAGCAGCACACCGGCCACCCATGGGTTGAACAGCAGCTTGGCCAGCTCGATGAACACACGCTCAGGGTTCTCGGTCACGGGGCCGGCCACTTCCGGGTGCGCCGAGAAGTAAGCGATACCGAAGAAGCCGACAGCCACGGTGCCGCCCAGGCAGAGAATCATCCAGGCCATCGAGATACGACGAGCCTTGGCGATGGACTTGACCGAGTCAGCAGCCATGAAACGCGCCAGGATGTGCGGCTGGCCGAAGTAGCCCAGGCCCCAGCCCATCAGCGAGATCACGCCGATGAACGTGGTGTTTTTCAGCATGTCGAAAGCAGTAGGATCTTTCGCTTCGATGGCCAGGAACGTGGTGTCCACGCCGCCGGTCGCCAGCAGCACGATGATCGGCGTGAGGATCAGCGCGAAGATCATCAGGGTCGCTTGTACGGTGTCGGTCCAGCTCACGGCCAGGAAGCCACCAATGAAGGTGTAGGCAATGGTTGCCGCCGCACCGGCCCACAGCGCTGTCTCGTAGGACATGCCGAAGGTGCTTTCAAACAGACGGGCACCGGCCACGATGCCGGAGGCGCAGTAGATGGTGAAGAACACCAGGATCACCACCGCAGAGATGATCCGCAGCAGGCCGCTGGTATCTTCAAAACGGCTGGAGAAGTAATCCGGCAGTGTCAGCGCGTCACCGTTGTGCTCGGTCTGTACCCGCAGGCGACCGGCCACGAACAGCCAGTTCAGGTAGGCACCGATGATCAGGCCGATGGCGATCCAGCCTTCCGACAGGCCGGACATGTAGATAGCACCGGGCAAGCCCATCAACAGCCAGCCGCTCATGTCGGAGGCACCGGCGGACAATGCAGTCACGACGCTGCCCAGGCTGCGACCGCCCAGGATGTAATCGGAAAGGTTATTGGTGGAGCGATAAGCCATCAGGCCGATCAGGACCATTACAGCGATATAGATCACGAAAGTGATCAGGGTGGGATTACTAACACTCATGAGTTACGCCCTGGCTTTGTTTTTATGTAGCGGTGGCAGTAGGAAGCGTCGACAAGACAACCATAGACCTTGCTTGACGTTTCCAGGACCCGCGAATTTATGACTGATGTTTCCCCAGGAAAGCCATCAGCCGATGCCCCTCGGCTTCGAGCCGGTTGCACCTTGGCGACGAATGCTATTCAACAAATGAAATAAGGTGCAACCAGTTTCGCTCGATTCAGTTGCACCCAGTCGGTTTTTTCGCCAAATGACCGTTTTTTGCTCCCTTTTAGTGCGGTATCAACCTTTGGCTAGAAGCCAATGCACTAAGCAGAAGCACCGCTCACGCCGCGAATTTTGCTTTCCTGATGAGCTGCTTATTTTTTCGACGAAAAAAGGTTGCACCCGGTTGCACCTCGGCCAGCTCGCAGCTAATCTTGCCGCCAGCTGATGCCACGCGATACGTGGTAAACATGAGGATAAAAATATGGCTACCACCACCCTTGGGGTCAAACTCGATGACCCAACCCGCGAACGCCTCAAGGCGGCCGCAACCTCGATTGATCGCACGCCCCACTGGCTGATCAAGCAGGCAATTTTCAATTACCTGGAAAAACTCGAGGGTGGTGCAACCCTGACCGAACTGAACGGTTCGACCCGCGCCGACAACGATGAAGCCGGCGACGTCCAGGTCGACCACGCGCACCAGTGCTTCCTGGAGTTTGCCGAAAGCATTTTGCCGCAATCGGTCCTGCGCGCCTCTATCACCGCCGCTTACCGTCGTCCGGAGCCGGAAGTGGTGCCGATGCTGATCGAGCAGGCGCGCCTGCCGGCCGACATGGCCGAAGCCACCAACAAACTGGCCTCCTCGATTGCTGAAAAACTGCGCAACCAGAAGAGTGCCGGCGGCCGTGCCGGTATTGTTCAGGGGCTGTTGCAGGAGTTTTCCCTGTCGTCCCAGGAAGGCGTGGCGCTGATGTGCCTGGCCGAGGCGCTGCTGCGTATCCCGGACAAAGGTACTCGCGACGCACTGATCCGCGACAAGATCAGCACCGGCAACTGGCACCCGCACCTGGGCAACAGCCCATCGCTGTTCGTCAACGCCGCCACTTGGGGCCTGCTGCTGACCGGCAAACTGGTCGCCACCCATAATGAAGCGGGCCTGACTTCCTCCCTGAGCCGCATCATTGGCAAGAGTGGCGAGCCGATGATCCGCAAGGGCGTCGACATGGCCATGCGCCTGATGGGCGAGCAGTTCGTCACCGGTGAAACCATCGCCGAAGCCCTGGCCAACGCCAACAAATTCGAGACCAAGGGTTTCCGCTATTCCTACGACATGCTGGGTGAAGCCGCACTCACCGAACATGACGCCCAGAAGTACCTGGCCTCGTACGAACAAGCCATCCACTCGATCGGCAAGGCGTCCCACGGCCGCGGGATTTATGAAGGTCCGGGCATTTCCATCAAGCTCTCGGCCCTGCACCCCCGCTACAGCCGAGCCCAGTACGAGCGCGTCATGGAAGAGCTGTACCCGCGCCTGCTGTCGCTGACCCTGCTGGCCAAGCAATACGACATCGGCTTGAACATCGACGCCGAAGAAGCCGACCGCCTCGAACTGTCCCTGGACCTGCTGGAACGCCTGTGCTTCGAACCACAACTGACTGGCTGGAACGGCATTGGCTTCGTGATCCAGGCCTATCAGAAGCGTTGCCCGTACGTGATCGACTACGTCATCGATCTGGCCCGCCGCAGCCGTCACCGCCTGATGATCCGCCTGGTGAAAGGCGCCTACTGGGACAGCGAGATCAAGCGCGCCCAGGTCGAAGGCCTGGAAGGCTATCCGGTCTATACCCGCAAGGTGTACACCGACGTGTCCTACATCGCCTGCGCGCGCAAACTGCTGTCGGTGCCGGAAGCCATCTACCCGCAATTCGCCACGCACAACGCCCATACCCTGTCGGCCATCTACCACATCGCCGGTCAGAACTATTACCCGGGCCAGTATGAGTTCCAGTGCCTGCACGGCATGGGTGAACCGCTGTACGAGCAGGTTGTAGGCAAAGTTTCCGAAGGCAAGTTGAACCGTCCGTGCCGCGTGTACGCTCCGGTCGGCACCCACGAGACACTGCTGGCTTATCTGGTTCGTCGCCTGTTGGAAAACGGTGCCAACACCTCGTTCGTCAACCGCATCGCCGACCAGTCCATTTCCATTCAGGAGCTGGTGGCCGATCCGGTTGCCAGCATCGAGCAGATGGCAACCCTGGAAGGCGGTTTCGGCCTGCCGCACCCGCGCATCCCGCTACCGCGTGACCTGTATGGCAGCGAGCGCGCCAACTCCAGCGGCATCGACCTGGCCAACGAACATCGCCTGGCCTCGCTGTCCTGCGCCCTGCTGGCTACCGCCCATAACAACTGGAAAGCCGCGCCGATGCTCGGTTGCGCAGCCAGCGAAGAAACACCGGCACCGGTGCTGAACCCGTCCGATCACCGTGACGTGGTCGGCCATGTGCAGGAAGCCACGGTCGCTGACGTCGACAACGCCATCCAGTGCGCCCTCAACGCGGCGCCGATCTGGCAGGCCACGCCACCGGCCGAGCGCGCTGCGATCCTGGAGCGCGCCGCCGACCTGATGGAAGGCGAGATCCAGCCGTTGATGGGCCTGCTGGCCCGCGAAGCCGGCAAGACCTTCGCCAACGCCATCGCCGAAGTGCGTGAAGCCGTGGACTTCCTGCGTTACTACGCAGTGCAGGCCCGCAACGACTTCACCAACGATGCCCACCGCCCACTGGGCCCGGTGGTCTGCATCAGCCCGTGGAACTTCCCGCTGGCGATTTTCAGCGGACAAGTGGCCGCCGCGCTGGCCGCCGGTAACCCGGTACTGGCCAAGCCTGCCGAGCAGACGCCGTTGGTGGCTGCCCAGGCCGTGCGCCTGATGCTCGAAGCCGGTATTCCGGAAGGCGTGCTGCAACTGCTGCCGGGCCGTGGCGAAACCGTCGGAGCCCGTCTGGTGGGTGACGATCGGGTCAAAGGCGTAATGTTCACCGGCTCCACCGAGGTCGCTCGTCTGTTGCAGCGCAACATCGCCGGGCGCCTGGACAACCAGGGGCGGCCGATCCCGCTGATCGCCGAAACCGGTGGCCAGAACGCAATGATCGTCGACTCCTCGGCCCTGACCGAACAAGTGGTCATCGACGTGGTGTCTTCAGCATTCGACAGCGCCGGCCAGCGTTGCTCCGCCCTGCGGGTCCTGTGTTTGCAGGAAGACTCGGCCGACCGCGTCATCGAAATGCTCAAGGGTGCCATGGCTGAATCGCGTCTCGGCAACCCGGAGCGTCTGTCGGTAGACATCGGCCCGGTGATCGATGCTGAAGCCAAGGCCGGTATCGAGAAACACATCCAGGCCATGCGCGACAAAGGTCGTACGGTTTATCAGATGGCAATCGCCGACAGTGCCGAGTGCAAACGCGGCACGTTTGTGATGCCGACCCTGATCGAGCTGGAAAGCTTCGACGAGCTGCAGCGTGAGATTTTTGGCCCAGTGCTGCACGTGGTGCGCTACAAGCGCAAGGAACTGGATCAACTGATCAACCAGATCAATGCCTCCGGTTATGGCCTGACCCTGGGCGTACACACCCGCATCGACGAGACCATCGCCAAGGTGATCGATAACGTCCATGCCGGTAACGTCTATGTGAACCGCAACATCGTGGGTGCCGTGGTCGGCGTGCAACCGTTCGGTGGCGAAGGCCTGTCGGGCACCGGTCCCAAGGCCGGTGGTCCGCTGTATCTGTACCGCCTGCTGTCGACACGGCCTACCGATGCGATCCAGCAGTCGTTCGTCCGTGACGACGCCCTCAACGCGCCAGACCTGCGCTTGCGTGACGCCATGAGCAAGCCGCTGACCGCCCTGCAAGCCTGGGCAGACAGCCAGAAACTCGCCGAATTGAGCGCCCTGTGCGTACAGTTCGCGGCTCAGTCGCAAAGCGGTATCACCCGCCAACTGACCGGCCCGACCGGCGAACGCAACAGCTACGCCATTCTGCCCCGCGAGCACGTGCTGTGCCTGGCGGACGTAGAGGGCGATCTGCTGACGCAACTGGCCGCGGTGCTGGCGGTAGGCGGCTCGGCTGTTTGGCCGGAAACCGACACCAGCAAAGCTCTGTTCGCACGCTTGCCGAAAGAAATTCAAGCGCGCATCCAGCGGGTTTCCGACTGGGCCAAGGACGAAGTGGCTTACGACGCCGTCCTGCATCATGGCGACTCGGATCAACTGCGCAGCGTTTGCCAGCAAGTGGCCAAGCGTGCCGGCGCCATTGTCGGAGTCCAGGGCTTGTCCCAGGGCGAAACCAACATCGCACTGGAGCGCCTGGTGATCGAACGGGCGTTGAGCGTCAACACCGCTGCGGCGGGTGGCAACGCCAGCCTGATGACCATCGGCTAAACCGCTGTAGACCAGGCATCTGCAATGGGTGCCTGGTCATCAAAATCCCTGTGGGAGCGAGCCTGCTCGCGATAGCGGTGGATCAGTCGACAACATTCCTGACTGACCCACCGCTATCGCGAGCAGGCTCGCTCCCACATTTAGATTAGTGTTGCCCTCACCTCTGCATCACTGCCATCAATCATCCTGTTCAGCCTCTATTGCCACGCCTAGACTCGGCCCATTCTAAAAAAAGGTAAGCCGCCATGTCCGAGACGTTGCTCAGTTCCCGAAATCTGGCTTTCGAGCTGTATGAAGTCCTTGATGCCGAGGGCTTGACCCAGCGCGAGCGGTTCGCCGAGCACAATCGCGAAACCTTCGACGCGGCCATCGGCACCGCCCGCAGCATCGCCGAAAAATATTTCGCACCGCATAACCGCAAGAACGATGAAAACGAGCCGCGCTACGAGGACGGTCAGGCGATCCTGATTCCGGAAGTAAAGCCGGCGGTGGATGCCTTCCTGGAGGCCGGTTTTCTCAATGCCGCACGCAGTTTCGACGCCGGCGGCATGCAATTGCCGACGCTGCTGTCCCAAGCCTGCTTCGCGCACTTTCAGTCGGCCAACGCCGCTTCGACCTCTTACCCGTTCCTGACCATGGGCGCGGCGAACCTGATCGAAAGCTTCGGCAGCGAGGAGCAGAAACAACGTTTCCTGCAACCGATGATCGATGGTCGCTTCTTCGGCACCATGGCCCTGACCGAACCCCACGCCGGATCTTCGCTATCGGATATTCGTACCCGTGCGGAGCCGGCATCCGACGGCACTTATCGGCTCAAGGGCAACAAGATCTTCATCTCCGGCGGCGATCATCCGCTGTCGGAAAACATCGTGCACATGGTCCTGGCGAAACTGCCGGACGCGCCACCCGGCGTTAAGGGCATCTCGCTGTTTATCGTGCCCAAGTTCCTGGTCAACGACGACGGCAGCCTCGGCCAGCGTAACGACGTGCTGCTGGCCGGGCTGTTCCACAAGATGGGCTGGCGCGGCACCACCTCCACGGCGCTGAACTTCGGCGACAACGGCGAATGCGTCGGTTACTTGGTAGGAAAACCGCACCACGGCCTGAGCTACATGTTCCAGATGATGAACGAAGCGCGGATCGGCGTTGGCATGGGTGCGGTCATGCTGGGTTACGCCGGCTACCTGTATTCCCTTGAATACGCCCGCGAACGTCCGCAGGGCCGGGTGCCCGACAGCAAGGACCCCACCACCGCTCCCGTGGCGATCATCCAGCACGCCGATGTACGTCGCATGCTGCTGACCCAGAAGGCCTACGTTGAAGGCGCATTTGACTTGGGCCTGTACGCCGCACGCCTGTTCGACGACACCACCACCCTTGAAAGCGAAGCCGAGCGCAGACGCGCCCATGAGTTGCTGGATCTGCTGACCCCCATCGTCAAATCCTGGCCATCGGAGTTTTGCCTGAAAGCCAACGAACTGGCGATCCAGATTCTGGGGGGCCACGGCTATACCCGCGAATACCCGGTCGAACAGTATTACCGCGACAACCGCTTGAACCCGATTCACGAAGGCACCCACGGCATCCAGTCCCTGGACCTGCTGGGACGTAAACTGGCGCAAAACGGCGGTGCAGGGCTCAAGCAACTGATCCGCCTGGTGGCCGACACCAGCGAACGCGCCCAGGCGTACGAATCATTGGCGGCGTTGCGTCAGCCGCTGGAAGCCCTGGTGGCGCGCCTGCAAACGGTGACCCTGGGCCTGCTGACGGACCTGGCCCAAGGCAAGGTCAACAGCAGCCTCGCCAACTCGGCGCTGTATCTCAAGGTGTTTGGGCACATGGTGATTGGCTGGCGCTGGCTGGAGCAGGCGATTCGGGCCGAGGAAGGCCTGGCCAAGGGGAACGCAGCGGACACCGACTTCTATAAAGGCAAGCTGCAAGCAGCGCGGTATTTCCTGACCTGGGAAGTCCCAGGTTGTCAGCATGAGCTGGCGCTGCTTGAGGCGCGGGATGATACCTGCCTTGGGATGCGGGATGAGTGGTTCTGATCCAGTTCTTGCGGCGCGGCTGAAATCCAATCGCGAGCAGGCTCGCTCCCACAGTGGATCGGCGGTGAACACGGATATTGCGTTCACTCAGCCCCATGTGGGAGCGAGCCTGCTCGCGATGACTTAAGTACAGACAACGACGCTTTGTAAGCCAAGTTGCGACTTCAAGCCTGCTGAATCGTCTTGGAAATGACCTCGACCGTGGCGCTGACTTGCTCTTGGTAACGGTCGAGTTCCGCTTGATGTTGCTTCTGCATTTCCATCTGCTGCGAGCACAGGTTCATGGCCGCCAGCACCAGCAGACGATCACCGATCAGCGTCGGGTATTTCCTTTTGGTGTCGGCCAGAGCGGCCTTGAGCATCGAAGCGGCGTCCAGCAGGGCCTGTTCCTGCCCGGCCGGCGCCTTGATTGAATAGTCCTCTCCCAGGATCGAGACGACTGTCACCCCGTCGGCGCCATGCTTCATGCGCTGACAGGACCGGCGCTGGCGCGCTCGATCAGGGCCTGGATGCGCGCGGCGGTGGTGCCGTGCAGCTCTTCCTGTTCCATCAGGCTCAGTTGCAAGCTTTCATTTTCATCCTTGGCCTTGGCCAGTTCCGCGTTCAGGGTCTCATTCAGGCCGGCCAGTTGACGGTTCTGTTGCACCAGGTCGTTGACCAGTTGTTCCAGTTGGCTGAGGGATGTTTCCAACATATTGATTTCCAGGCTTTTTCAAGGGGGCGCGTACGATAAAGAAAAGTCACCGTCAATGCCACGACTTGGGGCGGCGGTGCTTCGCTGGCGAGCTGTAAAGACTGTGAATGGAAGATCTGGTTCCCCCCTTCGTCGCGCAGCAGGCGCCGCCCTGCGACAAAAGCACGCAGCGACTCAAGACTTTAGTCGTATGACCGATAAGTCAGGGAACACCTGTCACCACCCCCGCACGGACGCGCCCCCTTCCGGTACTTTCCATGTCCCTACGTAATATGAATATCGCGCCGCGGGCGTTCCTGGGGTTTGCCCTGATCGGCGCCCTGATGCTGGCCCTCGGGGTGTTCGCCCTGAGCCAGATGAGCAAAATCCGTGCATCCGGCGAAAGCCTCGTCCAGAACAGCGTGCCCAGCATCAAGGCCCTGGATGAATTCACCTCGCTGACCCTGCGTCTGCGCGTGCTGTCCTATCGCTTGCTGGTCAACCGCGAACCGGACGTCCAGCAGAAAACCTTCAGCTTGTTCGAGCAACGCAACCAGCAGATCCAGACGGCTCAAAGCGCCTACGAAAAACTCATCAGCTCCCCGCAAGAGCGGGCCGCCTACGATCAGTACGTTCAATTGCTGGGCCAATACCGCCAGCTCGAAGAGCGGATGAAAACGTTGTCGCGCAACAATCAGCTCGATGAACTGCGTGCATTGCTCAACACTGAACTGCTGAGCAACTCAGACGCCATCAACGCGGCGATCGCCCGCTTGGTGGACATCAACAACCAGCAAGCCGAGGCCCTCAATCAGGGTGCGACCCAGCAATATTCAACGGCCTTCAATTGGGTGGTCACGCTGCTGGTCATCGCCACCGGCCTGACCCTGCTGTTTGCCTGGCTGCTGACCAACAGCATTACCCGTCCGATCGGCAGCGCCCTGGACGCCGCCGAAGAAATCGCCAAGGGCAACCTGACCCGACCGATTACCGTGGATGGCAACGATGAAGCCGGTCGCCTGCTGCGGGCGATGTCGACCATGCAGGACAAACTGCGCGACACCCTGCAACGGATCTCCGGCTCGGCCACCCAACTGGCTTCCGCCGCCGAAGAGCTCAACAGCGTCACCGACGAAAGCGCCCGTGGCCTGACCCAGCAGAACAATGAAATCGAACAGGCCGCCACCGCAGTCAACGAGATGACCAGCGCCGTCGAAGAAGTGGCGCGCAACGCGGTCAGCACCTCCGAAGCCTCGAAAGACGCCACCGCCTCTGCCGGTGACGGTCGCGACCTGGTACAGGAAACTGTCAGCGCCATCGAGCGCATGAGCGCCGATGTGCAAAGCACCGCCACGTTGATCGGCGACCTGGCCAATGAGTCCCGCGACATCGGCAA
Source organism: Pseudomonas sp. N-1-13 (assembly GCF_057787095.1). NCBI lineage: Bacteria > Pseudomonadati > Pseudomonadota > Gammaproteobacteria > Pseudomonadales > Pseudomonadaceae > Pseudomonas > Pseudomonas sp. N-1-13. Next base: position 389,076 of record NZ_JBYNRI010000001.1, on the reverse strand, counting down.
AGTGCTGGACGTGATTCGCGGCCTGGCTGACCAGACCAACCTGCTGGCCTTGAACGCCGCCATCGAAGCGGCCCGTGCCGGTGAGGCCGGTCGTGGTTTCGCCGTGGTGGCCGACGAAGTGCGCGCTCTGGCCCATCGCACCCAGCAGTCGACCAGCGAGATCGAACGCATGATCGGCAGCATCCAGAGCGGCACCGAACACGCCGTGGATTCGATGCGCAACAGCACCGAACGTGCCGAGTCGACGCTGAACATCGCCCGTGGTGCCGGCCTGTCCCTGGACACCATCAACACCGCCATCGTCGAAATCAACGAACGCAACCTGGTGATCGCCAGCGCCGCCGAGGAACAGGCCCAAGTGGCCCGTGAAGTGGACCGCAACCTGGTGAACATCCGCGACCTTTCGGTGCAATCGGCCACTGGCGCCAACCAGACCAGCGCCGCCAGTGCCGAACTGTCGCGCCTGGCCGTGGACTTGAACAGCATGGTTGGGCGGTTCAGCCTTTAAGCGAAACCTGCCCTTGCGGCGTGGGGATTTATCCCCGCTGGGCTGCGAAGCGCCCCCCAATACTGTACTGCCATGCAGTCAGCAGGCGAGCGCTTCGCACTCGATCGGGGATAAATCCCCTCGCCACAAGGGCTGTGCCCTGCCCCCAATCCGCCAACCTTTTTTGACAGCATCACATTTCAACAGGTTAGAATCGCTGGCACGCAGACTGCATGGTCAGTTTGCACCCGCCCCCCACGCTTGCTCGGAGTACTGCCTTTGACTGCGACGACCATCAACAGCCTGTTCTTGATCGGCGCGTTGCTGGTAGGTGCGAGCATTCTGGTCAGTTCTCTTTCGTCCCGCCTGGGCATCCCGATTCTGGTGATCATCCTGGCCGTGGGCATGGTTGCCGGTGTCGACGGCGCCGGGATTCTGTTCGATAACTACGCCACGGCCTATCTGGTCGGCAACCTCGCGCTGGCGGTCATTCTGCTGGACGGCGGCTTGCGCACACGGGTGTCGAGCTTTCGCGTGGCGTTGTGGCCAGCATTGTCGCTGGCCACCGTTGGCGTCCTGATCACCACCGGGCTGACCGGCCTGGCGGCGGCGTGGCTGTTCAATCTGAACCTGATGCAAGGTCTGCTGATTGGCGCCATCGTCGGCTCGACCGATGCCGCGGCGGTGTTTTCGCTGTTGGGCGGCAAGGGCCTGAACGAGCGGGTCAGCGCGACACTGGAGATCGAGTCCGGTAGCAACGACCCCATGGCGGTGTTCCTGACCGTAACCCTGATCGGCATGCTCGCCAGCGGTGAAACCGGTCTGCATTGGAACCTGCTGGGGCACTTGTTGCGTGAATTCGGCATCGGCGGGGTGATCGGCCTGGGTGGTGGCTGGCTGATGCTGCAACTGGTCAACCGCATCAACCTGGCCAACGGGCTCTACCCGATCCTCGTCATCAGCGGCGGCCTGGCGGTGTTCGCTCTGACCAATGCCCTGCACGGCAGCGGCTTCCTCGCGGTTTACCTGTGCGGCCTGGTGATCGGCAACCGCCCGGTGCGCAGCCGTCATGGCATCCTGCACATGCTCGATGGCATGGCCTGGCTGGCGCAGATCGGCATGTTCCTGGTGCTGGGGCTGCTGGTCACGCCCCATGACCTGTTGCCGATCGCCCTGCCGGCCCTGGGCCTGGCCTTGTGGATGATCCTGATCGCACGTCCGCTGTCGGTGATGGTGGGGCTGTTGCCGTTCAAGGCTTTCCATGGCCGCGAGAAAGTGTTCATTTCCTGGGTCGGCCTACGCGGCGCGGTGCCAATCATCCTGGCAGTGTTCCCGTTGATGGCCGGCCTGCCCAACGCCCAGCTCTACTTCAACCTGGCGTTCTTTATCGTGCTGGTGTCGTTGCTGGTGCAGGGTACGAGCCTGCCGTGGGTCGCCAAACTGTTGCACGTTACCGTCCCGCCAGAACCCCTGCCGATCTCCCGGGCAGCGCTGGAGGTCCACGTCACCAGCGAGTGGGAACTGTTCATCTATCGCCTCGGCGCGGAGAAATGGTGCATCGGCTCGCCCCTGCGGGATCTGAAAATGCCCGACGGTACACGGATCGCGGCACTGTTTCGTGGCCAGCAACTGCTCCATCCGTCGGGTAGTACGGTGCTGGAAGTCGGTGATTTGTTGTGTGTGATCGGCCATGAACACGATTTGCCGGCCCTTGGAAAACTGTTCAGCCAGGCACCGCAAAGGGGCTTGGATCTGCGCTTCTTCGGCGACTTCGTACTCGAAGGAGACGCCCAGCTGGCCGCGGTTGCGGCCCTGTACGGGCTGAAGCTGGACGGCATCGATCCGGACATGTCCCTGGGCCGTTTCATCGCCCAGAAAGTCGGTGGCGCGCCAGTAGTCGGTGACCAGGTGGATTGGAACAACACCCTTTGGACCGTTGCGGTCATGGACGGGAACAAGATCGGCAAAGTGGGCGTCAGATTCCCCGAAGGAAGTCGCCCGGGTCCCGGCTTGTTCCTCTAAACTGCTCCCACTTTCACTTGCTCGACCGGTCTCTATGCCTACCCTGCGCTCCTTTTTAACCATTGCCCTGCTGGGCCTGAGTCTTTCCGTCTGCCCACTGCAAGCCGCCGAACCGCTCACCAGCGCTTCGGTCCAGGCCAGCCTGGACAAAATCGCTGACCGCAAACTGCCGGAAGCCGAGCAGAAGGCCTTGCAGGAGACCCTGCAAAAGACCTTGACACAGCTCACCAGCAAGGCCGAATACGAGCAGAAGCTGGTCGATCTCAAACAGCAGCTGGCCAGTGCCCCCAAGCAAAACATTGAAAACCAGCGCGAGCTGGCCCGGCTCAAGAGCACCCCTGTGGTGCCGGTGGCGCAGCGTTACGCCAACCTGCCGGTGCCCCAGCTCGAACAGATGCTGACGGACCGTTCCACCCAGCAGAGTGACCTGCAAAAAGCCCTGGCCGATGCCAACAGCCTGATCATCACCGCCCAGACCCGCCCCGAGCGCGCCCAGGCCGAAATCGCCAGCAGCCAGACCCGCATCCAGCAGATCAACACCATCCTCAAGACGGGCAAGGATGCCGGTAAAACCCTGAACGGCGAACAGCGCGACCAGCTCAACGCCGAACTGGCCGCACTCAATGCCCTGATTCCGCTGCGGCGCCAGGAACTGGCCGGCAACAGCCAGTTGCAAGACCTGGGCAACAGTCAGCACGACTTGCTGACGGAAAAGATCGACCGCATGGAGCAGGAAATCCAGGACCTGCAGACGCTGATCAACCAGAAGCGACTGGCCCAGTCCCAGGAAACGGTGACCCAGCAATCCATCGAAGCCCAGAAGGCCGGCGGCAGCAGCCTGCTGGCGACCGAAAGCACGGCCAACCTGAAACTTTCCGACTATCTGCTCAAAAGCACCGACCGCCTCAATGAGGTCACCCAGCAGAACCTGCAGACCAAGCAACTGCTGGACAGCGTTACCCAGACAGACGCGGCCCTGGACGAGCAAATCAGCGTACTCAAGGGCAGCCTGCTGCTGTCCAAGATTCTCTACAAACAGCGCCAGACCCTGCCGCGCCTGGAACTGGACAAGAATCTGGCGGACCAGATTGCCGACATTCGCCTGTACCAGTTCGAAGTCAGTCAACAACGCGAGCTGCTGAACAACCCAAGCGCCTATGTCGACAATCTGCTGGCCTCGCAGCCTGCCGAGCAAGTCACGCCGCAACTGCGCAAGACCCTGCTGGAACTGGCCCTGACCCGGGTCGACCTGCTGGAAAGGCTGAACCGCGAGTTGAGCGCGGTGCTTAACGAATCCATCACCTTGCAGCTCAACCAGAAGCAACTGCTCAGTACCGCCCAAAACTTGCGGGCGACCCTGGAAGAGCAAATGTTCTGGATTCCCAGCAACAAGCCGCTGGATTTCGAATGGATGCGGGGCGTGCCAGCGCGCCTGGAAAAACAGGTCGACTCGCTACCCTGGGCCTCGAGTCTCAGTGAGCTGGCGGACGGCCTGACCCAGCGGCCGCTGCTGTTCCTGCCCCTGGCGCTGCTCATCGGTGCGCTGCTGTGGCGACGCAAGAATCTGTATGCCCGGTTGAACAAGGTTCACCAGGACGTCGGCCACTTCAAGCGTGACAGTCAGTGGCACACCCCCCAGGCGATTCTGATCAATATCCTGCTGGCAATGCCGGTAGCCCTGGCGCTGGCCCTGTGCGGCTACGCCCTGCAGATCGACGCCCGGGGCCAGAACGCCAACCTCGGCGCGGCGCTGCTGCAGATCGGCCAGGCCTGGCTGGTGTTCTATACCGCCTATAGGGTGCTGGCGCCCGGTGGCGTGGCCGAGTTGCATTTCCGCTGGGAAAAACCCCAGGTCGAATTCCTCCAGGGCTGGATCCGCCGGCTCGGGCTGGTGGTACTGGCGCTGGTCGCGGTGGTGGCCGTGGCCGAATTGCAACCCTCGGCCCTGGCCGACGATGTATTGGGCATGCCGGTGGTGCTGACCTGCTACGCCCTGATGGCCTGGCTGCTCAGCCGCCTGTTGCTCAGCAGCCCGACCCACCAGAACACCTCGCTGTTCCGCAAGGCCGTCGGGGTGATGTTCACCGCGCTGCCAATCGCCTTGTTCGTAGCGGTGTGCTTCGGCTACTACTACACCGCGCTCAAACTCAGCGACCGACTGATCAATACCCTGTACCTGCTGATGTTCTGGCTGGTGATCGAGGCCACCTTCGTGCGCGGCCTGTCCGTCGCGGCGCGGCGCCTGGCCTACCAGCGCGCCCTGGCCAAGCGTCAGGCGACCAAGGAAGCCGGTGATGGCGAAGCAGTGGTCGAGGAGCCGACCCTGGACATCGAAAAGGTCAACGAACAGTCCCTGCGCCTGATCCGCCTGGCGCTGCTGGGCGGTTTCATCGCCGCGCTGTACTGGGTCTGGTCGGACCTGATCAGCGTGTTCTCCTACCTGGACAACATCACCCTCTACGAGTACACCAGCGGTACCGGCGCCACCATGAGCATGGTGCCCATCAGCATCGGTGACATGCTCGGCGCCCTGATCATCATCGGCATCACCTTCGCCCTGGCACGTAACCTGCCGGGACTTTTGGAAGTGTTCGTCCTGTCCAAGCTCAACCTGGCCCAGGGCAGCGCCTATGCCGCCACCACGCTGCTGTCCTATGTGATCGCCGGCATCGGCTTCGTCACCACACTGTCCACCCTGGGCGTGAGCTGGGACAAGCTGCAATGGCTGGTGGCCGCGCTCTCAGTCGGCCTGGGCTTCGGCATGCAGGAAATCTTCGCCAACTTCATCTCCGGGATCATGATCCTGTTCGAACGTCCGGTGCGGATCGGCGACACCATCACCATTGGCAACCTGTCGGGCACGGTCAGCAAAATCCGTATCCGTGCCACCACCATCACCGACTTCGACCGTAAAGACATCATCGTTCCGAACAAAACGTTCATCACCGGACAGTTGATCAACTGGTCGCTGACCGACACCGTCACCCGAGTAACCCTCAAACTGGGTGTCGACTACGGATCAGACCTTGATCTGGTCAAGGAACTGCTGCTCAAGGCTGCCCGCGAGAACCCGCGCGTGCTGAAAGAACCAGAACCACTCGTGTACTTCCTCAACTTCGGGGAGAGTACCCTGGACCATGAGCTGCGCATGCATGTGCGCGACCTGGGTGACCGCAATCCTGTGCTGGACGAGATCAACCGGTTCATCAGTCGCGAATTCAAGAAGCAGAACATCAGCATTGCGTTCCGGCAGGTAGAAGTTTCCTTGAAAAATCTTCAAGGCCTGGAATACAAGCTGACACCTGTCTTGCCTGGAGACAAAACCGCGACGCCTGAGCCTCCCCTCACGCCAGGGCCCAAGTCCTTGCCAGAGCCGCCGGCAGCCACCCTCGACTGATCGCGCGAAGCCTGCGGGCATCGCGCCGGAGACGGCCATGAAAACCCTGGAAACATTGACCTTCGATAACCGCTTCGCCCGTCTTGGCGACGGTTTCTCGGCCCACGTGCTACCCGAGCCCATCGACAATCCCCGGCTGGTCGTTGCCAGCGACCAAGCCATGGCATTGCTGGACCTGGACCCAGTCGAAGCCCAGGCGCCGCTGTTCGCCGAGCTGTTCGGCGGACACAAGCTGTGGGCTGAAACCGAGCCCCGGGCGATGGTGTATTCGGGCCACCAGTTCGGCCATTACAACCCACAACTGGGGGACGGCCGCGGGTTGCTACTGGGGGAGGTATACAACGAGGCCGGGGACCACTGGGACCTGCACCTCAAGGGCGCCGGCCAGACACCGTTCTCACGCATGGGCGATGGACGGGCGGTATTGCGCTCCTCGATCCGCGAGTTCCTGGCGTCCGAAGCGCTGCACGCCCTGGGCATACCGACTACACGCGCCTTATGCGTGATCGGTTCCGACACCCCGGTATGGCGCGAAAAGCAGGAGCGCGCCGCCATGGTGTTGCGGATGGCGCCGAGCCATGTGCGCTTCGGGCATTTCGAATACTTCTACTACACCAAAAAGCCCGAGTTGCATGCCACCCTCGCGGAGCATGTGCTGAACATGCACTTTGCCGAGTGCCGCGAACAACCGGAGCCGTACCTGGCGATGTTCCGCGAAATCGTCGAGCGCAACGCCGAACTGATCGCCAAATGGCAAGCCTACGGCTTCTGCCACGGTGTGATGAACACCGACAACATGTCGATCCTGGGCATCACCTTCGATTTCGGGCCGTTCGCCTTCCTCGACGACTTCGACGCCAACTTCATCTGCAACCACTCCGACGACCAGGGCCGCTACTCGTTCAGCAACCAGGTGCCAATCGGCCAATGGAACCTCAGCGCACTGGCCCAGGCCCTGACACCGTTCATCAGCGTCGAGGCCCTGCGTGAAACACTCGGTTTGTATTTGCCGCTGTACCAGGCCCACTACCTGGACCTGATGCGCCGCCGCCTGGGCCTGACCAGCGCCGAGGAGGATGACCAGAACCTGGTGGAGCGCCTGCTGCAATTGATGCAAAACAGCGGCGTCGACTACAGCCTGTTCTTCCGCCGGCTAGGCGATCAGTCCCCCGAACAGGCCGTCGCCGCCCTGCGCGATGACTTCGTCGACCTCAAGGGCTTCGACGCCTGGGGCGAGCTATACGTTGCCCGCGTCAGCCGCGAAGGCCCTGTCGATCAAGACCTGCGTCGCGTCCGCATGCACGCGGTGAACCCACTGTATGTGCTGCGCAACTACCTGGCGCAGAAAGCCATCGACGCCGCCGAGGCAGGCGACTACGAAGAAGTCCGCCGCCTGCACACGGTGCTGAGCAGGCCGTTCGAAGAACAGCCGGGCATGGACAGCTACGCGCAACGCCCGCCGGAGTGGGGCAAACATCTGGAGATCAGTTGTTCGTCGTAAAACCTTCAGTCCTGCGAGGGCAAGGCATGTGGGAGCAAGGCTTGCCCGCGATGAAAGCAACTCGGTCTTCCCCATAAACCGAGGAGCCTGTATCGCGAGCAAGCTTTGCTCCCACAGGGAAACGTCAAATAAAGGTTTCAACCGACACGCCGAAGCGCCCCGCCAGCCAGCGGATCTGCCTCAAATTGAGCTGGCGCTTGCCGCTCAACACCTCCGATACCACCGACTGGGTGCCGACGCCCGGCAAGTCGCTCTGGCTCATCCCATGCTCGCGCATCAGGTAGCGAAGTGTCTCGACGCCGCTGGCCTTGGGCATTGGCCGATGTTGGTGATCCCAAGCCTCGATCCATTCGCCGATGATGTCCACCAGGCTCATAAGGGGATGGGCTTCGTCTTCACCAATCAATTCCAGCAATTCATCGAGAGCTGCGACCAACCGGTCGTAGTCCTCCTCGTTCCTGGGTTTGCGCAGCAGGGGCGACACAAACTCCCAATGGGCGGCGACTTGTTCGATTAGTGCACTCATCCCTTTTCCTCCTTCCACTTGCCTCTGTCGTATTCCTGATGATCCAGCACGCATTTGATGTACAAGCGCTGAGGCCGATAGCGAACCACGGCAATCAGTCGTAATTTATTGCCACCAATATCGAACACATGGAGCGGACCGACCTTGTCGGTTGCGGGAAAAATGGATTTCATCGCAGCGAAGTCAGCCGGGCTGTTGCGTTTGATAAGCCGATACCATTGATCCAGCGAATTGGCGCAGCGCGGCCATTTTTCCTTGGCCTCCCAGATGCGCTTCTCAGTGATCACATGCATGCAATGTCCTTATCGCATTTTGCTATGGAGGAGTTAAACACAGATCGGACGCATCGCAAATTGCGATAGAGCCAAATAGACAGAAGGTTGCCGAAGTTTTTTTTAGCCTAGTCACTCAAGGCTTCAAGACTTCGGCAAAAAATGTGAGCGGATGTGAGCCCTGCTCACCCCACCTTATCGTTGCCCTGCTCAGGCGTCTCGATGCCCGGTTCTGCCTCGCCACTCTCTGCTTCACCAGCCGGTTTGGCCGGCGGTTTTTTCTCGGGGTAGCCGGGCATGCCGCGGGCGTCTTCGGGAGTCAGTTCATCCCGTTCGTGGCGACGGTCGATGGCGTAGGACGGGGCGGCGTTCGGGTCTTCGTCGCGGCCGGCGGTGCCGAGGACGAAGCCGTCGTCGTTAGGGTTGGTGGGTGCCTGGGGGATAGTTGGGTCTTGAGGATTGCTCATGGGGCCTCCTGGGTTGCGAACAGGTGCTGTGTGTTTTTTGAGGGCCTGGGGCGTTTTCAGTGCGGCGCACCTGATGAATGGCAGTCTTGATAAATGTCCTGGGAAAATGCCTGGATCGTGAGTCCGCTCCCACAAGGGAAATCCGGTGGTAATGCTGCCTGCGCCCTACGCCATATCACTCTGGCTGAATTCTTCGGCCAGAAAATCAATCAGCGTGCGCACCGACGGCAGCAACCCGCGCCGGGAGGCGAAGATCGCATGGACGATCCCGCACTTGGGCGTCCAGCCCGGTACCAATTCCACCAGCCGGCCAGCAGCCAGGTCTTCGCGCACCACCACGGCAGGCAGGTGAGCGATGCCGATACCCGCCAGTACCGCGTGACGCAGGGCCAGCAGGTCATCGGTGACCATGCGTGGTTCATGGCGAATCAACGCGCTGGCGCCGTCCGGGCCGAACAATTCCCACTGGTATTCACGCTGCGCCGCCCCCCAGTGCACGCTCGGCAAACCGTGCAGGTCCGCCGGTGAAGCGGGTGAGGACAGACGCTCGCGGTAGGCCGGGCTGCCTACCAGGCACTGGGTGCTATTGCCCAGTACTTTCATGACCATGTCGGTGTTTTCCAGCGGCGGAAAGCGTACCCGCAACGCGATATCGAAACCCTCATGGATCAGGTCGACCCGGCGGTTGGTGCTCTCAATGAACAACTCCACCCGTGGGTACTTGAGCATGTAGCGGGTCAGCATCGGCCCGACCCAGCTGTTGAGCAACGCTGTCGGGCAACTGATACGCACCAGGCCCTGGGGCTCGGAGCGGTTGCGCTCGATCACTTCGGCCGCGCTCTCGGCCTCGACCCGCATCGCCAGGCAGCGCTGGTAGTAGGCCTGGCCGATCTCCGTCAACGAGCAATGACGACTGGAGCGATGGATCAACCGCACCCCAAGGCGTTCTTCCAGTTGGGCAATGCGCCGGCTGAGCTTCGATTTGGGCATGTCCAGCGCTCGGCCGGCGGCGGCGAAACCGCCGTGCTCGACCACTTGGGTGAAGTAGTAAAGCGTGTTGAGGTCTTCGATGATCGTTCTCCAAATAGAACGCTAAGGCTGATTTTTGCAGTCTAGCGCATCAAAGGTGCCAGTTTTAATCTATGTCCATCGCTTAGCAACACACCAACACTGAAAACTTTAACCACGCCGAACCGCTCGGCAGCCAAAACTTAGAGGACTAACGCCATGACCACTTCCTACAAGCGTCTCGACAAAGATAACGCCGCCGTTCTGCTGGTGGACCACCAGGCTGGCCTGCTGTCGCTGGTGCGTGACATCGACCCGGACCGCTTCAAGAACAACGTGCTGGCCCTGGCCGACCTGGCCAAATACTTCGAGCTGCCGACCATCCTCACCACCAGTTTCGAAACCGGCCCCAACGGCCCGTTGATGCCCGAGCTCAAGAGCCTGTTCCCGGACGCGCCGTACATCGCCCGCCCCGGCCAGATCAACGCCTGGGACAACGAAGATTTCGTCAAGGCGATCAAAGCCACCGGCAAGAAGCAACTGATCATCGCCGGCGTCGTCACGGAAGTCTGTGTAGCCTTCCCGGCACTGTCGGCCCTGGCCGAAGGTTTCGAGGTGTTCGTGGTCACCGATGCCTCTGGCACCTTCAACGAGCTGACCCGTCAATCGGCCTGGGACCGCATGTCCTCCTCGGGCGCGCAATTGATGACCTGGTTCGGTCTGGCCTGCGAACTGCACCGCGACTGGCGCAACGATGTGGAAGGGCTGGCGACCTTGTTCTCCAACCACATCCCGGACTACCGCAACCTGATGACCAGCTACAACACGCTGACCAGCGCGAAGTAACCGGCAACGCGTAACCCCTGTGGGAGCGAGCCCGCTCGCGATGACGGCAGGACAGTCAATGACGTATTGACTGTCAGGCCGCAATCGCGAGCAGGCTCGCTCCCACAAGTGTTTGCGGTGTGCTCTACACGGTGGTCAAATCTTTACCAATGATCTTTTCTGGAGTTGTCCCAATGCTGATCCCCTGCCCCCACTGCAACGGGCTCAACCGCATCCCCGCCGAACGCCTGGGCGATGAGCCCAAGTGCGGGCGCTGCAAGGCCCAGGTGCTGTTGAGCAAACCGTTCGAACTCAAGCAAGGCGACTACGCCAGCCAGATCAAGGGTGACCTGCCGTTACTGGTGGATGTGTGGGCCGATTGGTGCGGGCCATGCAAATCCTTCGCGCCCGTGTTCGAACAGGCCGCCACGCAACTGGTGGGTAAATGCCGCCTGGCCAAGCTCGACAGCGAAGCCAACCAGCAGCTATCGGCACAGCTGGGGATCCGCTCGATACCCAGCCTGATCCTGTTCAAGGACGGCCGCGAAGTGGCGCGCCAGAGCGGGGCATTGCCGTTGCCGCAGTTGATGAGTTGGTTGCGCGGCCAGGGGATTTGACCTCAGCACTGTGGGAGCGAGCCTGCTCGCGATAGCGGACTGCCTGGCTACCTCTATGTTGAATGTGCCACCGCAATCGCGAGCAGGCTCGCTCCCACAGTGGACTTGTATACGCCAGTCAATCAGGCGCTTTCCAGCAAGCTATGCAACTCCATGAACTGCTGGGTCAGCTTGTGCCGCGGGTCCAGATGGATCAGGGGCAAGCTCGCCTGATGGGATTCTCGCATGCGCACCGAACTGCTCAGGTACACCGGCAAAACCGGCAAGCCTTCGGCAATGAGTTCGTCAAGGATCTGCTGCGGCAGGCTGGCCCGCGCCTGGAACTGATTGACGACGATGCCTTCGACTTCGAGCCCTTCGTTGTGGTCGTCCTTGAGCTCTTCTATTTCCGCCAACAGACCGTACAACGCCTGACGTGAAAAGCTGTCGCAATCGAAGGGAATCAGCACACGATCAGCGGCGATCAGTGCCGAAACCGCATAGAAGTTCAAGGCGGGCGGGGTATCCAGATAGATCCGGTCGTAATCCTCGCCCAGCTCTTCGAGCAACTTGCGCAGTTTGTTGATCTTGTGTTTCGCCTCAAGCTTGGGTTGCAGATCCGTCAGCTCGGCGGTGGCAGTGATGACGTGCAGGTTGTCGAACGGTGTTTCGTAGATATCCACCTTGTTCTTTTTCGAGAAGGGCCCGGACGACAGGGTTTGCTTGAAGAAATCGGCGATACCCATGGGGATGTCGTCGCCGGTAAGGCCCGTCAAGTATTGAGTCGAATTGGCCTGGGCATCCAGGTCCACCAACAGCGTGCGATACCCCTCGCTGGCACTGACCGCTGCCAGATTGCAGGCGATGCTGGACTTGCCCACGCCACCTTTCTGATTGAATACCACGCGCCGCATGTCAAAACTCCGTGTATCAAAGATTCCCGAGTGTAGTAGGCCTCGATACCCCTTCGCTACCTTCGCTGCGGATGGACTACGACGCCGGAGGTTTTTTCCACCCCTGAAGCATCAACTTGGCGCGAGAGTGACAGAAACGTCCGACAGACATACTCGTCATAATCGCGACAATGGCTCTTGTCTGCGCCTGGACGAACGAACCGGTACATTTCGCTGAGCAAAATGTAACCAGCATTTGCTACAAGCCAACCGCACCCTGATAATGCGCGCCACTTGGGTCGCAAGACCATGCAGGGTTGGACGCGGGTCAAACCACTGAACCGTGACAATAAAAGCCCGCAGGGGTGGGGTGTATTTGTGATCAATTTCAACATCGCCCAATGGCGCGCGTGGGCCCCTGGGCTCGAAAGCGTGGACGACTGGCAGGCATGGAGCCGACAGCCGGTCGTGTTGCCCGCCAGCGATGCCGCCCCTGACGTTTCGTTTCTGCCGGCCATGCAGCGCCGTCGCCTCAGTCGCCTGGCGCGGATGGCCTTCAGCGTGGGCTGGCCGCTGGCCGAAGGCCGGTCGAACCTGCCGTTGGTCTTTATTTCCCGTCACGGCGAAACCCCGCGTACTTTTGAGATTCTCAAGGACCTGGCAGCCAACCAACCGTTATCGCCGACTCAATTCAGCCTGTCGGTGCATAACGCCGTGATCGGCCTGTGGTCGATCCTGCGCGGCGAAACCAGCGAAATGACCGCCCTGGCGGCCACGGGCGACGGGCTGGAACACGGGATCCTGGAAGCCGTTGCGCTGCTGAACGAGGGAGCGGCGGCGGTGCTGCTGGTGATCACCGAAGAGCAGCCGCCCCAGGTGTACGCTCCCTGGGTCAACGATGTGCCCTTCCCCTATGCAGTGGGCTTGCTGTTGACTCCAGGCGACGATTGGCAACTGGACCTGTCCACCCAGGCCGATCAAAGGCCCGCCAGCGACTGGCCCCATGCCCTGGGTTTGTTGCGTACGCTGCTGAACAACCTATCCACCTGCCAACATGCCTGGAAGAATCGTGTATGGACCTGGCAACGCAACCGGTGAACGGCAAACATCGCGACGCCTACTACTGGCGCCTGATCGCGACTGCGGCAAGCTTCGTCCTGTTCGGGCTAGGCGGGCTGTGCCTGCGATTGCTGGTGTTTCCATTGCTGGCCTGGCTGCCCGGCGACGCCCAGGCCCACCGCCTGCGAGCCCGCCGCACTGTGGGGCGACTGTTCTGGTTCTTTATCCGTTTCATGGCCCGCACCGGCGTGCTCACCTATCAGATCGACGGCGCGGAGAAACTCGGTCGCCCCGGGCAAATGATCATCGCCAACCATCCGTCGCTGATCGACGTGGTGTTCCTGATCGGCCTGGTGCGCGACGCCAACTGCGTGGTCAAGCAGAGCCTGTGGGAAAACCCCTTCACCCGCGGCCCGCTGCGTTCGACCCAATACATCAGCAACGACGGCAGCATGGACATGCTTGATGCCGCCAGCGACGCCCTGCAGGACGGCCAGAGCCTGATCGTGTTCCCCGAAGGCACCCGTACTCGGCCAGGCCAACCACCGGCCTTTCATCGGGGCGCAGCGGCCATCGCGCTGCGAGGTGCGAAAATCCTCACTCCGGTGACCATCAAGGTCAGCCCCACCACTTTGACCAAGGCCGAACCCTGGTATCGCATCCCTCAGCGCCGCGTGCACTTCAGTTTCCACGTGGGGGCCGATATAGATCCACAGGCGTTCGCCGCGCTCGGCCCTGCGCCGCAGGCTTCGCGCAGGCTCAACGATTTTCTGCATCACTATTACATCAAGGAGCTCGCCGAAGATGAGCGATCTGCACCATGACATCAAACAGCTGATCATCGACGCCCTCGGCCTGGAGGACATCAGCACCGACGATATCGGCGACCACCAGACCCTGTTCGGCGAAGGCCTGGGCCTGGACTCGGTGGATGCCCTGGAGCTGGGCCTGGCGATCCAGAGGGAGTACGGGATCAAGATCGATGCCGACGCCAAGGACACCCGCAACCATTTCAGCAATGTGGCAAGCCTTGCGGCCTTCGTCACTGCAAATCGCGTAGCCTGAGACCGGACCATGCAAACTCGTGACGACATTTTCAATACCCTGCGCGATGCTCTGGTCGAGCTTTTCGAGCTGGACCCTGAGCGCGTAACGCTGGAGTCGAACCTGTATCAGGACCTGGAAATCGACAGCATCGACGCGGTCGACCTGATCGACCACATCAAGCGCCAGACCGGCAAGAAGATCGCCGCCGAAGAGTTCAAGTCGGTGCGCACCGTCAACGACGTGGTCGAGGCGGTCTATCGACTGGTTCAACCGGCCGCATGACCCGGCTGATTGGCCTCGGCCTGCTGCTGGTGGGCCTGTTGTACCCCTTTGCGGTGTATTTCGGCATGGAGCATTTCGCCCCATGGCAGTTCGGCCTGCTGCTGGGTAGCCTGTGGCTGGCCCGGGCATTGCTCGGTAAAAGCGGGCCCGGCAGCCGCTGGATGGCGGTTACGGCAATTGCCTTCAGTGTTTTGCTCGCGCTGTTCGACAGCCCGCTCCTGCTGCGCTGGTATCCGGTGCTGATCAGCGCCTTCATGCTCGGGCTGTTCGCCCTGAGCCTGAAATACGGTCCGCCGATGGTCGAGCGCCTGGCGCGCCTGCGCGAACCGCAGCTACCGGCCAACGCGGTGGTGTATACCCGCCAGGTCACGGTGGTCTGGAGTGTGTTTTTCCTGTGTAACGGCTTGCTCGCCGCCGCCCTGACCCTCTGGGCGCCGCTGAGCTGGTGGATGTTGTACACCGGCCTGATTTCCTACGGATTGATGGGGCTGCTGTTTGCCATTGAATGGCTTATACGACAACGGGTAAGAGGCCGCCCATGAATTGGATAACACTTGAGCAGATGTTGCTCAGCGCCCAGCCGGACCGTGCTGTGGCCGTCGACCCGGCGCTGAGCCACTCGCAACTGCGGGACGCGGCGCTGGGCCTGGCCGCCGGTCTGCAGGCCCGCGGCGTACGGCGCATAGCGGTGCACCTGGAAGACGCCGCCGACCTGGCGGTGGCCCTGCTCGGTGCCTGGCGCGCCGGGGCCAGCGTCTTGCTCCCGGCCGACCTGCAAGCCCAGACCCGCCAGCGCTGGTCGGCGGACGTCGACCTGTGGTTGACCGATCAACCCACGGACATCCGTCTCGACGACCTGCGACAAGCCCCCCTTGAGGCCACTGAACTGGACCTCGATCAGTGCTGGCTGAGCCTGTGCACCTCAGGGTCAAGCGGCGAGCCCAAGCGCATCGAGAAAAATCTGCGTCAGTTGAGCAACGAAGTCCAGGCCCTGGAACAATTGTGGGGCACCGACCTGGGCCCGGCCTGCGTGATCGGCAGCGTCGCCACCCAGCACATCTATGGCCTGCTGTTTCGGGTGCTGTGGCCGCTGTGTGCCGGGCGTACATTCGTGCGCCGGCAACTGGCTTTTCCCGAAGACCTGCAACGCGCCAGCCGTCAGTACCCGGCTTTTGCCTGGGTCGCCAGCCCGGCCTTGCTCAAGCGCATGGGCGATAACCTCGACTGGCCAGCCTTGAGCTGCGTACGCCGGGTATTCTCCTCCGGTGGTGCCTTGCCGACCGAGGCCGCCCAAAGCCTGCACCAGCGGCTGGGGCAATGGCCGACGGAAATCTTTGGCAGTTCGGAAACCGGCGGCATCGCCTGGCGTCAGGGCGCAGGCTTATGGCAGCCCTTCGCCGACGTAAAGCTGAGCCAGGACAGTGACGGCGCCTTGCTGATCGCCTCGCCTTATCTGCCGGCCGGCCATGTGGAACACACCGCCGACGCGGCGCGGATCGCCGGGGATGGACGCTTCGAACTGCTCGGGCGGCTGGATCGCATCGTCAAGCTTGAAGAGAAACGCATCTCCCTGCCCATGCTGGAACAGGCGTTGATCGCCCACGACTGGGTCAGCGAAGCCCGACTGGGGGTGGTCCAGGAAAATCGCGCCTCCCTCGGGGCGCTGCTGGTGCTGAGCGAAAGCGGCCTGCACGCCTTGCGCAACCTGGGTCGACGCGCCGTGACCGAGGCCTTGCGCCGTCACTTGAGCGAACACTGCGAAACCCTCGCCTTGCCTCGGCGCTGGCGCTGGCTGCGGCAGTTGCCGCTCAACGCCCAAGGCAAGCTGCCCCAGGCCGAAGTCGAAGCCCTGCTGATGGCTGCGCGCCCCAAAGCCCCGCAAGTGCTCGAACAGGTCGAAACCGACGGGCAATGGAGCCTGCAACTGCTGGTGCCCCCGGACCTGGCGTATTTCAGCGGCCACTTTCCCACCGCACCGGTCCTCCCCGGCGTGGTGCAGGTCGACTGGGCCTTGAGCCTGGGCCGACAACTGATGGACCTGCCGCCGCGGTTCGTCGGCATGGAAGTGCTGAAGTTCCAGCAACTGATGCGCCCCGGCGATGAAATCCAACTGCACCTGCGTTTCGACCGCGAGCGCGGCAAGCTGTACTTCGCTTATCGCAATGACACGGCGGCCTGTTCGAGTGGGCGGATTGTCCTGGGGGTGGCCGATGATTGATTCATGCAAAAACACCGCTCCGTTGTGGCGAGGGGATTTATCCCCGCTGGGTTGCGAAGCAACCACAAAAGCTGCGCAACGACACCGCCCGATGACGAGCGCTTCGCACTCGAGCGGGGATAAATCCCCTCGCCACAATGGAATGGGGCAGGACGGAAATTATGCATAACCCCTGCGCCGTCATCCCGGTCTACAACCACGAAACCGCCGTCGCGACCGTGGTGCAGGCACTGCTCGCCAACGGCTTGCCCTGCGTGCTGGTGGACGACGCCAGCAGCCCGGCCTGCGCGGCGGTATTGGAGCAACTGGCCGAGGGCGAGCAGGTTCATCTGGTCAGGCTGGCGGTCAATCAAGGCAAGGGTGGCGCGGTGATGACCGGTCTGCGGGAAGCGTCGCGCCTGGGCTTCAGCCACGCCCTGCAGGTCGATGCCGACGGGCAACACGATCTTGGCGACGTAAGGAACTTCATCGAGCAATCCCGCGCTCACCCGGAGGCGGTGATCTGCGGTTATCCCCAATACGATGAGAGTGTGCCCAAAGGCCGCTTGTATGCACGCTACCTGACGCATGTCATGGTCTGGATCAACAGCCTGTCCCTGCAAATCCGCGACTCGATGTGCGGGTTTCGGGTCTACCCCCTGCCACCGGTCCTGACGCTGATCAATTCGGCGAACATTGGCAAGCGCATGGATTTCGACTCCGACATCCTGGTGCGCCTGGCCTGGCGCAATCAACCGATGCGCTGGTTGCGTACCCGGGTTCACTACCCCTTGGACGGGGTTTCGCACTTTCGCCTGTTCCACGACAACGTACTGATTTCCAGCATGCACACCCGGTTGTTCTTCGGCATGCTGGTGCGCTCCCCCCTGATTCTCTGGCGACGGTGGCGAACATGAGCCTTGAGACAGACAAGCAGCACTGGGCCGACCGCCAGGAGCGCGGCAGTTTCTGGCTGATGAAACTCACCGCGTTCGCCGCCAAGGTGTTGGGCCGCCGCTTATTGAGCCCGTTGCTCTACGGCATCGTCCTGTACTTCTTCATTTTCGGCCGCAGCGCCCGGCAGGCAGCCTGGCAATACCAGCAGCGCCTGGCCGACTGGAGCGGCCGCACCGAGCTGCGCCCAAGCCATTGGCGAGTGTTCGGGCAGTTCATGGCGTTTGCCGACTCCCTGCTGGACAAGCTCGACGTCTGGAACGGCAAGCTGAGCCTGGAACAGATCGAAATCGTCGATCCGGCATTGCTGCGCAATCACTTGCGCGACGGCCGTGGGCAGATGCTGGTGGGCGCACACCTGGGCAACCTGGAAATGTGCCGGGCCCTGGCCGAGCTGGGCGAGAAAGTGATCATGAACGTGCTGGTGCACACCAAGCATGCCGAACAGTTCAATCGTTTGCTGGGGGAAGCCGGCGCCACGCATCTGCGGCTGATCCAGGTCAGCGAGCTGGACCCGGTGATCATGCTGCAACTGAGCGAACGCCTGGAACGCGGCGAGTGGCTGGCGATAGCCGGCGACCGCATACCGCTGCACGGCGCACGCACTGTGACCGTGGACTTCATGGGTCGCCCGGCGGCATTTCCCCAAGGGCCCTGGCTGCTGGCCGGGCTGCTCAAATGCCCGATCAACCTGCTGATGTGCCTCAAGCACGAGGGACGCTATCGGGTCACCCTCGAACCCTTCGCCGAGGCCGTAGTGTGGAAACGCAGCGACCGCGAGCAGGTCATCACCCATTGGGCCGGCCTCTACGCCCAGCGCCTGGCGCACTATTGCCTCCAGGCACCGCAACAGTGGTTCAACTTTTACCCTTTCTGGAAGACCGATGACGATGCCCACTCTTGAGCCGGTAACCTTCGGCGAACGCCCCTTGCGCATCGAGGACGTACTGGCCCTGGCCAATCGTCAGGTGCAGACGCGGTTGCAGGATGATCCGGCGTTCCGCCAGCGCATCGCCAAGGGTGCGCAATTCCTCGACTCTTTGCTGGACAAGGAAGGCGTGATCTACGGCGTGACCACCGGTTACGGCGACTCCTGCGTGGTGGCCGTGCCGTTGCACCACGTCGAGGCCCTGCCCCGTCACTTGTATACGTTCCACGGTTGCGGCCTGGGCAAACTGCTGGATCCGCAGGCCACCCGCGCCGTGCTGGCGGCACGCTTGCAGTCGCTGTGCCACGGCGTGTCCGGGGTGCGCGTGGAACTGCTGGAGCGACTCCAGGCCTTTCTCGAACATGACATCCTGCCGCTGATTCCGGAAGAAGGCTCGGTGGGCGCCAGCGGGGACCTGACGCCCCTGTCCTACGTCGCCGCCACCCTCTCCGGCGAGCGGGAAGTGATGTTCGCTGGCGAACGCCGCCTGGCCGCCGATGTGCACCGCGAACTCGGTTGGACTCCGTTGGTGCTGCGGCCCAAGGAAGCCCTCGCGCTGATGAACGGCACCGCCGTGATGACCGGCCTGGCCTGCCTGGCCTTCGCCCGCGCCGACTACCTGTTGCAACTGGCAACCCGCATCACCGCGCTGAACGTGGTCGCGCTGCAAGGCAACCCGGAGCACTTCGACGAGCGCCTGTTCGCCGCCAAGCCGCATCCGGGGCAAATGCAAGTGGCCGCGTGGCTGCGCAAGGACCTGGCGATCGACGCCCCCACCGCGCCGCTGCATCGCCTGCAGGATCGCTACTCCCTGCGCTGCGCCCCCCACGTGCTCGGCGTGCTGGCCGACAGTCTGAACTGGTTGCGTTCATTCATCGAAATCGAGCTCAACAGCGCCAACGACAACCCGATCATCGACGCCGAAGCCGAGCGCGTACTGCACGGCGGGCATTTCTACGGCGGGCATATCGCCTTTGCCATGGACAGCCTCAAGAACCTGGTGGCCAACGTCGCCGATCTGCTGGACCGCCAGCTCGCGCTATTGGTCGACGAACGCTACAACCACGGCTTGCCGAGCAACCTGTCCGGCGCCAGCGCCGAGCGAGCGATGCTCAACCATGGCTTCAAGGCGGTGCAGATCGGCACCAGCGCCTGGACCGCCGAAGCCTTGAAAAACACCATGCCGGCCAGCGTGTTCTCGCGCTCCACCGAATGCCACAACCAGGACAAAGTGAGCATGGGCACCATCGCTGCCCGGGATGCGATCCGCGTGCTGGAACTGACCGAACAAGTGGCCGCCGCGACGCTGCTGGCCGCCAACCAGGGCGTGTGGCTGCGCAGCCGTGCCGAAGATGCCCGACCGCTGCCGCCGGCCTTGGCCGACATGCACGAACAGCTGGCCGTGGATTTCCCGCCAGTCATCGAGGATCGCGCTCTGGAAGGCGAATTGCGCCTGTGCCTGCAACGCATCGCCGAACAACACTGGAGGCTGCATGCGTAGCCAAGGGGTGTTGCACGTAGAAACGCAGATCGTGGTGCCGTTTTTCGATGTCGATTCGATGAACGTGGTCTGGCACGGTCATTACGTCAAGTACCTGGAAGTGGCCCGCTGCGCCTTGCTCGACCTGATCGGCCACAACTACAACGACATGCTCGCATCCGGCTATGCGTGGCCGGTGATCGACCTGCAACTGCGCTACGTGCGCAGCGCCGTGTTCGGTCAGACCCTGACCGTGCGCGCCAGCCTGGTGGAATGGGAGAACCGCCTGAAGATCAATTACCTGATCAGCGACGCAGCCACGGGTGAACGTCTGACCCGCGCCAGCTCGGTGCAAGTGGCGGTGGACGTCGCGAGTCGCGAAATGCTGCTGGCCTCGCCGCGGGTCTTTGTCCAAGCCGTCGAGAGGAAACTACCGTGAAACGCCTGTTCATCTGGCTGCTGCTGTGGGGCCTGGCGCCCTTTGCCCAGGCGTTCGACTTGCAACAGTTGAGCGAACAACTGGCGCGCCCGGACGTGATCCACGGCCAGTTCATCCAGGAAAAGCACCTGCGCGCCCTGCCCCAGCCGCTCACCAGCAAGGGCCGTTTCGTATTGGCAAAAAACCATGGCCTGCTGTGGCTGCTGCAAACCCCGCTGCAGCAGGATTACCGCATCACCCCCCTGGGAATCGCCCGGCGCGATGGCGGCACCTGGCAGACACTGCCGAACAAGAGTGCCGGCGCCGAGCAGAATCGTTTGTTCCTTGCGGTGTTACAGGGCGACAGCAGCGGCCTGCAACGGGACTTCGACCTCAGTCTGTCGGGCCAACCGCAGCAGTGGAAGCTCACCTTGACCCCGCGCTCGGTGCTGCTCAAACAAATCTTCAACCAGATCAACATCGATGGCGGCGAACTGGTGCAGCGTATCGAACTGCTGGAAACCCAGGGTGACCGTACCGTGCTGCGCATGCAAAACAGCACCAGCGCGAAAGCCTTGAGCGAAGCGGAGCAACATGACTTTGCCGAGTGAACACAAGCTGCCGCGACTGTTCCTGATTCTGCTGTTGGCGGTGATGGCGCTGGCCGGTTGGCAGTGGCGCAATGGCGCGCCGCTGTCGGCCAACCTCATGGAGCTGGTGCCCGGTACCGCTCCTGATGCGCTTGAACTCATCGCCGAACAACGCATGCAAGAACCCCTCAACCGCGAGGTGCTACTACTGGTCGGGCACACCGAGCGCCAACAGGCGATCGCTTTGGCGCAAACCCTTGGCGAGCAATGGCAAGCCAGCGGTTTGTTCGACAAGGTCCAGTGGACGTTGCAAGCCGATCTGCCGGCCTTGCGCGCGCAATTGCTCAAGGGGCGACTGGCAATGCTCTCGGCCGCGGATCGGCAACAATTGATCGATCAGCCCCAGGCCTTCATCCAGCAACGGGTGCAGGCGCTCTTCGATCCGTTCAGCGGCTTCAGCCTGGTGCCGAGCCAGGACGACTGGCTGGGCCTGACCGGGCGCATCCAGAACAGCCAGCCCCAACGCGGTGCGATACAGCTGGACGTGGGCAGCGGCGCGCTGATTGCCGAAGCCGACGGCAAAAACTGGGTGATGCTGCGGGCCCGCACCCATGGCAACGCTTTCGACATGGACCTGCCGCTGCAAGTGGCCGACCTGCTGCAACGCAGCCGTGATCAGGCGGGCCTGGCCCAAGGGCAATTGCTGGCGGCCAGCGGCCTGCTGTACGCCGCCAGTGGCCAACAACAGGCTTCGCGGGAAATCACCTGGGTGGGCGGCGGGGCGACAATCGGCATTTTGCTGTTGCTGTTGCTGGCCTTCCGACGCTTGCGAGCGTGGCTGGCATTCGTGCCGGTACTGGTGGGTATCCTGTTCGGCACGGTGGCCTGCGTGGCGCTGTTCGGTCGCATGCATGTCATGACCCTGGTGCTGGGTTCCAGCCTGATCGGTGTGGCGGTGGATTACCCGCTGCACTACCTGTCCAAAAGCTGGAGCCTCAAACCGTGGCGCAGTTGGTCGGCCCTACGCCTGACCCTGCCGGGACTGAGCCTGAGCCTGGCGACCACCTGCATCGGCTACCTGGCCCTGGCCTGGACGCCGTTCCCGGCCCTGACCCAGATCGCGATCTTTTCCGCCGCCGGTTTGATCGGTGCTTACCTGACAGCGGTTTGCCTCTTGCCGGCACTGCTCAAGGGCGTGGACTTACACCCGGCCCAGTGGCCGCTGCGGCTGTGCGAACACCTGCTCAGGGCGCGTGAAGCGTTGCTGGCGCGGGTGCGAACACCGGTCTTGTTGGGGCTCTTGCTGATCTTCTGCGCCGGCGGCCTCTGGCAACTGACCACGAAAAACGACATTCGCCAATGGATCGGCACGCCTGAGCAGTTGACCGACGAAGCCCAGGCCATCGCCCGTATCACCGGCTTCCAACCCACCAGCCAATTCTTCCTGATCCGCGCCGATAATCAGTCACACCTGCTGGAACGTCAGACGGTGCTCAACGAGCGGCTGGAGCAGTTGATTGGCCTGGAGAAGCTGGAGGGCTACCTGTCGCTGAACCAACTGGTCAGCCCGCCCGCCGAACAGCAGAAAGTGCGTGACGCCCTGGCCCGGTTGCCGGCGTTCTGGCAACCGCTGCTGGACCTGGGAGTGCCGGTCGCCGCACTGCAAGCCGAACTGACGCAATTGCAGGCATTGCCGGTGACCGCCATCGATACCGCACTGGCCGGCCCCCTGGCCGAACCGTACCGCACACTCTGGCTCGGCCCGACGGCGGAGGGCGTGGCGGCGGTGGTCAGCCTGCAAGGCTTGAATGATGCAGCGCTGCTCAGGGTGCAGACGCTGGATCTGCCCGGCGTACAACTGGTCGATCGCCTGGGGGACCTGAACCGGGTCTTTGCCGCCACGCAAGTCAGCGCCGCCGAATTGAAACTGGCCTCCTGCGTGCTCATCCTGCTGTTATTGACCTGGCCGTTCGGTGTCGGCGGCGCCCTTCGTGTCGTCGCGCTACCGTTGCTGGCGGCGCTGTGCAGCCTGGCGAGCCTCGGCTGGCTGGGCCAGCCACTGACCCTGTTCGGCCTGTTCGGTCTGTTGCTGGTCACCGCCATCGGTGTCGATTACGCGATCCTGATGCGCGAACAGATAGGCGGCGCCGCGGTGAGCCTGCTGGGCACCCTGCTGGCGGCAGTCACCACCTGGTTGTCGTTCGGCCTGTTGGCAGTTTCCAGCACGCCAGCGGTGAGCAACTTCGGCCTGGCGGTCAGCCTGGGGCTGGCCTTCAGTTTCATGCTGGCGCCGTGGGCCGGGCATCAGACCCACGCGGCAGCGGTTACGGAGCCGGCCCAGTGATCATCCTGATGTTCTGGCTCATGGCTCTGGGGCTGTTCGCGGTGGCGACAGTCATCGGCCGTCGCTTCGGGCTGATCCCGATTGTCAGCCAATTGCTGTTGGCGACGCTTGGCCTGCCGTTGCTGATGTACTTCTGGATCGAACCAGGCTGGCAGCTCAACGGCGCGCAACTGGTGGCGCCGGTGTGGCTGAGCAGTCTCTACAGCCTCGCCTTCGCCCTGTTGCTGGGGCACATCCTCAGCGACGTGATCGACCTGCGGCTGGACCGCCAGAGCGTGAAAGTCGCCCTGCCCAGCTTCGGCGTTCCATTCGCCTGCGGTTTGGCGACCGCGCTCTGGCTGCTACCGCCCCAGCCCTGGATCAGTTCCCTGGCGGTGGGGCTGCTGTTTGCGATCACCGCCATCCCGGTGCTGTACCTGTACCTGCGTCACATCGACTACCCGCCCGCCGCCACACGGCGCCTGGTGCAAACCGCGATTCTGATCGACTTGATCTGCTGGAGCCTGTTCGCCCTGGCCCAAGGCAGCCTGCACCTGGCCAGCCTGTTGCTGCCGTTGGCCGGTGCCTGTGTGCCGCTGCTGTTGCGACTGCTTGGCCTGCGCCAGCCGCTGCTGCACAGCGGGATCTTTTTCGCCTTGCTGGTGGTGGCCGAACACTACCGGCTCAACGCGCTGATTGTCGGCATCGGCTATCTGCTGTGCATGGCCGCGCTCAAGGTGCCGCTGGTGTTGCCGCTCAACACGAACTGGATGCAAGGTTTGCAGACCTACCTGGCGATCCCGCTGATCCTCACCTTCGGCATCGTGCAGATCAACGTCCACAGCGCCCTGAGTCGCCTCGACTGGCTCCAGATCGGCGCATTGCTGCTGTTACCCATCGCCAGCAAACTGCTGGGCAACTGGCTGGGATTGGGCTGGGCCGGGGCCTCGTTCCCTGGCGCCAGTCGCTGGCGCGAAAGTGTCTTGCTGAACATTCGCGGCTTGAGTGAAATCGTGTTCCTCAACCTGCTGCTACAACAACAGCTCATCAGCCCGGCGGTGTACTTTGCGCTGATGCTGATGGGCCTGATCGCGACATTGCTGCCGGCCCTGGCCGGCTTCCACCGTATTCCCTCGATTGCCGTCCCGGCCAGGAGCTCCAGTGCCAACAGTTGAAATGGAACGTCGACAGGTCGTCGTCATCGGCGCAGGTCCCTCTGGCGCTATCGCCGCCGCGCTGCTCAAGCGCAAGGGCCACGATGTGCTAGTCATCGAGCGCCAGCATTTCCCACGGTTTTCCATCGGCGAAAGCCTGTTGTCCCATTGCCTGGACTTCGTCGAAGAGGCCGGCATGCTCGACGCGGTGAATGCCGCCGGGTTTCAGCGCAAGAATGGCGCGGCGTTCGCCTGGGGCGAGCGCTACAGCGCCTTCGATTTCGGCGATACCTTCAGCAAAGGCAAGCCCACCACCTTCCAGGTGCAGCGCGCCGACTTCGACAAGCTGCTGGCCGATCAGGCGGCGTTGCAAGGTGTCGAGATCCGTTATGGACAGGCCATCACCGGCGCCGACTTCTCACTTGCCAAACCACAACTGGGCGTCCAGCGCGAAGACGGCAGCGCGTACCTCGTAGAGGCCGATTTCGTCCTCGACGCCAGCGGCTATGGCCGGGTCTTGCCACGCCTGCTGGACCTTGAGGCGCCCTCGAACTTTCCGCTGCGCCAGGCGGTGTTCACCCACATCGAAGATTGCATCGATGCCCCAACCTTCGACCGCGAAAAAATCCTTATCACCACTCACCCGACCCAACGCGATGTGTGGTTCTGGACCATCCCGTTCAGCGACGGGCGCTGTTCAGTCGGCGTGGTCGCGGCGGCGGAACATTTCGCCGGTCGCACTGACGATCTTGACGCTTGCCTGCGCGGCTTCATCGACGAAACACCAAGCCTGGCCGGTGTACTCAGCAACGCGATATGGGACACCCCGGCGCGAACCATTGGCGGCTATTCGGCCAATGTCAAAACACTGCATGGTCCCGGGTTCGCCCTGCTGGGCAACGCCGCGGAATTCCTCGACCCGGTGTTCTCTTCCGGCGTGACCATCGCCATGCGCTCGGCCAGCATGGCCGCTGGGGTGCTGCATCGGCAGTTGCAAGGAGAAAGCGTGGACTGGCAAAGCGAATTCGCCGAGCCACTCAAACGTGGCGTCGACACCTTCCGCTGCTACGTCGAGGGCTGGTACGCCGGCACCTTCCAGGACGTGATTTTCTACACCGACGGCTCGCCAGACATTCGCCGCATGATCAGCGCGATCCTCGCCGGTTATGCCTGGGATGAGCGCAATCCGTTCGTCAGCGAACCCAAGCGGCGCCTGCGCATGCTGTCGGAAATCTGTGCGAGCCCGGCACCATGAGAAAGCAGCCATGAGCTACCTGAGCGACAACTACGTCGAAGAGACTCGCTTCGGCTTCTGGTTCCTGCGCAGCCACACCTGGCAGCACCATGTCTTGCGGGTGGCGATCAATGACCTGCGCAACCTTTTCAGCGGCCCGTTGCCGGTGGCTCCGGTGCTGCTCGATGCCGGTTGCGGCCAGGGCAAGTCGTTCCAATACTTGCACCAGGTGTTCGCGCCACAACGCCTGATCGGCGTCGACGCCGACCCTCACAGCCTGGACCTGAGTCTTGCGGAAGCCGCACGCCAAGGCATCGCCGTGGAACTGGTCGGCAGCGATTGCGCGACGTTGATGGTGCCTGATGACAGCGTCGACCTGCTGTTCTGCCATCAAACCTTTCATCACCTGGTGGAGCAGGAAAAAGCCCTCGCCGAGTTCTATCGCGTGCTCAAGCCCGGCGGCTATCTGATGTTCGCGGAGTCCACGGCGGCCTACATCGATACCTGGGTGATCCGCTGGCTGTTCCGTCATCCCATGCACGTGCAAAAAAG
The DNA here is from genome assembly GCF_057787095.1 of Pseudomonas sp. N-1-13. NCBI lineage: Bacteria > Pseudomonadati > Pseudomonadota > Gammaproteobacteria > Pseudomonadales > Pseudomonadaceae > Pseudomonas > Pseudomonas sp. N-1-13. The sequence continues at coordinate 362,864 of NZ_JBYNRI010000001.1, read as the reverse complement.
TGCCGCGCAGTACCTGGAGATGATCCGCGATCAGGGTTTCCAGTTCGAAGCCGCCAACGTCTCGTATCCCTATCTGTGGTGGAGCCGCGCCAGGGATTTCGGCCTTCTCGAACGCTTCGGCCTGCGCCGCCCGCGGCCCTTTGGCGAGCGGGAGGAAACCCTGATCAATGTAGTGGCCCGTAAACCCGTTGAAGGGACTGTCGAATGATTCGTGCGCTGCTTTTGGGCTGCTTGCTGTTGCTCGGGGCCTGCGCCAGTCAGGCGCCGTTGCCGGAACGCACACCAACCCTGGCACTGCCGCTGCAGTTGCATATCGAGCGACAACTGGCCGGACAGCGCCAGGATTGGCTGCTGGTGATCCAGCGCGAAGGCGCCGGTATCCGCTGGTCGATGCTGGACCCACTGGGCATTCCCCTGGCCCGCCAACGCCTGGTGGACGGCCAGTGGCAAGCCGACGGACTGCTGCCACCCAATGCCGAAGCCCGTGAGCTTTTCGCCGCGCTGTTGTTTGCCCTGACGCCTGAAACCGAGCTGCCGGACAACTACCCCACCGCCCGGCAAGAGGTTCGGCAACGAACCCTGGGCCAACGCTGGCAAGTGCGCTACAAGCAACCGCTGGATTTTGAACTGGGCCTGCACGAAGGCCCGCACTACCGCATCATGCCGTTGACCGAGAGTACCCCATGACCGCTTATTTGAATGCCCTGGGGGTAATTTGCGCCCTGGGCCGGGGTAAAGATGAAGTGGCGCGCAACCTGTTTGCCGGCGACTGCGGCGGCGTGCGCGTGCAGGATGGCTGGGTGGCCGAACGTAAATTGCCGGTGGCCTCGGTGCCCGGTGAACTCGCTTGCATACCGCAATCTTTGATCGCGCACCGCAGCCGCAACAATCAGTTGCTGCTCGAAGCGGGGATGCAGATTCGCGATGAGATCGATCAGGCCATCCAGACCTACGGTCGCGCTCGCATCGGTGTCGTGCTGGGCACCAGTACCTCGGGCATCGAAGAAGCCAGTCAGGGCATTGCCCATTACCTGCGTGAGCAGCACTTCCCCGACGGCTACGACTACCAGCAACAGGAGCTGAGCGCACCGGCCAACTTCCTTTGCGACTGGCTGGAGCTGAGCGGCCCGTCCTATGTGATATCCACCGCCTGCACATCCAGCGCCCGGGCCTTGATGAGCGCCCGACGCCTGCTCGACCTGGGCCTGTGCGATGCGGTGCTCTGCGGCGGCGTGGACAGCCTGTGCAAACTGACCCTCAACGGCTTTTCGGCCCTGGAAGCGGTATCGGGGGAGCGCTGTAATCCGTTTTCGGTCAACCGCAGCGGCATCAACATCGGCGAGGCCGCGGTGCTGTTTCTCATGAGCAGGACGCCGGGACATCCGGCACCGATCGCCTTGCTGGGTGACGGCGCCAGCTCCGATGCCCACCATATTTCAGCGCCGGAGCCCAGTGGTCGCGGCGCTCGCCAGGCCATGGAAAAAGCCTTGCGTCGCGCCGGCCTGCAACCCGGCCAGATCGATTACCTGAACCTGCACGGCACCGCCACGCAACACAACGACGCCATGGAAAGCCAGGCAGTGGCCGGGCTGTTTCCAGCGGGAGTGCCCTGTTCGTCGACCAAGCCCATGACCGGCCATACCCTCGGGGCCGCCGGGGCGCTGGAAGCGGCGTTCTGCTGGTTGAGCCTGAGTACGCAAAACACCGCCCAGGCCTTGCCGCCGCATGTCTGGGACGGCCAGGCCGATCCTGCACTGCCGGCATTGAAGTGGATCACTACCGACACCCGCCTGAACCCGACATCACCGCGCCGCCTGATGAGCAACTCGTTCGCCTTCGGCGGCAACAACGTCAGCCTGATTATCGGAGACGCCCCATGATTGACTGGCCGCTCGCCGAACTCCTGCCCCACGCCGGCGACATGATTCTCATCGACCGCGTCCTGGCGTTCGATGATGAACAGATCCACACCCTCGCCACTGTCAAGCCCGACGGGTTGTTCAGCCGCGACGACGGCGGGCTGCCGGCCTGGGTCGGCATTGAATTGATGGCCCAGAGCGTCGCCGCGTTTGCCGGTTGTCATGCACGCCGCCGCGGCGACGCCGTGGAGCTGGGTTTTTTGCTCGGCACCCGCAAGTTCGAATGCAATGTCGAATTTTTCCCGGCCGGGACCGAATTGACCATCCACGGTTTGCGCTCGCTGGAAGACGACAACGGCATGGGCGTGTTCGAATGCCACATCAACGCCCCGGGCATTCATGCCATGGCCCGCTTGAATGTGTTCCGGCCACCTCAGCCAGCCCACTACCTTCATGAACCGTCCGCAACAGGAAATACGCCATGACTGAATCCGTACTGGTCACCGGCTCCAGCCGTGGCATCGGCCGTGCCATCGCCCTGCGCCTGGCCCAGGCCGGGTACGACATCGTGCTGCATTGCCGCAGCGGGCGCGCCGAGGCTGAGGCCGTCCAGGTCGAAATCCAGGCGCTGGGCCGCAATGCCCGGGTGCTGCAATTCGACGTGTCGGACCGCAGCGCGTGCAAAACCATTCTCGAGGCGGATGTTGAAACCCACGGTGCCTATTACGGCGTGGTGCTCAACGCCGGCCTGACCCGCGACGGCGCATTCCCGGCCTTGAGCGAGGACGACTGGGATGTGGTGATGCGGACCAACCTGGACGGTTTCTACAACGTCCTGCACCCGGTGATGATGCCGATGATCCGTCGGCGCGCCGCTGGGCGAGTTGTTTGCATCACCTCCGTTTCGGGGCTGATCGGCAATCGCGGCCAGGTCAATTACAGCGCGTCGAAAGCCGGCCTGATCGGCGCGGCAAAGGCGTTGGCAATCGAGTTGGGCAAGCGCAAGATCACTGTCAATTGCGTCGCGCCCGGACTGATCGATACCGCCATGCTCGATGAAAACGTGCCCGTGGAAGAACTGATGAAAATGATCCCCGCCCAGCGCATGGGTACCCCGGAAGAAGTCGCGAGCGCGGTGAATTTCCTGATGTCCGCCGAGGCCGGCTACATCACCCGGCAGGTCCTGGCCGTCAACGGAGGCCTGTGCTGATGAAGCGCGTCGTCGTTACCGGCATGGCCGGCATCACCTCTCTGGGCAGCGACTGGGAAACCATCGCCGCCAACTTCGCCGCCAACCGCAGCGGCATACGACGCATGGATGAATGGGACCGGTTCACCGAGCTGAATACACGCCTGGCCGGGCCTGTCGATGATTTCCAGGTCCCGACCCACTGGACGCGCAAGCAACTGCGCAGCATGGGTCGGGTATCGCGCCTGGCCGTCGGCGCCGCCGAACAGGCCCTGGCCGATGCGGGGCTGTTGGGCGATGAGTCGATCAAGGACGGGCGCATGGGCGTCTCCTGTGGTTCGTCAACCGGCAGTACCGACGAGATCAAGGCGTTCGGCAACATGCTGCTCAACAGCGTGGCCGAAGGGTTGAACGCCAACTCCTATGTACGGATGATGCCCCACACCACGGCGGCCAATATCAGTATCTTCTTCGGGCTTACCGGACGGCTGATCCCCACCTCCAGCGCCTGCACCAGCGGCAGCCATGGCATCGGCTATGCCTATGAGGCAATCAAATTCGGTCGCCTGCCGCTGATGCTCGCCGGCGGCGCGGAAGAGCTCTGCCCGACCGAAGCGATGGTCTTCGATGCGCTGTACGCCACCAGCCTGAAAAACGACGCCCCGCAGACCAGCCCACGGCCCTATGACAAGGACCGCGATGGCCTGGTGATCGGTGAAGGCGCCGGCATGCTGGTACTCGAAGAACTGGAACACGCCCTGGCCCGAGGAGCGCGAATCCATGCCGAAATCGTCGGCTTCGGCAGCAACGCCGACGGTCAGCACGCTACCCGTCCCGAACTGAGCACCATGCGCCGGGCCATGGAACTGGCCCTGGAAGATGCGGGCCTGGAACCTGCCGCCATCGGCTACGTCAACGGCCACGGCACCGCCACCGAACAGGGCGACATCGCCGAAACCCTGGCCACCAGCAGCCTGTTTGGCGAGCACATGCCCATCAGTTCGCAGAAAAGCTTTCTCGGTCATACCCTCGGCGCCTGCGGTGCGCTGGAATCGTGGTTCAGCATCGAAATGATGAACCGCGATCTCTACGTGCACACCTTCAACCTCGATGAGGTCGATCCCCAGTGCGGCAAGCTCGACTACCTGTGCAATGAGTTCAGGTCCATGAGCAACGAGTACGTGATGAACAACAACTTCGCTTTTGGCGGGGTCAACACCTCGTTGATTTTCCGCCGCTGGCGCTGAGCTGGATTGATATCCCTGTTACCCGTGATCAAGGAATGAGGGGCTGCGACCGGCATTGATCGGCTTGCACCAGGCAGCCAAACAATCTGTGGGAGCAAAACTTGTCCCCACAGATGCAGTGGCTTCGACCGTTTCGTTCGTACACCGCCTGACACCGCTGCAGGCGGTATCTATCTACCACCCTGCCTGCGTTCTTCTCCCATAGGTTGCTCCTTCCGAAAATTTCTCAGGAAGAGAACATGCTGGAAGACAACCCGTTACAGGCCGACAGTGCCATGGCCACAAGCGCTGCGCTGATAAACCGGCTCAATGCCTCGCAGCAGCAGATGATCCACCTGAACGGCGCCGTTCCCCGTCCGTCGAAGGTGACAGCCCAACATATGGAGTACTGGCTGGCGAAAGCCTTTCCCAGCCTGGCGAACACTCTGGTAGCCAAAGACATACTGGTGTGCCGGCGGCAGGACGAGCCGACTTCAAAACGAACGGTGGTGCAGACTGTTCCCCTCGATACGCTTTTCTGGCGCGCGATCGCCGGCGAGATCAACGCGCGCGAGTTCTTCCTCGAATTGGACAATATCGACATCGTCACGGGTAAGGACGATGCCACGCAAATGCCGGCAGTCCTCAATAGTCGTGACGCAAAGGAAGAGATCAGGCGGCGGATAAGCGTCACGCCCGCGTCTCATGCACGACTGCTGGAGCGGGCGCTGGAGCATTTTTGGGATAAACCTGCCGAGTTCAGCCAAGGCCGCAGTGTCAGCGACTGGCTGGCCGATGAGTTCGGCACGCAACTCAAGGCACAGGCGGATCTCCACCGGCTGGACGCTGTGTTGAGCCTGCCGATGCACAAAGCGGTGGCGGACTTCGCCCTGTCGGCGCCGGACGGCGCGTCCCGTGCCAAGCTGGCGGAGCGTGTCCGGCCCGGGGTCTACGGTTTGAATCTGACCCCCGAAGGGTGGGGGTTCAGCGTACCGATGCCGGGGGCGGTTGCGCTGACGCAGCATGATAATGCCGATCATCCGGGGGGCGCGGTGCTATGCAGCCCGGGTAGCCCACTGGAGGTTTACGCTGACTTGACGGCGTTGAAGGCCAGCCTGGTGGAAGACCGCACTCAGGATACGGTGAGCACGGCGTCAATGGCGCAGAACTTTCTCGCTCGCCTGGTCACTGACCTGCGAGCGGCGCAGAAAACCGCCGTGAGCGAGGTTCTATCCAGCGGCCCGGCAGAGGGAGAGAGTCTCACCACCTGGATGGCCAGGATAGATGCGGCGGCGGACCTCAGGCACAAGCTGGATCTGTCCGGCGCCATGGACGAGCGCGAGTTACGGCTGAACCGGAAAAAACTGCACGACTGGCTGCACCGCGACCCTAACGTTATCGGCAGCGACCGTCTGGCCTGGTGGAAGGCCGTGCAGGACTTGCAGCAAACCCTGACAGATTCGCCACCACCGCCGGACCCGGTCACCCTGGCAACCCCTGACGCCCTTCATGACCGGACTCGCACCCTGCTTGCCAGGTTCATCAAGGAGAAGTACCCACCGGTCGATCCTGACCAGGTCTCTCTGAGTATCCGCAAGCATCTGCTCGATCCGCACGCCCCGACAGGCGAGTCGCCATTCGGCTCCGGGCTCTCGTCGGGCAAGGTGAAGGGCCTATTTGATGACCGCCGCTCCCTGACGCAGTGGGCAATGTCCAACCTGACGCCGGAGGAACGCACGGCCAGCGACACCACGGTGGAAGGTCCGCTGAGTTTTGCGCAGATTGTAGAAGTCATTGAACGGGCAAACATCGGTGCCCGGCTCTCGCCCGCGTTGCAGCTCGCAGCCCGGGAACAGCAAGCACAGTGGATGTCCCTGAAGGCCAAACAGATGCGGGCGCAGGCGTGGGCCGCCCATATCTCGGGCGACTTTACCCACGACAAGGACAATACCGGGCTGAACCTGGTGCTGGCGGCACTGGACAGCCCGACGCCGCAGGGGCGCAGCAAGGTCAACGGACATGAGGTGGTGGTCCGCCAGATCCAGTGGGGTGACAGCGTACTCAAGGAGCTGCTGGCCTTTGGGGTGAAGACCCTTGGCAGCCGGCCTTCGTTGACCCTGTACACACCAGAAGCACCGGACGGCAAGCAGTTCAGGGACGTCGATGCGGCAAGCGACCGGGAGCTGGAGGCGGCCCTGGTGCGGACGCTCACCGCCACGCCGGAAATGACCCGCTGGCTGATTTCGCACCTGCCGCTGCTCAAGCAAGCCGATCAGCTTGCCAGCCTGGTGCCGTCCGCGGAAAACCTGACCCTCAACGAGAAGATCAAGAAAGTGACGCAACCCACGTTCTCCTGGATCAAGCACAGGGTTCAGGACGACTTCGCATTGAAAGTCTATTCGCCCGTGGTTAAAGGCAACCTTTTCAAAGCGCTGCATGAGACGCAGATCACCCAAGCGATCCAGACGGCGGACCTGCTGACCGTGACCAACGCCGAGCGCGACAGCACAGCGGCACAAGATGGGCGCAGGACTGCAGTCATGCTACTGACGGGGGCGATGTCAATGTTCTATGCAGGCCGGCTGGGTGGGGTACTGGGCCGCGCGATTCTGCCCGTGATGACCGGCGGCGCTGCGGTGTCGGCGATAAAGGATGAAGGGGGCAGCTTCAGCCAGTGGACGAGTGATCTTATCAGCGGGCTCGGTGAGGTACTGGCAGAGGGCGGTCAGGACCTGATCATGTCCCGCGCGGCACGGCGCCGAGGTAAGCCTCGCCCGGCGCTCTCAGCCTTGCCCCGCATGCCGGACCCGGAGCTCGAACCGTTCATCCTCAAAGGGTTCGACGGCAAGGGACTGGTGCCCGAGGGGCGCAATCGGTACAGGGACGCCGGTGGGCAGGGCTATCTGAAGCTGGGCAAGGACTACTGCAAAACCGCCATACAAGCAGGCGAACGAATCATCTACGGGCCGAACAACCGTACCGACCAGCGGACGGTAACCTGGGAAAATGGCCGCTGGCAGATCGAAGAACCAAAACGGCTGCTCGGTGGTGGAGTCATACAAAGCCTGTTCGGTCGGACTCCGGAAACCCCGCAACAGAAAACCTATAACGCGTTGGTAGAGGGCGTCCTCGTCGACCATCAGTGGCCGTCTCGGGCAGTGGTGAATACGGCAAAAAAAGTCATCTACTCGATGCCCGAGGAACTGGCAGAGCGTATCGTGCGCGAGAGCATGAATGACATCCACGTACGCGACATAGACACTTATCGCTCACGAATAAACTGGATAAACAAAGGACACCAGGACCTCACGCAACATAAAAAGGCCCACGACAGCCTGCTGTATAAATACAACGTATGGCAGGCCGTCGACTACTGCACCAGAGACATCGACTCCCAGGCAAGAGGGATCCAGCTGACGTCCGCTCAAAAGATAAAAGTATTCGACATGACCCTGCCGCTGAAAAGGGAGCTTTTCGACAGCGAAGGCAACTTCAAGATGATGATGTCCTCCTTGCCCGACAATCTCACCGGCGCGTCATTCATTACCATCATCCCTGAACAGGGGAAAAAGAAAGCCGCCATGACTAAAATCCAGGACGATATTCATGACGTGGTCGAGGCAGCGGAAAAGCGCGTTTGGGTCGATCTGGGCGAGCGGTACTCAGGGACGGGACCCGAGGTGGAAGCGGCCAGGGAACAATATAAACAGAACCCTGAAAATTTCCGGGCGTATAAAAGTAACAAACTCAGCGCGTTCAGGGACGAGATGAAAAAAAGACACAAGCCCGGCCTCCTGACCGAAATCCGCAACCATAAGATTCCTTATGTCATCGTCAACAAGGGCAAGTCGCAGCGGAAAACGTTATTGGTCACCGGCGAGGACATCACGAACTTCAGTAAAAACCTCTCGAACTACGACACGTTTGATATCGAGGTCGTGACCCAAGTCCCGACGAAGAAAGTCACCGGCAAGCCTGCGGCCGCGACCGCCCCCCTCGCTGTTGCGGAAGGCCCGGTTGTCGCAGACAAATTTTCGACAAGCACCAGCCTGCTGGCCGAGTCACAGATGTCATATGACACTTTTACTGAGGCAGCCAAAACGAAAATAACGGAAATCATGGCTGACATTCGTGCAGGCCGGGTCACCACCAAGCGCATCAACCGGTATTACTGGTACGACATGGCGCAACTGTCACCCGGGAGTGGCAGAGGCGCATGGCGCGCTGCCTTTGAACGCAAGGGCGATACCTGGACCCTTCAAGGGTTTTATGACTATCACGTCAATAGGCCTGCGACGGTTTGGGAGGGTTAAGGAATACGGTAAATAGTTGGGCCGATGCTGAGGCTGTAACGAAGAAGGGCGCCTTATGGCGCCCTTCACAAACAGACTGGCTTGTCATTCATCATGCTGACCTGTTCAGGTGCTGGCATGCAGTTTCAGTCCCAACGCTTTGACAACTTTTCAAAATAGTGCCGAACTCAGGATTTCCTTCCCCCGACAAGGCGCGGTAAAGATTTTCCCGGGACAGCCCGGCATCACGGGCCAATTCCGCGAGCTCGTGCAATGGTTCCCAAGGCTTTGCGATGAATGCAGGATCGTCTCCTGCCTCCTCCATGCATGCGTCCAGGTAGTTAGCCATGTCCTCTTCGGTCTTGAGGTACTCGGCAGAGTCCCAGCGAGTGAGTTGTTCGGTCATGGGTTTTGCTTCTGCCAGGATTTCGCTGCGCCTGGTCTGTTTCTCAGGAGGGTACTGAATTCGTCGCCAAGCCTAGGCAGGCAACTTCCGCAACTTTCGTAATCCATTTCCCAAGCGGCCATTAGGTCATTGAGCCAACTCCTGCCCTATGCTTAAGTAAAAGTCCAGACAAACATACAAAACTACAAAACTACAAAACCTCAGACTTTAAACTCAAAAGGATTTGAACCATGAAACAGAAAGAAATCACTTTACCCGCCACTGATATCACGGGCACTTGGAGAGGTTCCTTAGGTGGATACTGGTCTACGGACGGAATTATCATTGACGGAACTTATATATATCCACCTCCTCAACCCGACGTATTGACAGAAGATGATGACCTCTACATAACCGACCTTATAAAAACTCAAACGGGACTGGATGATTTCACCTTCAACCTTAGAATCCTCGACAAAGCCATAAACCATAAAAACGCCTACGGCGCAATAAAAGACATATGGCGAATTGTCGAAAAAGAGCGCGGCTGGGTAGCACCTTACTGGCGTATAAATGATGTATTTTTTAAAAACAAAATGATTAGCTTCAGCCTGGCTGATGCGCTTGAAAGAAGCGGCTTTACGTCTAGAGAAGCCATCATCGCTGTGGCCAACTCAAAATACGCCCGCAGTACAACATTCAAACTCGAAACACCAAAATTATCTGGAGGCACATTCAGCCCAGTAAAAGCATTAGCACACTATTTATGGGGGAAGGGTGAGAAGCTCGAAGTCGACATAAATAGCATTGGCTTACAAATAAAAGAACACAACCTGTCTTTATTAAAACAGACCATTGAACATACCAAGACACCCGGAAAGTATCACCTCGTGGATCCAAAGGTGGGTTATGACACCGGTAGAGACAGTTGGATCAGTGGTGCTTATCTGGGGCGAATCACTCTTCGCGTCGAAGGTGACTTCATTCGCCACAAGGACACCTCCTGGCAATTTCTGGGAACAGTCAAGGCCTACCATGATTTTTATGATTTTAATAAAAGCAATAGACCGCTGGCACTGGAACAATTAACTACCGCCGGCAGGGTTCTACCAGGAAAAAGTTACGAAATCGATATATCAGGCGAACACAAAATACACTTGATAGGGAAGGGTTTCCAGACCCCGAATTTTTAAGCGAAACGCCATGACCATGGGCAACACTTTGTTATCGACAATGAGATAAATCATGAAAACCCACAACTATTTATCGCTCTATTTAATCAGCCTTTCAACCACTCCATTCATCGGCGGCTACAATTTATACTCGAACTTCACAAACAATCTTTACGCTGCCGACCATGATATTATCGCCATCCCATTTTCAGCGATTATTGGCACCCTACTCATATCACTACTATGCCTTCTCTTCCAGCACCCTTATCGCTTGAAAAAAATAAACAATTCGCCCAGCAACCTCCTCACAAAGCTCGCGAGCTACGTCTCCACCGCTTTAACCGTAGCCATATTGGTCCACCATGTAAGCTACTGGACATCCCCACACCACTTGCAGATTTTCAGCATATTCTTAATCACTCTCTGCCTTTACATTTATTACCAACTTCAACTTTATGGAGTCATCGGTACCTACTCTAAGAAACAGACAAATCCACGACATTAGTCAACAACTCCACAAACGCCCTTGCCATCGGCGAGCACTGATCCTTGCGTTGCACCAGCCACACTGCCGACATTGCCGCCGGATCGAGCAGTGGCCGGTAGACCACGCCGTCAATACGCATGCGCTGGTAGGACGCCGGCAGGACCGAGACGCCCAGCCCCGCCGCCACCAGGCCGATGATGGTCATGGCCTCACCGGCCTCCTGGGCGAAGTTCGGGCTGAAGCCGGCGTCGCGGGCCAGGCTCAGGAGTTGTGCATAGAGGCCGCTGCCGTAGCTGCGGGGGAAGAACACGAACGGTTCCTGGGCCAGTGCAGAGAGGAACAGGCCCCCTTCGCTGCCCTGGGCCAGTGGATGCTTGGAACTGAGCACGGCCACCAGCGGCTCGCGGCTCAATTCGATCTCCCGCAGGGAGTCGGGCAGCGGCAAGGGCCGCATGATGCCCACCTCGATTGCCTCGTCCACCAGGGCGTCAGCCACTTGGGTGCTGCTCATTTCCCGAAGGTTCAGGTGTACAGCGGGAAAGCGCTGGCGAAACGTGAAAATCGCCTGGGGGATGGTGGAGTTGAAAGGCGCCGATGACGTGAAGCCGATTTTCAGCTCGCCCAGTTCGCCCAACTCTGCGCGACGCGCGACATCGGCGGCCTTGTCGACCTGGGCCAGCACCTGTCGGGCTTCTTCGAGAAACAATCGTCCGGCTTCACTCAGTTCGACGCGACGATTGGTGCGATTGAACAGCCGCGCGCCGATCTCTTGCTCCAGTGCCTGGATCTGCTGGCTAAGGGGCGGCTGGGAGATGCCCAGCGCCAGCGCGGCGCGACCAAAATGCAGTTCTTCGGCAACGGCTATGAAGTAACGCAGATGACGCAGTTCCATAAGCAATCCAATAGGTCGTAGAACGTCTTAAACAGGTCGAACAATATATTGGATAGAAACATTAACCGGCTATATGCTTTTTCCATTGCCTGCCTGGTCGTGCTCCTGCGAGGTTCACCGTGAAAACTGCTGTCGCTCCACTGGCCCATGAGATCCCTCCGCCTGCCGATGATGGCGTCACCGGACGCAAAGACATCTACATCGAAAAAGGCACACCGTTGTTCATGCGTACGGTGCTGGCGTTGTTTTGTGGCGGTTTTGCGACCTTCGCCCTGTTGTATTGCGTGCAACCGATGATGCCGCTGCTCTCCGAAGAGTTTTCCATCAATGCCGCCCAGAGCAGTCTGATCCTGTCGGTGGCGACCGGCCTGCTCGCCGTCGGGCTGCTGATCACCGGCCCGATTTCCGATCGCATCGGCCGCAAGTCAGTGATGGTCGCGGCGCTGTTTGCCGCGGCGTTGTGCACCATTGCCAGCGCGATGATGCCGACCTGGCAGGGTGTACTGGTGCTGCGTGCCCTGGTGGGGCTGTCATTGAGCGGCGTGGCGGCAGTCGCGATGACTTACCTGGGTGAAGAAATCCATCCCAAGCACATTGGCCTGGCGATGGGCTTGTACATCGCCGGCAACGCCATCGGAGGCATGAGCGGCCGCTTGATCGCCGGGGTGCTGATTGACTTCGTCAGCTGGCACGCCGCGATGCTGGTGGTCGGTGGCCTGGCCTTGATCGCGGCGGCGGTGTTCTGGAGGATTCTTCCCGAGTCACGCAATTTCCGCCCCCGCTCGCTGCATCCGCGCAGCTTGCTGGACGGTTTCACCATGCACTTTCGCGATGCCGGGTTGCCGCTATTGTTTCTCGAAGCTTTCGTATTGATGGGTGCATTCGTGACGCTGTTCAACTACATCGGCTATCGCCTGCTAGCCGGGCCTTATCACTTGGACCAGGCCTTTGTCGGGTTGCTCTCGGTGGTCTACCTGTCGGGTATCTACAGCTCGGCGAAAGTCGGCGCACTGGCCGACAAACACGGCCGTCGCAAAATGCTCTGGGCGACTATCGCGCTGATGCTGGCCGGTCTTGCGCTGACCATGACCACGCCGCTGTGGCTGGTGATCCTGGGCATGCTGGTGTTCACCTTCGGCTTCTTCGGCGCTCACTCGGTCGCCAGCAGTTGGATCGGCCGCCGCGCAACCAAAGCCAAGGGACAGGCCTCGTCGTTGTACCTGTTCAGCTACTACGCCGGCTCCAGCGTCGCAGGTACGGCTGGCGGGTTAGCCTGGCATCTGGGCGGATGGAACGGTGTCAGCCTGTTCATCGGCGGCTTGCTGGTGGTGGCGTTGCTGGTGGCGGTGAAACTGGCGAAGTTGCCGGTGTTGCCGGGCAACGCTCAGGTTTGAGCGGACACTGTTCAGACGCTGGCCCGCCGCTCAAGTCATTGCCCCAACACCATCCGCGCGTCCAGGACACCGTTGCGCACTTCCAGGCTCAGCACCTGCAAGGTGGCGCCGTCCCGCTCGTGTCGGTCCAGCCAGTCGAGCAGTCGATTGGCATCGCCACTGACGGCAAGCCGTAACGAATCACCGTCGATCTCCAGCTCCGCCAGCTCCAGCCCCGCGGCCGTCGCACTGTCGTTGATCCTGACGGACAAAGAGCTCGTGGCGGTCGTAGCGCCGGTGGGTTCCAGGCGCTGGATCCGGGCAGCGAGTTCGGCCTGCTGCCAATACTGACGCTCGGCCAGGTCGAGCCGATGTCGGGTGGGCTGCCAGATCGAGGTAAATAGAAGGAACAATCCCTGAATCTATTTTTCCGAGTCCAGAAGAAAAACTTCTTACAGGCAAAGTTAGTTACTAAACAAAAGAAAACAGATAAACCGACAAAGATAGCCAACTTGTTTCATTGAATAATTAGCAGGCAAAAAAAAGCCTGCCTGGAACGAATCCCGACAGGCTGGATGAGCGAGCTACGATCAGTCGTGGTATTGCGCCGACAACTCATGCACCGCGCGCAGGAAAGCACCGGCGTGTTCCGGATCGACTTCCGGCGTAATGCCATGGCCAAGGTTGAACACATGACCGCTGCCCTTGCCATAGCTGGCGAGGATGCGCCCGACTTCGGTGCGGATGGCTTGCGGTTTGGCGTAAAGCACAGTCGGATCCATGTTGCCTTGCAGAGCGACTTTGCTGCCGACACGCTCGCGGGCGTTGCCAATGTCGCAGGTCCAATCCAGGCCCAGGGCGTCGGCACCGGCATCGGCGATGCTTTCCAGCCACAGGCCGCCGTTCTTGGTGAACAGGATCACCGGTACTTTACGACCTTCATGTTCGCGGATCAGGCCGCTGACGATCTTGCGCATGTAGGCCAGGGAAAACTCCTGGTACGCCGCCGCCGAGAGATTGCCGCCCCAGGTGTCGAAGATCTGCACCGCTTGCGCACCGGCCAGGATCTGCCCGTTGAGATAGGACGTCACCGACTGGGCCAGCTTGTCCAGCAGCAGGTGCATGGCTTGCGGGTTGTCGTAGAGCATCGCCTTGGTCTTGCGGAAGTCTTTCGACGAGCCGCCTTCAACCATGTAGGTGGCCAGGGTCCAGGGGCTGCCGGAGAAGCCGATCAGCGGCACGCGACCGTTGAGTTCTCGACGGATGGTGCTGACCGCGTCCATGACATAACCCAGGTCCTTCTGCGGATCGGGAATCGGCAGGGCTTCGATGTCGGCCAGAGTGCTGACGACTTTCTTGAAGCGCGGGCCTTCGCCGGTCTCGAAGTACAGACCCTGGCCCATGGCGTCGGGAATGGTGAGAATGTCGGAAAACAGAATCGCCGCGTCCAGCTGCGGGTAACGATCCAGCGGCTGCATCGTGACTTCGCAGGCGAACTGGGGATTCATGCACAGGCTCATGAAGTCGCCGGCCTTGGCCCGACTGGCGCGGTATTCCGGCAAGTAGCGACCGGCCTGACGCATCATCCACACGGGAGTGACGTCTACGGGTTGCTTGAGCAGGGCGCGGAGGAAACGGTCGTTCTTCAGGGCAGTCATGTCGGCATCCGGAAAAAAAGTGCGGGCATTTTCTCAGAGCGCGACGCAAAAGGCACGGCAAGAGCCGTGCCTTTTATCTATCGGGGCAATTTGTCGCGGTATCAGGCAACACCTAAAACCACTGTGGGAGCGAGCTTGCTCGCGATGAGGGCATCACATTCAACATTTTCGTCGACTGATTCGCCGCTATCGCGAGCAAGCTCGCTCCCACATTTGATTGCATTCCCATTCAGGAAATGATCAGACCCCCAAGTAATCCAGAATCCCTTCCGCCGCATTGCGGCCTTCGAAGATCGCCGTCACCACCAGATCGGAACCCCGAACCATGTCGCCGCCGGCGAAGATCTTCGGGTTGCTGGTCTGGTGCTTGTACTGGCCCTGTTCCGGGGCCACGACGCGGCCCTGGCTGTCGGTCTGGATGCTGAACTGCTCAAACCACGGCGCCGGGCTTGGGCGGAAGCCGAAGGCGATGACCACGGCATCGGCCGGGATGATCTCTTCGGAACCGGGGATCGGCTCAGGGCTGCGGCGGCCACGGGCGTCCGGTTCGCCGAGACGGGTCTCGACCACCTTCACGCCCTCGACCTTGTCTTCACCGACAATGGCGATCGGCTGGCGGTTGTAGAGGAACTTCACGCCCTCTTCCTTGGCGTTCTTCACTTCTTTGCGCGAGCCGGGCATGTTCGCTTCGTCACGACGATAGGCGCAGGTCACCGACTTGGCGCCCTGGCGAATCGAAGTGCGGTTGCAGTCCATCGCCGTGTCACCGCCGCCCAGCACCACGACCTTCTTGCCTTTCATGTCGACGAAATCTTCCGGCGACTTTTCAAAGCCCAGGTTGCGGTTGACGTTGGCGATCAGGAAGTCCAGCGCGTCGTAGACGCCCGGCAGGTCCTCGCCGGCAAAGCCGCCCTTCATGTAGGTGTAGGTGCCCATGCCCATGAATACGGCATCGTACTCTTCGAGCAGTTGCTCCATGGTCACGTCCTTGCCTACTTCGGTGTTCAGGCGAAACTCGATGCCCATGCCGGTGAAGACTTCGCGACGATTGCTCAGCACGGTCTTTTCCAGCTTGAACTCGGGGATGCCGAAGGTCAGCAGGCCGCCGATTTCCGGGTTCTTGTCGAACACCACCGGGGTCACGCCACCGCGCACCAGCACATCGGCGCAACCCAGGCCCGCCGGGCCGGCCCCAATGATCGCCACGCGCTTGCCGGTCGGCTTGACCTTGGACATGTCCGGGCGCCAGCCCATGGCGAACGCGGTGTCGGTGATGTACTTCTCCACCGAACCGATGGTCACCGCGCCAAAACCGTCGTTGAGGGTGCATGCACCCTCACACAGGCGGTCCTGCGGACACACCCGGCCGCAGACTTCCGGCAGGGTGTTGGTCTGGTGGGACAACTCGGCGGCCTGGAGGATGTTGCCCTCGGCCACCAGCTTCAGCCAGTTGGGAATGAAGTTGTGCACCGGGCACTTCCATTCGCAGTATGGGTTACCGCAGCCCAGGCAGCGGTGGGCCTGGTCGGCCGACTGCTGGGGTTTGAAAGGCTCGTAGATTTCCACGAACTCTTTCTTGCGTTGACGCAACAGTTTCTTCTTCGGATCCTTGCGCCCGACATCGATGAACTGGAAGTCATTACTCAGACGTTCAGCCATTGTTAAAACCTCATCAAACTCTTCAGGCGCATATCACTGCGGGTTGGCACGGGTGCTGGAAAGCAACGATTTCAGGTTGGCAGCCTTGGGCTTGACCAGCCAGAAACGACGCAGATAGTCATCGAGGTTTTCGGCGAGTTCACGACCCCACTCGCTGTCGGTTTCCTCGACGTATTCGTCCAGCACGCGCTGCAAGTGGCTGCGGTAGGCTTCCATCGCCTCGCCGCTAATCCGCTGGATTTCCACCAGTTCGTGATTGACCCGGTCAACGAAGGTGTTGTCCTGGTCGAGCACGTAGGCGAAACCGCCGGTCATGCCAGAGCCGAAGTTGTAACCGGTCTTGCCCAGGACACAGACGAAACCACCGGTCATGTACTCGCAGCAATGATCACCGGTGCCTTCCACCACAGTGTGGGCCCCGGAGTTACGCACGGCGAAACGCTCGCCCGCGGTGCCGGCGGCGAACAGCTTGCCGCCCGTGGCGCCGTACAGGCAGGTGTTGCCGATGATGGCACTGTCCTGAGTCTTGTAGACGCTGGCCTTGGGCGGAACGATGACCAGTTTGCCGCCGGTCATGCCCTTGCCCACGTAATCGTTGGCATCGCCTTCCAAGTACATATTCAGGCCACCGGCGTTCCAGACGCCGAAGCTCTGGCCTGCGGTACCCTTGAAGCGGAAGGTGATCGGCGCCTTGGCCATTCCCTGGTTGCCGTGCTTGCGCGCGATTTCGCCGGAGATCCGCGCGCCGATGGAACGGTCGCAGTTGCAGATATCCAGGTCGAACTCGGCACCACTGAGGTCGTTGATCGCCGAAGCGGCCATGTCGACCATCTTCTCGGCCAACTCACCCTTGTCGAACGGCGGGTTGCGATCAACCTGGCAGAACTGTGGCTTGTCCGCCGGGATGAGATCGCTGCCCAGCAACGGCGTCAGGTCCAGGTGATGCTGCTTGGCGGTCTGGCCCTCGAGCACTTCCAGCAGGTCGGTACGGCCGATCAGCTCTTCGAGCGAGCGCACGCCCAGCTTCGCCAGCCACTCGCGGGTTTCCTCGGCGACGTAGGTGAAGAAGTTCACCACCATGTCGACGGTGCCGATGTAGTGGTCCTTGCGCAGCTTTTCGTTCTGGGTCGCCACACCGGTAGCGCAGTTGTTCAGGTGGCAGATACGCAGGTATTTGCAACCCAGGGCGATCATCGGCGCGGTGCCGAAGCCGAAGCTCTCGGCGCCGAGGATGGCCGCCTTGATCACGTCCAGGCCGGTTTTCAGGCCGCCGTCGGTCTGCACCCGGACCTTGCCGCGCAGGTCGTTGCCGCGCAGGGTCTGATGGGTCTCGGCTAGGCCCAGTTCCCACGGCGCGCCGGCATATTTGATCGAGGTCAGCGGTGATGCGCCGGTGCCGCCGTCATAGCCGGAGATGGTGATCAGGTCGGCGTAGGCCTTGGCCACACCGGCGGCGATGGTGCCAACGCCGGCTTCTGCCACCAGCTTCACCGAGACCAGCGCCTTCGGGTTCACCTGCTTGAGGTCGAAGATCAGTTGCGACAAGTCTTCGATCGAATAGATGTCGTGATGCGGCGGCGGCGAGATCAGGGTCACGCCGGGTACTGCGTAACGCAGTTTGGCGATCAGGCCGTTGACCTTGCCGCCGGGCAGTTGGCCGCCTTCGCCGGGCTTGGCGCCCTGGGCAACCTTGATCTGCAGCACTTCAGCGTTGACCAGGTACTCCGGTGTCACACCGAAGCGACCGGTGGCCACCTGCTTGATTTTCGAACTCTTGATGGTGCCGTAGCGCGCCGGGTCTTCACCGCCTTCGCCGGAGTTGGAACGCGCGCCGAGGCGGTTCATGGCTTCAGCCAGGGCTTCATGGGCTTCCGGAGACAAGGCACCCAAGGAGATACCAGCGGAATCGAAGCGCTTGAGCACCGATTCCAGCGGCTCGATTTCGCTGATGTCCAGCGGTGTGTCCAGGGTCTTGACCTTGAGCAGGTCGCGAATCATCGACACCGGACGGTTGTCCACCAGCGAGGTGTATTCCTTGAACTTGCCGTAGTCGCCCTGCTGCACGGCGGCTTGCAGGGTGTTGACCACGTCCGGGTTGTAGGCGTGGTATTCGCCACCGTGGACGAACTTCAGCAGGCCGCCTTGCTGGATCGGCTTGCGCGGGCTCCAGGCTTCGGCCGCCAGGGCTTTCTGTTCGGCTTCGATGTCGACGAAACGCGCACCCTTGATGCGGCTCGGCACGCCACGGAAGCTCAGCTCGCAGACTTCTTCGGACAGGCCGATGGCCTCGAACAGTTGCGCACCGCGGTACGAAGCGATGGTCGAGATCCCCATCTTCGAGAGGATCTTGAGCAGGCCCTTGGTGATGCCTTTGCGGTAGTTCTTGAACACCTCATAGAGGTCGCCCAGCACTTCACCGGTACGGATCAGGTCACCCAGCACTTCATAGGCCAGGAACGGATACACCGCCGAGGCACCGAAACCGATCAGCACCGCAAAGTGATGCGGATCGCGAGCGGTGGCGGTTTCCACCAGGATGTTCGAATCGCAACGCAGGCCTTTTTCGGTCAGGCGATGGTGCACCGCACCGGTGGCCAACGACGCGTGGATCGGCAACTTGCCCGGGGCGATGTGACGGTCGGTCAGCACGATCTGGGTGCGACCGGCGCGCGCGGCTTCTTCAGCCTGGTCGGCAACGTTGCGGATCGCCGCTTCAAGGCCGACGCTTTCGTCGTAGTTCAGGTCGATGACCTGACGCTGGAAACCCGGGCGGTCGAGGTTGGTCAGCGAGCGCCATTTGGCCGGGGAAATGACCGGCGAACTGAGGATCACACGCGAGGCGTGTTCCGGCGACTCCTGGAAGATGTTGCGCTCGGCACCGAGGCAGATTTCCAGGGACATCACGATCGCTTCGCGCAGCGGGTCGATCGGTGGGTTGGTCACCTGAGCGAACTGCTGGCGGAAATAGTCGTACGGCGTACGCACGCGCTGGGACAGCACGGCCATCGGCGTGTCGTCGCCCATGGAACCGACCGCTTCGTAGCCCTGCTCACCCAACGGACGCAGCACCTGGTCACGCTCTTCGAACGTCACCTGGTACATCTTCATGTACTGCTTGAGCTGATCGACGTCGTAAAAAGCCGAACCGTGATCGTTGTCCTCCATGGTCGCCTGAATGCGCAGGGCGTTCTTGCGCAGCCATTGCTTGTACGGATGACGGGACTTGAGACGGTTGTCGATGGCGTCGGTGTCGAGGATCTGGCCGGTTTCGGTGTCCACGGCAAAGATCTGGCCCGGGCCCACGCGGCCCTTGGCGATGACGTCTTCGGGCTGGTAGTTCCAGACACCGATTTCCGAAGCCAGGGTGATGAACCCGTTGGTGGTGGTTACCCAGCGCGCCGGACGCAGACCGTTACGGTCGAGCAGGCACACGGCGTAGCGGCCGTCGGTCATGACGATACCGGCCGGGCCGTCCCACGGTTCCATGTGCATGGAGTTGTATTCGTAGAACGCACGCAGGTCCGGGTCCATAGTCTCGACGTTCTGCCAGGCCGGCGGCACCAGCATGCGCACGCCACGGAACAGGTCGATGCCGCCGGTGACCATCAGTTCCAGCATGTTGTCCATGCTCGAGGAGTCCGAGCCCACACGGTTGACCAGCGGGCCGAGCTCTTCCAGATCCGGCATCAGATCGTTGGCGAACTTGGTGCGACGGGCCAGCGCCCAGTTGCGGTTGCCGGTGATGGTGTTGATCTCGCCGTTGTGGGCGAGGAAGCGGAATGGCTGGGCCAGCGGCCATTTCGGCAGGGTGTTGGTGGAAAAGCGCTGGTGGAACACGCAGATCGCGGTTTTCAGGCGCTCGTCGCTCAGGTCCGGATAGAAGGCGGTCAGGTCCGCCGGCATCATCAGGCCTTTATAGATGATGGTCTTGTGGGAAAAGCTGCAGATGTAGTGATCGGTGTCGGCGGCGTTGGCCACGGACGAACGACGACGGGAGCTGAACAGCTTGATCGACATGTCCTGGTCGCTCAGGCCTTCGCCCGCGATGAACACTTGTTCGATCTGCGGCAGACGCTCAAGGGCCAGGCGGCCGAGGACGCTGGTGTCGATCGGCACCTTGCGCCAGCCCACCAATTGCAGGCCGGCGGCCAGGATCTCGCGGTTCATGTTTTCGCGAGCCGCTTGGGCCTTCACCGGGTCCTGATTGAAGAACACCATGCCCACCGCGTACTGCTTGGGCAGGGTCACGCCAAACGTTTCCTGGGCAATGGCACGCAGGAACTCGTCAGGCTTTTGAATCAGCAAGCCACAACCGTCACCGGTCTTGCCGTCGGCGTTGATCCCACCGCGGTGGGTCATGCAGGTCAGGGCCTCAATGGCCGTTTGTAAAAGGGTATGGCTGGGTTCGCCCTGCATATGAGCAATCAGGCCGAAACCGCAGTTATCCTTGAATTCATCTGGTTGGTACAGACCTGCTTTCATAGACACTTTCTCACCAGGCTGCCTCTTATCGAGGCAAATTTCTTTTCAATTCAGCCAGTTGCGTGCCGCGCCGAACGTACGCCAGCTTTGCGGGGGCAAAAGGGAGGTCATTGTACACACCGACACAAGGGCTCACAAATTTGACGACGAAACGTCGCAAATCCATGTCGCATTTATGAAAGGTTTAAAGCTATACGCTGTGCTAGTCAAAACTTTTTTGGGTTCGACCGCTGCGACTCAAACGCTACTGTGACGCAGACACCACAAGGCGCGCGGCCTGAAAGGTCGCTCGCCCTTGCGGAAATTTTGAGGTGCCGGGAGAGGCGGCCTGGGTAAGGCCGCCGAATCTTCAGCGAGTTGCTGCCAGTTCCTGTTGGACGCTGGCGACAGTGCGAGGCCAAGGTTTACCAGCCTGAACCTTCGCTGGCAAGGCCTTGATGGCGGAAACGGCTGCATCACGGTTGGCGAAATTGCCGTAGGTGATGACATAAAGCGGTTTGCCGTTGAGCATTTTCTTGAAATAACGGTACTCGCCGCCCTGCTCCTTGACGAACTTTTGCGCAGACGCTTCGGAGCTGGTGCCGAGGATCTGTACCACGTAGCTGCCTGGAGCCTGACCGGCGTACCAGTTACCGCCAGCGGCCTGAGTGGCCGGCTTGGCGGCCGGGGCTGGAGCAGGTTTGGCGGTGGCCACCTGGGCGGGAGCCGGCGCAGGCTTGGCAGCCGGAGCGGGCGCCGGGGCTGGGGCTGGAGTTGGAGTTGGCGCCGGGCCAGCCGGCACACCCGCCGGTGGGGCGCTGGTGGTCACGGTTGGCGGCGTATCGCTGGTGTCATCGATCGGTGGTGGCGCGCCGTCATCACCCTCGGTGATACCGCCAGCGGCCTCAGCCAAGGGACTGCGCATGACCGGTTGCGACTGGCCGACCAGCGGCAGCGGCATCGGCTGGGTGTTACCCGCGAACTCCACCTCCGGGGCAGCGCCATTGGGCTGCGCGGCGTCCTGGCCCAGCGGCAGTTGTGCCTGCTCGTTGGCGGGTGCGCCGGTGGTCGGCGCCTTGCTGCGACCCGGCATCAGCCAGGCGGCGGCGATCGCGACCACGACGACGGCGGAAATCGCCAATACGTGTTTCTTCGGCATGTTGAACCCCATACTTGGACGCTTTACCGCTGAGCGGCTGGCAATCATGACTTCGATGAGAGCATCGCGGGCCACCTGGTTAATATTTCCAGGCCAGCCATCGGAGCTTTCGTGAATCTCAGAGATCTGATCCGCGGTGAAAAGTTCGATGCCCCGACCGGCGCCTTCAAGGCGTTGGGCCAGGTATTCACGGGTTTCTTCTTCGGTGTAGGGCGCCAGCTCAATGACGTGGAAGCGCTCTTGCTCAAGATTCAGCTGCTCCAGATCGGCGATCAGCGACGACTCACCAAACAGGAAGACGTGGGGACGGCCTTCCGGCGCACCGGCAGCCAGAGCCAGCAAGGCTTCCAGGGCCGACTCGTCGAGTTGCTCGGCGTCGTCCACCAGCAGATAGACTTCCTGCCCGGTCAGCGCCAGTTGCACGATCTGATCCAGAATCGCACCGACTTCAGCCTGGGCGACATTCAGCGCCTGGGCCACCTGACGCAACACACCGGCTGCATCACCGGCGCCGCGGGCCGACACCACCACGCTTTGCACCGACTGTTTGTTGGTGCTGGCCACCAGGGCCTGGCGCAGCAAGGTCTTGCCGCTGCCTTGAGGGCCGGTGACCACCAGCAACAGCTGGCTGTAACGCGCCAGGTGATGCAACTGGCCCAGAACCGGTTTGCGTTGGGCGGGGAAAAACTTGAAGCCTGGAACCCGTGGCGCGAAAGGGTCATGACTCAACTGGAAATGGCCGAGGAAAGCCTCGTCGGCATGCAAACTAGTCATCGGAATCTTATTAACCTTTAAGCTGAGCCAGGGCGCGATAATCCGCTCCCAGCGTGGCCTGTAGAACCTCTTTCGGATAATCGTCGGTCACCACAGCTTCGCCCATGTGGCGCAGCAGCACCAGACGCAGGCGACCGTCGATCACTTTTTTGTCGATTGCCATGTGTTCGAGAAAATCGGCTTCGGTCATTTCTTCGGGCGGGATCACCGGCAGCCCGGCGCGCTGGAACAGAGCAATACCGCGATCGCGCTCCTGCTCACTGATCCAACCCAAACGCGCGGACATCTCCAGGGCCATGACCGTACCGGCCGCAACCGCTTCGCCATGGAGCCAGACACCATAGCCCATGTGGGTTTCGATAGCGTGGCCAAAGGTATGCCCCAGGTTGAGCGTGGCGCGCACGCCCGACTCGCGCTCATCGGCACCGACCACCGCGGCCTTGGCCGCACAGGAACGTTCGATAGCGTAGGTCAGCGCAGCCTGATCCAGCGCACGCAGGCGGTCGACGTTTTCTTCCAGCCAGCCCAGGAACGGTTCGTCGCAGATCAGCCCGTACTTGATGACTTCAGCCAGCCCCGCAGACAGCTCGCGGGCGGGCAATGTATTGAGAGTCGCGGTGTCGATCAGCACCACGTTGGGCTGGTAGAAAGCACCCACCATGTTTTTGCCCAGCGGATGGTTGATCCCGGTCTTGCCGCCCACCGACGAGTCCACCTGGGACAACAGGGTCGTGGGGATCTGGATGAAATCAACACCGCGCTGATAGCAAGCGGCGGCGAAACCGGCCATGTCGCCGATCACGCCGCCGCCCAAGGCCACCACCGTGGTGCGGCGGTCATGCCGCGCGGTCAGCAGGCCATCGAAAATAAGCTGCAGGGTTTCCCAATTCTTGAAGGCTTCGCCGTCAGGCAGCACCACGGAAATGACCGAGAAAGCCGACAGGCTGCGGGTCAGACGCTCCAGATACAAAGGTGCGACGGTTTCGTTGGAGATAATCGCCACTTGCCGTCCAGCGATATGCGGCGCCAGCAAGTCGGGCCGGTCCAGCAAACCTTCGCCAATGTGAATCGGGTAGCTGCGCTCGCCCAGGTCGACCTTAAGTGTCTGCATGTGTCCCCACAGTGAAGATGGAATCAGGCGTCCTGCCTGCAATTAACGAAAGTCCACGGTGCCTGTTGTGATGTCAATCGATGGCCATCGGCCACGTCCCGGCGGGCCATGACGGGACGCCGAGGATAGCGCATTTCCCGCGACGCATTAACGGGGTGGCAGTTGCTGCAGGCGATCAAGAATGTCCAGCACCACCATCCGCGGCGGCCGCTCGTCGGTTTCCACCACCAGATCAGCAATCTCCCGGTACAGCGGATCACGCAGCTCCAGCAGGTCGCGCAAGGTCTTGGCCGGGTCGGCGGTGCGCAACAGCGGACGGTTACGATCCCGGGCGGTGCGACCCACCTGCTGCTCGACGGAGGCGTGCAGATAGACCACTCGTCCGCCGGCATGCAATGCCCGACGATTGGCCTCGCGCATCACCGCGCCGCCACCGGTGGCCAGTACCACACCGTCGAACGCGCACAGTTCGGCGATCATCGCCTGCTCACGGTCACGAAAGCCGGGCTCGCCTTCCTTATCGAAGATCCATGGGATATTGGCACCCGTGCGCAATTCAATTTCCTTGTCGGAATCTTTGAATGGCAGGCGCAGCTCTTTGGCCAGCAAACGGCCGATGGTGCTTTTTCCAGCGCCCATCGGCCCAACAAGAATCAAATTTCGCACAGAATCAACGACTCACAGCAATCGCCTGGTTATTCATGATACGCGGAGTGAGGAACACCAGCAGCTCGGATTTTTGCTCCGAAACCACATCACGCCGGAAAAGGCGGCCAAGATACGGCACATCGCCAAGAAATGGCACCTTATCTACGACCTTGCTCTGAGTATTTGAGAAAACCCCGCCAATCACAATGGTCTCGCCGTCATTGACCAGCACCTTGGCGTTGACTTCGTTTTTCTTGATTGGCGGCACATCATTCACCTTGTTCAGGTAATCCGGCTCATCCTTGGTGACCTTGACCTCCATGATGATGCGGTTGTCCGGGGTGATCTGCGGGGTCACCTCCAGGGACAGCGAGGCCTCCTTGAACGACACCGAGGTGGCACCACTGGAACTGGCTTCCTGATAGGGAATCTCCGTGCCCTTGAGGATTTTTGCCGTCTCTTTGTCGGACGTCACCACCTTGGGCTGAGAGACGATTTCCCCGTTGCCGGTTTTCTCCATGGCCGTCAATTCCAGGTCCAGCAGTACATTGTCGGTGATGAAGGCGATGCCGATGCCGGAGGTATTGCCCGACGCGCCCAGATCGACAAACGGCTGGTTGGTGCTGGTGCTGCCCGGCGTGCCGATGGTGGTGGAGTCGCCGGTGGTGACCCCTGAAGTGTTCCAGTTGCCTTTGTTCTGGATCGATCCACCCCAGCGCACGCCCAGGCTCTTGTCGTAGTCAACGTTGGCCTCGACAATCCGCGCCTCGATCATCACCTGGCGCACCGGGATATCCAGCTGCGCCACGATCCGGCGCAGTTCGTCGAGCCGGTCCTGGGTCTGGTAGGCAATGATGTTGTTGGTTCGCTCATCGACCGTGATCGTACCGCGCTCATCGGCCTTGGCTTCGGCGCTGGTCACCGACTGGAACAGCTTGGCGATGTCCGCAGCCTTCGCATAGTTGACCTGCAACAGCTCACGCCGTAGCGGCGCCAGGTCGGCAATCTGCTTCTGGGATTCGAGTTCCTGGCGCTCACGGGCCGCGATTTCGTCGGCGGGGGCGACCAGCAGCACATTGCCGACCTTGCGCTTGTCCAGCCCTTTGGTCTTGAGCACCAGGTCCAGCGCCTGGTCCCAAGGCACATTTTGCAGGCGCAGGGTAATGCCGCCCTGCACCGTGTCACTGGCCACCAGGTTGAGGTTGGTGAAATCGGCAATCAGTTGCAGGACCGAGCGCACCTCGATGTCCTGAAAGTTGAGGGACAGCTTTTCACCGCTGTAGGCCTCGCGACTGGCATCGCGTTTTTGCAGATCCTCGACTGTCATGGGTCGGACACTGACGGTCAGTTTGTTGTCCGTCTGGTAGGTGGAGTAATCGAAAGTACCGCTGGGTTCGATGCTGATGGTGGCCCGGTCGGCGCCGGCACTGGCATTGACGAACTGCACCGGGGTGGCGAAGTCCTTGACGTCCAGGCGCACGCGCAGCGGTTCGGGTAACCGGGTCTTGGCGAAGTTGAGGATGATCTTGCCTTCACGCTCCTGGATGTCCGGGGCGATCGAGGGGTCCGACAGATCGATCACCACGTTGCCTTCGCCCTGGGTGCCGCGCTGGAAATCTACCCCTCGGATCGCCTTGCCCACCGGCGCACTGGCTCTGGTGGGCACAGCGCTGGGAGCCGCCGGGCGTGGCGCCTGGGCAGTAGCGCTGGCAACTGCTCCCTTGCCGACCACCACGAGCAGGCTGTTGCCCTCCACCCGCGCGGTATAGGGCGCAAGCTGGGTAAGGCCAATGATCAGACGGGTACGATCAGCCGCCTCGACCACCGTGGCGCTTCGCGCATTGCCAGCACCAAGATCATGTCTCTTGTGGGCCAACTGGCTGGTCACCCCCGGCAGATCCAGAGCGATCCGGGCCGGCTGCTCGGTCGTGTAGCCCCGAGGCGCAGGGGGCGGCCCGTCGAAGGTGAGTTTCAACTCGATGCGGTCCCCCGGCAGCGCCGCGACATCCAGCGTTTTCAGATTGACCGCATGAACCATCGGCGACAACAGCGCTATCCATAGCGAAATACCGAGGGCTGAAAAAAACCTGTTCATTGTTCGAGTTCCACTATTGAGTGCTCTTTCAGAGGAATGGTCCGTGGCCGTTCCAGCCAGGCGCCCTCGCCATCAGGAACGATTTCGACCACCTCGACCTGGGTGGCGCTAATGCCGACGATCCGCCCGTCGTTGCGTCCCAGATAGTCACCGACCTTGAGCCGGTGCACCCCGCCCGCGCCGCGCAGGAGCGCGAAGGAGCCGCTGACGTTGGAAATCGTCCCGACCATTTCAAACTGCTCGATGTTGAAGCCTTCCAGGTATTGCTTGACCCGAGTCGGGTCGGGCCGGACGTTGCGTGCACCCTTCTGGCG
The DNA here is from genome assembly GCF_057787095.1 of Pseudomonas sp. N-1-13. Lineage (NCBI taxonomy): Bacteria > Pseudomonadati > Pseudomonadota > Gammaproteobacteria > Pseudomonadales > Pseudomonadaceae > Pseudomonas > Pseudomonas sp. N-1-13. Next base: position 336,110 of record NZ_JBYNRI010000001.1, on the reverse strand, counting down.
ACCGGCCTGATCCACCCTGACCTGCCGTGAAAACGGGCTGCGCAGGTCGGCGGCGCTGTAAGTGAAGGTTTCGTAAGGCCTGAACGTCGGCGTTGGCTCGATCTTGCCGGGCGGGCGCAGCCGCACTTCGTTCATGTAGGCGTCCAGGTCGCTGAAGCCGTTATCGTTGTTGCAGCCCGCCAGCACGACCAGCCCCGCCAGCAGGATAATGCGCCAAGCCGACTTCATGGCTGCACCTCCTGCTCGTTGTACCGGTAGGTCTTGGCCTGGATGCTCATGCGCAGTTTCGCTCCTGCGTCGGGCTCCATCGGGGCGATGTCGAAATCGTGCAGGGTGACGATCCGTGGCAGTCCGGCAACGCCGCTGACGAAGGTTGCCAGGTCATGATAGTCGCCGGTCACCGTAATCTGGATCGGCAGTTCGATGTAAAACGGCTGGGTGACCTCCGGTAACAGCTTGATCTCCTCGAACTCCAGACCACTGCCCAGACCGGTACGGGTGATGTCCTCCAGCAGGCCTGGCACTTCGGTGTCACTGGGCAATTGCCGCAACAGCACGCCGAAGGAGGCTTCCATCTGCTTCATCTGTTCGGTGTAGCGCTCCAGGTTCGCGGCCATGTGAGCTTTGCCCGCAAACTGTGCCTTGAGGGTGTTTTCTTCTCCGCGCACTTGCTGCAGTTGGTTCTCCAGGTCACTCAAGGCAAAGTTGTAGCCCAACCCCAGCACCAGGATGACCAACAGGATGCCGCTCAACCATTTGACCGGCATCGGCCAGGAGCCAATGTTGTTGGTATCCAGCTCACTGATGTCGATCTTGCGCAGCGCTTCGAACCACTCTCCCGGCTTCATTGGGCGTCCTCGACAATGGCCGGACGGGTCTGGCGAACCGTCAGCTGGAAGACGTTGGCCTGATCGAGCTGACCGGCCGTGGTGGCCTTGACTTCCGTCAGGCTGGGCGCATCGAACAGGTCCGATGAGTCCAGGTTACGCATCAGGTCCGAGACCCGGTTGTTCGATTCCGCCGCGCCCTTGATGGAGAGGGTCTTGTCTTCCATCTTCACTTCGGTGAAATACACCCCGTCAGGCAGGGTGCGCGCCAGTTGATCGAAGATGCGCCCGCTCACCGGCCGGTTACCCTGCAAGTCCTGGATGATGCGCATGCGCTCCAGCAGTTGCTGGCGGCGGGCCTTGAGTTCGCTGATCTGCTTGATGCGCTCGTCCAGCACGGCTATCTGCTCGCTGATATGACTGTTGCGAGCCATCTGGTGGTCAATGGCACTGTCCAGGTAGCGGACCGCAATCAGCGTCAGGCCCACCGCACCGACCAATGCGCCCACCAATGCCAGCAAAAAGCGTTTGCGACGCTCCTCACGCAGCTCCTCTCGCCAGGGAAGAAGGTTGATCCGCGCCATCAGTCGAAGCTCCTGAGGGCCAGCCCGCAGGCAATCATCAAGGCCGGTGCGTCACTGGCCAGGGCACCGGCGTTGACCTTGCTGCCCAGGGCCATGTTGGAAAACGGGTTGGCCACCTGGGTCGGCGTGCCCAGGCGCTGTTCGATCAGCCGGTCCAGGCCCGCGACCGAGGCGGTGCCTCCAGCCAAGAGGATGTGGTCCACCGCACTGTACTGGCCCGAGGCGAAGAAAAACTGCAAGGACCTCGATACCTGTTGCACCAGGGCCTCGCGAAAAGGTTGCAGGACCTCACCGAGGTAATCGTCCGGCAGGCCACCCTGCTTCTTTGCCTGCCCGGCCTGCTCGGGTGACAGGCCGTAGCGGCGCTGGATTTCTTCGGTGAGCTGGCGACCGCCGAACAATTGTTCGCGGGTATAGATGATGCGCCCGTTATGCAGCACGCTCAGGGTGGTCATGGTGGCGCCGATGTCGATCACCGCCACCGTCAGCCGCTCCTGGGACGCGGCCAGTTGCGTGGCAAGCAGCCCAAAGGCGCGCTCCAGCGCGTAGGCCTCCACATCGACCACCTTGGCCGTGAGCCCGGCGAGCGCCAGCGCAGCCTCGCGAACTTCGACGTTTTCCTTGCGACAGGCGGCCAACAGCACCTCGACCCGCTCGGCGCTGCGCGGTGAAACGCCCAGGACCTCAAAGTCGATGGCCACCTCGTCCAGCGGATAAGGAATGTATTGATCGGCTTCGATCTTGAGCTGGTTTTCCATGTCGTCGTCGGAAAGTCCGGCGTCCATCTCGATGGTCTTGGTGATCACCGCCGACCCCGCTACAGCCACCGCCACGTTACGCAAGGGTGTTCTGGCCTTGGCGAGCACCCGTGACAATGCCTGGCCCACGCCCTCGAGCTCGGCGATGTTCTTTTCGATCACGGCGTTGGCCGGCAACGGCTCGACCGCGTAAGACTCGACACGGTAGCGGTCACCCTGGCGGCTCAACTCGAGCAGCTTCACCGACGTGGAACTGATGTCTATCCCCAAAAGCGTATGGGCTTTTTTATTGAAGAGTCGTAGCACTACCAATTCCCTATGACTATCCGTGAGTTACGGACTCTCTAATATGCGTTGCGTTCAATCACTCCGGCCCGACGGACGTCCGGGTGGCGTTACCGACGAAAAAAAATGCTTATAATGCCCAGCGTTTTTTTTCGCTTTGTTGCAAGCACGGGTCCTTCCCTGCACCTGGCGCCTTTTCATTCTTTGCCTGGATATCCAAAAGCCTTGATTCGTCTGCTGAAATTTTTCGGATGGTCCATCCTCGCCGTTTTCTGCGGACTGCTCCTGGGTCTGAGCGGTGCGTTTCTTTACCTTAGTCCGGGATTGCCGTCCGTGGAGGCGCTGAGAAGTATTCAGTTGCAGATTCCATTGCGGGTGTACAGCAGCGACGACAAGTTGATCGCAGAGTTTGGCGAAATGCGCCGCACGCCGATCCGTTTCGCCGACATTCCCCCCAATTTCATCAATGCGTTACTAAGTGCTGAAGACGACAACTTCGCCAATCACTACGGCGTCGATCCGGGCAGCCTGATGCGGGCGGCCAGCCAGCTGATCAAAAGCGGCCATATCCAGTCCGGTGGCAGCACCATCACCATGCAGGTGGCGAAAAACTTCTTCCTGACCAGTGAGCGCAGCTTCTCGCGCAAGACCACCGAGATCCTCCTGGCCCTGCAAATCGAGCGACAGCTGACCAAGGACGAGATCCTGGAGCTGTACGTCAACAAGATCTACCTGGGCAACCGCGCCTACGGTATCGAGGCGGCGGCGCAGGTGTATTACGGCAAGTCGATTCGTGATGTGAGCCTGGCGCAAATGGCGATGATCGCCGGCCTGCCCAAGGCACCGTCGCGCTTCAATCCACTGGCCAACCCGGCGCGCAGCAAGGAACGTCGCGACTGGATCCTGGGGCGCATGTACAAGCTGGGCAAGATCAGCGAGGCCGAATACACCGCAGCGATCAATGAGCCTCTGAACGCCAGCTACCACGTGCCGACCCCCGAGGTGAACGCGCCGTACATCGCCGAAATGGCCCGTGCCGAGATGGTTGGGCGTTATGGCAGCGACGCCTACACCGAGGGTTTCCGCGTGGTCACCACGGTGCCGAGCAATCTGCAGGAGATGGCCAACACCGCGCTGCACGAGGGCCTGATCACCTACGATCAGCGCCACGGCTACCGCGGGCCTGAATCGCGCCTGCCAGGCAAGACCAAAGAAGCCTGGGCCGAGGAATTGACCAAGCAGCGCACCATCAGCAGCCTGGAACCGGCGATCGTCACCCAGGTGGACAAGGACGGCATCATGGTGCTGACCCGCAATGGCGAGCTGGAAGAGCACGTGAGCTGGGAGACCATGAAATGGGCCCGCCCATTCCTCAACACCAACAGCATGGGCGCCAACCCCCGCCAACCGTCGGACGTCGCCCAGGTCGGTGATCTGATCCGGGTACAGCGCCAGCCGGACAACACCCTCAAGTTCAGCCAGATCCCGGCCGCCCAAGGCGCCCTGGTGTCGCTTGACCCGCAGGACGGCGCCATCCGGTCGCTGGTCGGCGGCTTCGCCTTCGAGCAGAGCAATTACAATCGCGCGATGCAGGCCAAGCGCCAGCCGGGTTCAAGCTTCAAACCGTTCGTGTACAGCGCCGCCCTGGATAACGGCTACACCGCCGCCAGCCTGGTGAACGACGCACCGATCGTGTTTGTCGACGAATACCTGGACAAGGTCTGGCGCCCGAAGAACGACACCAATACCTTCCTGGGTCCGATCCGCATGCGCGAAGCGCTGTACAAGTCGCGTAACCTGGTATCGATCCGTTTGCTGCAGGCGCTGGGTGTGGACCGTACCATCGACTACATCAGCAAGTTCGGCTTCAACAAGCAGGACTTGCCGCGCAACCTGTCCCTGGCCCTGGGCACCGCAACCCTGACCCCGATGGAAATCGCCACGGGCTGGAGCACGTTCGCCAATGGCGGATACAAAGTCACCCCGTACCTCATCGACAAGATCGAAAGCCGCAACGGCGACACGTTGTTCCTCGCCAACCCACCACGGGTGCCTTCAGGCGAACAGGCCAGCGACGGCGTCGCCGCACCGGCCAGCGAGACGTTCACGGTAGAGGCAACACCAGGTGAAGCCACGACAGCGCCAGCCGTACCGCAAGCGCCGGTCATCGCCGAGCGCATCATCGATGGCCGCACCACCTACATTCTCAACAGCATGCTGCAGGACGTGATCAAGCTCGGCACCGGCCGCCGCGCCCTGGCCCTGGGCCGTACCGACCTGGCCGGCAAGACCGGCACCACGAACGAATCCAAGGACGCCTGGTTCTCGGGCTACAACGGCGATTACGTCACCACCGTCTGGACCGGGTTCGACCAGCCTGAAAGCCTCGGTCGGCGCGAATATGGCGGCACCGTCGCGCTGCCGATCTGGATGAGTTACATGGGCGCTGCCCTCAAGGACAAACCGCCACACACCCAACCGGAACCCGAAGGCATCCTCAGCCTGCGGGTTGACCCGGTCAGCGGCCGAGCAGCCACCCCAGGCACTCCGGGAGCGTACTTCGAGCTGTTCAAGAGCGAAGACACCCCACCGTCAGTCAACGAGCTGGGCAACGGCGTAGCGCCAGGCAGCCCGCTACCGGCGGATGAGGCGGCGCCGATCGATTTGTTCTGATCGGGCCTCTCGCAAAAAGCCCCGCCTTCGAAAGAAGCGCGGGGCTTTTTTCAGGCCCTCAAATTACACACTCCCCTGTAGGAGCCGAGCTTGCTCGCGATGGCGGCAGGTCAGCTTGCATCCATGTTGAATACCAGACTGCAATCGCGAGCAAGCTCGGCTCCCACAGGATTTGCGGTGGTCACACAAAATCGGCAGGTACAAAAAAGCCCCGACTCAAAGAGAGCCGGGGCTTTTTATTGAACGCTACAACGGCTTAACCGTTGAACACGTCATCCACGCTCTTGAGCGGGTAGTTCTTCGGATACGGCAGGGTAGCCACGCCGGTCTCGATCGCGGCCTTGGCCACGGCGTCGGAGATCAGGGTGATCAGGCGGGCATCCATTGGCTTGGGAATGATGTACTCACGACCAAATTCCAGCTTGATGCCGCCGTAGGCATCGCACACTTCCTGAGGCACTGGCAGCTTGGCCAGTTCGCGCAGGGCGTTGGCGGCCGCGACTTTCATTTCTTCGTTGATGCGCTTGGCGCGAACGTCCAGGGCACCACGGAAAATGAACGGGAAGCCCAGTACGTTGTTGACCTGGTTCGGGTAGTCCGAACGGCCGGTGGCCATGATCACGTCGCTGCGGGTAGCGTGAGCCAGTTCCGGGGAGATTTCCGGATCCGGGTTCGAGCAGGCGAACACGATCGGGTTCGGCGCCATGCGCAGCAGGTTTTCCGGGCTCAGCAGGTTCGGACCCGACAGGCCAACGAATACGTCGGCACCGTCCAGCGCGTCGGCCAGGGAGCGCTTGTCAGTGGCGTGGGCAAACACGGCCTTGTACTGGTTCAGGTCGTCACGGCCGGAATGGATCACGCCGGTACGGTCAACCATGAAGATGTTTTCGATCTTGGCGCCCATGCTCACCAGCAACTTCATGCAGGAGATGGCCGCAGCGCCGGCACCCAGGCAGACGATCTTGGCTTGTGGCAGGGTTTTGCCAGCGATTTCCAGGGCATTGATCATACCGGCCGCGGTCACGATCGCGGTGCCGTGCTGGTCATCGTGGAACACTGGAATGTCGCACTGCTCGATCAGGGCACGTTCGATCTCAAAGCACTCAGGCGCCTTGATGTCTTCCAGGTTGATGCCACCGAAGGTAATGGAGATACGCTTGACGGTGTCGATGAAGGCTTGCGGGCTTTCGGAGTCGACTTCGATGTCGAACACGTCAATACCGGCGAAACGCTTGAACAAAACGCCCTTGCCTTCCATGACCGGCTTGGAGGCCAATGGGCCGAGGTTACCCAGGCCGAGAATCGCGGTGCCGTCGGAAATGACTGCCACCAGGTTGCCCTTGCCGGTGTATTTGTAGGCCAGCTCAGGGTCGCGAGCGATTTCGCGTACTGGTTCGGCTACGCCGGGGCTGTAGGCCAGCGACAGATCGCGGGCAGTAGCGGTGGCCTTGGTGAGCTCGACACTCAGCTTCCCTGGACGAGGATTAGCGTGATATTCGAGAGCGGCAGTTTTCAGATCAGACATGTGGGCATTCCGCTTTTTACTGTGTTGGACAGACGGACCGCCGAGGATACGCGCCTCGCAAAGTCCCTACAAGACTGACCAGTCACCCCTGTCAAGCGCGCCCCCCTACGACTTTGGGCCAAGAGCCGCAGAACACAAGGCCTACATGCATACAATCCGAAGCATAAATGTCTACAATTTTTTATCGAGACGCGCGACTCAACATCCCTGAATCGGTCAACGGCAGTAACCAGCGCGCCTGCCCCGGCTCAAGCCCGCCGCGACGCGAACGGTCGACCACCCAGCCACGCGCTTCGATCCGCTTGCCTTTGAGTCGCTCGAGCGACGCCATATCGAAGTGACTCACCAGATTGGGGGCAACGCGCAATACAACCGGCCCCTCCAACTGGAGCCAAATACCGCCGCGATTGCGCGAGACGTCGATCACGCGGCCAGTGAGCACGGCAAAGCCTGGTGCCTTGATATTGTGCGCCTCAAGCACAGGCGAACGCTTCCACACCCCGACGCCCGCTTCCCGCGCCTGGCGTTCGGCAGCGCGCTGACAATGCGCCAGATCGACATTCGGCGCGACCACCACGTGAAATCCCAAGCCCTCGGCGAGCAACTGCGCTTCCAGATTCTGACCGTCGGCGCTGTAGACATGGGCCAGCGTGCGACCGTAGCGATCCTTGTCTTCCTTGCCGGGCAGCAACCCCACGCGCCCCGCACTGGCGCCCACCAATGACTCAAGGCGCCGGCGTGCAGCGACGGCGAACGGCTCATCGGAACGCCCTCGACGCCCCAGTTCAGGACTGTTGAGACCGATCATGCGCACGCTGCGGCCATCAGCCAGGCGCAGGGTATCGCCGTCCACCACCTTCTGGACCGTCACATGGGCCAGGCCAGGTGGCGCCGGGCAGAAGGCCTGCGCGCTGCTCAGCCAAATCGCGGACACAAAAAAGGCGCCCGCAAGGGACGCCTTCTTCATCAGTCTGGAGCAGCCGAAACGACCATCCAAAATGATTAGCCTCAGGCTTTTTTGGTAGCGCCAAAAGCACCGAAACGATCGGCGAACTTCTGAACGCGGCCGCCGGTATCCAGAGTCTTTTGCTTACCGGTGTAGAACGGGTGGCATTCGTTGCAAACGTCGATCGACAGGGCTTTGCCGTAGGTCGAACGAGTTTCGAACTTATTGCCGCAGCTGCAGGTCACGGCAATTTCTGGGTATTCCGGATGGATATCGGTTTTCATGGGGTTTTCCTCAGGCTAGCGTGCCGCCACCCAACACTATTGTTGAATACCGCACGTAATTAGGCCGCGGATTCTACCAGACAACATCAATCACGCAAGCTATGACTTGTACCAACCGTCTGCTAGGCTCCCCGCCTCATGCGCAAGCTCTTCTGTGGGAGCGAGCCTGCTCGCGATGGCGGTGGATCAGCCGCATGGGTATTGGTTGACACTCCGCCATCGCGAGCAGGCTCGCTCCCACAAGGGTTGTGCCAAGCCTTCTGAATTTGTCTGTATATCGAGACCCTCCCGCGTGCCCGACGCCATCCTGCGCCTCGCCCTGCCTTCGCCTCTGCGCCGCCTGTTCGACTACCGGGCCCCGGCCGGAGTCCTGCGTGAGCAGTTGCATCCGGGCATGCGCCTGCGGGTGCCGTTCGGCCGACGGGAGATGATCGGGATTCTGGTCGAGGTCGCCGACCACAGCGAAGTCCCGGCCGACAAACTGAAGCCGGCCCTGGCCTTGCTCGATGCGACGCCGCCGCTGCCCGCCTCGCTGTTCAAGCTGTGCCTGTGGACCTCCCAGTACTATCAACACAGCCTCGGCGACACCCTGAGCTGGGCGCTGCCGGTATTGTTGCGCCAGGGCGAACCGGCCGAGGCACGCCAGGAGCGGTTCTGGTCGGTAACACCGGGCGCCTCGCTGGACGACCCGCGCATCGCCCGCGCCCCGCGTCAGCGTGAGGCCCTGGCGACCCTGGCCCAGCATCCCCACGGCGTGGCCCATCAGCTATTGAGCAAACTGATACTCAGCAAGGACAGCCTCGACCTGCTGCTGGCCAAAGACCTGGTCCAGGTAGACATCCGCCGGCACGCTCCGGGTGTTCGCCATGAGCATTGGCTGGCCCAGCCGGAACTGCCGCTCAATGCCGAACAGCGGGCCGCCTGCGAGGCGATTCGCGCCGGTTTCGACAGCTATCACGCCTTCTTGCTGGCCGGCGTCACCGGCAGCGGCAAGACCGAGGTCTATCTGCAACTGATCCGCCAGACCCTGGAAGCCGGCAAGCAGGCCCTGGTGCTGATTCCGGAAATCAACCTTGGGCCACAGACCCTGGCGCGCTTCGAACAACGGTTCAACGCGCGGATCGCCCTGGTGCATTCGGCGGTCAACGACCGAGAACGCCTGGAAGCCTGGCTCGCCGCCCGGGACGGTGAGGCCGACATCATCATCGGCACCCGCTCGGCCCTGTTCACACCGATGAAAAACCCCGGCCTGATCATCATCGACGAAGAACATGACGGCTCTTATAAGCAGCAGGAAGGCCTGCGCTACCACGCCCGCGATCTGGCACTGGTGCGGGCGCGCCAGGAAAACATTCCCATTGTTCTCGGTTCAGCCACGCCGTCCCTGGAAAGCCTGCACAACGCCTACACCGGACGTTACGGGCTCCTGCGCCTGAACGAACGGGCCGGCGGCGCCAAGCAGCCACGGTTTCTGCGCCTGGATGTAAAAAGTCGTCCGCTGGACAGCGGCATTTCCGGGCCGATGCAACAAGCCATCGGCCAGACCCTGGCCGCCGGGCAACAGGTCTTGGTGTTCCTCAACCGCCGGGGTTTCGCCCCGACCCTGCTGTGCCATGACTGCGGCTGGATGTCGGGCTGCGAACGCTGCGACGCACGCATGACCGTGCACCAACGCCACGGCGAGCTGCGCTGCCATCATTGCGGCCACGCCGAACGAGTGCCGAGGCACTGCCCGCAGTGCGGCAAAGTGGACCTGCGCCCGGTGGGGGCCGGCACCGAACGCGCCGAAGAACGGCTGGGCATCCTGTTTCCCGATTACCCGGTACTGCGGGTCGATCGCGACAGCACTTCGCGCAAGGACGCCATGAATCAGTTGTTCGCTACCATTCAGAAAGGCCAGCCGTGCATCCTGGTGGGCACGCAGATGCTCGCCAAGGGGCATCACTTTCCTCGGGTCACGCTGGTGTCGATCCTTGATGCCGACGGCGGACTGTTCTCCGGCGACTTCCGTGCCAGCGAGCGCATGGCGCAGTTGATCGTTCAGGTCGCAGGCCGGGCCGGACGGGCCGAGGAGCCGGGCAAGGTAATTATCCAGACCCACCTGGCCGACCATCCGCTGCTGATACAACTGACCGAACAAGGCTACTTCGCCTTCGCCGAGCAGGCCTTGAGCGAGCGTCGCGGCGCCGGCCTGCCGCCGTTTGCTCACCTGGCATTGTTGCGGGCCGAAGCCCATAAGCCCGGGCAGGCCGAAGCGTTCCTTGACGAAGCCTGCAGCGAGGCCGAACGCTTGCTGGGGCAACAGAACCTCACCGGCATCGAACTATTGGGCCCGGTACCGGCTCCGATGGAACGACGGGCCGGGCGTTACAGGGCTCAACTTCTACTACAGGCCAATGCCCGGGCCCCTTTGCATCGGCTATTAAGTACCTGGCTGCTGGCGCTGGAGCAGATGCCCAGCGGGCGGGCGGTGCGCTGGTCGCTGGATGTGGATCCGGTGGATTTGTATTGATCCAGACATCCTCATCGCGAGCAGGCTCGCTCCCACATTGGAATGCAATTTCCTGTGGGAGCGAGCCTGCTCGCGATGAGGCCCGAATAGCCACCACACATCCCCACCCGACCCGCTACAGTTGGCAAGCTTGCCTTCGCCACGGATAATGCCCAGTTTTTCCACCAGCGCATCGAAGCGCCGCCGCGCCTGCGGTTGAAAGAGAAGACCATGAAAGACACCATTCGCCAGCTCATCCAGCAAGCCATCGCCCAACTCGTCGCTGAAGGTGTGCTGCCAGAAGGCCTGTCGCCGGCGATTCAGGTCGAAAACACCCGTGACAAGACCCACGGCGATTTCGCCAGCAACATCGCGATGATGCTCGCCAAACCGGCCGGCATGAAACCGCGGGACCTGGCCGAAAAGATCATCGCCGCGCTGCCGGCTGACGAAAACGTCAGCAAGGCTGACATTGCCGGCCCAGGCTTCATCAATTTCTTCCAGAACACCCAGGCCCTGGCCTCACGCCTGGACGCGGCCCTGGCCGACGAACGCATCGGCGTGCGCAAGGCCGGTCCGCTGCAACGCACCGTGGTCGACCTTTCGGCCCCCAACCTCGCCAAGGAAATGCATGTCGGCCATCTGCGCTCGACCATCATTGGTGACGGCGTGGCCCGGGTACTGGAGTTTCTCGGCGACACGGTGATCCGCCAGAACCACGTCGGCGACTGGGGCACCCAGTTCGGCATGCTGATGGCCTACCTGCAGGAAAACCCGATCACCAGCGATGAGCTGTCGGACCTGGAGAACTTCTACCGCGCCGCCAAGCAACGCTTCGACGAGTCGCCCGAATTTGCTGACCGCGCCCGTGGCCTGGTGGTCAAGCTGCAGGCCGGCGATGCCGAGTGCCTGGCGCTGTGGAGCAAGTTCAAGGACATCTCCCTGTCCCACTGCCAGAAAATCTACGAGCTGCTGAACGTCAAATTGACCATGGCCGACGTGATGGGCGAAAGCGCCTACAACGATGACCTGATCAACGTGGTCAACGACCTCAAGGCCAAGGGCATGCTGGTGGAAAGCAACGGCGCCCAGTGCGTATTCCTCGAGCAGTTCAAGACCGCTGACGGTGAGCCGCTGCCGGTGATAATCGTCAAGGCTGACGGCGGCTACCTCTACGCCACCACCGACCTGGCGGCCGTGCGCTACCGCAACAACGTGCTCAAGGCCGATCGAGTGCTGTATTTCGTCGACCAGCGCCAGGCCCTGCACTTCCAGCAAGTGTTCGAAGTCGCACGCCAGGCCGGTTTCGTGACCCGTCCGATGGAGATGGAACACATGGGCTTCGGCACCATGAACGGCGCCGACGGCCGTCCGTTCAAGACCCGCGACGGCGGCACGGTGAAACTGATCGACCTGCTGACCGAAGCCCAGGATCGCGCCTACACCCTGGTCAAGGGCAAGAACCCGGACCTGGCCGAGGACGAACTGCGCAAGATCGCCAAGGTGGTGGGCATCGACGCGGTGAAATACGCCGACCTGTCCAAGCACCGCACCAGCGACTACAGCTTCAACTTCGACCTGATGCTCAACTTCGAAGGCAACACCGCGCCCTACCTGCTGTACGCCTACACCCGTGTGGCCGGGGTGTTCCGCAAGCTCGGCAAGGGCTTCAATGAAGTGGACGGGCAGATCGTGCTTGAAGCCGCTCAAGAACAGGAGCTGGCGGCGAAACTGGCGCAGTTCGGCGAAGTGCTGAACAACGTCGCAGACAAAGGCACCCCACACACCCTGTGCGCGTACCTGTACGATGTGGCCGGTCTGTTCTCCAGCTTCTACGAGAACTGCCCGATCCTCAACGCCGAAACGCCAGAGCAAATGCAGAGTCGCCTGCGCCTCGCCGCACTGACCGGGCGCACCCTCAAGCAAGGTCTGGAACTGCTGGGCCTGGAAACGCTGGAGCGCATGTAAGTTGGCCGCCAAGAAAAAACCTGCACCCAAACGCGGCGCCAGTCGTTACCAGCCCCCAGCCAAACAGCCGATTCCCGGCTGGTTGTGGATGGCTATCGGCCTGACCGTCGGCGCTTTCATTGTGTTTCTGATGAAGCTGGAGCCGGGCCAGGGCGATGACGTCAAGCGCGTGCGCCAAGAGCAACAGAAAGCCACGCGCATCGCCGAGGCCAACAAGACCCCGCCGAGCCCGACGCAACCGGTCAAGCCCAAGTACGACTTCTACACCCTGCTGCCGGAATCGGAAGTCATCGTGCCGCCCGATGCCGTGCCGGAGAAAACCCTGCCGACGCCACAGGTGCCCACCACGCCGGTAACTCCGGCCGAAGCGGCGAAGATCGACACCGCTCGCGCTCAGGCAGCCCTGGCCGGCATCACGCCGCCGCCGGCTCCGCCCGTGCAGAAAGCCGCTCCGGTGACGAAGTTCTTCCTGCAGGCCGGCTCGTTCCGCAAGGAAGCCGACGCCGACAAGGTACGCGCGCAGATCATTCTGCTGGGCCAGTCCGTGGCGGTGGAGTCCGGCACGGTGAAGGAAGAAACCTGGTATCGGGTGCTGGTCGGTCCGTTCAGCAACCGCGAAGAACTGACAAAAGCCCAAAAACAATTGGCCGGCAGCGGTTTCAGCAACCTGTTGTTACAACAGCGCCAGAGCCGCTGAAGCAGGTGAACGCAGCCCTGTGGCGAGGGGATTTATCCCCGCTGGGCTGCGCAGCAGCCCCTAAAGGCTTGATGCGATAGACCTGCCATACCGCGTCGCAGATCTTAGGGGCGCTGCGCGCCCCAGCGGGGATAAATCCCCTCGCCACAGGGGCCGTGATCAGCCCTCAAAGCAAAACAAGCCACTCGTCCCCTCTCCCACTCCACAGTTGAAAAAACCCACGCCACCCCCATATGAGTTCCATCCGGGCATTTTCGCCCCGCTGCGTGGAGACTCTTCCCTTGACCACCATCGTTTCAGTCCGCCGTCATGGCAAAGTCGTCATGGGCGGCGACGGCCAGGTTTCACTAGGCAACACCGTGATGAAAGGCAATGCGAAGAAAGTCCGCCGCCTGTACCACGGCCAGGTCATCGCCGGCTTCGCCGGGGCCACCGCCGATGCTTTCACCCTGTTTGAGCGTTTCGAAGGCCAGCTTGAGAAACATCAGGGCCATCTGGTGCGTGCCGCCGTGGAACTGGCCAAGGAATGGCGTACCGACCGCTCCCTGAGCCGCCTCGAAGCCATGCTCGCGGTCGCCAACAAGGACGCCTCGCTGATCATTACCGGTAACGGTGACGTCGTTGAACCCGAGGATGGCCTGATCGCCATGGGTTCCGGCGGCGCCTACGCCCAGGCCGCAGCCAGCGCCCTGTTGAAAAAGACCGATCTGTCGGCCCGCGAAATCGTCGAGACTGCCTTGGGCATCGCCGGCGACATCTGCGTCTTCACCAACCACACCCAGACCATTGAGGAGCAGGATCTCGCGGAATAAGCCTGGCCCTGTGCCACGGCTCATTCCTGCTTGAGGACCGCCAAATACTATGTCCATGACTCCCCGCGAAATCGTCCACGAACTCAACCGCCACATCATCGGCCAGGACGATGCCAAGCGCGCCGTCGCCATCGCCTTGCGTAACCGCTGGCGTCGGATGCAGCTGCCTGAAGAGCTGCGCGTCGAAGTGACCCCCAAGAACATCCTGATGATCGGCCCGACCGGTGTCGGTAAAACCGAAATCGCCCGTCGCCTGGCCAAACTGGCCAACGCGCCGTTCATCAAGGTCGAAGCCACCAAGTTCACCGAAGTCGGTTATGTCGGTCGCGACGTCGAATCGATCATCCGCGACCTGGCCGATGCCGCCATCAAGTTGCTGCGCGAACAGGAAATCACCAAGGTTCGTCACCGTGCCGAAGATGCTGCCGAAGAGCGCATCCTCGACGCGCTGCTGCCGCCAGCGCGCATGGGCTTCAACGCCGAATCCGCTGCGACCCAGGATTCCAACACTCGCCAGCTGTTCCGCAAGCGCCTGCGCGAAGGCCAGCTCGACGACAAGGAAATCGAGATCGAAGTGGCCGAAATGGCCGGCGTCGACATCTCCGCGCCGCCCGGCATGGAGGAAATGACCAATCAATTGCAAAGCCTGTTCGCCAACATGGGCAAGGGCAAGCGCAAGAACCGCAAGCTCAAGGTCAAGGAAGCGCTGAAACTGGTTCGCGATGAAGAAGCCAGTCGCCTGGTCAACGAAGAAGAGTTGAAGGCCAAGGCCCTGGAGGCCGTCGAGCAGCACGGCATTGTGTTCATCGACGAAATCGACAAGGTCGCCAAGCGCGGCAATGTCGGCGGCGCCGACGTGTCCCGCGAAGGCGTGCAACGCGACCTGCTGCCACTGATCGAAGGCTGCACGGTCAACACCAAGCTGGGCATGGTCAAGACCGACCACATCCTGTTCATCGCCTCCGGTGCGTTCCACCTGAGCAAGCCCAGCGACCTGGTGCCCGAGCTGCAAGGTCGCCTGCCGATCCGCGTCGAGCTCAAGGCCCTGACGCCGGAAGACTTCGAACGCATCCTGAGCGAACCCCACGCGTCCCTGACCGAACAGTATTGCGCCCTGCTCAAGACCGAAGGCCTGAACATCGAGTTCGCGCCGGAAGGCATCAAGCGCCTGGCGCAGATCGCCTGGCAGGTCAACGAGAAGACCGAGAACATCGGTGCCCGGCGCCTGCACACCCTGCTCGAACGCCTGCTCGAGGAAGTCTCGTTCAGTGCCGGCGACCTGGCCAGCGCCCATAACGAAGCGCCGATCCTCATCGATGCCGAGTACGTCAACAGCCACCTGGGTGAATTGGCAGAGAACGAAGACCTGTCGCGGTATATCCTGTAAGTCACCGACAGGTTTCCTCGGACCTGTGGGAGCGAGCTTGCTCGCGATGGCGGCGTATCATTCAACCAATGCGTTGACTGTCAAACCGCTATCGCGAGCAAGCTCGCTCCCACATGGACCTTTGTCGTTTTTGCAGATCAAGGCTCCCTTCAGAAACGGATCAGAGGCCATGACCAAACTCCCCAGCGCCATCAACCTGCACAAAGCCTCCAAGACCCTGACGCTCAAATACGCGCCGGACGAGGAGTATCACCTGCCCGCCGAATTCCTGCGGGTGCACTCGCCTTCCGCCGAGGTCCAGGGCCACGGCAAACCGATCCTGCAATACGGAAAAATCGGCGTCGGCCTGACCAAGGTCGAACCGGCCGGCCAGTACGCACTGAAATTGACCTTCGACGACGGTCACGACAGCGGACTGTTCACCTGGGACTACCTGTACCAGTTGGCGGTACGCCAGGAGGACCTGTGGAACGATTATCTTGCCGAACTCAAGGCGGCCGGAAAAACCCGCGACCCGAACGAGTCGGTCGTCAAGCTGATGCTCTAACTCAAGGGCTGGCGCTTTAGGGCGAATTTTCTAGACTCATCTGCTTGAATGCCCCCGCGGCAACGTCAATGACTGGCCTGCTTGCGAAAAAAATTAAACTCGGGTAACCAATGGAGCTGGCAAGTTCCCTGCAAAGGAATCGGCGAATTCCTTGCACACGTTTCCTCATTGCCTCGATGCGGAATTAACGGTCACCCGAGCAGCGTACCTGGCATTGGCTGTGGGCTTTCTGGCATGGCCCAGGTACTCGTCTGAAGGACAATGGAGCGTCGTAGATGAGCAACAAGAACAACGATGACCTGAAGTACCAAGCCTCGGAAAATACCCTGGGGTTGAATCCTGTCGTCGGCTTGCGCAGAAAAGATCTGCTGGCCTCTGCCCGAATGGTGCTGACCCAGGCCATCAAACAACCGCTGCACAGCGTCAAGCACGTCGCCCATTTCGGCGTCGAACTCAAGAACGTCCTGTTCGGCAGATCCGAGCTGCAACCTGCGGGCGATGACCGTCGCTTCAACGACCCGGCCTGGAGCCAGAACCCGCTCTACAAACGCTATCTGCAAACCTACCTGGCGTGGCGCAAGGAGCTGCACGCCTGGATCGACGAGAGCAGCCTTTCGCCCCAGGACATCAGCCGCGGGCACTTCGTGATCAACCTGATGACCGAGGCCATGGCCCCGACCAATTCGGCAGCCAACCCGGCGGCGGTCAAACGCTTTTTCGAAACCGGCGGCAAGAGCCTGCTGGACGGCCTTTCGCACCTGGCCAAGGACCTGGTGCACAACGGCGGGATGCCGAGCCAGGTCGACATGGGCGCATTCGAAGTCGGCAAGAGCCTGGGCGTGACGGAAGGCGCCGTGGTGTTTCGCAACGACGTGCTGGAGTTGATCCAGTACCGCCCCATCACCGAACAGGTCCACGAGCGCCCACTGCTGGTGGTGCCGCCGCAGATCAACAAGTTCTACGTCTTCGACCTGAGCCCGGACAAGAGCCTGGCGCGCTTCTGCCTGCGCAGCAATGTGCAGACGTTCATTGTCAGCTGGCGCAACCCCACCAAGGAGCAGCGCGAGTGGGGCCTGTCGACCTACATCGAGGCACTCAAGGAAGCGGTGGACGTGGTCACGGCCATCACCGGCAGCAAGGATGTGAACATGCTCGGAGCCTGCTCGGGCGGCATCACTTGCACCGCGCTGCTGGGGCATTACGCCGCTCTGGGCGAGAAGAAGGTCAACGCCCTGACCCTGCTGGTGAGCGTGCTCGACACCACCCTGGACACCGACGTGGCGCTGTTCGTCGACGAGCAGACCCTGGAGGCGGCCAAGCGTCACTCCTATCAAGCCGGCGTGCTTGAAGGTCGCGACATGGCCAAGGTCTTCGCCTGGATGCGTCCCAACGATCTGATCTGGAACTACTGGGTCAACAACTATCTGCTGGGCAACGAGCCGCCGGTGTTCGACATTCTGTTCTGGAACAACGACACCACCCGGCTGCCGGCGGCATTCCATGGCGACCTCATCGAGATGTTCAAGAACAACCCGCTGATCCGGCCCAATGCACTGGAAGTGTGCGGCACACCGATCGACCTCAAGCAGGTCACCGCCGACATCTTCTCCCTGGCCGGCACCAACGACCACATCACCCCTTGGAAGTCCTGCTACAAATCCGCACAGCTATTTGGCGGCAAGGTGGAATTCGTGCTGTCGAGCAGCGGTCACATCCAAAGCATCCTCAACCCACCAGGTAACCCCAAGTCGCGCTACATGACCAGCGAGGACATGCCGGCCAAGGCCGAGGACTGGCAGGAGAACTCCACCAAGCACACCGATTCCTGGTGGCTGCATTGGCAGGCGTGGCAGGCAGAACGCTCGGGCAAACTGAAAAAGGCACCCACGGTGCTGGGCAACAAGACTTATCCGGCGGGAGAAGCGGCGCCGGGCACGTATGTGCATGAGCGGTAACTGGTGCAACTCGTCTGTTGCAGCCGTGAGGTTACTCACGAAAGCATGTCAACAGCCGACATTAATGCAAGGCCCACGCCGCTGGTGAACGCAAACTTGCGTTAACAGCAGATCCAATGTGGGAGCGAGCCCGCTCGCGATAGCGGTGCGTCAGGCAACAGTGATGTTGAATGCAACGGCCTTATCGCGAGCAGGCTCGCTCCCACAGGGATCGGGGGAAAAATGAAAGACAGCGACCCAACCCACAGGGCTTGAAGCATGCCGCAACCGTACATCTTCCGTACCGTCGATCTGGATGGCCAGACCTTGCGCACCGCGGTACGCCCCGGCAAGCCTCATTTGACGCCCCTGCTGATTTTCAACGGCATCGGCGCCAACCTTGAGCTGGTGTTCCCGTTCATCCAGGCCCTGGACCCGGACCTGGAAGTCATCGCCTTTGACGTTCCCGGCGTCGGCGGCTCGTCGACGCCCAGCCGGCCGTATCGCTTTCCCGGCCTGGCAAAACTCACCGCGCGGATGCTCGATTACCTCGATTACGGACAGGTCAACGTGATCGGCGTGTCCTGGGGCGGCGCCCTGGCCCAGCAATTTGCCCATGACTACCCTGAGCGCTGCAAAAAGCTGGTGCTGGCGGCCACCGCCGCTGGCGCAGTGATGGTGCCGGGCAAACCGAAAGTGCTGTGGATGATGGCCAGCCCCCGGCGCTACGTGCAACCGTCCCACGTTATGCGTATCGCCCCACTGATCTACGGCGGCTCGTTCCGCCGCGACCCCAGCCTGGCGGCCAGTCATGCGGCCAAGGTGCGTTCGGCCGGCAAGCTGGGTTATTACTGGCAACTGTTCGCCGGCCTGGGCTGGACCAGCATCCACTGGCTGCACAAGATCCACCAGCCGACCCTGGTGCTGGCCGGCGACGACGACCCACTGATCCCGTTGATCAACATGCGCATGCTGGCCTGGCGCATCCCCAACGCCCAGCTGCACATCATCGACGACGGCCATCTGTTCCTGATTACCCGGGCCGAGGCTGTGGCGCCGATCATCATGAAGTTTCTGGAGGAAGAACGTCAGCGCGCGGTCATGCACCCGCATCCCGCGCCGCTGGGTGGCGGCTGACACCGCCCAAAAGCGCCTGGCAGGACGCCGGATCGCGCAACTACCCGGAACAGCGACTATGTTGTCTGGTTCGGTGTGTTTGTTTTTAGCCTGATGACGAAGGAGTTGACTCATGCGCGACAAACCGGCGAAGGGTTCCATGCCCGCCCCTGCCAACTTCATCAACGCACAAAGTGCGGTCACCGGCCTGCGGGGCCGGGACCTGCTTTCCACCCTGCGCAGTGTTGCCGTACACGGCTTGCGCAACCCAGTGCACAGCGCCCGGCATGCGTTGAAGTTGGGCAGCCAGTTGGGCCGCGTGCTGCTAGGGGAAACCCTGCACCCCACCAACCCCAACGACAAGCGTTTCGCCGATCCCACCTGGGAGCTCAATCCGTTCTACCGTCGCAGCCTGCAGGCCTACCTGAGCTGGCAGAAACAGATGAAGAGCTGGATCGACGAATGCGACATGAGCCCCGATGACCGTGCCCGGGCTCACTTCGCTTTCGCCCTGCTCAACGATGCTGTATCGCCTTCCAATACCTTGCTCAACCCGCTGGCGGTCAAGGAGCTGTTCAATTCCGGCGGTACCAGCCTGATTCGTGGCATCAGCCACTTGGTGGACGACCTGCTGCACAATGACGGGCTGCCGCGGCAAGTCACCCCCCATGCCTTCGAAGTCGGCAAGACCCTGGCGACTACACCGGGGGCGGTGGTGTTTCGCAACGAAATGCTCGAGCTGATCCAGTACAAGTCCATGAGCGAAAAGCAATACGCCAAGCCGTTGCTGATCGTGCCGCCGCAGATCAACAAGTTCTACATCTTCGACCTGAGCCCTTCCAACAGCTTCGTCCAGTACGCCCTGAAAAACGGTTTGCAGGTGTTCATCATCAGTTGGCGCAACCCCGATGTACGTCATCGCGAATGGGGCCTGTCCAGCTATGTCGAGGCGACGGAAGAAGCCATGAATGTCTGCCGGGCGATCACCGGCGCCCGTGAGGTCAACCTGATGGGCGCCTGCGCCGGCGGCATGACCATCGCTGCCCTGCAAGGCCATCTGCAAGCCAAGCGCCAACTGCGCCGGGTCGCCAGCGCCACTTACCTGGTGAGCCTGCTGGACAGCCAGATGGAGAGCCCGGCCACACTGTTCATTGACGAGCAGACCCTGGAAGCCGCCAAGCGCCGCTCCTATCAGAAAGGCATCCTCGATGGCCGCGACATGGCCCGGGTGTTTGCCTGGATGCGTCCCAATGACCTGATCTGGACTTATTTCATCAACAACTACCTCCTGGGCAAGGAGCCGCCGGCGTTCGACATCCTCTACTGGAACAACGACTGCACCCGACTGCCGGCGGCCTACCATGGCGACCTACTGGACTTCTTCAAGCACAATCCCTTGACCCACCCCGGCGGCCTGGAAGTGTGCGGCACACCGATCGACCTGCAAAAAGTGACGGTGGACAGCTTCAGCGTGGCGGGCATCAATGACCACATCACGCCATGGGACGCGGTCTATCGCTCAACGCTGTTGCTCGGTGGCGAGCGGCGCTTCGTGCTGTCCAACAGCGGTCACGTCCAAAGCATTCTCAACCCGCCGGGCAACCCCAAGGCCAACTACGTCGAAAACCCGAAACTGAGCAGCGACCCGCGAGCCTGGTATTACGACGCCAAGCACATCGAGGGCAGTTGGTGGACCCAGTGGCTGAGTTGGGTCCAGGAACGCTCCGGCGCCCAACACGAAACACAGATGACCCTGGGCAACGCGAACTACCCGCCCCTGGAAGCGGCGCCGGGAACCTATGTGCGCGTGCGCTAAGGGCTCACTCCACGGCCAGACACTGGGCCGTGGCACGATTTCCATCACTAAGAAGACCGGATGAAAACCCGCGACCGCATTCTTGAATGCGCCCTGCAGTTGTTCAATGAGAAGGGCGAACCGAACGTTTCCACCATGGAAGTCGCCAACGAAATAGGCATCAGCCCAGGCAATCTCTATTACCACTTTCATGGCAAGGAGCCCCTGATCCTCGGGTTGTTCGAGCGCTTCCAGAGCGAACTGGCACCGCTGCTGGACCCACCGGCAGATGTACAACTGGCGCCGGAAGATTATTGGCTGTTCCTGCACCTGATCGTCGAACGGCTGGCTCAATACCGGTTTCTGTTCCAGGACCTGTCGAACCTGGCCGGACGCCTGCCAAAACTGGCCAAGGGCATCCGCCAGTTGCTCAACGCCCTGAAACGCACCCTGGCCTCGCTGCTGGCGCAACTCAAGGCCCAGGGGATGCTGGTCAGCGATACCCAGGCATTGGGGCAACTGGTGGAACAGATCACCATGACCTTACTGTTCTCGCTGGACTATCAGCGAATCCTCGACCGCGAGGGTGAAGTTCGACTGGTGGTCTATCAGGTCATGATGCTGGTAGCGCCGCATCTGCCGCCGGCGGCAAAGGTTGCCACCGAGCAACTGGCGTTGCGGTACCTGGAAGAGCACGACTAACGACCAGCAGAGGAAGATCCCTTGTGGGAGCGAGCCTGCTCGCGATGGCGGACGCACATCCAACATCAATGTGGCTGACACACCGCTATCGCGAGCAGGCTCGCTCCCACAATGTTTTCTGGGTGATTTCAGTATTTGCATCACCGCCCCCCCTGTAGGAGCAAGCCCACTTCTGCGGTGCATCAAATGAATACGCATAAAAAAACCCGACCTTCACAGGCCGGGCGTTTTTGTTTGCCCTGGATATCAGGACTGGGTGGTAGGCGTCGATGGAGCCGGCGCAGCGGTCGGGGTAACCGCCGGAGTCGGAGCCGAAGCGGAGTTCGCGGGGCTCGTCGGGGCGGCCGGTTTGGCGGCAGCAGTCGGCGCCTTCGGTGCGGCAGCTTTTGGCGCAGCCGGTTTTTTCACCGCAGGCTTTTTCGCCGCGGCGGGTTTGGCCGCCGCTTTTGCCGCAGGCTTGGCAGCAGGTTTGGCGGCCGCGGTTTTGGCAGCCGGCTTGGCCGCTGCTTTGGTCGCGGGTTTGGCTGCTACCGGCTTGGCCGCTGCCTTGGCGGCAGGTTTGGCGGCTGCGGTTTTCGCCGCCGGCTTGGCCGCTGCTTTTGCCGCAGGCTTAGCGACGGCTTTCGCCGCGGCCTTGACCAATGGCTTGGCTGCCGTCTTGGTGGCAGGTTTGGCTGCCGCAGTCTTGGCCGCCACTGGCGCGACCTTGGCGCCGGTGAGTTTTTCGATCTGCTTGGTCAGGGTGTCGACCTTGCTGTGCAGCGCCTTGACTTCATTGCGGCTCGGCACGCCCAGCCGAGAGATCGCGCTGTTCAGGCGCTTGTCGAAAGCCCCTTCCAGTTCGTCCCACTTGCCCAGTGCGCGATCCTTCACACCGCCGATTCGCGACTTGGCGGACTCGACGGAGTCCTTGGTGGCATCGACTTGTTTGCCGACCGCCGTCTTGGTGAGTTTTTCGGCCTTCTCGCCGTCCTTAACCAGGGACTCGAAGAGTTTGCTGCCGTCAGTGTCAATCTTCGAGTACACGCCTAAACCAGCAAGCCAGATTTTGCGGGAGTATTTTTCAATCTTCCCGGCCCACGAGCTGCCTTCTTTTTCGGTGATTTTTTTGCCAGCCATCCCGTTCTCCTTAATGTTTACGCGCGACACGTTCAAGCAATGCCGTCAGCTCATCGAGCTTAGCAGAGAGTGTCTCAACGTCATGTTTAGACGGAATGCCGATACGATTCAAGGCACTTGCAACACGGGCGTCGAATACCTTCTCGACTTTATCGAGTTGTACTTCAACCCGGGCCTTGAACGTGTTGACGTCAGTCTTGGCTTCAATCAGTTCGCTGTTGGCCGCCTCGAGTTTTCCGGCAATGTTCTTTTTGCCTTTGGTTTCAACAACTTCACCGGCTTTTACCAACTCCTGGAAGTACTCGCTGCCTTCCTGGCCGACCTTGGTGTAGGCGCCCAGGCCCGCCAGCCAGATCTTGCGCGCGTACGTTTTCACGTCGCTGAGCGTGGAAGATTCAACGTCGGTTTTTTTCTTCAAAATAACTTTGGCCATGGTGCACCTCACTCGATAACAGGTTTGAGGAACTGCCCGTACACGGTCGGGCTCAGGCACAAAGTAGTGACAATAATTAGAAACGGCACCCTAACTACTGCCACAGAATCCGAGGTGATGACTTCCCCTGTGGGAGCGAGCCTGCTCGCGATGGCGATAGACCGGCAACATTGATGTTGAATGACACGCCGCTATCGCGAGCAGGCTCGCTCCCACAGGTGAATGAGTGATGAACTTGAGTCATCTCTTCAATCAAGCCAATGCTTTATCCAACGCCTTTTCAATTTCCGTCTTGATCGTGCCGCTCATGGCCGACATCAACATGCCCAGTTCGACATCGACGCGGATCGAGTCCTCGCCCACATGCACCTCGCCTTTGACCCCGGAGCGCTTGAGCTTCAGCGTGTCGCCCGACCACTGCGGCTCCAGGCCATAGCTGTCGGACAGTTTCTGCGCCAACTGGTCGGCTCTGGCGCGGGCCGCATCCTTGCCCAGGCCATGGGCACGCTCAACTGTTATACGGGCCATCTGATGACTCCTGTTTTATCGGGACTTGCCTGCACGTTTCTGACCCTGGCTGCGTCAAAACGTCCCGGCGGTCGCTCATCTTACCTTCAGGCTTGCCAAGACAAAGCCCTCCACCGGGATTAGAATGTCCCGCATTCTTTTTTGGTGACAGCGATATGACTGATCAGCGCAAAGGCAGCGATGCCGAACCCACCACTCACTTCGGCTTCAAGAACGTGCCGGAAAGCCAGAAGGCGGAAAAAGTCGCTGAGGTTTTCCACTCGGTAGCCGCCAAATATGACTTGATGAACGATCTGCTCTCGGGTGGCATGCACCGTCTGTGGAAGCGTTTCGCGATCGAACTGTCGGGTGTGCGCAGCGGCAATCGGGTGCTGGACATCGCCGGCGGCACCGGCGACCTGACGAAGAAGTTCTCTCACATTGTCGGGCCGACCGGTCAGGTGGTGCTCGCTGACATCAACGAGTCCATGCTCAAGGTCGGTCGTGACCGCCTGCTGGACCTGGGTGTGGCCGGCAATGTCGAGTTCGTCCAGGCCGACGCCGAGAAGCTGCCCTTCCCTGACAACCATTTCGATTGCGTCACCATCGCCTTCGGCCTGCGCAACGTCACCCACAAGGAAGACGCCCTGCGCTCGATGCTACGAGTCCTCAAGCCCGGCGGCCGTCTGCTGGTGCTGGAATTCTCCAAGCCGACCAACGCGCTGATGTCCAAGGCCTACGACGCCTACTCGTTCGCCTTCATGCCACTGATGGGCAAGCTGATCACCAACGACTCGGAAAGCTATCGCTACCTGGCCGAATCGATCCGCATGCACCCGGATCAGGAAACCCTGAAGTCGATGATGGTCGAGGCCGGTTTCGACCGCGTGACCTACCACAACATGACCTCGGGCATCGTGGCCCTGCACCGCGGTATCAAGCCCTGATGCTGCTCACCGGCCTGCTCGCCAGCGTCGAACTCGGCGTCAATCGCGTCCTGCGCCTGGACAGTACGGCGCTGGCGCGCCTGGCGCACTTGAGCGGCAAGGTGATTGCGGTGGATTGCCGCAGCCCCGCATTGCGGCTGTTCATCCTGCCCAGCGACGAAGGCCTGATGCTCGCTGCACACTGGGAAGCCGAGGCCCACTGCACCCTGCGTGCCCCGGCATCGAGCCTGGTGAACCTGGCCCTGAGCAAGGACAAGACCGCCGTGCTGCATGGCCCTGAGGTGGAACTGGACGGCGACAGCGGCGTGCTGCTGGAGCTGGCGGCGATTCTCCAGGACCTGGAGCTGGACTGGGAATATGAAGTATCCCGCTGGCTCGGGCCGGTGGCCACTCAGCTACTCAGTGGCCATCTGCGCAGCCGCACGCGCTGGTATCGCCAAGGCTTCGCCAGCCTGGGGCAGAATCTGAGTGAATACCTGGCCGAGGAATCGCGTACTCTCGTAGGCCAACGCGAAGCCGACGCCCGCTTTAATGAACTGGACCAGATCAAACTTGACCTGGAACGTCTCGAGGCGCGTTTCGAGCGCCTTTCCCGCTCCCTTGAAACCAAGCGATAACGCATGAAGCTGCTTGCCGTCCGCCGTTTGTTGCGCATCCAGCGCGTCGTGATCCGCTATCGCCTCGATGACCTGCTGTTCGCCCTGCCGCTGCCCTGGTTTTTGCTGGCGCTGCGCTTCGTGCTGCCGTGGCGCTGGTTTCCCCGGCGAACGCTGGACCTGAGTCGCGGCGCACGCCTGCGCCTGGCCTTGCAGGACCTGGGACCGATCTTCATCAAGTTCGGGCAGATCCTCTCGACTCGTCGCGACCTGTTGCCCGAAGACATCGCCGATGAATTGATGATGCTTCAAGACCGCGTGCCGCCGTTCGATTCAAAGGTGTCGGTGGCCCTGATCGAAGAGCAACTGGGCAAGAAGATCAGCGAAGTGTTCAGCCGTTTCGACGTCGAGCCGTTGGCCTCGGCCTCCGTGGCCCAGGTTCACGCTGCGCAGCTCAAGAGCGGCGAAGAAGTGGTGGTGAAGGTTATCCGCCCGGGTCTCAAGCCGATCATTGCCCAGGACCTGGCGTGGCTGTTCATTCTCGCCCGGGCCGCCGAGCGACTATCGGCCGATGCGCGCCTGTTGCACCCGGTTGACGTGGTCCTGGACTACGAAAAAACCATCTACGACGAACTCGATCTGCTGCGCGAAGCCGCCAACGCCAGCCAACTGCGGCGTAACTTCGAAGGCTCGCCGCTGCTCTATGTGCCGCAAGTCTATTGGGACTGGTGCCGTCCGAAAGTGTTGGTGATGGAGCGTATCTACGGCATCCAGGTCACCGACCTGGCGACCCTGGCCGACCAGCGCACCGACATGAAACTGCTGGCCGAGCGCGGCGTGGAAATCTTCTTCACCCAGGTGTTCCGCGACAGCTTCTTCCACGCCGACATGCACCCGGGGAATATCTTTGTCAGCACCGTGCAACCGTGGAGCCCGCAATACATTGCCATCGACTGCGGCATCGTCGGCAGCCTGACTCCCGAAGACCAGGACTATCTGGCCCGCAACCTGTTCGCCTTCTTCAAGCGCGACTACCGCCGCGTCGCGCAACTGCACATCGACTCCGGCTGGGTGCCGGCCGAGACCAAACTCAACGAATTCGAAGCGGCGATCCGCACGGTATGCGAACCGATCTTCGAAAAACCGTTAAAAGATATTTCATTCGGCCAGGTGCTGATGCGCCTGTTCCAGACCGCGCGTCGCTTCAATATGGAGGTTCAGCCGCAGTTGGTACTGTTGCAGAAAACCTTGCTGAACATCGAAGGCCTTGGTCGCCAGCTATACCCGGACCTGGACCTGTGGAACACCGCCCAGCCGTTCCTCGAACGCTGGATGCGTGAGCGCGTGAGCCCCAAAACCTTGCTGGGCAACGTGCAGAGCCAGTTCGAGCAGCTCCCGCACCTGGCCAACATGACCCGCGACCTGCTCGAACGCATGTCCCAACCCCACGCCCACGATCCCGCGCCGCCGTGGAAAGAGCGCGGGGACGACTGGTTCATGCGCCTGCTCGGCGCCGCTCACCTGGGTGGCGGTGCAGTACTGGCGAGCGGGGGCCCGTTGAGTCAGCTGGGCCACTGGCCCGCCGGCATCATGGTCATCGTTGGTTTGTATCTGGTCGTTCGTCGATAGCCAGCACCGGTTCACGCTGGCACACTGTTTCAAGGCTGGGCCCGTCGACTTGAGATGCGCGGCCCATTGTCGGAGTCGAAGATGAAAAACTGGCAGGACGAGATCAAATGGGACGCTGACGGCCTGGTGCCGGCCATCGCCCAGGATCACAAGACCGGGCGCGTGCTGATGATGGCCTGGATGAACCGTGAAGCGCTGGCCCTGACCGCCGCTGAGAACCGCGCCATCTATTGGTCACGTTCGCGTGGCAAGCTGTGGCGCAAGGGTGAAGAGTCCGGGCACGTGCAGCACCTGCACGAGATGCGCCTGGACTGCGACGGCGACGTCATCATCCTGATGGTCGAGCAGGTCGGTGAGATCGCCTGCCACACCGGCCGTCAAAGCTGCTTCTATCGCGTCTTCGAGAACGGCGACTGGAAAACCGTCGACCCGGTGCTCAAGGACCCGCACGCCATTTATTCAGGACATACCCATGAGTGACACCCTGACCCGCCTGGCCCAGGTGCTGGAAGAGCGCAAAGGCGCAGCGGCCGACAGTTCCTATGTCGCCAGCCTGTACCACAAGGGTTTGAACAAGATTCTGGAAAAGGTCGGTGAAGAGTCGGTCGAGACCATCATCGCCGCCAAGGACGCCGCCATCAGCGGCGACTGCAGTGACGTGATCTACGAGACCGCCGACCTGTGGTTCCATAGCCTGGTCATGCTTGCCCAACTGGGGCAGCACCCGCAGGCTGTACTGGATGAACTGGACCGTCGTTTCGGTCTGTCCGGGCACGTCGAGAAAGCCTCGCGTCCGTCCGCCTGATCAACTTACGAGAGGAATAGCCACATGGGTATTTTTGACTGGAAACACTGGGTCGTCATTCTGGTGGTCGTGGTACTGGTGTTCGGCACCAAGAAACTCAAGAACCTGGGCACTGACGTTGGCGAGTCGATCAAGGGCTTTCGCAAGGCCATGAACGACGACGAAAAACCGGCCGACCCGGCAGCGACGCCCGCTCAACCAGCGCAGCCGAGCCAACCGGTTCACCCACAGGCCACTCAACCTGTGAATGCCCCGCACACCATCGATGTGCAGGCACAGAAAGTCGAAGAGCCGGCCCGCAAAGACTCGTGAGCACTGACTAATGTTTGGGATCAGCTTCACTGAACTGCTGCTCGTCGGCCTCGTCGCCCTGCTGGTACTGGGCCCCGAGCGGCTGCCGGGCGCTGCGCGCACCGCAGGTCTATGGATCGGGCGGCTCAAGCGCAGCTTCAATGCGATCAAACAGGAAGTTGAACGTGAAATCGGGGCCGACGACATTCGTCGGCAACTGCACAACGAACACATTCTGTCTCTGGAGCAGGAAGCGCGGAAAATCTTCACCCCGACCCAGCAGGAGCCGACACCGGTTCAGCCGGCGGTCGAGCCGACGATTGCCCCCCAGGCGCCGGTGGATGACACGCCGCCTGTAGCAGCCGCGCCCGCGAACCCCGTGGAGCCCGCCCCGACAGTGGCGGCACCAGCCGTTCCTAACGACCCTACTTTGCCGCCGCGAGCCCCATGAGCGATATTCCTGAAAACGACCAGCCGATGCCGCTGGTATCGCACCTCACCGAGTTGCGCACCCGCCTGTTGCGTTGCGTGGCGGCGATTTTCGTCATCTTCGCCGGGCTGTTTGCCTTCACCCAACAGATCTACACCTTCGTTTCCACACCGCTGCGCCAGTACCTGCCGGAAGGCGCGACGATGATCGCCACCGACGTGTCGTCACCGTTCCTGACGCCGCTCAAGCTGACGATGATGGTCTCGTTGTTCCTGGCGATCCCGGTGATCCTGCACCAGATCTGGGGCTTCATCGCGCCAGGCCTGTACAAGCATGAAAAACGCGTTGCCGTGCCGCTGCTGGTGTCCAGCATTCTGCTGTTCTACACCGGCATGGCCTTCGCCTACTTCTTCGTATTCCCGTTGATCTTCAAGTTCTTTGCCGCCGCCACTCCCGCGGGCGTGGAAATGATGACCGACATCACCAGCTACCTGGATTTCGTCATGACGCTGTTCTTCGCCTTCGGCGTGGCGTTCGAAATCCCAGTAGCCGTGGTACTGCTGGTGTGGATCGGCGTGGTCGACGTTGCGTACCTGAAGAAAATTCGTCCGTACGTGATCATCGGCTGCTTCGTGGTCGGCATGATCCTGACCCCGCCGGACATCTTCTCCCAGACCCTGCTCGCCGTGCCGATGTGGCTGCTGTTCGAGATCGGCATCCTGTTCGGCGGTCTGGTGCGCAAGCGCCGGGAAGAAGCAGACGATCAGCCGGTCGACGACCATAACGACCAGCCGCCAGCGACCCAAGCGTGAACCTGCTGCTGCTTGAAGAGGCCGACTTCATCGGGCCTGACCGCGTCGTGCTGAGCGATCGCCGCTTGACCCACATGCAGCAAGTGCACCGTAGCGCCGTCGGTGACAGCCTGCGGGTCGGGCGTATCGGCGGGTTGATGGGCACGGCCCAGGTGCTGCGCCTGGAAGCCCATGAAGCCGAACTGCAAGTGACACTCGACCAACCTGCGCCGGTCAAGCTGCCACTGACACTGGTGCTGGCCCTGCCTCGACCGAAAATGCTCCGGCGAGTGCTCCAGACCATCGCCAGCATGGGCGTGCCGCGCGTGGTACTGGTCAACAGTTACCGCGTGGAAAAGAGCTTCTGGCAGACCCCGTTCCTGGAGCCCGAGGCCATTCGCGAACAACTGATCCTTGGCCTGGAGCAGGCGCGCGACAGCGTGCTGCCGGAGATCATCATCGAAAAGCGCTTCAAGCCCTTCGTTGAAGACCGCCTGCCGGCCATGGCGAACGGCACCTGCGGTCTGGTCGGCCATCCGGGGAACTACCCCCCCTGCCCTCGCGCGCTGGACGAACCCGTGACCCTGGCCATCGGCCCCGAAGGCGGCTGGATTCCTTACGAAATCGACCTGCTGGCCAAGGCCGGACTGCAACCGGTACAACTGGGCGAACGCATCCTGCGCGTCGAAACCGCCGTTACCGCGCTGCTCGCACGGTTGTTCTGACCCCCTGCCGCTTGCCCGTTTTTTGTGGCGAGCGCCAGGATTCTCAGTTCATTTCTACAGATCCCTCCCGCCCCGCCGATACAGCTCCCATAAAACCAATTCAGTGCAGCAAGGGAGAAATCAGCATGTTCCGAATGCTTACCCAGAGTCTGGGAAACGTAAGCGTCAATCGCAAACTCGGCTTCGGCTTCGGTCTGGTGCTATTTCTAACCTTGATGATCGCTTTCACCGGTTGGAGCGGCCTGGGCAATGTCATTAGCCGTGGCGACAAGCTGGGCTACATTTCCAGCCTGAACGAGTTGAGCAAGGACCTGCGCCTGGCACGCCTGGACTACTACACCACGCGGGGTGAAAACGGTCCGCAGGAAGTCAACGATCTGCTTGCCAAACTCGAGACCGGCCTGACCGCAGCCCGCCAGATGATCGAGCAGCCGGCCGACGTGGCGCTGATCGACAAACAACTGGCCGCTGTGGCCGAGTACAAAAGCGCCTTCGCCGAGATGGCCAGCGCCACCGTCAGTCGCGAAGATGCCCGCAGCAAACTCGGCGCCAGCGCCGACAACGCCGTGGCCCGCGTCGCCGAGGTTGAAAAAGCCACGCTGCAAAGCGAGAACGTCGCCCAATTCAACAGCGTGGTATCCCTGAGCAAGGCGATCCAGCAAGCGCGTTATCAGGTTCGCGGCTACACCTACAGCGGTAAGAACGAAGCCCAGCAACCGGCCCTTGACGCCATTACCGATGCCCTCAAACTTCTCGCACGCCTACCGGCGCAGTTGCCTGAGGAGCACTCCGCCAACCTGCAGCAAGCCAGCGATTCGATCAACGCCTACCGTGCGGCGGTCAGTCAGTTTCGCGATTCCCAGCTTGATACCGCCGCGGCGCTCAAGCGCATGACCGAGCAAGGCGAAGTATTGCTTGAGTCCAGCAAAAGCCTGACCGTGTCCCAGACCGCCGTGCGCGACCAGGACGCCGCCCAGGCCAAGACCGTCCTGGTATCGGCTGCCGTGCTGGCCATGTTGTTCGGCGTGATCGCAGCATTGGTCATCACCCGGCAGATCGTCGGCCCGCTGGACCAGACCCTCAAAGTCGCCGAGCGCATTGCCGCGGGCGACCTGACCCACAACCTCACCTCCGAGCGCCGCGACGAACTCGGTCAATTGCAGCGCGCCATGCAGAGCATGACCGTGGGCCTGCGGCAGTTGATCGGCGGCATCAGCGACGGCGTTACACAAATCGCCAGCGCCGCCGAACAACTCTCGGCCGTGACCGAGCAGACCAGCGCCGGGGTCAACAGCCAGAAAGTGGAAACCGACCAGGTCGCCACCGCCATGCACGAAATGACCGCCACGGTGCAGGAAGTGGCGCGCAATGCCGAGGAAGCTTCCGAAGCGGCCGTCGCGGCTGACCAGCAGGCACGCGAGGGTGAAAAAGTGGTCGGCGAAGCCATCGCCCAGATCGAACGCCTGGCCCTCGAAGTGGGTAACTCCACCACAGCCATGGGCGACCTCAAGCGCGAAAGCGACAAAATCGGCAGCGTGCTGGACGTGATCAAGTCCGTAGCCCAGCAAACCAACCTGCTGGCCCTCAACGCGGCCATCGAAGCGGCCCGTGCGGGCGAAGCCGGACGTGGTTTCGCGGTGGTGGCTGACGAGGTCCGCAGCCTGGCCCAGCGCACCCAGAAGTCCACAGAAGAAATCGAAGAACTGATCGTCGGCCTGCAGTCAGGCACCGAGCAGGTCGCGACCATCATGGACAACAGCCGCAGCCTGACCGACAACAGCGTCGAACTGACCCGCCGCGCCGGTGGATCCCTGGAAAACATCACCCGCACGGTCTCGGCCATTCAGTCGATGAACCAGCAGATCGCCGCTGCGGCCGAGCAGCAGAGTGCCGTGGCCGAGGAGATCAACCGCAGCGTGCTGAATGTGCGCGATGTGTCGGAGCAAACTGCGTCGTCCAGTGAAGAGACGGCCGCTTCGAGCGCTGAATTGGCCCGGTTGGGGGTTCATTTGCAGACGTTGGTGGGGCGGTTCAGGGTTTGATGACTTGGGACTGCTTACTTGAGTTTTGTGTGTATATCCGTTGCTGCGGTAACGGCGGCAATGGATATGTACTCAGTCAACAAAACCCTGGCCGGCTATCAGCCCGACTTCGCGAGCAAGCCCGCCCCCACAGGTACCGTGTCTGACCTAGTTTTTTGCCAACCCCGAGGCAACGACCAACTCTTCCAGGGCCAACAAATCCGGCACCTTCGCCACATGCTCGCCCACTTGTACCGCCGCCTGTTCCAGCCCACACAGCGGTACATCGACGTAGCTCAGCTGGGTGTCGAGTTTGTAGGAACGCGGGATACCCTGGACCAGCAGCGCAATGAACCGCAACTCCGGGCGCCCGCCCAGTGCATTGAGCACGACGATGCGCGCACGCTCGCCGATCACGGTTTTCTGGCCGCAGGCCGACTCGAAACTCAGCAACGGGATTTGCCGTTCGCGCCAGCTCACCCAACCCAGGAACCACGGCGGAGTGTCCATATCGAACGCGCTGCTCTGGTAGTCGATCAGCTCGGCCACGGCCACGTTGGGTAAAATCAGGTGCCGGTCGGCCAGGGGTAGCAGCAGCCCAGTGATGTGCCCGGTACGCGGGTGAAGGTCATGCATGGGTTTTGCTCCAGCGGGCGATGCTGTCGAGCAGCACCGATTCCTGGTACGGCTTGCCCAGGTAGTCGTTGACGCCGATGGCCATGGCGCGGTCGCGGTGTTTCTGGCCGGTGCGGGAGGTGATCATGATGATCGGCAGGTGGGCCAGGCGCGGGTCATTGCGTACTTGCGTGGCCACTTCGAAGCCGTCCATGCGCGGCATTTCGATGTCCAGCAACATCAGGTCGGGGGAGTGTTCGGCCAGCAGCGCCATGGCATCCACGCCATCCTTGGCGGTGAGCACGTGCATGCCGTGGCGCTCCAGCAGGCGGCTGGTGACCTTGCGGACCGTCACCGAGTCGTCCACCACCAGCACCAGCAATGCTCGCGGGTGTTCGCCCTCGCCTTGCGCCGCTGCCGGGCGGCGTGGGACCTGATGAGGCAAGGCGCGGATCGGCGCCAACAGGTCGAGAATCAACACCACCCGGCCATCGCCCAGGATCGTCGCCCCCGACAAGCCCTGCACCGCCGAAAATTGCGGGCCGAGGCTCTTGACCACGATCTCCCGGGTCCCAGCGGTAGCGTCCACTTGCACCGCGATATGCCGCTCGCTGCATTGCATCAGCAGCACCGGCAACGGTTGGCTCTGGCCCAACAGTTTCGGGCGAGCGCCGGTTTTCAATAGCTCACCCAGGTAGCACAGCTCATAGCGTTGCCCGGCGTAGGTGTAGGTCGGCGGGTCGAGCTGGTAATAGCCATCCAGTTCAGCGGGCAACACCCGGACGATACTTTCGATGGTGTTCAGTGGGATCGCGTACTGGTCTTCGTGACATTGCACCATCAACGCCCGGTTGACCGCCACGGTAAACGGCAGGCGAATGCGGAAATGCACGCCCTGCCCCGGCGTAGAGTCGATGACCATACTGCCACCCAGTTGCCGCACCTCTTCATGGACCACGTCCATGCCGACGCCGCGCCCGGAAATCTGGGTGATTTTTTCGGCGGTGGAAAAGCCCGGCTGCAAGATGAATTGCAGCACGTCGCGGTCGCTGATGTCGCTGTCCGGTGCCAGCAGACCACGCTTGATCGCCTTGCTGCGCACCGCCTCCAGCGGCACGCCGGCGCCGTCGTCGCGAATGTCGAAAATGATGTCGCCACCTTCCCGGGACAGGTCGAGGCTGATGCGCCCCCGGGCCGGTTTCCCGGCAGCGATGCGCACGTCGGCTGGCTCCAGGCCGTGGTCGACGGCGTTGCGCAGCATATGCTCCAAGGGCGCGGCCATGCGCTCCAGCACGCTACGGTCCATTTCGCCTTCAGCATTGCCAACCACGAACTCCACGTCCTTGCCCAACTCCTGCGCCACTTGCCGCACGATGCGTTTGAGGCGCGGCAACATGCGCTCGAACGGCACCATGCGCGTGCGCATCAACCCTTCCTGAAGTTCGGTATTGACCCGCCCCTGCTGTTGCAGCAGGTTCTCAGCGTCGTGATTGCTGCGTTCGAGGGTTTCCTTGAGATCGAGCAAGTCCGAGGCCGATTCGAACAGCGCCCGGGACAATTGCTGCAACTGGGAATGCCGGTCCATCTCCAGCGGGTCGAATTCTTCGTAGCCAAGACGCTCGGCCTCGACCTGCTGGCGACTGAGGATCCGGCCCTGGGTTTCGGTATCAAGACGGCGCAACTGGTCGCGCATGCGCTCGATGGTGGTTTCCATCTCGCCCAGGGCCACGCGCGCGTCGTTGACCTGCTGTTCGATACGCCCACGGAAAATCGAGGTTTCCCCAGCCAGGTTCACCAGGTCGTCAAGCAGTTCGGCGGAGACCTTGACCATGTCCGCGCCGTCGCTCGGGGTGCCGGTCTCAGGCCTTGTGGGCGCAGGCGGCGGGGTCGGGGCCGGTTCCGGCGCGGGGACGACTTTGGGCGTCTCGCTGTCCTGCGGATGATTTACCGCCTGGATCTGCGCGATCAGCCGGTCGGCAACGGGGCAGGGGTGGCCGGCGCGTACCGCATCGAGCATCTGCGCCAGCCGGTCGTGGCTGCTTTGCAGCAAGGCGAACAGCGCTGGAGTCGGTTGGAGCAGCCCCGCCGACAAGCCTTCATAGAGATTTTCCAGCTCATGGGCCAGGTCGCCGATGGGGACGATTTCCACCATCCGCGCTCCACCCTTGAGGGTGTGCAAATCCCGCAACAGCGTTTCCAGGGCCTGACGGTTCGATGGTTCGTCCTGCCAGCGCAGCAGCGCTGAGCCTGCGCTGTCGAGAATGTCGAAACCTTCTTCGAGGAAGATTTCCAGCAGCTCCGGGTCATGTCCGGCCCCCTCGCCCTGGATCGCCCCTGCCGAATCGATTGGGTTCGGCTTGTCCTGACGGAACCGGCGAATGGCGTCGATCAGCGCAACGGGATCGCCCAACGGCTGGCCCTGCTGCAACTGCCCGAGCAGCAGATCGAGGCGTTCGTGACTGCTGCTGAGCAGTTGCTCGAGTTCCTCGCTGTGGCTGTAACGGCGGTCCACCAGCCCTTCGTAGAGATTTTCCAGCTCCTGGGCCAGGTCGCTCACCGGCCGGATATCGGCCATTCGTGCGCCGCCCTTGAGGGTGTGCAAGTCGCGTTGCAACGAGGACAGCGGCGCTGCGTTGTCCGGGTCGGCCAGCCAACGTTGCAGGGCCTGGGCGGCGCTTTCGAGGATGTCCTGCGCCTCTTCGAGGAAGATCGAGGCAATGTCGTCGTCCACTGAGGTCTCAGCAGGGGCGCTGCGCTGCAGTTCCGCTGTCGCGTTACCCAGTTCGCGGATGCTCAGGGTGCGGCTGCCATCGCTGCGGATCAGGCCGGTGGCGGATGGGTCCAGGCTCTCTTGGAGCAAGCCGCGCAGGGCCTGCACCCGCTCGGGCTGCGAGTGCACGTGTTGCCCGGCGGCCAATTCATCGAGCATATCGATCAAGGCTTCATGGGCGCGCTGCGCTTCCTGGAAAAACACGTCGCTGACTGCCAGGCTGCTTTCCTCCACTGCGCCATAGAGATCGAGCAAGGCTTCACAGAGCTCGTCCACCGGGTGCAAGTCGGCCAAGTGCGCGCCTTCGCCGAGGGTGGTCAGCTCGTCCAGCAGTGCACTGAGTTCCTGGCCTTCGCCGGGGTGCTGCTGCCAACGGCGCAACAGGTTTTCGGCATCGAGCAGGATGTCCATGCCCTGGGCGAGGAAGTTGTTGATCAGTTGGGGATCGCGCTTGGTCCGCAAGCCTTTGTCCGGTGCACTGAGGGCCGTTTGCAGGCGCTCGGCCAGCAGCGTTTGGGTTCGCTGGATCAGCTCTTCTGCGCCGGGGATCGGCGCCAGGGGGTCACCGTGCAACTGACGCAAGCCCAGGCGCAACAGGCCCTCGGCCTCCAGCAGCAATTCAGTTTCATCAAGGTCGAGGGCGATCAGGTGCGCCTTGTATTCCCGGGCCAACTGGTCCATCGCGCCGGCCAGCTCGGCAATCGGCAACACGCCGGCCATTGATGCGCTGCCCTTGAGGGTATGCAAGGCTCGCTGCAATTCGTCGTTGGCCTGCAGCGGCAAGTGTTCGGCGGCCTGGTCGAGAAAGCGATTGAGGCTGGCAAGGTGACCCTGGGCTTCGTTGTCGAATATCTTCAGCAACAACGGGTCAAGGGCGGCGACATCCTGGGCGTCTTCATCGTCATCGACGCCCTTTGCCAGCGCATGGGCACGGGCCGCCAGACGGTCGACATCGTTGCGCTGACGCTGGCGGTTGTCTGCAAACTCGCTCACCAGGGCCGGTAGCAACTGCACCGTGTCATCGAGCAACTGCCGGACCGCAGCACCCGGCTCAACACTGCGCTCCAGCACCCGGTTGAGCAGGTTTTCCACAGCCCAGGCCAGCTCTCCCAAGACCAGCGCCCGCACCATCCGACCGCTGCCCTTGAGGGTATGGAAGGCCCTGCGCAATTCGGCCAGGGCGCCATGGTCGTCAGGGTGAGCGGCCCAGCGCGGCAGGTATTCGCGCAAAACGTCGAGTACCTCGTCGGCTTCTTCAAGGAAGACCTCGCGCAGCTCGTCGTCCACCGGATGCTCGTCCAACGGCGGCGGCAGCAGGCTACCCGGCGTGCTCTGGGCCGGCGGGTTGACCGCCGAGACCGGGCTGGCCAGCATTTGGGCCAAGGACTGCACGGTCTGCGGGTCATCCAGCTCCTGCAAGTCCTGCATGACCTGAGCCTCGTTAGGGCTCAGCACATCGTCAAGCAACGGCACCCGGGCTTCGTCGGGAAAATAACCGAGGGCACCCAGGCTGCGCTCGACCACGTCCAACAAGGGTTCGCCGGGCGTGTCCGGGTCTTCGCTCAAACGTTCCAGGTAATATTCGAGGCCGGTGATTACGTCGGCCAAGTGATCGAGTTCTTCCCAGCCCGGCTGGGCGTGATCCAACAGCAGATGCTCGCGAATGAAACCATTGCACGCCTCCACAAGGCTGGCGGCGCGGCTCAAGGGGATCATCGCCAGCGCCCCGCGCACCTGGGTCAGCAACGCCGGTAGCGCTTGCAGTTGTTCGCTGTTCCAGTCGGCGTCGATGTAGTCGACGATCATGTCCTTGGCCTGTTGCAGGCAGGTGTGGGCTTCCTTGATGACGATCTGGTGGATCTGGGTCAGGTCTGTGGTGGGCAGGTGGCTGTCTTCAGGGCTCTCGGGCTCGACGGTGCCGACCATGCCGGCCAGAGTGGCCTCGACGTAGAGCAAGGCCCCGGCGACATCCATGAGCGTCGCGTCATCCGGCTCGCGATGACCTTGGGCGAGGCTCAGGACCACCGCCAATTGATCGATGATCACTTTTCGCGGCTGACCGAAGCCGAGCACCGCCAGGGTGTCGGCGATCTGTCGCAGGGGCGCCAGCAGGCTGTCCAGCTCCGAGGCGTGCTGGCGGTCACTGCGCACGAACAGGTCGAGCCGCTCCTTGACCCGCACCAGCTCTTCGCAGAGTGCGGCGAGCACCGAGCGCATGGCATCGCGGTCCGGTCCGGCCAGGCGTGCGCGTTCTTCGTCGACCATGGCGCTGTCGGGCAGCGCGTCGTCCAGTGAGTAGCGTTCTTTCATGATCTGCATCTGCCCGCTGGGATGTTCGGCCTTGGCAATATAGAACAACAAACTCGTCAGCAACTGTGGCGGCGCCGGTTGATTGATGCCTTGCAGGCCCTGGTCCAACAGGCGCTTGAGTTCCTTGTCCGCTTCCTTGAATAAGCTGCGCAGGGCCGGGCTATTGGCGATACGCCCCTCGCGCATGCCTTCGACCAGGGCCGACGCCACCTGCCACAGCGCATTGAGCGGTGCGGCGGCGCACAGCCCTTCCAGGCGGTGGAAGACCTTGGCCAGATAGCCGAGATGGGTGGCGTCGTCCTGTTCGCGCAACAGCCCCACCAGGGCCACTTGCAGGGTCTGGCGCAGTTTGCGCAAGGTGTTGGGCAGGTCAGGCGGTTCGAGTCGCTTCAAGGCCTCGTCACTGAGCGGCGCGATCAGCGGTAACTCTGGACTGAACAGGCTGGTCTCCGACAACAGGCTCTCGCCCCGGGCGCTGCGCAAATCATTGATCAATGGCAGCACCACCAACGGCAGATCGCGGCGGGCACCTTGGATGCGGTCCAGATAGATCGGCAACTGCCCAAGGGCCTGGCTCAACAGACTGATGGCTTCGTCGCGATGGGCGATGCGGTTGTCCTGCAGGGCGACGCATAGCTGTTCCATCTCCTCGGCCAGCAGCGCGGCACCATAGAACTCGACCATCTGCAGGCCGCCGTGCACCTGATGAATGCACGCCAGGCAATGCGCGAGGGCATCCGCCGCCTGCGGGTCGTCCACCAGGCGGTTGAGCGCCAGATGGGCCTGCTTCAGCGTTTCGGCAATCTCGCCCTTGACCCACTCCAGGGCCACATAGTCGTGCCGATCACCCATAACCACTCCAAATCAACAGTCTAAGACGCAGGAACATCAGCCCTTGTGGCGAGGGGATTTATCCCCGCTGGGCTGCGAAGCGGCCCCCTGCAATGCAGAATCCAACATCTATGTCCCAGACTGGCTATTTTGGGACTGCTTCGCAGTCCAGCGGGGATAAATCCCCTCGCCACAAAAGCTTCCTCGCCACATGACCCTTCTCAATATACAGATCCAGCCAGTTACGCCTTGTTCTCATCCGCCGCAGCCGCCGCCGGCAAAGTAAACCCCGACACCGAACGACGCAGCTGACTGGCCATTTTCGCCAGGTTGCCGATGCTCTCGGCGGTGGCGGTGGAGCCGGAAGAGGTTTGCGTGGTGATCTGCTGGATCACGTTCATGGTCAAGGAAATCTGTCCCGCCGACGTCGTCTGTTGCTGCGCCGCGTTGGAAATGCTCTGGATCAGCGCCGCCAGGGTCTTGGACACGCCTTCGATTTCTTCCAGGGCCACCCCGGCATCCTGGGCCAGTCGGGCGCCGCGCACCACTTCGGTGGTGGTCTGTTCCATGGAAATCACCGCCTCGTTGGTGTCAGCCTGAATCGCCCGCACCAGGGTCTCGATCTGCCGGGTCGCCGCCGAAGAGCGCTCCGCCAGCCGCTGCACTTCATCGGCCACCACCGCGAACCCGCGCCCGGCGTCACCGGCCATGGACGCCTGGATAGCGGCGTTGAGGGCCAGGATGTTGGTCTGGTCGGCAATGTCATCGATCAGGCTGACAATGTCGCCGATTTCCTGAGACGACTCCCCCAGGCGCTTGATGCGCTTGGCCGTGTCCTGGATCTGCTCGCGAATGTTGTCCATGCCATGAATGGTGTTGTGCACCACCTCGTTGCCTTTGTTGGCGATCTCCACGGAGCGCTCGGCCACCGCCGACGACTCGGCGGCATTGGCCGAGACCTGATCGATGGACTGGGCCATTTCATTGATTGAAGTCGAAGCTTCGGATATCTGCTGGGCCTGATGTTCGGAAGCCTGCGCCAGGTGCATCGCCGTAGCCTGGGTTTCCTGCACCGCAGCGGCGACCTGGCCGGCGGTGAGGTTGATGGTGGCCACAAGGTCACGCAGTTGGTCCACCGAATAGTTGATGGAATCGGCGATGGTGCCGGTAAAGTCTTCGGTAACCGAGGCGGTCACGGTCAGGTCGCCATCGGCCAGGTCTTCGATCTCGTCCAGCAGACGCATGATCGCGTTCTGGTTGCGCTCATTCTTTTCTGCGGTTTCACGCAACTGCCGGTTGGTTTCGCGGACCATCACCAGCCCGATCAGGATGATCGACATCAGCGCCAACAGACCCAGCACATAACCACCGATGGCGTTTGCGGAACGCCCGCCGGCCAGGTTTTCGAACGCGGTGGCCAGGTGCGACGCTTCGTCCAGCAAGGTTTGCGACAGGTTGAAGATGTTGCCTGCCGACTCGCGGACCTTGAACAGCTCAGGAGAGGTTTCGAGGATTTCGTCCACCGAGCCGGAGACGAATTCGAAGAGTTCGCTGATCTCACTCAGGCGAGCCCGGGCATCGCGGTCCTGTACTTGGGAGATCTTCAAGGCCGGGTCACCTTGCGACATGCCATTGAGCACCTGACCAAAACGTGCGGCATCGCGGCCAAAGGTATCGGCGGCCTGACTGGCGTTTTCATCCCCCGCCAGCACGGTGTTCACCGCCCCGAGAATCCGTTCGGCCAGCAACGACTGGCGCTGGGCCATGGCGACCTGCGCGGCGGGCGCGCCGCGCTGCAGGAGAATTTCGACGACCTTTTCGTACTCGACCTGCAATTGCGGCACGGTTTCGGCGAGGGTCGCCGCCACCTGATGCAGCGACAGCACAGTCTGTTCGCTGGACAGGATGGCATCGGTGTTCTTGAGCAGGCGTTCCCAGTCCAGCTGTACGGCACGCATCTGCGGGCGCAGGGCAGCAGGTGCCGGTGGCAGGCCGGTCACCGGGTCGCCTTGCTTCAGGTAGCCCCAGCGCTGGGCGAAATCATTGCGCGCCTCGCTCAGCAACTTGAACGCCGCGGCCTTGCCGGCGGCCGCCTCGGTGGCGTTCTTCGCGATGCGCTGGGACAGCACCCGCAACTCACCGGCGTGGCCGATGTACTGCTTGTCGTAGTTGGACTGGGTGTTGAGGTAAGCGAAGTTGGCGAACAGCAGCATGATGAAGACAATCAGCGCGACGAACAGCACGATGATCTGCGAACGACTGCGCGACGCTTCCAGAGGCTTACCTGTATTTGCTTTGCTCATCGGTTCTCGCCTGTACTGCCCAATCCAACCCACTCACCACTGCCAACTGTAAGCAAGCCCTTGTAGTGCAGCCTGCTCAATCAGTGTGACTCTGTGGGAGCAAGGCTTGCCTGCGATGAAAACAACACGGTTTCCCGCCAACCGAGGCGCCGCCATCGCGAGCAAGCTTTGCTCCCACTGGCTCGTTCCTACAAGGGACCGTGTGGCATCTCGTCAAACAGCTACATCCATGAACCCCGGCGAGCGCGTCAGCGCAAACGGGCTGAACACCTGCCACTGCCGTTCACCGCGAAACCGGCCCTTGACGAAGGCCGACTCCGGGCCGTCAAGGTCGTCCATCAGCGTCGGCTCCAGGCTGTCCTGGGCAAAATGCTGCAATCCGAGGACTTCATCCACCAGCAACCCGGTAAAGACCTCGTCATGATCCACCACCAGCACCCGCCGCTGCTTGCGCACGCTCGACAGCTCATGGCCGAAGAAACCGCACAAATCCATCAACGGCAATAAGCGCCCGCGCAGATTAGCCACACCACGAACCCATGGCTTGACCCCGGGCAAATGTGTGTAGCGCGGTTCGTGCAGCACTTCGCTGACTTCGCCCATGGGCGCCACGTACCAGTGTTCGCCGAGGCGAAAACCGATGCCGCTCCAACTGTCGCCGTGGGTCGGTTGTGACGGCAGGTCCGCCCCCAGCAGCCGGCAACGCCGGTCGATCTGCAGGAGCAGTTCGAAAGCGGTCAGGGATTGGCTCATGGCCGTGTCATCAACCCGCCAGCACGTTGTTCAGGGTCTTGATCAGGGTTTCTTCGTCCACCGGTTTGGTCAGGTAGTCCTTCGCGCCTTGGCGAGTGCCCCAGACCTTGTCGGTGTCCTGGTCCTTGGTGGTGATGATGATCACCGGGATGTGCCCGGTGTCCGGATCCTTGGTCAACTGGCGCGTGGCCTGGAAACCGTTGAGGCCGGGCATGACGATATCCATCAGGACCGCGTCGGGCTTTTCCTGGCGAGCCAGGGCCACGCCGTCGGCGCCGTTTTCGGCCTTCAGGACCTGGTGGCCGTGCTTTTCCAGCATGCCGGTCAGTTTGTACATTTCGGTCGGCGAATCATCGACGATCAGAATTCGTGCCATGGTGTTCCCCATTTTTTGTTGACCCCAGGCCCGATGGCCGAGTGTCATTAATGTGCCTGGTGCGGCTGGACAGCGGCAAAGCCCGGAACATGAGCCCGTATCGCGCCCAGCAGTTCTTCCTTGCTGAAAGGCTTGGTCAAAAACTGATCGGAGCCGACGATGCGCCCCTTGGCCTTGTCGAACAAACCGTCCCGGGACGACAACATGATCACCGGCGTGGCCTTGAAAACGCTGTTGTTCTTGATCAGGGCACAAGTCTGGTAACCGTCCAGGCGCGGCATCATGATGTCGACAAAGATAATGCCCGGATGATGGTCGGCGATCTTGGCCAGGGCATCGAAGCCATCGACCGCCGTGATGACCTCGCAACCCACGTTGCGCAACAAGGTCTCGGCGGTGCGGCGGATGGTCTTTGAGTCGTCGATGACCATGACCTTCAAGGCGCTGGGTTGCTGCTGCGTAAGATGCTCTGCCATTGCCACTGCAAACCGGTTTTTAACGCGTAAGTGTGAACGACAGCGCAAACCCTTGATGTTCAAGGCCCGCACGTCACATGCCAGCCTTTTTAGCACAGTCTCCATCGCCGATCTATCGGCCGCTCGGTACAGTGGTTTTTCCTTGACCGCCAATCTTCCGGGCGCCACTCTGACGCCACTTTTTCACACCATTTGTGCCCATCAATTTTCGAGGAACCAAGCCATGAGCGTACGCGTCGGCATTGTCATGGACCCTATCGCCAGCATTTCCTATAAAAAGGATAGCTCGCTGGCCATGCTGCTGGCCGCTCAGAAGCGCGGCTGGGAGCTGTTCTACATGGAACAGGGCGACCTCTACCAGGCCGAAGGTCAGGCACGGGCGCGGATGAAGCCGCTGAACGTCTTCGCCAACCCCGAAAAATGGTTTGAGCTGGGCGCCGAACGCGATGCGCTGCTCAGCGACCTGGACGTGATCCTCATGCGCAAGGATCCGCCCTTCGACATGGAGTTCGTGTATTCCACCTACCTGCTGGAGCAGGCCGAAAACGCCGGTGTGCTGGTGGTCAACAAACCCCAGAGCCTGCGCGACTGCAACGAAAAGCTGTTCGCCACGCTGTTCCCGCAATGCACGCCGCCCACCATCGTCAGCCGTCGCCCGGACGTGCTGCGTGAATTCGCCGACCATCACGGCGACGTGATCCTCAAGCCCCTGGACGGCATGGGCGGCTCCTCGATTTTCCGTCACACCGCCGGCCACCCCAACCTGTCGGTGATCCTGGAAACCCTGACCCTGCACGGTCAGCAGCAGATCATGATCCAGGGATACCTGCCGGCCATCGTCGATGGCGACAAGCGCATCCTGATGATCGACGGCGAACCGGTGGACTATTGCCTGGCGCGCATTCCCGCAGCCGGCGAAACCCGCGGCAACCTGGCGGCCGGCGGGCGTGGCGAGGCGCGTCCGTTGACTGAAAAGGACCGCTGGATTGCGGCCCAGGTCGGCCCGACCCTGCGGGAGAAGGGTCTGCTGTTCGTGGGCCTGGACGTGATCGGCGAGCACCTGACGGAAATCAACGTCACCAGCCCGACCTGCATCCGCGAGATCGACAACGCCTTCGGCACCGACATCGGCGCGATGCTGATGGATGCCATCGATCAGAAGCTCAAGGCTCGTTGATCCAGATCCTGCTGAAGGAAACCCACATTGCGTTATCATGCCCGGCCTGAAAAAAACGCGATGTTGGTTTCCTTGCCATGACCCTCCCGTCCGATCTGCCCCAAGAGCTCGCCCATCGCGGCGTGCGCCCGGCTGATCGTCTCGGTTTTACCCTGTTCCTGGCGGCATTGATCCACTTGGCACTGCTGCTGGGCGTCGGGTTTGCCACGGTAGAACCCAAACAGATCAGCCAGACCCTGGAAATCACCCTGGCCACCTTCAAAAGCGAAGCCAAGCCACAAAAAGCGGACTTCCTCGCCCAGGAAAACCAGCAAGGCAGTGGCACCCTGGAAAAAAAGGCGACGCCCAAGACCACCCAGATCGCGCCGTTCCAGGACAATAAAGTGCAGAAGGTCACACCGCCGCCAGCGGCCAAGCCCGAGGTCCGGGAGACGGCGCCCAAGGCAGCC
Source organism: Pseudomonas sp. N-1-13 (assembly GCF_057787095.1). Taxonomy (NCBI): domain Bacteria; kingdom Pseudomonadati; phylum Pseudomonadota; class Gammaproteobacteria; order Pseudomonadales; family Pseudomonadaceae; genus Pseudomonas; species Pseudomonas sp. N-1-13. The sequence goes on along the minus strand of NZ_JBYNRI010000001.1, from coordinate 292,425 downwards.
GTGACCACCGTGGCGCCGAAGCCGAAAAAAGCCCCGGTCAAGGAAGAGGTCAGGCCCGACCCCAAACCCAAGGCCCCGGTGCCCACCTTCGACAGCGCCCAACTGTCCAGCGACATCGCCAGCCTGGAAGCCGAGCTGGCCCAGGAACAGCAGTTGTATGCCAAACGCCCGCGTATCCACCGCCTGAGCGCCGCCTCGACCATGCGCGACAAGGGCGCCTGGTACAAAGATGAGTGGCGCAAGAAAGTCGAGCGCATCGGCAATCTCAACTACCCCGACGAAGCCCGGCGCAAGCAGATCTATGGCAACTTGCGGCTGCTGGTCTCGATCAACCGCGACGGCTCGTTGTATGAAGTGCTGGTGCTGGAGTCCTCCGGCCAGCCATTGCTGGATCAGGCCGCCCAGCGGATCGTGCGCCTGGCCGCGCCGTTCGCACCGTTTACCGGGGACCTGTCGGACATCGACCGCCTGGAAATCATCCGCACCTGGAAGTTCGCCCGGGGCGATCGTCTCTCCAGCAACTGACCCCATCCCCTTGTGGGAGCGAGCCTGCTCGCGATAGCAATCGAACATCCAGCATGATGTCGCCTGACACACCGCATCGCGAGCAGGCTCGCTCCCACAAGGGTTTCGTGACAGTCTCCGGCATTTGCTGCACATCCCCAGCTTGTCAGTTCGCCCCTGCGCCGCCACACTAGCGCCTATGAAAAACGTCAGCCCCACCTACCTCAAGCATCACTTCCTGATTGCCATGCCACACATGGCCGATCCGAACTTTGCCCACACCTTGACCTACATCGTCGAGCACACGGCCAATGGGGCCATGGGGCTGGTGATCAATCGGCCGCAGGAACTGAACCTGGCGGACATTCTTGAGCAGTTGCGCCCGGATGTAGAACCGCCACTCTTGTGCCAGCACGTCCCGATTTTCATCGGCGGCCCGGTGCAGACCGACCGAGGCTTCGTGCTCCACCCGACGGGGCCGTCCTACCAGGCCACCGTGGACCTGGATGGCGTATCGCTGTCCACCTCCCAGGATGTGCTGTTCGCCATTGCCGACGGCGTAGGCCCGGAAAAAAGCCTGATCGCCCTCGGCTATGCCGGTTGGGAAGCCGGGCAACTGGAAGCCGAGCTGGCCGATAACGCCTGGCTGACCTGCCCGTTCGACGCCGACATCCTGTTCAACACCAGCAGCGAACTGCGCCTGGAAGCGGCGGCCAGCCGGTTGGGGGTCAACCTCAGTCTGCTCACCAGCCAGGCAGGACACGCCTGATGGCCCTGCGCTTGCTGCTGGGCTTCGATTACGGCACCAAACAGATCGGCGTGGCGGTCGGCCAGGTGATTACCGGCCAGGCCCGCGAGCTGTGCACCCTGAAGGCGCAGAACGGCGTTCCCGACTGGAACCAGGTCGAAGCCCTGATCAAGGAGTGGAAACCCGACGCCGTGGTGGTCGGCCTGCCGCTGAACATGGACGGCACGCCCAGCGACATGTGCGTTCGCGCGGAGAAATTCGCCCGCAGGCTCAACGGCCGCTACAACCTGCCTTTCTATACCCACGACGAGCGTCTGACCACGTTCGAGGCCAAGGGCGAACGCCTGGTACGTGGCGGGCAGAAAGGCAGTTACCGCGACAACCCGGTAGACGCCATCGCGGCCGCCCTGCTGCTGCAAGGCTGGCTCGACGCCAACGCCGCCCTGTTCGAAACCTGATTTTTTTGAAAGCGCCGCCAGGGCGCTTTCTTTTAGCGATAAACCGGGCCTCTGACCACCGGCCCGGGAACCTGAAGGAGCCAGCATGAGCCTGCCCAATCCCGCCGAACTGATCAGCCAGATGGCGATTCGTCTCACGGCGCATCTGGAACAACGCGGCATCAGCGAACCGCGCTACATCGGCATTCGCACCGGTGGCGTCTGGGTCGCCCAGGCCTTGCTCGAAGAACTGGGCAGCGATGCGCCGCTGGGCACCCTCGATGTGTCGTTCTACCGCGACGACTTCAGCCAGAACGGCCTGCACCCGCAAGTGCGCCCTTCGGCCCTGCCGTTCGAGATTGAAGGCCAGCATCTGGTACTGATCGACGATGTGCTGATGAGCGGCCGGACCATCCGCGCCGCCATGAACGAACTGTTCGATTATGGCCGCCCCGCCAGCGTGACCCTGGTGTGCCTGCTGGACCTGGACGCCGGCGAGCTGCCGATCCGCCCGAACGTGGTCGGCGCGACGCTGACGCTGGCCGCTCACGAGCGAGTCAAGCTGTGCGGCCCCACGCCGCTGCAACTCGAACTGCAAGACCTTGCCCTTTAACTGCCCTTGTAAGAGTCCATTGCGATGACGCCTCTCGAAACCAAGCGAGCGCTACAGCTCAACGATCAGGGCCAGCTGCGGCACTTCCTGTCCCTCGACGGCCTGCGCCGCGAGCTGCTGACGGAAATCCTCGACACCGCCGATTCGTTCCTCGAAGTCGGGGCCCGGGCGGTCAAGAAAGTCCCGTTGCTGCGCGGCAAGACCGTGTGCAACGTGTTCTTCGAAAACTCCACCCGCACCCGCACCACCTTCGAACTGGCGGCCCAGCGACTGTCGGCGGACGTGATCACCCTGAACGTGTCCACCTCCTCGGCGAGCAAGGGCGAAACCCTGCTCGACACCTTGCGCAACCTCGAGGCCATGGCGGCCGACATGTTCGTCGTGCGTCACGGTGATTCCGGCGCCGCGCATTTCATTGCCGAGCATGTATGCCCGCAAGTGGCGATCATCAACGGCGGCGACGGCCGTCACGCCCACCCAACCCAGGGCATGCTGGACATGCTGACCATCCGTCGGCACAAGGGCAGCTTCGAGAACCTGTCGGTGGCTATCGTCGGCGACATCCTGCACTCGCGGGTGGCCCGTTCGAACATGCTCGCCCTCAAGACCCTCGGCTGCCCGGACATCCGCGTGATCGCGCCGAAAACCCTGCTGCCCATTGGCGTCGAGCAGTATGGCGTGAAGGTCTACACCGACATGACCGAAGGCCTCAAGGACGTGGACGTGGTGATCATGCTGCGCCTGCAGCGCGAACGCATGACCGGCGGCCTGCTGCCGAGCGAAGGCGAGTTCTACCGCCTGTTCGGCCTGACCACCGCGCGCCTGGCCGGGGCCAAGCCGGACGCCATCGTCATGCACCCGGGGCCGATCAACCGCGGGGTGGAGATCGAGTCGGCAGTGGCCGACGGACCACATTCGGTGATCCTCAACCAGGTGACCTACGGCATCGCCATCCGTATGGCCGTGCTGTCCATGGCCATGAGCGGGCAAACGGCCCAGCGCCAATTCGACCAGGAGAACGCCCAGTGAAGCTCAGCATTCTCGGCGCACGCGTGATCGATCCGGCCAGCGGCCTGGATCAAGTGACTGACATCCACATCGATGCCTGCAAAATTATCGCCCTTGGCGCCGCTCCGGCCGGTTTTACCGCCGTTGATACCCTCAACGCCCAAGGCCTGGTGGCCGCCCCTGGCCTGGTGGACCTGAACGTCGCCCTGCGCGAACCCGGTTACAGCCGCAAAGGCAGTATCGTCAGCGAAACCCAGGCTGCCGCCGCCGGTGGCGTGACCAGTTTGTGCTGCCCGCCACAGACCAAGCCGGTACTGGACACCTCGGCCGTGGCCGAGCTGATCCTCGATCGCGCCCGCGAAGCCGGCAACACCAAGGTCTTCCCTATCGGCGCCTTGAGCAAAGGCCTCGATGGCGAGCAACTGGCAGAACTCATTGCGCTACGCGACGCCGGTTGCGTGGCGTTCGGCAATGGTCTGAACAGTTTTCGCAATACCCGCACCCTGTGCCGCGCCCTGGAATACGCTGCGACCTTCGGCCTGACGGTGATCTTCAACTCCCAGGATCACGATCTGGCTGAAGGTGGGCTGGCCCACGAAGGCCCGACCGCCAGTTTCCTCGGCCTGCCAGGCATTCCGGAAACCGCCGAAACCGTGGCCCTGGCCCGGGACCTGCTGCTGGTGGAACAAAGCGGCGTGCGCGCACACTTCAGCCAGTTGACCAGCGCCCGCGGCGCCGCACTGATCGCCCAGGCCCAGGCTCGCGGCCTGCCCGTCACCGCCGATGTAGCGCTGTACCAACTGATCCTGACCGACGAAGCGCTGATCGACTTCAACAGCGTCTATCACGTCCAGCCGCCGCTGCGCACCCGCGCCGACCGCGATGGCTTGCGCGAGGCTGTGAAGTCCGGGGTGATCTCGGCCATCTCCAGCCATCACCAGCCCCACGAGCGCGATGCCAAGCTGGCACCATTCGGCGCCACGGAACCGGGCATCAGCAGTGTCGAACTGTTGCTGCCACTGGCCATGACACTGGTGGAAGACGGATTGCTGGACCTGCCGACCCTGCTCGCACGCCTGAGCAACGGCCCGGCCGACGCGCTGCAATTACCGGTGGGTAAACTGGCAGTGGGCGCGGCGGCGGACTTGGTGCTGTTCGACCCGGCGGCGTCCACTGTGGCGGGTGAAGCCTGGCGCTCCAAGGGTGACAACTGCCCGTTCCTTGGCCACAGTTTGCCGGGGGTGGTGCGTTATACGCTGATGGATGGGCGGATTACTCACCAGGCCTGACATCGCGTCGGTCTTATCGCGAGCAGGCTCGCTCCCACAGGGATCTTCGGTGAACACATAACCTGTGAACACCTTGATCCAGTGTGGGAGCGAGCCTGCTCGCGATGCAGGCGACTCGGTCTTAGTGAAAAGCCCCGCGCTTCTGCGCATTGCGAATCGAGACCTGATCGTTCAGCGTCCAGAAGTCATACAGCACCCCCAGGAAAAACACCCCGCCAGTCAGCAGGTAAAGGATGCCGGTGAGCCATTTGCCCTGGTACATGCGGTGCACACCCAGCACACCGAGAAACGTCAGCAGAATCCACGCCACGCTGTACTCGAGGGGACCCGGGGTGAAGCGCAGATCGGCCTCCCGATCCATGGCCGGAATCAGGAACAGGTCGATCAGCCAGCCGATGCCCAACAGGCCGAAGGTGAAAAACCAGATCGTGCCGGTGACCGGCTTGCCGTAGTAGAAGCGGTGGGCGCCGGTAAAGCCGAAAATCCACAAGAGATAGCCGATCACTTTGCTGTGGGTATCGCGTAAAGCGTCCTGCTGATAGCTGTTCATGAATCGCCTCTTTTGCCTCGATAGATAAATTTGTTCGGATTATTTGTGACTTTTTTATGGATTGCCGACAAGCGGTCTCCAGCGTCAGGAACCCGGTAAACCCCCGTGCTGTCTGGGTTCTGTCAGACAATCAGGTCAATATGTCGCAATTATGCGGGTTTCACCTGGGTTGCGATTCGACAAACGGCCTCGGAACAGTAAAAAAAGCTGTTATAAAGTTGCGCGCTTACCTTCAAGAGCCCTGCCTAATGCGTCCATTTATCAAGACATGGCTAACCATTTGCCTATTATTGCCCCTGGCCGCCCACGCCACCAATCGTGAGCAACGTCTTCCCAACGTCAACGGCTACACCCCCAAATCCCATGTTTCTGCTCCTTCGAGCAAGAACAAGCGAAACGCCCAGCGTTTGAGCACCGCCAATAGCAAGCTGGTTCCGGTCATGACCGCCAAGACAAGCAGCAACGTCTTGAGCCGTGCCGTGAACGTACTGGGAACACCTTACCGTTGGGGCGGCAGTAGCCCAAGCAAAGGTTTCGATTGCAGCGGCCTGGTGAAGTACGCCTTCAACGATGCCACCTTCGACCTGCCGCGCACTTCCAATGCGATGGCCAGCGGTCACGGCCAGAAGGTCGATCGCAAGGACCTCAAGCCCGGCGATCTGATCTTCTTCAAGCTCAAGAGCCGCCGGGTCAACCACGTGGCCATCTACCTGGGCAATGACCGCTTCATCCACGCCCCGCGCCGTGGCAAGTCGGTGACCATCGACACCTTGAACAAGCCGTACTGGAACAGCCACTACGTCCTTGCCAAGCGGGTGCTGCCCAAAGAGCCGAAAGGGATGCAGCTGGTTCAGCGCTGATTTGAAAGTGGCACATTTGCCAGTTCAAGCAAACTGTGGGAGCGAGCCTGCTCGCGATAGCGGTACATCCGTCAACTTCAATGTTGGCTGATCCAACGCTATCGCGAGCAAGCTCGCTCCCACAGGAGGTTTTGTGGCCGATCCTCAGAAGTTATCCGGCGTACGCGCCCGCTCCCGCGCATGTTCGCGACTGATCAGCCCCTTGTTCAGCAAATCCTTCAAACACATATCCAATGTCTGCATCCCCAGCGACCCACCGGTCTGGATCGCCGAGTACATCTGCGCCACCTTGTCCTCGCGGATCAGGTTACGGATCGCCGACGTTCCCAGCATGATTTCATGAGCCGCGACCCGGCCGCCGCCAATCTTCTTGACCAGCGTCTGTGAAATCACCGCCTGCAAGGATTCGGACAACATCGAACGAACCATGGATTTCTCATCCCCCGGGAACACGTCCACCACCCGGTCGATGGTCTTGGCCGCCGAGGTGGTGTGCAAGGTGCCAAACACCAGGTGACCGGTTTCGGCGGCGGTCAGGGCCAGGCGGATGGTCTCCAGGTCACGCATCTCCCCCACCAGAATCACGTCCGGGTCTTCGCGCAGGGCTGAGCGCAGGGCCGTGGAGAAACTTTGGGTGTCGCGGTGCACTTCGCGCTGGTTGATCAGGCATTTGCGCGGCTCGTGGACAAACTCGATGGGATCTTCGATGGTGAGGATGTGATGGTGTTTGTGGGTGTTGAGGTAGTCGATCATCGCCGCCAGGGTGGTGGACTTGCCGGAGCCGGTCGGCCCGGTCACCAACACCAGCCCGCGAGGCGCCTCGGTCACCTTGCGAAACACATCGCCCATCCCCAGGTCTTCCATGGTCAGGACTTTCGACGGGATGGTCCGGAACACCGCACCTGCACCGCGATTCTGGTTGAACGCATTGACCCGGAACCGTGCGACGCCCGGCACGTCGAAGGAAAAGTCGGTTTCCAGAAACTTCTCGTAATCTACCCGCTGCCGGTCGTTCATGATGTCGTAGATCAGCTCATGGACCTGCTTGTGGTCCAGGGCCGGCAGGTTGATCCGCCTCACATCGCCATCGACACGGATCATCGGCGGCAGCCCGGCGGACAAGTGCAGGTCCGATGCGCCCTGTTTGGCGCTGAACGCCAGTAGCTCAGTGATATCCATAGCGCTCCTCAATTCCAGTAGAATGCCGCGAACCTCACCGCTGGCGCTTCTTTAATGTCCACGATAGCAGACAACATTGCTCAGGTTAGATCGCGTATCCGCGCAGCCGAACAAGCCGCCCACCGCGACGAACACAGCGTGCAGCTGCTGGCGGTGAGCAAGACCAAGCCCGCCCAGGCCCTGCGTGAAGCCTATGCCGCCGGCCTGCGGGACTTTGGCGAGAACTATCTGCAGGAGGCGCTGGGCAAACAGGCCGAACTGACCGACCTGCCCTTGATCTGGCACTTCATCGGCCCCATTCAATCGAACAAGACGCGCGCTATCGCCGAACATTTCGACTGGGTGCATTCCGTGGATCGTTTGAAAATTGCACAACGCCTGTCCGAGCAGCGCCCGGCCGACCTACCGCCGCTGAATATCTGCATCCAGGTCAACGTCAGCGGTGAAGACAGCAAATCCGGCTGCACCGCGGCGGACCTGCCCGCTCTGGCCAGCGCCATCAGCGCGTTGCCACGCCTGAAGCTGCGTGGGTTGATGGCGATTCCCGAACCGACCGAGGAGCGTGCCGCCCAGGATGCCGCCTTCGCAGCGGTTCAACGCTTGCAAGCCGATCTGAAGCTACCGCTGGACACCCTTTCCATGGGCATGAGCCATGACCTCGAGTCGGCCATTGCCCAGGGCGCCACCTGGGTGCGGATCGGTACCGCGCTGTTTGGTGCGCGCGACTATAGCCGTAGCTAGCCGTACGCCATGCTGACTCAACTCTCTAATCAAGGACCTGTCATGAGCAACACACGTATTGCCTTCATCGGCGCCGGCAACATGGCCGCCAGCCTGATCGGCGGCCTGCGGGCCAAGGGTCTGGACGCTTCGCAGATCCGCGCCAGCGATCCGGGGGCCGAGACTCGCGCCCGGGTGAGCACAGAGCACGGCATCGAAACGTTCGCCGACAACGCCCAGGCCATCGAGGGCGCGGACGTCGTCGTGCTGGCGGTCAAGCCACAGGCGATGAAAACTGTTTGCGAGGCCATTCGTCCAAGCCTCAAACCCCATCAGATGGTGGTGTCGATCGCCGCCGGCATTACCTGCGCCAGCATGAACAACTGGCTCGGGTCCCAGCCGATCGTGCGCTGCATGCCCAACACCCCGGCGCTGCTGCGCCAGGGCGTCAGTGGGCTGTTCGCGACCGCACAAGTGACCGCCGAACAGCGCCAGCAGGCCGAAGAACTGCTCTCGGCCGTAGGCCTGGCACTGTGGCTGGAAACCGAGCAGCAACTGGATGCGGTGACGGCCGTGTCCGGCTCGGGCCCGGCATACTTTTTCCTGCTGATCGAAGCCATGACCGCCGCCGGTGAAAAACTCGGCCTGCCGCGCGAAACCGCCGCCAAACTGACGTTGCAGACCGCCCTGGGCGCCGCCCACATGGCAGTGTCCAGCGATGTCGATGCGGCCGAACTGCGGCGCCGGGTGACTTCGCCAGCCGGCACCACCGAAGCCGCCATCAAATCGTTCCAGGCCGGGGGCTTCGAAGCCCTGGTGGAAAAAGCACTCGGCGCCGCCGCGCACCGCTCGGCCGAAATGGCCGAACAACTGGGCCAATAAGGAGCCATTCATGATCGGATTGAACACTGCAGCGGTCTACGTGCTGCAAACCCTCGGCAGCCTGTACCTGCTGATCGTACTGCTGCGCTTTGTGCTGCAACTGGTGCGCGCCAACTTCTACAACCCACTGTGCCAGTTCATCGTCAAGGCCACCCAGCCATTGCTCAAGCCACTGCGCCGGATCATTCCGAGCGTGTTCGGCCTGGACATGTCGTCGCTGGTACTGGCAATCATCGTGCAACTGGCGCTGATGGCCCTGACCCTGCTGCTGACCTACGGCACCACCGGCAACCCGCTGCAACTGCTGATCTGGTCGATCATTGGCGTGACCGCGCTGTTCCTGAAGATTTTCTTCTTCGCCCTGATCATCAGCGTGATCCTGTCCTGGGTCGCTCCCGGCAGCCACAACCCGGGCGCCGAACTGGTGAACCAGATCTGCGAGCCGGCGCTGGCACCGTTCCGCCGCATCGTGCCGAACCTCGGCGGCCTGGATATCTCGCCGATCCTGGCGTTCCTGGTGCTCAAGCTGATCGACATGCTGGTGATCAACAACCTGGCGGCGATGACCATGATGCCGGAAATCCTGCGCCTGCTGATCTGACCCGACACCGGCCTGATCAGTCAGCACCGATCTCTGTGGGAGCAAAGCTTGCTCGCGAAACAGGCACCTCGGTCCCTGAAAGACCGCATCGCCTCATCGCGGGCAAGCCTTGCTCCCACGGGGTTTGCGCCGGGCGGACAATCAGCTCCGCCCTTTGCTTGCCGCTTGCCACAGCGGTCTTTAGACTTACGCCTCATTTCAACGAGAGCAGGGTCGATGCCAGCTGCCTTTCCCCCCGATTCCGTTGGTCTGGTGACGCCGCAAATGGCGCATTTCAGCGAGCCCCTGGCCCTGGCCTGCGGTCGTTCGTTGCCAGCCTATGACCTGATTTTCGAAACCTACGGCACCCTCAATGCCACGGCGAGCAATGCCGTGCTGATCTGCCATGCCTTGTCGGGGCATCACCACGCCGCCGGCTATCACAGTGTCGACGACCGCAAGCCGGGCTGGTGGGACAGTTGCATCGGCCCGGGCAAGCCCATCGACACCAACAAGTTCTTCGTGGTCAGCCTGAACAACCTCGGCGGCTGCAACGGCTCCACCGGCCCCAGCAGCGTCAACCCGGACACCGGCAAACCCTTCGGCGCCGACTTTCCGGTGCTGACCGTGGAAGATTGGGTCCACAGTCAGGCACGCCTGGCGGACCGCCTCGGTATCGCCCAGTGGGCCGCAGTGATCGGCGGCAGCCTGGGCGGCATGCAAGCCCTGCAATGGACCATCACTTACCCGGACCGTGTGCGCCACTGCCTGGCAATCGCCTCTGCCCCCAAGCTGTCGGCGCAGAACATCGCCTTCAACGAAGTGGCGCGCCAGGCGATCCTCACCGATCCGGAATTCCACGGCGGCTCGTTCCAGGAACACGGCGTGATTCCCAAGCGCGGGCTGATGCTGGCGCGGATGGTCGGGCATATCACCTACCTGTCCGATGATTCCATGGGCGAGAAATTCGGCCGCGGTCTCAAGAGCGAAAAGCTCAACTACGACTTCCACAGCGTCGAATTCCAGGTGGAAAGCTACCTGCGCTACCAGGGCGAAGAATTCTCCGGACGCTTCGATGCCAACACCTACCTGTTGATGACGAAAGCCCTGGACTACTTCGATCCGGCGGCGAACTTCGACGATGACCTGGCAAAAACCTTTGCAGGCGCCACCGCCAGGTTCTGCGTGATGTCGTTCACCACCGACTGGCGCTTCTCCCCGGCCCGCTCACGGGAGCTGGTGGACGCGCTGATGGCTGCCCGCAAGGACGTCTGCTACCTGGAAATCGACGCGCCCCAGGGTCACGACGCCTTTCTGATCCCGATCCCGCGCTACCTGCAGGCGTTCGGCAACTACATGAACCGTATAACGCTGTGAGGACGCCATGAGAGCCGATCTGGACATCATCCAGGAATGGATCCCCGCCGGCAGCCGCGTGCTCGACCTGGGCTGCGGCAACGGCGAACTGCTGACCTGGCTGCGCGACCACAAGCAAGTCACCGGCTACGGCCTGGAAAACGACCCGGACAACATCGCCGAGTGCGTGGCCAAGGGCATAAACGTGATCGAGCAGGACCTGGACAAGGGCCTGGGCAACTTCGCCAGCAACAGCTTCGACATCGTGGTCATGACCCAGGCGCTGCAAGCGGTGCACTACCCGGACAAGATCCTCGACGAAATGCTGCGGGTCGGGCGCCAGTGCATCATCACCTTCCCCAACTTCGGTCACTGGCGCTGCCGCTGGTACCTGGCGAGCAAGGGGCGCATGCCGGTGTCGGAATTTCTGCCCTACACCTGGTACAACACGCCGAACATCCACTTCTGCACCTTCGAGGATTTCGAGGCATTGTGCCGCGAACGCCAAGCCAAGGTCATCGATCGCCTGGCGGTGGACCAGCAGCACCGCCACGGGTGGGCCAGCAAGCTATGGCCTAATCTGTTAGGTGAAATAGGCATCTATCGGGTCAGCAGCCCAGGCCTTGCCGATCATCAGGTCGCGGTGTGAAGCCCGACCTTACCAGGAGCACGACATGAAACGTCTAGCGTTGTTTCTCATTACCGCATGCCTGAGCGCCGGAGCCATGGCCGCGGATGTCATCAAGAGCGATCGCAAGGAAGTGTTCGGCGACATCACCGTGCACTACAACACCTTCAATTCCACCTTCCTGACGCCGGATATTGCCGACGCCGCCGGATTGATCCGCGACAAGACCCAGGGCGTGATCAACGTTTCGGTACTCAAGGATGGTAAACCCTTGAAGGCCGAGGTCAGCGGGACAGTCAAGGACCTTACCAGCAGCAGTGTCACGCTGAACTTCAAGGAGGTGGCCGAACCCAACGCGACCTATTACATCGCCCAATACCCGGTGAAACAGCAGGAAACCCGCACCTTCAACATCCAGGTGAAAACGGGCGATAAGATCAACACCCTCAACTTCAACCAGGAACTGTTCCCCGGCGAATGATGAATTTCACCCAACTCGTACTGGCCAGCCACAACGCCGGCAAACTCAAGGAACTCCAGGCCATGCTCGGCGGGTCGGTGCAACTGCGCTCGATTGGCGAGTTCAGCCAGGTCGAACCTGAAGAAACCGGCCTGTCGTTCGTCGAGAACGCCATCCTCAAGGCCCGCAACGCCGCGCGCATTTCCGGCCTGCCGGCGCTGGCCGACGACTCCGGGCTGGCGGTGGACTTTCTCGGCGGCGCGCCGGGCATCTATTCAGCCCGCTACGCAGATGGCAAAGGCGACGCGGCGAACAACGCCAAGCTGCTCGAGGCCCTCAAGGATGTGCCCGAAGCCGAGCGCGGCGCACAGTTCGTCTGCGTCCTGGCCCTCGTCCGCCATGCCGACGATCCACTGCCGATCCTCTGCGAAGGCTTGTGGCACGGGCGCATTCTCACCGAAGCCAGCGGCGAGCACGGTTTTGGCTACGATCCGCTGTTCTGGGTGCCGGAGCGCAACTGCTCCAGCGCCGAACTGGGCCCGGTGGAAAAAAACCAGCTGAGCCACCGCGCCCGCGCCATGGCTTTGCTGCGCCAACGCCTGGGCCTGCAATGATCGATGAGTCCCCCGCACCTCTGATCCATGGCGGTGCGCAAACGCCTCGGGCACCGCTGCCAATGCTGCCGCCCCTGGCGTTGTACATCCACATTCCGTGGTGTGTACGCAAATGCCCGTATTGCGATTTCAACTCCCATGCCGCCAGCCCGCAGTTGCCGGAAGAAGAATACGTCGACGCCTTGCTGGCCGATCTCGACCAGGACCTGCAGGCGGTGTATGGCCGGGAACTGAGCTCGATCTTTTTCGGCGGCGGTACTCCAAGCCTGTTCAGCGCCCAGGCCCTGGGCCGGCTGCTCAAAGGTGTCGAGGCGCGAATCCCCTTCGCCCATGACATTGAAATCACCCTGGAAGCCAACCCAGGGACCTTCGAGCAAGAGAAATTTGTCGCTTACCGGGCACTGGGCATCAATCGCCTGTCCATTGGCATCCAGAGCTTTCAGGAAGCCAAGCTCAAGGCTTTGGGCCGGATTCATAACGGTGACGAAGCTGTGCGCGCCGCCGGCATGGCCCGTCAGGCCGGGTTCGACAACTTCAACCTGGACCTGATGCATGGCCTGCCCGATCAGTCCCTGGACGACGCCTTGAGCGACTTGCGCCAGGCCATTGCACTGAAGCCCACGCATCTGTCCTGGTATCAGTTGACCCTGGAGCCAAACACGGTGTTCTGGAACCAGCCGCCGACCTTGCCGGAGGACGACACGCTGTGGGACATCCAGGAAGCCGGGCAAGCGCTGCTGGCCGAACATGGCTACAGCCAATACGAAGTCTCGGCCTACGCCCAGCCCGGGCGACCGGCGCGGCATAACCTCAATTACTGGAGTTTCGGCGACTTCATCGGCATCGGCGCGGGCGCCCACGGCAAGCTCAGCCATCCGGACGGGCGTATTGTGCGCACCTGGAAAACCCGCCTGCCCAAGGACTACCTCAACCCAGCCAAACGCTTCCTGGCCGGCGAGAAAACCCTGAGCAATGAAGAACTGCCCTTCGAGTTCCTGATGAACGCGCTGCGCCTGACCGAAGGTGTGGACGCGCGGCTTTACCCCGAACGCACCGGCCTGCCTTTGCAGAGTCTGGCTGAAGGCCGACGCGAGGCCGAACAAAGCGGGTTGTTGCGGGTCGAACCGGCACGTCTGGCAGCCACCGAGCGCGGACAGTTGTTTCTCAATGACCTGTTGCAGAAATTTTTGAGCTAATCACACAAGGAAACCCCATGGATCTGGTACTCGACCTGCTCGCCACCGTGTCCCGCTGGAGCCGCAGCAACCTGTCGGAAATCTCCCTGGCATTGGTAGGCTGCCTGCTGGTGCTGTTTGGTGCCGACATCAAGGGCTGGGTCGAACAACGCCTTGGCAATATTGCCGGGGCCTTGCGCGTCCCGCTGATCGCCCTGCTGTGCATGATCGGCAGCGGCGCGGCCTTGATCTACGCCACGCCGTGGGTCGTCCGGGGCTTGAGCCAGTTCAACAACTACAGCCTGGCACCGGTGCTGTTGGTGGTGCTGGTGTTGATTGGGGTGGTCGCTGACCGTCGCTGATTTTCGATGTAGCACAGAACGAAATGTGGGAGCGAGCTTGCTCGCGATGGCGGCCTGACAGTCAACATTGATATTGAATGTTTTGGCCTCATCGCGAGCAAGCTCGCTCCCACAGGGGATCCCATTTCAGCAGGATCTTCTGGTGTTTAAGCCACCTTCTCGAACTTCAAATCCCAAACCCCATGCCCCAAGCGTTCGCCACGGCGTTCGAACTTGGTGATCGGTCGTTCGGCCGGGCGCGGTACGCACTTGCCGTCTTCGGCCAGGTTACGGTAACCCGGGGCGACGTTCATCACTTCCAGCATGTACTCGGCGTAGGGTTCCCAGTCGGTGGCCATGTGCAGCACACCGCCGACCTTCAACTTGCTGCGCACCAACTCAGCGAACGACGCCTGGACGATACGGCGCTTGTGATGGCGGCTCTTGTGCCATGGGTCAGGGAAGAACAGCATCAGCCGGTCGAGGCTGTTGTCGGCCACACAGCGGTTGAGCACTTCGATGGCGTCGCAGTCGTAGACCCGCAGGTTGGTCAGTCCTTGGGTCAGTACGCCGTTGAGTAGCGCGCCCACACCGGGACGATGAACTTCCACACCGATGAAATCCTGTTCCGGCGCCGCGGCGGCCATTTCCAGCAGCGAGTGGCCCATGCCGAAGCCGATTTCCAGCGAGCGCGGCGCCGAGCGGCCGAACACCTGGTCAAAGTCCACCGGCGCATCGGCCAGGGGCAGGACAAACAGCGGCGTGCCCTGTTCCAGGCCGCGTTGCTGGCCTTCGGTCATGCGCCCGGCGCGCATCACGAAACTCTTGATGCGGCGGTGTTGGCGCTCTTCGCCTTCTTCCGGGAGGACAGGCGTGTCGTTCGATTCAGTCATCAATGGCTCTTACTTGATCAGACCATCCAGCGGCGAAGAGGCGCTGGCGTAGAGTTTTTTCGGCATGCGGCCGGCGAGGTACGCCAGGCGACCGGCCACAATGGCGTGCTTCATGGCTTCGGCCATCAGGATCGGTTGCTGGGCATGGGCGATGGCCGAGTTCATCAGCACTGCTTCACAGCCCAGTTCCATGGCGATAGTGGCGTCGGAGGCGGTGCCAACACCGGCATCCACCAACACCGGAATCTTGGCTTCTTCCAGGATGATCTGCAGGTTGTACGGGTTGCAGATCCCCAGACCCGTGCCGATCAGGCCAGCCAGCGGCATCACCGCGATGCAGCCGATTTCCGCCAGTTGACGGGCGATGATCGGGTCATCGCTGGTGTAGACCATCACGTCGAAACCTTCCTTGACCAGGGTTTCGGCAGCCTTGAGGGTTTCGATCACGTTGGGGAACAGGGTTTTCTGGTCCGCCAGCACTTCCAGCTTCACCAGGTTGTGGCCGTCGAGCAGCTCACGGGCCAGGCGGCAGGTGCGCACGGCCTCAATGGCGTCGAAGCAACCGGCGGTGTTGGGCAGGATGGTGTAGCGATCTGGCGGCAGGATATCCAGCAGGTTCGGTTCGCCCGGGTTCTGGCCGATGTTGGTGCGGCGCACGGCAACGGTCACGATTTCAGCGCCCGAGGCTTCGATGGCCAGGCGGGTTTCTTCCATGTCGCGGTATTTGCCGGTGCCAACCAGCAGACGCGACTGGTAGGTACGACCGGCCAGGACGAAGGGCTTGTCGCTACGAACGATGCTCATGGGAAATCCTCTGTTGGGGTGAGGTTCTGGCGAAATACTGGAAAACCGCAGGGACTAGCCGCCGCCGATGGCGTGGACCACTTCGACGCTGTCGCCATCGTTCAACGTGGTGTCGGCGTGCTGGCTGCGCGGGACGATATCCAGATTGAGCTCCACCGCGACGCGGCGTCCGGTCAGTTCCAGACGGGTCAGCAGGGCCGCAACGGTTTCACCGTCGGGCAGATCAAGGGGTTCGCCGTTCAATTGAATGCGCATGCCGGATGCCGCCATCATTTTTAGGGGCTGGCATTCTAGCCCGATCAGTCTGGACGACCCAAGCCATTCGTCATGAATTGGACCGTGCGGTCAGCCCAACCGCCAGGCGGCAAGCCCCAGGCACAACCAGCCGATCAGGAACGCCACCCCACCGAACGGCGTGATAATGCCCAGTTTGCTGATGCCCGTGAGCGTCAGCAGATACAGACTCCCGGAGAACAGCAGGATACCGATGACAAACGAAATCCCGGCCCAGGTGACGATACGTCCGGGGATGTGCGTGGCCAGCAGCGCGACGCCCAGCAACGCCAGGGTGTGTACCAACTGATAGGTGACGCCGGTATGAAAGATCGCCAGGTAATCGGCGCTCAGGCGATTTTTCAGGCCGTGGGCGGCAAACGCTCCCAGTGCCACGCCGGTGAAGCCGAAAAAAGCAGCCAGCATCAGAAAACTACGCAGCATGAGAACTCCAGTCAGACTCGGTGGACAGGGTCTGTATAATGGCCCGCTCGACGGGTTCGGCCAAGCCATCTCTATGTTGCGTTCATTGTTTCGACGATTCGTTAAAGCCCTGCTCTGGTTCGCCGTCGGCAGCGTTGTGCTGGTGCTGTTGTTTCGCGTGGTGCCGCCGCCGTTCACCGCGCTGATGATCGAGCGCAAGGTTGAGTCCTGGTTCGGTGGCGAGCCGATCGACCTGCAGCGTACCTGGCAACCCTGGGATCAGATTTCCGACAACCTCAAAATCGCGGTAATCGCAGGTGAGGACCAGAAATTTCCAGAGCACTGGGGCTTCGACTTCGGTGCGATCCAGGCCGCGCTTACCCATAACGGACGTGGCGGCTCGATTCGCGGCGCCAGCACCCTCAGCCAGCAAGTGTCCAAGAACTTGTTCCTGTGGCCGGGCCGCAGCTGGCTGCGCAAGGGCCTGGAAGCCTGGTTTACCGCGCTGATCGAAATACTCTGGCCCAAGCAGCGGATCCTCGAGGTGTACCTCAACAGCGTCGAGTGGGATGACGGTGTGTTCGGTGCCGAAGCCGCAGCGCGGCATCACTTTGGGGTAAGCGCCGATGCATTGTCCCGGCAACAGGCCAGCCTGCTGGCGGCGGTCCTGCCCAACCCCCGGGTATGGAGCGCCGCACGCCCAAGCCCTTATGTACTGCGGCGCGCGAACTGGATCCGCCGGCAGATGAGCCAGTTGGGGGGTGACAGCTACCTGCTGGGGCTCAATGATTCGCGGCGGGCGCCTTGGGCCCAGTAGCCGAGGCGCTGAAGATCCCCTGTGGGAGCGAGCCTGCTCGCGATGGCGTCGGATCATTCGACATCGTCATCGACTGACCCGACGCCATCGCGAGCAGGCTCGCTCCCACATCAGGGATCTGCGTGGCGTCAAACATTGGCGCACAAAAAAACGCCCCGATCATCACTGATCGGGGCGTTTTTTATGGCTGTTGCGCCGGTCAAGCCGCAATCGACACCTTGAGCTTGTTCATCGCGCTCTTCTCAAGCTGGCGAATCCGCTCGGCCGACACGTTGTACTTCTGCGCCAGGTCGTGCAGCGTGGCTTTTTCCTCGGCCAGCCAGCGCTGGTAAAGGATGTCACGGCTGCGCTCGTCCAGCACTTCCAGAGCTTCGTGCAGGTTGGTGTTGGAGTTGTCGCTCCAGTCGGCGTCTTCCAGTTGACGCGCCGGGTCATACCGGTGGTCTTCCAGGTAGTTGGCCGGCGACTGGAAAGCGCTGTCGTCGTCCGCTTCGGCGGCCGGGTCGAAGGCCATGTCATGGCCGGTCAGGCGACTTTCCATCTCGCGCACTTCCCGCGGCTCGACGCCCAGGCTCTCGGCCACACGATGGACTTCTTCATTGTTCAGCCAGGCCAGACGTTTCTTCTGGCTGCGCAGGTTGAAGAACAGCTTGCGCTGGGCCTTGGTGGTCGCGACTTTCACGATGCGCCAGTTGCGCAGGATGAACTCGTGGATTTCCGCCTTGATCCAGTGCACTGCAAACGACACCAGGCGCACACCCATTTCCGGGTTGAAACGCTTGACCGCCTTCATCAGGCCGACGTTGCCTTCCTGGATCAGGTCGGCCTGGGCCAGCCCGTAGCCGGAATAGCTGCGGGCGATATGTACAACAAAACGCAGGTGGGCGAGCACCATCTGCCGAGCCGCCTCAAGATCCTGCTCATAATAGAGACTCTCGGCCAGTTCACGCTCCTGCTCGGGCGTCAGCAAAGGGATGCTGTTCACCGTGTGCACATAGGCCTCCAGGTTCGCACCCGGGACCAGAGCATAAGCAGGTTGCAAAGAAGTGGTCATACGAAAAAACCTCCGACTCACATAACTCGTGCAGTTCAGCACTGCGAAAATTGACCGGGAACCGTAGGACAAGTTCCCACAAAAACCGAAAGGTCAATACGCGCAAAAAACACTATTTTGGAGCAAGCTCACGCAAGTGGCGTGCTACCGCAATCCATGCACCGATATAACCCAACAGCACCGCGCCAAGCAAGAGCGACAGACCGTCGGCGGCTGGCACTCCGGCCAGGGAAAAATCACTGCCGTACAAACCGGCCAGCCCCACTACCGCGTCATTCAGCCAGTCCAGGCCAAACGCCAATACGCCCCAGGACAGAATCCCCGCACCGAAGCCATACAGCGCCCCCATATAAAGGAAGGGCCTGCGTACATAACTGTCCGTACCGCCGACGAGTTTAATCACTTCTATCTCGGTGCGGCGGTTTTCAATATGAAGACGAATGGTATTGCCTATCACCAAAAGTAATGCAGAAACCAGAAGCACCGTCAGACCGAAGACAAATCGGTCGCCGAGCTTGAGGATCGCCGCAAGACGCTCGACCCAGACTAGATCAAGTTGCGCCTGTTGTACCTTCGGCAACTCGGAAAGTCTTTGTCTTAATGCTTCAAGGGTCGGCTTGTCGACTTCGTCGGGTGTCACCAGTACCACACCCGGCAGCGGGTTTTCCGGCAGTTCCTTGAGGGCATCGCCCAGGCCGGACTGCTGCTGGAATTCTTCCAGCGCCTGCTCGCGACCAATGTATTCGGCGTCGGCCACGCCCGGCATGGCCTTGATCTGCTCGCGCAACGCCTGGCCTTCGGCAGGGGTCGCTTCCAGCTGCAAATACAGGGAAATCTGCGCGGCACGCTGCCAGGAGCCACCCAGGCGCTCCACATTACTTAGCAATAATGACAGGCCCATGGGCAAACTCAGGGCCACCGCCATCACCATGCAGGTAAAAAAGCTGCCGATCGGCTGCTTGCCTAGACGCTTGAGGCTGTCCAGCAGGCTGGCGCGATGGCTTTCGACCCAGGCGTGAAACAGTGTCGCGAAATCCGGGCCGTCGTCATCGTCGCGCTTCTTCTTTGGCGGCTGCGGATCGGAGGCTTTCGGAGCCACGCGCTCGGCCACCTTGGGGCTGCGGGTCGCACTCATACGCCAGCCTCCCCGTCACCGATCAGTCGACCGCGTTGCAAGGTGAGCATGCGGTGACGCATGCGCGCGATCAGGGCCAAGTCGTGACTGGCAATCAGCACGCTGGTGCCCAAGCGATTGATGTCTTCGAATACGCCCATGATTTCCGCCGCCAGACGCGGGTCCAGGTTACCGGTAGGTTCGTCCGCCAACAGCAAGGCCGGGCGATGAACGATGGCGCGGGCGATGCCCACGCGCTGTTGCTGGCCGGTGGACAGGTCGCCGGGGTACAGATCGGTCTTGTCCGACAGCGCCACACGCTCCAGGGCCGAATCCACGCGCTTGTTGATCTCGGCCTTGGACAGGCCAAGGATCTGCAAGGGCAACGCCACGTTGTTGAACACCGTGCGATCGAACAGCAACTGGTGATTCTGGAACACCACGCCGATCTGCCGACGCAAGTAAGGAATCTGGGCATTGCTGATGGTGCTCAGGTCCTGGCCGGCCAACAGTAATTTGCCGGTGGTGGGCCGTTCCATCGCCAGCAGCAGGCGCAGCAAGGTACTTTTACCGGCGCCAGAATGGCCGGTGACAAACAGAAACTCGCCACGACGGACCCGAAAGCTCAGCTCATGCAAGCCGACGTGACCGTTCGGATAGCGTTTACCGACCTGTTCGAAACGAATCATGAGTGCTCCCGCTCGGCAAACAGTGCCTGGACAAAGGGCTCGGCTTCAAAGGTGCGCAGATCGTCGATGCCTTCACCCACGCCGATGTAGCGAATCGGCAGGCCGAACTGCTTGGCCAGGGCGAAAATCACCCCGCCCTTGGCGGTCCCGTCGAGCTTGGTCAGGGCCAGTCCGGTCAGTTGGACGGTCTGGTTGAACTGCTTGGCCTGGTTGATGGCGTTCTGGCCAGTGCCGGCGTCCAGCACCAACAGCACCTCATGGGGTGCGTCGGCATCGAGCTTGCCGATCACCCGGCGAACCTTCTTCAGCTCTTCCATCAGGTTGTCTTTGGTGTGCAGGCGACCGGCCGTGTCGGCAATCAGCACATCGATGCCACGGGCCTTGGCGGCCTGCACGGCGTCGAAAATCACTGAAGCGGAGTCGGCGCCGGTGTGCTGGGCGATTACCGGAATCTTGTTGCGCTCGCCCCACACTTGCAGCTGTTCGACCGCAGCGGCGCGAAAGGTGTCGCCGGCGGCGAGCATGACTTTCTTGCCCTCCAACTGCAGCTTCTTCGCCAGTTTGCCGATGGTCGTGGTCTTGCCGGCGCCGTTGACGCCCACTACCAGGATCACGAACGGCTTGTTCTGCGAGGCAATCACCAGCGGCTGTTCCACCGGTTTGAGCATGTTGGTCAACTCGCCCTGCAAAGACTTGTACAAAGCGTCGGCGTCGGTGAGCTGCTTGCGCGCCACCTTTTGAGTCAGGCTCTGGATGATCACCGACGTCGCCTCGACGCCGACATCGGCGGTCAGCAAGCGCGTTTCGATGTCTTCCAGCAATTCGTCGTCGATGACTTTCTTGCCCAGGAACAGGCTGGCCATGCCTTCGCCGATGCTGGCGCTGGTCTTGGACAGGCCTTGCTTGAGGCGGGCGAAGAAGCCGACCTTGTTCTCTTCGGCGGCAGGCGCGGGCTCTGCGAGAGCTGGCAATTCAACTGCAACAGGCTCCGGTTCAGGGGCGGCTGGGGCAGCGACAGGCATGATGGCAGGCGCTGGCACTTCGACGATCGGCTCCACGGCCGGGGCCGCGACAGATGGGGTCAGTGCCGGAATCGGCGGGGCGATATGCGGCGCCTGCGCCTCCTCCACCAGCGCTACCGGCTCTTCCGCCACGGGCAAGGTCAGCCAGGGGGTTTGCCCTTCGGGTGGGGTCAGCGGTTGCTCGGCCACCGGTTCAGCGCTCGACTTCGGCTCGGGCTCGGCCGGTTGCAATACCGGCTCGGCAATCGGCAGGACAATCGGGGCAGCTTGTTCGGCCACCGCCTCGGCATCGGGCTCAGGCAGCGGTTGCGGCTGTTCGACGACAGTTTCCTGCGGCTTCTTGCGCAGCCATCCGAACAGGCCTTTTTTCTCGCCAGCCGCAGCTGGGGTCTTCTTGTCGTCGTTGGAACCAAACATGGAGGACGGCTATCTCACGGTAGCGACGCGCCACCAGGGCGCCTCGGTGATAAATATTCGATGCTGAACAGACTGCGTTTCACCCAGCTTGTTCACGCGCAACATTTTGTCGAGTTGTCCCCAGGACACCTCAAGGTCGATTTTTTCGAAGGACTGGCAGGGCATCATCGGCGAAAACGCTGGGATCAACGAACAAACCCAGGGCTTCTTCCGAGAACCCAAACAACCCCGGACCGAGAAAAGGCCCGATAGGCGTGGCCGCCAGTAAAACGGATCAGTATCCTAGCACCCTCTCGCCCGCCGACGCTAAGACCTAGCGGGCAGCCCAACAGGTTTAAACACGAATGAATGCTCTTGCCCGCCGTGCTGCAGGCCTGCTGCTCAGCACAGTTTGTCTGCCTTTTTCAGCCTTGGCTGCCGATCCACAACCCACCCATGAATTTACCCTCGACAACGGCCTGAAGGTCGTGGTGCGCGAAGATCATCGCGCACCAGTGGTGGTGTCCCAGGTCTGGTACAAGGTTGGCTCCAGTTATGAAACCCCGGGCCAGACCGGTTTGTCCCACGCGCTGGAACACATGATGTTCAAGGGCAGCTCGAAAGTCGGCCCCGGCGAAGCTTCGCTGATCCTGCGCGACCTTGGCGCCGAAGAAAACGCTTTCACCAGCGATGACTTCACCGCTTACTACCAGGTGCTGGCCCGCGATCGCCTGGGCGTTGCCTTCGAACTGGAAGCCGACCGCATGGCCAGCCTGCGCCTGCCGCCGGAGGAGTTCAGCCGCGAGATCGAGGTGATCAAGGAAGAGCGCCGCATGCGCACCGACGACAAGCCGATGTCCAAGGCCTATGAGCGCTTCAAGGCCATGGCTTACCCGGCCAGCGGCTACCACACGCCGACCATCGGCTGGATGGCCGACCTGGAGCGGATGAAAGTCGAGGAACTGCGCCACTGGTACGAATCCTGGTACGCGCCGAACAACGCGACCCTGGTGGTGGTCGGCGACGTCACGCCCGACGAGGTCAAGACGCTGGCCCAGCGTTACTTTGGTCCGGTTGCCCGGCGCGACGTACCGCCAGCGAAGATCCCCTTGGAACTGGCCGAACCTGGCGAGCGGCAGATTACCCTGCATGTGCAGACCCAACTGCCAAGCCTGATGCTGGCCTTCAACGTACCGAGCATCGCCACCGCGACCGACAAACGCTCGGTCAATGCCCTGCGGCTGATCTCGGCCTTGCTGGATGGCGGCTACAGCGGGCGGATCCCGACCCAGCTGGAACGCGGCGAAGAGCTGGTGTCCGGCGGTTCGTCGAGCTACGACGCTTATACCCGTGGCGACACGCTGTTCACCTTGTCGGCCACGCCCAACACCCAGAAAAACAAGACAATGGCCCAGGCCGAGGCCGGTCTGTGGCGCTTGCTCGAACAGTTGAAAACCACTGCCCCGACCGCCGAGGAACTGGAGCGCGTCCGCGCCCAGGTCATCGCTGGCCTGGTGTACGAGCGCGATTCGATCACCAGCCAGGCCACCGCCATCGGCCAGCTGGAGACGGTCGGTTTGTCCTGGAAACTGATGGACACCGAACTCGCCGAACTGCAAAGCGTGACCCCGCAAGATATCCAGAAGGCAGCCCAGCTGTATTTCACCCGCTCGCGCCTGAGCGTCGCGCACGTCCTGCCCGAGGAGAAAGCTCATGAGTGAGCGCAAATCATCGCGTCTGGTGCTGATCGGTGTGGTGTTGATCGCCCTGATCGGCGCCTTGGCCTTTTACCTGTCGCCATCCAATGACACCAACGCCAGCCAGGCGCTGGACAAAGCCAAGGCCAGCAACAAGCTGCAATCTTTGGCCGAACTGGACGGCAAGGCACCCAGCCGTCGCCAGCTCGACGTACAAACCTGGACAACCGCTGACGGCGCCAAAGTGTTGTTCGTCGAAGCCCGGGAATTGCCCATGTTCGACCTGCGCCTGACATTCGCCGCCGGCAGCAGCCAGGACGGCGATACACCCGGCCTGGCGCTGTTGACCAACGCCATGCTCAATGAGGGCGTAGCGGGCAAGGATGTCAGCGCCATTGCCCAAGGGTTCGAAAGCCTCGGCGCCGACTTCGGCAACGGTGCCTTGCGGGACATGGCCCTGGCGTCACTGCGCAGTCTCAGTGCGGTGGACAAGCGCGAGCCGGCGCTGAAGCTGTTCGCCGACGTCGTTGGCAAACCGACCTTCCCCGCCGACTCCTTTGCGCGCATCAAGAATCAGCTGCTGGCAGGTTTCGAGTACCAGAAGCAGAACCCCGGCAAACTGGCGGGGCTGGAACTGATGAAGCGTCTGTACGGTGATCATCCGTATGCCCATTCCAGTGACGGCACCGCGCAAAGCATTCCTGCGATCACGCTGGCCCAGGTCCAGGCTTTCCACGCCAGGGCCTATGCCGCCGGCAACGCGGTGATTGCGCTGGTGGGGGACCTGTCCCGCGCCGAAGCCGAAGCGATTGCCAATCAGGTGTCCGCCGCACTGCCGAAGGGCCCGGCGCTGGCAAAGACCGTGCAACCGGTTGAACCGAAGGCGAGCATAGGTCACATCGAGTTCCCGTCCAAGCAGACCAACCTGATGCTCGCGCAACTGGGCATCGATCGGGACGACCCGGACTATGCGGCCGTGTCCCTGGGCAACCAGATCCTCGGCGGTGGTGGTTTCGGCACGCGACTGATGACCGAAGTCCGGGAAAAGCGTGGCTTGACCTACGGCGTGTATTCCGGCTTCTCGCCGATGCAGGCCCGTGGCCCGTTCATGATCAACCTGCAGACCCGCGCCGAAATGAGCGAAGGCACGCTGAAACTGGTGCAGGAAGTTTTCGCCGATTACCTGAAGAACGGCCCGACCCAAAAAGAGCTCGATGACGCCAAGCGCGAGCTGGCCGGCAGTTTCCCGCTGTCCACCGCCAGCAACGAAGACATCGTCGGCCAGCTCGGGGCCATGGGTTTCTATGACTTGCCGCTCAGCTACCTGGAAGACTTCATGCGTCAGTCCCAGGAACTGACCGTCGAACAGGTCAAGGCCGCGCTGAACAAACACCTGAGCACGGATAAAATGGTCATCGTCACCGCCGGTCCGACCGTGCCGCAAAAGCCGCTGCCGGCACCCACTGAAAAACCTGCCGAGCAACCGCTCGGGGTTCCGGAGCACTAATGGCCCGCCCATCCAATTCCAGCAAGAAACCCGTGCATAACGGTGTGAATCAGTTGCGCATCATCGGCGGCCAATGGCGCAGCCGGCGCTTGAGCTTCCCCGACGCGCCGGGCCTGCGCCCAACCCCGGACCGGGTACGCGAAACCCTGTTCAATTGGCTCGCGCCCTACGTGGCCGGCGCTCGGGTACTCGACCCGTTTGCCGGCAGCGGTGCATTGTTTCTTGAGGCGTTGTCTCGTGGCGCCGCCATGGGGCAGGCGCTGGACGCCAGCAGCCTGGCGGTCTCCAGCCTAAAAGAGCACCTGGGCACACTGCGCTGCACCGTCGGTCAGGTGCAGACCGCCGACGCGCTGCGCTATCTGGACAGCCAGCCAGCGACGCCTTTCGACTTGGTGTTCCTCGACCCGCCTTTCAATCAGAACCTGCTGCCGGCCGTTTGCACCCTGCTCGAAGAACGTCATTGGCTGGCCGACGATGCCTGGGTCTACACTGAAAGCGAAGCCGCCCCGTCCACATTGGGGTTGCCGGGCAACTGGCGCCTGCATCGTGAACAGAAATCCGGACGGGTGTATTACGCGTTGTGGCAACGTGTGGCCGAGGCCGTTGGCTGAACGGCTGGCCAGTGCATCGAGAAATGATCGTGTCTGCTGCATCTGAACACTTCGTCCCGGCCCTGGGCCTTGGCAACCCGCACTTGCAAACCTTGTGGGGACCGCTGTGGCGCAAGACCATCCACATCACTCGGGAACGTGAGCGCCTGTGGCTGGAAGACGGCGACTTTCTCGATCTCGACTGGCATGGCCCACATCGAGTCGACGCGCCACTGGTGCTGGTGCTTCACGGGCTGACCGGTTCTTCCAACTCGCCCTACGTGGCCGGCCTGCAACAGGCTCTTGGCAATCAGGGCTGGGCCAGCGTGGCGTTGAACTGGCGCGGTTGCTCGGGAGAACCGAACCTGTTGCCCCGCAGCTATCACTCGGGGGCCAGCGAAGACCTGGCCGCCGCCATCGCCCATCTGCGGTCCCGCCGCCCCTTGGCACCGCTGTTTGCGGTGGGCTATTCACTGGGCGGCAACGTGCTGCTCAAGCACCTGGGGGAAACAGGCGGCGACAGTCAGTTGCAAGGAGCGGTCGCGGTGTCGGTACCGTTTCGCCTCGACCAGTGTGCCGATCGCATCGGACAGGGATTTTCCAGGTTTTATCAGGCCCATTTCATGCGCGAGATGGTGGCCTACGTGCGCAACAAGCAACGCCAGTTCAAGCACGACGGACGCCACGAGGGTCTGGCGACCCTCACAGCGCTGGGCTCCCTGGAAAACATGCGCACCTTCTGGGACTTCGATGGACGCGTGACGGCGCCGCTGCACGGCTTCTCTGACGCGGCGGACTATTACCGCCGCGCCTCCAGTCGCTACTTTCTGGGCGAGATCAGCACGCCGACCCTGGTCATCCAGGCCTGCGACGATCCTTTCGTATTCCCCCACAGCTTGCCCGAATCTGGCGAGCTGTCTGCCTCTACCCAACTTGAACTGCATGCACAAGGCGGGCATGTGGGCTTTGTCGACGGGAGCTTGCGCCGCCCGGGGTATTACCTGGAGCGGCGAATCCCCAGTTGGCTGGCGGACCTGTCCTGTAGGAGCTGAGGAGCGTAACGAGGCTGCGATCTCCTGCGGGGCCTGCGTTCAGTCACCGACCGCCACTTGCCTTTGGGGATCGGTGATCCACTCACTCCATGAACCGGCGTACAACCTCCCCAACGGATACCCCGCCAGGCACAAGGCAAACAGGTTATGGCATGCCGTCACGCCGGAGCCGCAATAGGCCACCAGTTCCGTCGGCGAGCGTCCTCCCAATTTCTCGGCAAAACGCTGCTTGAGCTGGTCGACTGGCAGGAAGCGCCCATCAGCACCCAGGTTCTCGGTGAACGGTGCGCACTGCGCGCCCGGAATATGTCCGGCCACCGGATCGATCGGCTCGACCTCACCCTTGAAACGCGGCAACGCCCGGGCATCGAGCAAGGTCATGTCCGGCTCACCGAGACGCTGCTCAAGCGCCTCGGCACTGAGCAACAGGGTCGCGTCCGGCGAACCACTGAAGGTCCCGGGACCGTTGACCGGTGGATCGAGACTTAAGGGCAAACCGGCGGCATGCCAAGCCTTGAGCCCGCCATCGAGGATATAAACGCCATCGCGCTTACCCAGCCAGGCCAGCAACCACCAGGCCCGGGCGGCATAGGCGCCAGGGCCGTCATCGTACAAAACGATGTCACTGTCGTTGCCGATCCCCCAGGCCCGCAAACGCTTCATCAGGGCCTCAGGCTCCGGCAGCGGATGGCGGCCCGTCACGCCTTTGGTGACCGGCCCACTCAGGTCCCGTTCGAGGTCAGCGAAGGACGCCCCGGCAATATGGCCTTCGGCGTAACTGCGCTGGCCGTAGTCCGAGTCCTCCAGGGCAAAACGACAATCGAGGATCACCAGCCCGGGCTGCGACCGCCTGTGTTCCAGGGCTTGAGGACTGATGAGTTGCGCAATGGGCATAACGGGCTCCTGTGGCTCGATCGAATTTGAATCTTACGCCCCTTCTTCCAGGGTCTGGGCCAGGGGGACATAGAACTCCTTGAACAGCGCATCCACCGCTTCGCGGGCCTGCTCAGTCACGAAACCGGCCTCCAGCACCAGCACTTGATAGACCCCACGCTTGATGGCCTGCTCGCTCAAATGGTTGGAGTTTTCCCGTGTGGTGCAGAGGAAACGAACCCAGGACGTGAGGATGATCCAGGCATTGAGGGTGAGAGACTCGATTTGCACCCGGTCCATTTTCAGGATACCGGCGGCCACAAAGCCCTCGTAGATAGCGGTGCCGTGAATCAGACTACGCTGGGAAAACCGACGATAGCGCGCGGCAAGGTCCGGGTCGCTGTCGAGCAGATGCTCCAGGTCTCGGTGCAGGAAGCGGTAGCGCCACATCGCCGAGAGCAACTCCTGCAGATAGAAACGCTTGTCCTCGACAGTAGCCGCACGGCCTTGGGGCGGACGCAGGAAACTGTCCACCAGGTTTTCGTATTCACTGAACAATACGGCGATGATCGCCTGCTTGTTGGGGAAGTGGTAGTAGAGATTGCCCGGGGACATGTCCATGTGGGCGGCGATATGGTTGGTGCTGACGCTGCGCTCACCCTGCTGATTGAACAGCTCAAGGCTGTTCTGCACGATGCGCTCGCTGGTTTTTATTCGTATGGCCATGGCTTGAGCTTTAATTCGACGAAAGCATTGAACGGCATCTTACGACCTATCGGTCACGGGACAAACCCAAAGGCGTCACGGATGTCGGTTGACTTTTTAGAGCACAAGCTCTAGAAAACACTCACTCTAATACTATCGGTGCCCGCCCATGCCTGCCGACGTTGCTTACCTGCGCGAATCTCAACAGCACCTGGGCGAACTGCAAGCGCTTTTCGACACCCAGCGCCAGGCCTTTGCCGCCCACCCCATGCCACCTGCCGAGCAGCGGCGGCAATGGCTCAAGGCGTTGCGCGAGTTACTGAGCAACGAGCGACAAGCACTGATCGACGCTATCAGCCAGGACTTCAGCCACCGCAGCGCGGACGAAACGCTGCTGGCCGAGCTCATGCCGAGCCTGCACGGCATCCATTACGCCAGCCGACACCTCAAGGGCTGGATGAAACCTTCCCGGCGCAAGGTAGGCGTGGCCTTCCAGCCGGCGTCAGCCAAAGTGGTGTACCAACCGCTGGGCGTGGTCGGGGTCATCGTGCCTTGGAACTACCCGCTGTTCCTGGCTATCGGGCCGCTGGTGGGGGCATTGTCGGCGGGCAACAGGGTGATGCTCAAGCTGAGCGAATCGACCCCTGCCACCGGGTTGCTGCTCAAACAACTGCTGGCGCGCATTTTCCCTCAGGATCTGGTGTGCGTGGTGCTCGGCGAGGCTGAGGTCGGCATGGCGTTTTCCAGGTTGCCCTTCGACCACTTGCTGTTCACCGGCGCCACCAGCATTGGCAAGCACGTGATGCGCGCCGCCGCCGAGAACCTGACCCCGGTCACGCTCGAACTGGGAGGCAAATCGCCCGCCATCGTATCCGCGGACGTGCCCCTCAAGGACGCCGCCGAGCGCATTGCATTTGGCAAAACCCTGAATGCCGGACAAACCTGTGTCGCACCGGACTACGTACTGGTGCCGCAGAACCGTGTCGGCGAATTCGTTGAAGCGTATCGCGAAGCGGTTCGCGGGTTTTATCCGACCCTGACTGACAATCCGGACTACACCGCGATCATCAACGAACGACAATTGGCGCGACTCAACGGCTACATAAGCGATGCCACCAGCAAGGGCGCATTGCTGATCGAGTTGTTCGATCGAGGTCAGGGGCGACGCATGGCCCACAGCCTGTTGCTCAACGTCAGCGATGACATGACCGTCATGCAGGACGAAATCTTCGGCCCGCTGCTGCCCATCGTGCCTTATCAGGACCTGGACCAGGCATTTGCCTACATCAATCAGCGGCCTCGCCCGCTGGCGCTCTACTACTTTGGCTACAACAAGGCCGAGCATCATCGCGTGCTCAACGAGACCCATTCCGGTGGCGTTTGCCTGAACGATACGCTGCTGCACGTCGCCCAGGACGACCTGCCCTTCGGCGGCATTGGCGCCTCGGGGATGGGGCACTACCACGGTCACGAAGGCTTCCTGACGTTCAGCAAGGCCAAGGGCGTACTGAGCAAACAGCGGTTCAACGCGGCGAAACTGATTTATCCACCATACGGCAAGCCCCTCCAGAAACTGATCCAGAAGTTGTTTGTCCGTTAGCAGCAGTCTTTCCGGGTAATAACAATAATGAATCCAAGCCTGACCGATACACCTGCCCTCTCACGACGCGGCCTGTTGCAGTTCAGCCTCGGCGCCAGCGCCTTCCTGGTCACCGTCGGGCTGGGTGCCAGCCTGAGCGGTTGCGGCCCCAGCCGCTCGGCCAGCGGTTTTGTAGCCTTGCGTGACAACGACCTGCCGTTTTTGCGCGCCGTCATTCCCGTGATGCTGGACGGCTCCGTGGTCGCTGAAAAGCTTCCTGGCGCCGCTGAAGCGACCTTGCAAAGCCTGGACACCACCCTGGCTCATCTGTCCCCATCCATGCTCAAGCTCACGCACCAGTTATTCGACGTGCTCACGCTGGGCGTTACCCGTGGGCCACTGACCGGAATCTGGGGCTCGTGGGAAAACGCCAGCGTCGATGACATCCAGAAATTTCTCGGTCGGTGGGAAAACAGCTCGCTCGACCTGCTTCGCCAGGGGCACAGCTCGTTGCTGCAAATGGTCATGATGGCGTGGTACAGCCAGGCCGAGGCCTGGGCGCATTGTGGATACCCGGGACCGCCAACGGTTTAACAGTCACATCCAAACCCTTTGGGAGCGAGCAGGCTCGCTCCCAAAGGGGGGCATCACATACTCATAAAAATAAGAGAACACCAACATGCCCGTACCCGATCTCTTCCGCGAAGGTCTTGCCCGCGGCTGGACCACCTACAACGGTGCGCAGTTGACCCAGGACCTGACCCTGGAAGCGGACGTTGCGATCATCGGCAGCGGCGCCGGCGGGGGCACCACGGCAGAAATCCTCAGCGCCGCCGGCTACAAGGTGGTGTTGATCGAGGAGGGTCCCCTCAAGACCAGCCATGACTTCAAGCTGCTCGAGGACCAGGCCTACACCAGCCTTTACCAGGAAGGCCTCGGACGCATGAGCAAGGACGGCGCCATCACCATTCTTCAGGGGCGCGCGGTGGGTGGCACGACATTGATCAACTGGACCTCCTGTTTCCGCACGCCCGATCAGACCCTGGATCACTGGGCCACCGAGCACAACGTCAAGGGCCACAGCCCCGAGGAAATGGCGCCCTGGTTCGAAAAAATGGAACAGCGCCTTGGGGTGGCACCCTGGCAGGTTCCGCCCAATGCCAACAACGACGTGATCCGCAAAGGCTGTGAACAGCTGGGCTATAGCTGGCACGTCATCCCGCGCAATGTGCGCGGTTGCTGGAACCTGGGCTATTGCGGCATGGGCTGCCCGACCAACGCCAAGCAGTCGATGCTGGTCACCACCATTCCGGCCACGCTGGACAAGGGTGGCGCGCTGCTTTACCTGGCACGGGCCGAACGGCTGATGATCAAAAACGCTGCGGTTGTCGGCCTCGAATGCCTGGCCATGGACGAACGTTGTGTGGCACCGACAGGACGGCACGTCACGGTCAAGGCGCGGCACTACGTACTGGCCGGCGGCAGCATCAACAGCCCGGCCTTGCTGTTGCGCTCCGAAGCGCCCGACCCGCACGGACGCCTGGGTAAACGCACCTTCCTGCACTTGGTAAACATGTCGGCCGGTCAATTCGACGAGGTGATCAATCCGTTCTACGGCGCACCACAATCGATTTATTCAGATCATTTCCAGTGGCAGGACGGCGCCACCGGCAAGATGTCCTACAAACTGGAAGTTCCGCCCCTGCACCCGGCCCTCGCCGCCGCGCTACTGGGCGGGTTTGGCAGCGAGAACGCCGAGCATATGGCGCAACTGCCCCACACCCACGCCATGCTGGCGCTGTTGCGCGATGGTTTTCACCCCGACAGCAGCGGCGGCAACGTTCAGTTGCGCAGCGACGGCACACCTGTGCTCGACTATGCGGTGTCTCCTTATGCCTGGGACGGCTTGCGCCGGGCGTTTCACAGCATGGCCGAGATTCAGTTTGCCGGCGGCGCCAGGGCGGTCATGCCAATGCACAGTGACGCCCGTTACGTGAAAAACCTGGCCCAGGCCCGTACGCTGATCGACGGCCTGGACCTGGCCTTGTACCGCACGCGCCTGGGCAGCGCCCATGTGATGGGTGGTTGCGCCATGGGCGAAGATCCGAAAAGCGCCGTCACCGACAGCCTTGGGCGACATCATCAATTGAGTAATCTTTCCATCCATGACGGCTCGCTGTTCCCCACCAGCATTGGCGCCAATCCGCAATTATCGGTGTATGGGCTGACGGCACAATTGGCCACATCCCTGGCCGATCGCTTGAAAAACCCATGAGTTGGCGGATTATTCGCACTGTCTATAGTGCTTACTTACCTTACAGCCGACTTGGCCGACCGAGTAGGCTGCGATACCATCCGACTCCCCAACGGACACCCGCCAGGACGACGCGATGAACCGAGTGTTGTACCCAGGTACCTTCGACCCTATTACCAAGGGCCATGGCGATCTGGTCGAACGCGCCTCGCGCCTGTTCGACCATGTGATCATCGCCGTCGCCGCCAGCCCGAAGAAAAACCCGCTGTTCCCGCTGGAGCAACGTGTGGAGCTGGCCCGCGAGGTCACCAAACATCTGCCCAATGTGGAAGTGGTCGGCTTCTCGACGCTGCTGGCGCACTTTGCCAAGGAAAAGAACGCCAATGTGTTCCTGCGTGGCCTGCGTGCGGTCTCGGACTTCGAATACGAGTTCCAACTGGCCAACATGAACCGCCAGTTGGCGCCGGACGTCGAAAGCCTGTTCCTGACGCCGTCGGAGCGCTACTCCTTCATTTCCTCGACCCTGGTGCGGGAAATTGCGGCGTTGGGCGGCGATATCACCAAGTTCGTCCACCCGGCCGTGGCCGATGCGTTGACCCTGCGCTTCAAGAAATAACCCGCTGGCTGCGATCCGCTTCGCAGCCAACACAGCGCAGTCCATCGCGCCCGCGTGCACTGCGCTCGCCAATGCGGCACAATTGCGCACATACGTTTTTCAGATGCCCGGGCCCAACGCCCCGGCAGGAGCCTGCATGTCCCTGATCATCACCGACGACTGCATCAATTGCGACGTCTGCGAACCCGAGTGCCCGAACGAGGCCATCTCCCAAGGCGAAGAGATCTACGTCATCGACCCGAACCTGTGCACCCAGTGCGTCGGCCATTACGACGAACCTCAGTGCCAACAGGTCTGCCCGGTAGATTGCATTCCGCTGGACGAGGCCCATCCGGAAACGGAAGAACAGTTGATGGCGAAATATCGCAAGATTACTGGCAAGGTTTGAGCCAGGTAGTTCTGTAGGGCCTGTGCCGGCCTCATCGCGAGCAGGCTCGCTCCCACAGGGTTCTGTGGTGGCGACACCATTCATGTCTTAAGCAAAATCCCTTGTGGGAGCGAGCCTGCTCGCGATGAGGCCAGCAGCCACAGCGACATCACTCCTGCTCAAACCCCTCCCCAACACACCCCAGGCACCGCACAAACGTCGCCTTCGCCGGGTCCACCACCAACGCCTTCCCCGCATCGCCGACGCCACCGCCCAACGCCGTAAAGGGTAACGACACCACAAATGCCCCGGCACCGATCACGGTGGCGGCGAGCAGCAGCGGACGGGCGATCAGCAGGTCGCCGATCATGGCGTAGGCCGGCGGATTCTGGATGGTGTAGCGCGGGTCGCCGCTGCCGCTGTTCGCCTGGGCAGGCAAACCGAGACACAACAGCAGCGCGAGAACGACAGGTCGGAGCAGATTCATCGGGCGATCCTTCGGCTAGGCAGTATGACAACTGACTATAAGACTATAGACCGCAGGACGGATCAGCTCTGACAGCGTGGGCACCAGACGCTGGCGCGCTGGCCCAGGCGAATCTCCCGCAGCCCCGTACCGCAGACCTTACATGACTCGCCGCCCCGGCCATACACGAAGAGTTCCTGCTGGAAGTAACCCGGCTGGCCGTCTCCCCCGATGAAATCACGTAGCGTCGTACCGCCGCGCTCGATGGCATGGGCAAGGATGCGTTTGATCTCGATCGCCAGTTTCAGATAGCGCGCCCGGGAAATGCCCCCGGCTTCGCGGCGTGGGTCGATCCCGGCGGCGAACAGCGCTTCGGTCGCATAGATATTGCCCACCCCCACCACCACCGCGTTATCCATGATGAACGGCTTGACCGCCATGGAGCGTCCTCGGGAAAGCTGGAACAGACGCTCGCCATCGAATAGATCGGTCAACGGTTCCGGCCCGAGGCGAATCAGCAATTCGTGGTTGAGCGGGTCGAGGCTCCAGAGCATCGCCCCGAAGCGGCGCGGGTCGGTGTAGCGCAAGGCCAGGCCGGATTCCAGTTCGATGTCCACATGCTCATGCTTGGCGGCAGGCATGCCGACTTCCACCAAGCGCAGGTTACCGGACATGCCCAAGTGGCTGATCAAGGTGCCAACTTCGGCGTTGATCAGCAGGTACTTGGCCCGCCGCTCCACCAGCACTATCCGCTGACCCGACAGTCGCACATCAAGGTCTTCGGGGATCGGCCAGCGCAAGCGCCGGTCGCGTACGACCACACGGCTGACACGCTGCCCTTCCAGGTGGGGCGCAATTCCGCGGCGGGTGGTTTCGACTTCCGGCAGTTCTGGCATGGGGGTTCTCGAATAAGGCGAAGGCCTGGTGCTGGTTTTCGATGCTTAGCGCGTGGCGAGGTCGCGAATTTCCTGCTTCTGGGTCTGGAAATCGTATTCCGACAAACCGATGTAATCGAGCACCAGAGCGCCGACACAGGCCCACTCATGATCGACCGGCTGATTGCCCAGGACCCGGTGCGATGAGCAGATGTTTTCGGACATTTTCAGGATCGCCAGCAGGTTTTTCAGCTGACTGTTGTTGCGTGACGTCTCATCGCTGAAAATCGCCAGGGCGTTGTGATGGTTGGCGATGGCCTGGCTGACATGGTCCGGCAGGCGCCAGGATTTGGAAGTGTAGTACCCGACCACCGCATGGTTGGTGTTGAATTCGCGGTTCTCGGTGTCCACCACCCGGCACTCGGCGCTGGCATTGGCGTAGGCCTGCTCCAGCACACTCATGTAGTTGGGGAACTGCTTGAGCATCAACGGCACGCCGCAATCATGGAACAGCCCCAAGGCGTAGGCTTCATCACCGTTTTCCAGACCGACGCGCTTGGCCAGGGTCAGGCAGGTCATCGCCACGTCCTGGGCCGTATCCCAGAAGCGATTGAGGGTGACGATGGCATCATCGTGCAGCTCGCCCTTGATCGACTGCGCGTTGATCAGGTTGATGATCGAACGGCTGCCCAGCAGGTTCACCGCGCGCTGGATCGAAGTGATCTTGTTGCGCAGGCCGTAGTACGGCGAATTGACGATCTTGAGCAAGGCACCCGAGAGGCCCGGGTCATGGGAGATCAGCTTGGCAATGGTCTCCAGGTCCGGATCAGGCATGTACTGCTCCATCTGCAGATCCACCATGATCTGCGGCTGGGGCGGCACACTGATGCCTTGCAGGGACTGTTGGATCTGTTCGGCGGAAAGCTCTTGGGACATGGGCATACACTCTGGGTCAGGCGGCGATTCTAACCCTTAAAGATGGATCCGATACACCGTCGGGCAAATCGCGCCACATGTCCATCACAAGCCCCGCACAGGCCGCAACACGCTATACTCCCGCTCTTTTTTCCGGAGCGACGTCATGTCCCTGCCCAGCCTGCGCCTCAAAGCCAACGCCGACCGTCGCCTGCGCGCCGGCCATCTGTGGGTCTACAGCAACGAAATCGATGTAGCCGCTACCCCGCTGCACGGCTTCAAGGCCGGCGACCAGGCCATCCTCGAAGCCGCTGGCGGCAAGCCGTTGGGCATCGTCGCGATGAGCCCCAACAACCTGATCTGCGCCCGCCTGCTGTCCCGTGACGTGAAGCTGCCGCTGGACAAATCCCTGCTGGTGCATCGTCTCAACGTGGCGCTGTCGTTGCGTGAGCGCTTGTTCGACAAGCCGTTCTATCGCCTGGTCTACGGCGACTCCGACCTGCTGCCTGGCCTTGTAGTCGACCGTTTCGGCGACATCCTGGTGGTGCAGATCGCCTCGGCCACCATGGAAGCCCACAAGGACGACGTGATCGCCGCCCTGACCCAGGTGCTCAAGCCCAGCGGCATCCTGTTCAAGAACGATTCCGCCGCCCGCGATGCCGAAGGCCTGAACCGCTACGTCGAGACAGTGTTCGGCCTCGTACCGGAGTGGGTCGCCCTGGAAGAGAACGGCGTGAAGTTCGAAGCTCCAGTCATGGCAGGTCAGAAAACCGGCTGGTTCTACGACCACCGCATGAACCGCGCACGCCTGGCGCCGTATGCCAAGGGCAAGCGCGTACTGGATCTGTTCAGCTACATCGGCGGTTGGGGCGTGCAGGCCGCGGCGTTCGGTGCCAGCGAAGTATTCTGCGTCGACGCCTCGGCCTTCGCCCTCGATGGCGTAGAGCGCAACGCGGCGTTGAATGGCTTTGCCGAAAAGCTGACCTGCATTGAAGGCGACGTGTTCGAAGCCCTGAAAGAACTCAAGGCCAGTGAAGAGCGTTTCGACGTCATCGTTGCCGACCCGCCAGCGTTCATCAAGCGCAAGAAAGACCTGAAAAACGGTGAAGGCGCCTATCGCCGCCTCAACGAACAGGCCATGCGCCTGCTCAGCAAGGATGGCATCCTGGTCAGCGCTTCGTGCTCGATGCACCTGCCCGAAGACGACCTGCAAAACATCCTGCTGACCAGCGCCCGGCACCTGGACCGCAACATCCAGCTGCTCGAACGCGGGGGCCAGGGACCGGACCATCCGGTACACCCAGCCATCGCCGAGACCCGCTACATCAAGAGCATCACCTGCCGGTTGCTGCCCAACAGCTGAATCATTTGCTGACCCTTATTAAACGCAGCCCTGGCTGCGTTTTTTTTGCACGTGTGAAAAGTTACCGAGCGCTTAAGCAAAAGCCTACAAAATAACTTTTTGTATGAGTCATCCCACATTATTACTGGAACTTTCCTACTCAATATCCGCTTGCCAAGCACTCATTAAAAACTATGATTGAACTGTCACTTCGCAAGTGATGACCCTCGAAAAAAACAACATTTATTCAAACCTCTTATTCAAAAAAGGAGCTGTATCATGAAAGCAATCAATCTGGAAGCTAACAAGATCGCAAACCTGGCCGGCCTGATTGTTCCAACAGGCCGCTAAGTAAGTAAAGGGTGGAGCTGAGGAGTGCCGGCGCCTCAGCCCATCCATGCTCGCCCCCTCAGCGGAAAACCTTAATGCATATAAATCCGTGCGTTTTCATACTTGCGCGCCCGCCGCACCAGATTGTATGGAACTATGAGCAGCACACTCAGTTCGAGCTCGATCTGCATTATTCAACGCGACTGGCACAACTTATTCACAACCCTTCACACTTCGACACTTGCAACCCCATCGACATTGAATTCCTGAATGCCGGCATATTGACTGCAGAACCCAAGGAAGCCCTCGAATGGCGATGGGACGAGTTATCCAGAATATTTCATATCGGCACAAAAAATATTCCTTGCGAAAGTGTTCCCCAAAATGTCGAGGAATGGGCAACCCTGTACCTGCAGCATTGCCAAGAGGTTCTATCATCACCGCCGCCGGCCTGCCGCATAAAACCGTGCTCGGTTGACCTGATTGCCTTGACGCCCTGCTCCCTGGTCGACATCGAGGACGTTTCGGTGGGGCAGACGCTTGTCAGTCGAAGCACCTCTCGCTCATTCAGCGAACGAGCCATTTCAATCGAGCAGGTCAGCACCCTCCTCTACCTGACCCTGGGTTACCTGAACGAGCGCCCTTTTGCTCACGAGACCGGTCATCCCGAAACGCTGGGCGCGCGACGCAGTAGCCCCTCGGGCGGCGGCCTGAATGCCTGCGAAGGTTACCTGTACGTGCGTCACGTGGCCGGGCTGGAACCGGGAATCTACGCCTACCACCCGGCCGAACATGCCTTGAGCCTGATCCGATCACTTCCGGATGAACCCCTGGGCCAATTGTTAGCCGGACAGCACTTCATCAATCCGTTGCCATTCGGGCTATTCATCACTTCGCGCTTCGACAAGCTCTGGTGGAAGTACGAACACTCGCGCGCCTATCGAATGGCGTTTGTCGAAACGGGCCACGTGTCCCAGACCTTTTTGATGGTGGCGACTGCGCTGGGCCTCAAGACCTGGCTGACCGGGGCATTGAGCGACCGTCAGGTAGAACGGCTGCTTGACCTTGAAGACACTCCCGAACAGCCGTTGTTTTTTGTCGGTTGCGGTCATGGCGATGGGCAGGTCCACTGCCAGGCGCTGATGGCGCTGGTCAATGGCCAGGACTCTGCATCATGACCTTCACTCAGAGGCCGCGCTACACCTTGGGCGACTGGGATAACAAAGCTGCGGTGCGCGTGCGCAAAAACCACTACCGCCTACCCGACGATCTGGAGCATCAACTCGCCAGTCGGGACTGGTTTGCGCCAGCCTTCATACCCTATATCGAACATCCGCTGATCAATAAGGCGGGGCGCGCCATTGCCCAACGCCTGGCGGCCAATCACCTGGTGTACTTCCTCGACTACACCACCTTGCTCGAACACCGGGTGGTCAATCGCGCAGTGGAAACCATCGTCCATGGCGAACTGAGCGTACCCATCCCCAGCCAGATGAAAACCGCCGCCCTGCAGCTCTACACCGACGAGGGTTACCACGCACTGTTTTCCAATGAAGTGGCCGAACAGATCGTCGCCCTGTACGACATCCGCGACCGCTCGCTCCCCAGGCGCATCGACCGCCTGGTGGGCGTGATCGAAGCCACAAGCCCCCCGGATCGCCCTCTGGCGTGGTTTCTGCTGGGGTTCGTTTCCGAAACGATCATCGCCAAGGAGCTGCTGTCCATTACCCGCGAGACCTTGGTCTCCACGGTTTACCAGATGCTCAGGGATCATCTCGAGGACGAGGCACGCCATAGTCGCTATTTCAGCGAGGTGTTCCAGTATCTGTGGTCCTCCCTGGCCCCTGACCAGCGTGCTCTGGCCGCAAAGCTGCTGCTGGACATCATCGGCCTTTACTTCGAGCCCGACATCCCTTGGTTAACGCGCAGCCTCGCCAGCGTCGGCTTTGACGAACAGGACGCGTTGAAGATCGTTGCAAACCTCCTGCAACCGGACGCTCACGCCCAGCGAGTTCGCTCGGGGGCAGTCTCGACCTTCACAGCCATGCAGCAGGCAGGTTTCTTCGAAGACGGCCCCAATCGGCAGAGGTTCTTCCAGGCGGGGTTTATCGATGGCTGACACTCATGATCTCGCCACACGCAAAACGGCCACTGTCGGCTTATTGTTGATGCTGACCTTGCTCGGCGTATTCCCCATCGATGTGGTGCTGCCTTCGTTTCCGGCGCTGTCCGAACACTTTGAGCGTCCATCGCCCGATATCGCCCTGTCTGTCAGCCTGTTCGCAGTGGGGATCGCAGTGTCCCAACTGCTGGTCGGCCCGCTTTCCGACGCCATGGGACGAAAGAACCTGCTGCTGATCGGGATCATCGTCTCGGCCGTTGGCGCGACCGGGTGCGTCGTTGCCAATGACTACTGGTCCTTCCTGCTTTTCCGGGTCATCCAAGCCGTGGGATGCGGTTGTTTCGTGCTCTCTCAGGCACTGATCCAGGACCTGTTTACAGGTCAGGAGCAGCAGCGATTACGGATTTTCCTGGTCACCTGCGGCGGCATTTTCATTTCCGTTTCGCCCTTGGCCGGCACCGGACTGCAAAGCTGGATGGGCTGGCGCGGCAGCTTCCTGGTATTCATTGCCCTGGCTGTCAGTGTGTTCTTGAGCGCCAGTCTTCTACTCAAGCCTTTGCCAGCGGATAGCCAACCCAGGCGCCCGGACTTCATCGCGTCCTACCGGACGGTATGCAGTGACTTCAACTTCATGGCCTACTGGCTGACGTCAGCATTGGCTTTTTCTTGCCATTTCTCGTTCATCGTCATCTCACCGCTGGTTTTCATTGACCAGTTGCAACTGTCGCCGCAGGCATTTTCGCTGACGTTGCTGGGCTACGGGCTGGCCTATATCGGCGGTGGAGCGGTCGCGACCGTGCTGAGCAACCGGATCGACCCACAGACGCAAATCCTCACGGGGCTGTGCCTGATCCTGACGGCGGGAGTGTTGATGCTTGGGCTCTCCAGCCATCTGGGCTTGTCGGTCACCACGCTGCTGCTGCCCATGATCGTGTGCACCGCCGGAACGACCATTGCTCGTGCGGCGGCCCACACCCGGGCGATGAATATCTTCCCCGAGCAAGCCGGTACATCGGCCTCGGCAGGCAGCGTGCTGATCTTCATTGTCGGCGGTTTGACCAGCGCTGCGCTCAGCCTCACGCCGCTGGACCTGCAAACCACCCTGGCTCTATGCCTGATGTTGCTCAGCCTCCTGGGGCTGGCACTCAATGGTCTGCTCCGGCATCGTCACAGGACGCTGTTGACGGGTTGAACATCGCCAGTCGTCATCCCGAGCACGACATTGGCACCCGATCAGCGCTTTGCGTCATTTCATCCTGACGCCAGGGGTGTAGAATCGCGACATTCATCGCCATTCATCCCCGGCGGGTTTATGAGCTCATGCTGAGGCGCGCAGCGATCCTGCAAAGTCATCGGCCACTTCCGGACACACGGCCAAACCCGGGTGTTCCAGACGTCAACAGAAGCTCACTTCCCATTGATACCTGATACGTACCTGATTTGCCGCCCGGAGTGCTCCATGCCTGATTACCGCTCGAAAACATCCACCCATGGCCGCAACATGGCCGGCGCCCGTGCATTGTGGCGCGCCACGGGGAT
Source organism: Pseudomonas sp. N-1-13 (assembly GCF_057787095.1). Taxonomy (NCBI): domain Bacteria; kingdom Pseudomonadati; phylum Pseudomonadota; class Gammaproteobacteria; order Pseudomonadales; family Pseudomonadaceae; genus Pseudomonas; species Pseudomonas sp. N-1-13. The sequence goes on along the minus strand of NZ_JBYNRI010000001.1, from coordinate 252,167 downwards.
GAAGGATGACGACTTCAAGAAGCCGATCATCGCCATTGCCAACTCCTTCACCCAGTTCGTGCCAGGCCATGTTCACCTCAAGGACCTGGGTCAACTGGTTGCCCGGGAAATCGAACGCGTGGGTGGCGTAGCCAAAGAGTTCAACACCATTGCCGTGGATGACGGTATCGCCATGGGCCACGACGGCATGCTTTATTCGCTGCCCAGTCGCGAGATCATCGCCGACTCCGTCGAATACATGGTCAATGCCCATTGCGCCGACGCCATCGTGTGCATTTCCAACTGCGACAAGATCACCCCCGGCATGCTCATGGCGGCCTTGCGCCTGAACATCCCGGTGATCTTCGTTTCCGGCGGCCCGATGGAAGCCGGCAAGACCAAGCTCGCCAGCCATGGCCTTGACTTGGTCGACGCCATGGTGATCGCCGCCGACTCCAGCGCTTCCGATGAAAAGGTCGCGGAGTATGAGCGCAGCGCCTGTCCGACCTGCGGTTCGTGCTCCGGCATGTTCACCGCCAACTCGATGAACTGCCTGACCGAAGCCCTTGGCCTGGCCCTGCCGGGCAACGGTTCGACCCTCGCCACCCACAGCGATCGCGAACAGCTGTTCCTGCAGGCCGGCCGGACCATCGTCGAGCTGTGCAAGCGTTACTACGGCGAGGATGACGAGTCGGTGCTGCCGCGCAACATCGCCAACTTCAAGGCGTTCGAAAACGCCATGACCCTGGACATCGCCATGGGCGGCTCCACCAACACCATCCTGCATTTGCTGGCCGCCGCCCAGGAAGCCGAGATCGATTTCGACCTGCGCGACATCGACCGTCTGTCCCGTCACGTGCCGCAGCTGTGCAAGGTCGCGCCGAACATCCAGAAGTACCACATGGAAGACGTGCACCGCGCTGGCGGGATCTTCAGCATCCTCGGCTCCCTGGCCCGTGGTGGCCTGTTGCACACCGACCTGCCGACCGTACACAGCAAAACCATGGCCGAGGCCATCGCCAAGTGGGACATCACCCAAACCACCGACGAAGCCGTGCATCATTTCTTCAAGGCCGGCCCGGCAGGTATTCCAACGCAAACGGCGTTCAGCCAATCGACTCGTTGGGAAACCCTGGACGATGACCGTGAAAACGGCTGCATCCGCAGCGTCGAGCACGCGTACTCCAAAGAAGGTGGCCTGGCTGTGCTGTACGGCAACATCGCTCTGGATGGCTGCGTGGTGAAAACCGCCGGCGTCGACGAATCGATCCATGTGTTCGAAGGCAACGCCAAGATTTTCGAAAGCCAGGATAGCGCCGTGCGCGGGATCCTCGCCGACGAAGTGAAGGCCGGCGATATCGTGATCATCCGCTACGAAGGGCCAAAAGGTGGTCCGGGCATGCAGGAAATGCTTTACCCCACGTCCTACCTGAAGTCCAAAGGACTGGGCAAAGACTGCGCACTGCTGACCGATGGCCGTTTCTCCGGCGGCACCTCGGGCCTGTCCATCGGCCACGCTTCACCGGAAGCCGCTGCTGGCGGTGCCATCGGCCTGGTGCGCGACGGCGACAAAGTCCTGATCGACATTCCGAACCGCTCGATCAACCTGCTGATCAGCGATGAAGAACTGGCCGGACGCCGTGTTGAACAGGACAACAAAGGCTGGAAGCCGGTGGAAGTGCGTCCGCGCAAAGTCACCACCGCCCTCAAGGCCTATGCCCTGCTCGCCACCAGCGCCGACAAGGGCGCGGTGCGTAACAAGGCGATGCTCGACGGGTTGTAAGCGTCCATAAACAGCAATAAAAATGCCCCACTCAAGGTGGGGCATTTTTTTGCAGTGAAACAAACCATCGATGATCAACTGTGGAGCGAGCCTGCTCGCGATAACGTTCAGTAACATCTCAGTTGGCTGACACACCGTCATCGCGAGCAGGCTCGCTCCCACAAGGAGTCCTGGGGTTTACTGGATATCTTCCGGCTTGACGATCACCCAGTTCTTGTCCGCCGTCACTGGCAGCCCTTCCTTGGCCTGGGCCGCGGCGTGCTTGGCCATCATGCCGTTGATCTGGTCCATGTACTTGTCCTTGCGGTTGACCCACAGGTGAATGCCGCCCTTGGCCACGTTCACATCGTGGAACAGCATGTAGCCGTCGCTGCTGGGGGTGTCGCCAGCCACAAGCACCGGTTTTTTCCATTCGTCGATGTACGTCAGGATTGCCGCGTGCTTGCCGGCCATCCAGGTCGCCGGAGTCCACAGATACGGTGTGTACTCAAGGCTCAGGTTGGCCTTCTCGTCATATTTGCCATTGCTGATCTGCTTGCGGGCGGTGGTCAGTTCGCCGGTCTTGCGATCCTTGAGCAACGTGGTCACGCCGATGATGTTCTGCGGCTTGAGGTTGTAGCCGTACTTCGGATCGGCGGCGACCATGCGCACCAATTCTTCCGAAGCCGCGGTCATGACATAGACCTCGATGCCGTTTTCCATCAGTTTGTTGTACAGCTCGACCTGACCGGTGAAAATCTTCGGCGGGTTGACGTTGTAGTTGACCACCTTGTCGCCGTCGTAATACGTGGTCGGGACCGGCTTGCCAGAAGCCATCAATTCGTCAACGTAGCCTTTGAGTTCTTTGAGGGTAAAGCCGGAAAACACCTGGGCGACCCAGGGGTAGCAGACCATGTCGTCCACTTCGCACAAACGGTAGTAGTAGCTGAACAGGCTTTCCTTGTGTTCGGCCGTGTCTTTGAACGGCATCAGCTTCAGAGATGGGTCGAGGGTTTCGCGGGTGATGAGGCCCTTGTTCTCCATGAACGGCAGCAACGACTCTTCCAGGTCGTAGCGGTAACTGGTGTTGTCCATGTCGAACACCGCGTAGTTACCTTTGTTGGCGTTGGCCGCGATCATCGCGTCCAGCGCCTTGGCCTGTTCCGCTGGCCAGTGCTTGAGCTCAGTGGCGAGCGCCTGGCCAACGAGGCCCAGGCCCATGGCGACAACGAGAAGGTGAGGTGCAAGCTTCATCGGCGTTTCTCCAAGGTTCAAAGAACTCGACGCTAACAAATGCTTGTGACGTTTCTCTCCTGCCCGCGACCGCTTGCGTCTTGATACCGCCAGCGGCATGCCCATAAACGTCATTGCCTTATTCCATAAACGACAATCTACATACCTTTTTATTATTAATTCATTAGATATCAGGCTGTTAGGCTTCCCGCCTCGCAGTCGCGGCTTCAGGCGACTGGCACAAGTCCTATCGGAGTTTTTTTGATGAATCTGCCGCTGATCCTCAATCTGCTGGTGTTCCTCGCCTTGCTGTTTGGTCTGGCGCAAACCCGTCACAGCACCTGGAGCCTGGCCAAAAAAGTCCTGCTGGCACTGGTGCTGGGCGTGGTGTTCGGCACCGTCCTGCACACGATTTACGGCGCCGGCAACCCGGTGTTGAAAGCCTCGATCGGCTGGTTTGACCTGGTGGGCAACGGCTATGTGCAGTTGCTGCAAATGATCGTGATTCCGCTGGTCTTCGCTTCAATTCTCAGCGCGGTAGCGCGCCTGCATAACGCCTCATCCCTGGGCAAGATCAGCTTCCTGACCATCGGCACACTGCTGTTCACCACCGCCATCGCCGCCCTTATCGGTATCGGCCTGACCAACCTGTTCGGTCTCACCGCCGAAGGCCTGGTGGCCGGCACCCAGGAAATCGCACGCCTGCAGGTGATCCAGAGCGACTATGCCGGCAAGGTCGCAGACCTGAATATCCCGCAGTTGCTGCTCTCGTTCGTTCCGCAGAACCCCTTTGCCGACCTGGCCCGGGCCAAGCCGACCTCGATCATCAGCGTGGTGATATTCGCGGCCTTCCTGGGTGTCGCGGCACTGCAATTGCTCAAGGATGACGTGGAAAAAGGTCAGAAAGTGGTCAACGCCATCGACACCCTGCAAAGCTGGGTGACACGTCTGGTGCGGCTGGTGATGAAGCTGACCCCGTACGGCGTGCTGGCGCTGATGACCAAAGTGGTGGCCGGCTCCAACGTCCAGGACATCATCAAGCTTGGCAGTTTCGTGGTGGTGTCGTACCTGGGTCTGGGCCTGATGTTCGTGGTTCACGGTCTGCTGGTGTCCGCCGCTGGAATCAACCCGTTACGTTTTTTCCGCAAGATATGGCCGGTCCTGACCTTCGCCTTCACCAGCCGCTCCAGCGCCGCGACCATCCCGCTGAGTATCGAAGCCCAGACCAGCCGCCTCGGCATTCCACGGGCCATTGCCAGCTTCAGCGCGTCGTTCGGCGCCACCATCGGCCAGAACGGCTGCGCCGGCCTCTACCCGGCCATGCTGGCGGTGATGGTCGCGCCGACCGTGGGCATCAACCCGCTGGATCCGGTGTGGCTCGCGACGCTGGTAGCGATCGTGACCTTGAGCTCGGCCGGGGTGGCCGGTGTCGGTGGTGGCGCGACATTTGCCGCGTTGATCGTGCTGCCGGCCATGGGCTTGCCGGTTTCACTGGTGGCGCTGCTGATTTCCGTCGAGCCACTGATCGACATGGGCCGCACGGCGTTGAACGTCAGCGGTTCGATCACTGCCGGGGCGATCACCAGCCAGGTGATGCAGCAGACCGACAAGGCTTTGCTGGATGCCGAGGAGCATGGGGAGTTGGTGCAGGCTTGATTGCCCGATACTTGTGGGAGTAAAGCTTGCTCGCGAAGAACGGTGATGCGGTTCGACTGAAGCGCCGCGTCGTCTGAATCGCGAGCAAGCTTTGCTCCCACATGGCTTACAGCTTTTCCCACACCTCAAAGCTGTAGGCCGGCTTGTCACCCTCGGCCGGGTTCGGCTGGTTCGACACCTGTTTCCACTGGCTCGAATCGAACGCCGGAAACCAGGCATCGCCATCCGGGCTCAGCGCCACACGGGTCAGGTACAGTCGGTCCGCCTGCTCCAGGGCCTGGGCGTACAGCTGGGCGCCGCCGATCAACATCAGTTCGTCGACACCCTGCTGCAACGCCCACGCCTCAGCCCGTTCCACCGCTGCCTCCAGCGTGGAAAAGACTTCCGCGCCCTCCAGCACGAGGCCAGGCTGACGACTGACCACGATGTTCAAGCGCCCCGGCAGCGGCCGCCCCAGGGAGTCCCAGGTCTTGCGGCCCATGATGATGGGCTTGCCCAAGGTGGTAGCCTTGAAGTATTTAAAGTCCCCCGGCAAGTGCCAGGGCATGCTGTTGTCGACGCCGATCACACGGTTTTCACCGAGGGCTGCGATCAGGCTTAAAGGGAGTGTTTTTTTCATGCCGGCGAGGATACCAGAGGCCACAGCGGTTATGCTCAACCCTCATTTGCGACGGAAGCGCCTGTGTCTGAGCCTCTGACTGAACTGCATGACCTCTGGTTGACCGAGACGGTACGTCTGCGTGAAGAACACGCCGGCCCGCTCGAAGATCAGGAGGCCAATCGCCTGGCCCGCGCGGCGGGTGGCGATTTATCCAGCCGTATCCGTCACCGCGCCCGCTGGCTGGCCGAGCGCGACGGCCTCAGCCAGGCCTTGCATCACTGGCTGCAAGGGGCGCGCCTGGCGCTGATCATAATGGCCGTACTCGCCATCATCAGTGGCGCTGGCCTGGGCTTTGCCGCACTCGGCGACGGACGCACGCCGATCAATGTGTTCTGGGCCCTGGGCAGCCTGTTGGCGTTGAACCTGATCTTGCTTATCGGCTGGGCCCTGGGCCTGATCTTTGCGGGTGAGCAAGGTGCAGCGCTGGGGCGCCTGTGGTTGTGGCTCAGCGAAAAACTCGCCCGCGATGCCAAGGCTGCGCAACTGGCGCCGGCCCTGCTGCTGTTATTGCAACGACACAAGCTCAATCGCTGGGCCCTCGGTGCGCTGGTCAATGGTTTGTGGTTGCTGGCGATGCTCAGCGCGCTGGTCATCGTACTGATGCTGATGGCCACCCGGCGCTACGGTTTTGTATGGGAAACCACCATTCTCGGCGGTGAGACCTTCGTCGTCATGACCCAGGCCCTCGGCGCCCTGCCCGCCCTACTGGGTTTGAGCGGGCCAACCGAAGAGATGATTCGCGCCAGTGGCGACGCCGCGCTGAATATCGAAAGCGCCCGCCAGGCCTGGGCCGCTTGGCTGGTGGGCGTGACGCTGGTCTACGGCGTGTTGCCGCGCCTGTGTCTGGCGCTGTTGTGCCTGTGGCGCTGGCGTCGCGGCCGCGCCACGCTGCGCCTGGACTTGAACCTGCCAGGTTATGCCCAACTGCGGGAGCGGCTGATGCCCAGTAGCGAGCGCCTGGGCATCAGCGATGCCGCGCCCGCGCAATTGCATCAAATTGAAAGTGACGTTGGCGCGCTGCAAAGCGACGGTGCGCTGCTGGTGGCGATCGAACTGGACGACCGGCCTTGGCCACCGAAACTGCCAGGCACGGTGAAAAACGCCGGAGTGCTCGACAGCCGCGAATCGCGCCACAAGCTCCTCGAACAACTGTCACGCTTTCCTCCCGCGCGCCTGGCGATTGCCTGCGACCCACGACGTTCACCGGATCGTGGCAGCCTGGCGCTGATCGCCGAACTGGCCCGCAGCGCCGGCGCCACCCGCATCTGGTTGTTGCAGGCACCGCCCGGGCAAGCGCTGGACGCCGAACGCCTGGGCGATTGGCACAACGCGCTGCAACAGTTGCAATTGCCCTTCGCGGACTGCGCGCCTTTGAACTGGCTGGAGACCGGCCATGACTGAACCCACCAAGCCGCTGAAGCTGGCCGTGGTTGGCCACACCAATGTGGGCAAAACCTCCTTGCTGCGCACACTGACCCGGGACGTCGGCTTCGGCGAAGTGTCCCACCGCCCCAGCACAACCCGACACGTCGAGGGCGCGCGCCTGTCGGTGGACGGCGAAGCGTTGCTGGAGCTGTACGACACGCCGGGCCTGGAAGACGCCATCGCCCTGCTTGACTACCTCGAACGCTTGGAGCGCCCCGGTGAGCGCTTGGACGGGCCGGCACGCCTGGCGCGATTCCTGGACGGCAGCGAGGCACGACAACGCTTCGAACAGGAAGCCAAAGTGCTGCGACAATTGCTCGCCAGCGATGCCGGACTCTATGTGATCGATGCGCGAGAGCCGGTGCTGGCCAAGTACCGGGATGAGCTTCAAGTACTCGCCAGTTGCGGCAAACCGCTGCTGCCAGTGTTGAATTTCGTCAGCAGCGCCAGCCACCGCGAGCCCGACTGGCGCGAAGCCCTGGCACGGTTGGGGCTGCACGCTCTGGTGCGTTTCGACAGCGTCGCTCCGCCCGAGGATGGCGAGCGACGCCTGTATGAAAGCCTCGCCCTGTTGCTGGAAAGCGCCCGTGGGCAACTGGAACGACTGGTCGCCGATCAACAGGCCCAACGCCTGGCCCGTCAGCAGAGCGCGCAGCGCTTGATCGCCGAACTGCTGATCGATTGCGCCGCTTGCCGACGCAGCGTAGCCAGCGATGCCGAGCTGGAACGACAGGCCATCAGCGAGCTGCGCAACGCCGTACGTCAACGGGAGCAGCGCTGCGTCGAAGCCTTGCTCAAGCTCTACGCCTTCCGTCCCCAGGACGCCGCGGCTAGCGATTTGCCTCTACTTGACGGCCGCTGGGGCGATGACCTGTTCAATCCCGACACCCTCAAACAGCTGGGTGTACGTGTGGGTGGTGGGATCGCCGCGGGCGCAGCGGCCGGTGCCGGCGTGGATTTGCTGGTGGGCGGTCTGACCCTCGGCGCCGCCGCCCTGGCCGGCGCCATTGCCGGTGGCGCCCTGCAAACCGCCCGCAGCTACGGGAACAGGTTGATGGGCAAGCTCAAGGGCCAGCGGGAGCTGACAGTGGACGACAGTGTGCTACGCCTGTTGGCCCTGCGCCAACGGCAACTGTTGCAAGCCCTCAACCAGCGCGGCCATGCGGCAATGGACAGCATCCACATCGCCACACCCCAGGATAAAACCTGGCGCGAGGGCAAACTGCCCGAAGCGCTGAACAAGGCCAGAGCGTACCCGCAATGGTCGTCGCTTAATCCGCAGGCGCGGTTGAGCCAATCGGAACGCCAGGAACAGATCGAGCAGCTGGCTGAGCAGCTCTAGATGACACAACCCCTGTGGCAAGGGGATTTGTGGGAGCAAGGCTTGCCCGCGATGAGAGCGTCGCTACCGGTGCTTATTCGTCGGTCAAGGCCCTGAGCGCCGCCGCAGCTTCTGCCAATTCCAACTCACTGAACACTTGCACCCCATGACGTTTGAGCAAGGCCGCCGTCACACCTTCGCCAGGCACTTTCACGCCGCTGAACGTCCCGTCGTAGGTCAGCAGATTGCCGCACGACGGGCTGTTGGCCTTGAGCACGGCGATACGGATAGCGTGTTCGCGCACCCGCTCCAGCGCTTGATACGCGCCGGACAGAAACTGTTCACTGACGTCTTCACCCTCGGTGGTGATCACCGTCGCCTGGCCGTCGAGCACCTGCGTACCTTGCCCACCGGGAATTTCTGCCGCCGCCCGAGGCGTGGGCAAGCCGCCGGCGACTTCCGGGCACAGCGGCACGACCCGACCTTCGTCGAGCCAGCGTTGAAGCTGATCGAACGGGCCACTGGCACCGCCGTCGTAGCGCACGCGATGTCCGAGCAGGCAGCGGCTGACGAGGATCTTTTCCATGCTCAGAACACCTCGGTGCCGCGGCGCCGGAACCAGCCGGTCAAGGACAGGCGATCTCGCGCCGCCGGCAGGACTTCATGGGGGATGTCCCCCGACAGGAACACCACCAGACAACCGCCGGTGGGCACCACGTCGTGCTCCACGCCATCGTCCAGGTACATGCGTAACTGGCCGCCATGCTCCGGCAACCAGGCGTCGTTGAGGTAAAGCACCGCCGACACCATGCGTCGATCGTCATCGCGAAAGCGGTCGACGTGCTTGAGGTAGAAGGCGCCAGGAGGGTACAGCGCGAAGTGGCTTTCGAAATCCTCCAGCCCCAGGAACAACCCGCGATTGATCGCCTCCCGCAAGCTGTCCATCAAGCCCAGGTAACGGTCGCACGCTTGCGCCTGACCGGGCTCGATCCATTGGATACGATCACCCCGAATCCCTTCACGAATCTCCGAAAACGGCCCACGTCCGACCGCCGCCGGAGCCAGCTCGCCTTCGGCGGCGCGCTGGCGACATTCGGCTGCCAGGGCGCGGGTCAGCGCGTCCGGCAGGAAGATATTCTGCTGCGACCAGCCGCGCTCGGCCAGGTCGTCGACGATACGTAACAGCAGTGGGTGATCAGAAGGTATTTGCATGGCGCGCATAGTATTCCTGTGCCTGCAAAACCGACAGCGCCGCGCAGCGGGTTTGTCACGCCTGATGGCGCAGGCGCAGGAACTTGATACGAATTCTCGACAAGTCCCCACACCCCACGGAGAATAGTCGGCTGCTGACAGGAGTCCCTATGCGCCGTTTGCTTTTCTCATTGTTGATGTTCTGTGCGTTGCCCGCCTGGGCAGACAGCTACGACCAGTTGTACAAGGTCGCCGGCTGGCCGGAACAACGGGCGCATTTCAATGACGCCTTGAGCGCCGCGCAGCAGCGTTACCAGAGCAGCCTGCCACCGGCAGTGTTCCAGGCACTGGTCAACAACAGCAATCAACGCTTTGCCCCCCAGGCCATGGACCAGCGGGCCGAGGCGCAATTGCGCAAGAACCTCACCGACCCAGCCCCGGCCCTGAGTTTTTTTCAGTCGCCCCTGGGCCGCAAAGTCGTGGCAGCCGAGCTGCTGGCCACCCGTCGCGACCAATTGGCGAAGAACGCCAAGGGCCTGCCGAAGATGCAAGTCAGCGACAACCGCCTGTTGATCATCGGCCATCTTGCCCAGTCCCTGCCCGCCCGCGAGGCCGGCGCCGAAGTCAGCCTGGCGATCGCCGGCGTGGCGGCGGACAGCCTGAGCTCGATGATCCCCGGCCTGCTGGGTGCTGGCCAGGCCCAGGGCATGCTGAACGGTCAGCGCCAGCGTCTGATGGAGCAGATCGGCGCAGACCTGAACAACACACTGCTGTACGTCTACCGCGACCTGACGGACACCGAGCTGGAGGAGTTCGCCACCTTCGCCGAGTCGGCGGAGGGCCAGGCCTATTATCAAGCGGCCTTGGCAGCGATTCGGGCGGGGTTGGCGGTGGGGCAGACTCTCGGGCAATAGATAGATCTTCAGCGCCCCTGACACCGTTATCGCGAGCAGGCTCGCTCCCACAGGGTGTTTGAGTGAACTCAGATTTTGTGATCGTCGAAAAACCAGTGTGGGAGCGAGCCTGCTCGCGATAGCAATAGCCGGGTCAGCGCCGAACCCGGCTCATCCGCTTCGTCAGAAATCCAAACATCTCCTGCCGCATCGCCAGCGCCTCATTCGCCAGGTGATGCCGGCCTTCGGGCAACATCAGCACCTGGGGCCGATCGAACTTGCTGCGCAACACTTGCAGGTTATGCGCCCAATCCACCGTCATGTCCGCCTGGCCCTGCACGATCAAGGGCTGGCGCGGACTGCTCGGGGCGACTTCGATACGCTTGATCCATTGCCCCAACGCTCCGACCCACGCGGTGGGCAGGCGTAGCGGTTGCAACGGGTCGGCTTGCAGGAATGGCAGGAAGTCCGGGTCGGTGGAGTTCTCGCTGAAACGTCGGGCGATGCCGGTTACAAAGGGTTTGAGCAAGTAGTAACTCAGGCGCGACCAGCCCCAGGCCCGCGGCCGTACCAAGGGCGACAGCAGTATGACCTGACCTTGGGCAGGGCTGTGCTGGCCCTGGTTGAGCACGTGATCAACCACGATGGCCCCTCCGGTGCTTTGTCCGCACAGATGCCAGGGTTGCGGCAGCTCCAGCGTCCCGGCCTCGGTCAGCAGGCCTTGCAACGTGGCCTGGTACTCGGCGAAATCACCGATGCTGGCGCGCTCGCCACTGGACAGGCCGTGGCCCGGCAGGTCGCAGGCGATCACGGCGAATTTCTGCTCCAGCGCCCACTCGATCAAGTGCCGGTACAACCCCATATGGTCGTAATAGCCGTGGAACAGAAACAGCGTCGCTAGCGCTTTTTCCGGCCACCAGACCTGACCGACCAGCTCATATCCGTCTATCTCGAAACGCCCCAGGCCCTTGCGCAACGTGCGGTGAGGAAAATCCAGGCCGTAGAACCGCTGATAAGCCAGCGCCTGCGCAGACAGCGGCTGCCACTGAGCCAAAGGTTGCAGGCTGGCACGCAGGTGATCGGGGTCGAAACTGACGGGCATAGGATTTCCACATAAAAGCGCAACGCGCGAAACAGACTTTGTAGGCCTGCGATATTCATCTGTCGCGCCAGGCATGGCAAGCTACGCGGCCTCAGAGGATCGACTCCATGCGCCCGTCCCACCGCACGACCTTGCTTGCCAGCTTGCTTGCCCTCGGGTGCGCCGCCGTGTTGTGGATCGCCTACGACTGGTTCCAGGGCCGCTTTCTGCGAGCGTTCAGTGAACACACGGCGGTATTTTCCGGCGACCCTTTGCGCCTCCCCCCCGGCCTGGCCGGCCCTGGCCCGATCCGTCTGGTGCATTTCTGGGATCCCGCCTGCCCATGCAACGTCGGCAACCAACAGCACCTTTCCGAGCTGGTGGAGAAATACGCCCCCCAAGGTGTCGAGTTTTATGCAGTCCAAAAAACCGGCAGTCAGGGCCAATTGCCGACCACGCTGAGCAGCCTCAAACCGCTTTCGGTGCTCCCCGGCTCAAGCCAGATTCCCGCCAGTCCGGCAGTAGCGATCTGGGATCGCAGCGGCAAACTGGCGTACTTCGGTCCCTACAGCGAAGGCCTGACCTGCAATTCGAGCAACAGCTTCATCGAGCCGATTCTCGAGGCCCTGAGCAGCGGCCGGGCGGTGAATGCGACCCACACGCTGGCGGTAGGGTGTTATTGCCCGTGGGGGCAGGACACATCCGCCAAAGAATAGGCCGCAGGGAAAATCCCCCCGAGCAAGGATACGCAGACACCCGGCGGCATGTTAAACATGGGAATAAACAGCGAAACCATGGGACCGCTGTCACTCAATAAGGATTTAGCATGAAACGCACCCTCATCGCCTTCCTGTCATTGGTCGTCACCGCCATCATCGTCGCGGGCGGCTACCTCTACAGCAAGCAGCCCACCCGCCAGGGCACGGTGCAGCTGCAAGGTCTGCAAGGCTCGGTGACCGTGCGCTACGACGAACGCGGCGTGCCGCATATCCGTGCTGAAAACGAAACCGACCTGTACCGCGCCCTGGGTTATGTCCATGCCCAGGACCGGCTGTTTCAAATGGAGATCATGCGCCGCCTCGCCCGTGGCGAACTGGCCGAGGTACTCGGGCCGAAGCTGCTCGACACCGACAAACTGATGCGCAGCCTGCGCATTCGCGAACGCGCCGCGACCTATCTGACGGAACAGGACCCACAGTCCCCGGCCTGGATCGCGATGCAGGCGTACCTGGATGGCATCAACCGCTACCAGGAAACCCACGCCAGGCCGGTGGAGTTCGATGTGCTGGGCATCCCCAAGCGTCCTTTCACCGCCGAGGACACCGTGAGCATTGCCGGCTACATGGCCTACAGCTTTGCGGCCGCGTTTCGCACCGAGCCGCTTTTGACTTACGTGCGCGATCAGCTTGGCAGCGACTACCTGAACATTTTCGACCTCGACTGGCAGCCCAAGGGCGTGCTGGCCGAGACTCGCAAGAGCGGCCTGCCCCTGGCCGCCGCCGACTGGAAAGACCTCAACACCCTGGCCCGTCTCAGTGAACAGGCCCTGGCCGAAAACGGCCTGCCGCAGTTCGAAGGCAGCAACGCCTGGGCGGTCTCCGGCAGCCGCACCCACAGCGGCAAACCGTTGCTGGCGGGCGACCCGCATATCCGCTTTTCCGCGCCGTCGGTGTGGTACGAGGCGCACCTGTCGGCCCCGGGTTTCGAGCTTTACGGGCATTACCAGGCGCTGATGCCCTTTGCGACGCTGGGCATGAACAAGGATTTCGGCTGGAGCGTCACGATGTTCCAGAACGACGACCTGGACCTGATCGTCGAACGGGTCAACCCGGATAATCCCGAGCAGGTCTGGTATCGCGACCAATGGGTGGACATGACCCGCAGCGAACAACAGATCGCAGTCAAGGGCCAGGCGCCGGTGACGCTGCAACTGCGCCAGTCGCCCCATGGCCCGATCGTCAACGACGCCCTCGGCTCCAACGCCGGCAAGACACCTATCGCCATGTGGTGGGGGTTCCTGGAAAGCCGCAACCCGATCCTCGAAGCCTTCTACCAGCTCAATCGCGCCGACACCCTGACCAAGGCTCGCAGCGCGTCAGCCAAGATCCACGCGCCAGGGCTGAATGTGGTGTGGGCCAACGCCAAGGGCGATATCGGTTGGTGGGCCGCGGCGCAATTGCCCAAGCGGCCGGCCGGCGTGCAGCCCGGTTTCATGCTCGATGGCGGCAGCGCAGAGGCGCAAAAGGAGGGCTTCTACCCTTTCAGCAGCAACCCCCAGGAAGAGAACCCGGCCCGAGGCTACATCGTGTCGGCCAATTTCCAGCCGGTATCGGCCAGCGGCATCGAGATTGCGGGTTACTACAACCTTGCCGATCGCGGCCAGAAACTCAACCTCCAACTGGGCGACAAGCAGGCCAAGTGGGACATCGAAACCACCCGCAAACTGCAATTGGGCACCACCACCGCCTACGGTCCGCGTTTGCTCGCGCCTTTGCTGCCGGTGCTGCGTAACGGGGTCAGCGCCCCCCGGGAGCGTAAATGGGTGGAACAACTGGCCCAATGGCAGGGCGACTATCCGCTGGACTCCATAAGCGCCACGCTGTTCAACCAGTTCCTCTTTAACCTGGCCGACGCCGCACTGCACGATGAATTGGGCGACGGGCTCTTCGAAACCGCGCTGTCGACCCGAGTGATCGACGCCGCGCTGCCACGCCTGGCGGCATCAGAGGATTCGCCCTGGTGGGACGATCGCACCACCCCGGGCAAGGAGACCCGTGCCGACACGGTGATGAGGGCCTGGGGCAAGAGTCTGGCGCACCTGAAGGCCACCCTGGGTGACGATGCCAGCCAATGGCAATGGGGCAAGGCGCACACCCTCACCCACGGTCATCCGCTGGGCCTGCAAAAGCCGCTGGACCGGATCTTCAACGTCGGCCCCTTTGCTGCTCCCGGTACCCATGAAGTGCCCAACAACCTCTCGGCCAAAATCGGTCCGGCGCCCTGGCCAGTGACCTATGGCCCGTCCACCCGACGCATTATCGACTTTGCCGATCCGGCCCACAGCATCACGGTCAACCCCGTCGGGCAAAGCGGCGTGCCGTTCGACGCGCATTACGCGGATCAGGCCGAGGCTTACATCGAAGGGCTGTACTACCAGGCGCATCTGGCCGAAATAGAAGTGATGGCCAATACCCGCAGCACCTTGAAGCTGCTGCCGGTCGGGGCTAAGCCTTGAGCCCAATGACGGGTAACGCTTTTCATCAATCAACAGGCTTGGACGCTATTTATGGTCAAGACTGGAAGGGTTTAACAACTACCCCTTTTTATGGAGTCAACCCCATGTTCATCAACTGGTCCGAACTGCTGCCCACCATCAAAAGTGCCTTCGGCGCCCTGGGCAAAAGCAATCCGAAAATGGTCAAGGCCTACATGGCCCTGGATGAAGCCGCGGCCGATAACAACGTGCTGGATGCCAAGACCCGGGAGCTGATCTCCATCGCCGTGGCGATCACGACCCGCTGCGACGGCTGCATCGGCGTGCATACCGATGCGGCCATCAAGGCCGGCGCCACCCGCGAAGAGATCGCCGCCACCCTGGCCACTGCGGTTTCGCTGAATGCCGGCGCGGCGTATATCTACTCCCTGCGGGCGCTGGAAGCGCATGATGCGTTGAAGAAGTGAGAGGCGATCACTGAGATCTTCATTGACTGCTACGCCGCTATCGCGAGCAGGCTCGCTCCCACCTTGGATTTGGGCCTGACCCTGGATTTGTGGGCAACAAAAAGACCTGTGGGAGCGGGCTTGCTCGCGAAGGCGGACTGACACTCAACCTCTTCGTCGACTGTCACACCGCTTGCGCGAGCAAGCCCGCTCCCACAGTGACTCAGCGTCCGGTCAGACCGGCGCGGCTGCCCGGCGCGGGTCTGGCTGTTTCCAGGAGTCGGCGGCGCTTTCTTCGATGGCTTGCTGGATCGCCCGCTTGCGGTTTTCTTCGGCGCGGTGGCTGAAGTACCAGACCAGGAAAGTCACCAACGATACGGCCAGCAGGATCAGGCTCGCCACGGCATTGATTTCCGGTTTGACCCCCAGGCGTACCGCCGAAAACACTTCCATCGGCAAGGTTGTCGAGCCCGGGCCGGAGACGAAACTCGCCAGCACCAGATCGTCCAGCGACAAGGCGAACGACATCATGCCCCCCGCCGCCAGCGATGGCGCGATCATCGGGATGGTGATCAGGAAGAACACCTTCCACGGCCGCGCACCCAGGTCCATGGCCGCTTCTTCGATAGACAGGTCCAGTTCACGCAAGCGTGCCGAGACCACCACCGCCACATAGGCCGAGCAGAACGTGGTGTGGGCGATCCAGATCGTGACGATGCCACGTTCCTGGGGCCAGCCGATCATCTGCGCCATCGCCACGAACAGCAGCAACAGCGACAGACCGGTGATCACTTCCGGCATCACCAATGGTGCGGTGACCAGGCCGCCGAACAGCGTGCGACCCTTGAAATGGGTAATACGGGTCAACACGAAGGCCGCCAGTGTCCCCAGGGCCACTGCGGCGATCGCCGTATAGCAGGCGATTTCCAGCGAGCGCACCACCGAGCCCATCAACTGGCTGTTGTCCAGCAGACCGACGTACCACTTGATCGACCAGCCGCCCCACACCGTCACCAGTTTCGAAGCGTTGAAGGAGTAAATCACCAGGATCAGCATTGGCGCATAGATGAACAGCAGACCCAGCACCAGCATCAGGCTTGAAAAACTGAAGCGCTTCATTCCTTGCCCTCCATTTCTTTGGCCTGACTGCGGTTGAACAGGATGATGGGCACGATCAGGATCGCCAGCATCACCACTGCCAGCGCGGACGCCACCGGCCAGTCACGGTTGTTGAAGAATTCCTGCCACAGCACTTTGCCGATCATCAGGGTTTCCGGGCCACCCAGCAGTTCCGGGATCACGAACTCGCCCACCACCGGGATGAATACCAGCATGCAGCCGGCGATGATGCCGTTCTTGGACAGCGGCACGGTGATTTTCCAGAAACTGTTGAAGGTGCTCGACCCCAGGTCGGACGCCGCTTCCAGCAGGCTCGGGTCATGCTTCACCAGGTTGGCGTAGAGCGGCAGGATCATGAACGGCAGGTACGAGTAGACGATGCCGATGTAGACCGCCAGGTTGGTGTTGAGGATCTGCAGCGGTTCGCTGATCCAGCCCATGCTCATCAAAAAGCCGTTGAGCAGACCGTTGTTGCTGAGGATACCCATCCACGCATAGACGCGGATCAGGATCGCGGTCCAGGTCGGCATCATGATCAGCAGCAGGAGCACCGTTTGCAGGTCCGGGCGGGCCTTGGCGATGGCGTAGGCCATCGGGTAGCCGATCAGCAGGCACAAGACGGTGCTGATCAGGGCCATCTTCAGCGAGCCGAGGTAGGCGGCGATGTACAGATCATCTTCGCTGAGCAGCACATAGTTACTGAAGTTGAGCAGCACCTGCAGCTTCTGGTCGATGTAGCTGTAGATCTCGGTGTACGGCGGAATGGCCACGTCGGCTTCGGCGAAACTGATCTTCAGGACGATGAAGAACGGCAGCATGAAGAACAGGAACAGCCAGATGAAGGGCACCCCGATGACCAGTTGACGGCCACCGGGCGTTATTCGGTCGAGTCGGCGTTTGAATTTGCGCATGTTCATGAGCGAAGCACCACGCCGCTGTCGTCTTCCCACCACACGAATACCTGGTCGCCCCAGGTCGGACGCTGACCCCGGCGCTCGGCGTTGGCGACAAAGGACTGCACCAGCTTGCCGCTCGGCAATTCGACGTAGAACACCGAATGGCCGCCCAGATAGGCAATGTCATGGACCTTGCCGCTGGACCAGTTGTGCTCGCAGTCCGGCTGCTCGGCGGTGACCAGCAGTTTTTCCGGGCGGATGGCGTAGGTGACCGATTTGTCCTGCACCGAGGTACTGATGCCGTGGCCCACGTAGATGTTGCGGTCCAGGTCCTTGCAAGTCAGCACCGCGTGGCCTTCGGCGTCGTCCACCACTTCGGTCTCGAAGATGTTGACGTTGCCGATGAACTCGCAGACCAGCCGGCTGGTGGGGGTTTCGTAGATGTCGATCGGGCTGCCGATCTGGGCGATCCAGCCCAGGTGCATGATCGCGATGCGCTCGGCCATGGTCATGGCCTCTTCCTGATCGTGGGTCACCATGACGCAGGTTACGCCGACCCGCTCGATGATCTCGACCAGCTCAAGCTGCATCTGCGAGCGCAGCTTCTTGTCCAAGGCCCCCATCGGTTCGTCGAGCAGCAACAGCTTGGGCCGCTTGGCCAAGGAACGGGCCAGGGCCACACGTTGACGCTGGCCGCCGGAGAGCTGATGCGGCTTGCGCTTGGCGTACTGGCTCATCTGCACCAGCTTGAGCATTTCGGCCACGCGGGCGTCGATCTCGGCTTTCGGGATTTTGTCCTGCTGCAGGCCGAAAGCAATGTTCTGCGCCACGGTCATGTGGGGGAACAAGGCGTAGGACTGGAACATCATGTTGATCGGCCGCTCATAGGGCGGCATGTCGGTGATGTCTACACCGTCGAGGAAAATGCGCCCCTCCGTGGGCCGTTCGAAACCCGCCAGCATGCGGAGCAAGGTGGATTTGCCCGATCCCGAACCGCCGAGCAGGGCGAAGATTTCGCCTTTCTTGATTTCCAGGGACACATCGTCCACGGCAATCGTCTCGTCGAACTTTTTCGTGACCCGGTCGATTTTGACCAGCACCTGCTTGGGTGTCTGGTCGCCCTCGAGGGCTTTCTTATAGGCGCCGGAGGCAACTGCCATTTACGAAACTCCCACAAAATTTGCAGCTCGCCCTGCGCGGACGAGCCTTGGAATAGTTAAAGCGCTTGACCCTATTTGCCTGACTTGACCCTGGTCCAGCTGCGGGTCATGACGCGCTGGATCTTGGGCGGCAGCTCGGAGTTGACGTACAGCTTGTCAATGACCGCTTGCGGTGGGTAAACCGCTTCGTCGGTGCGCACTTGCTGGTCCATCAACTCGCCGGCCTTGGGATTGGGGTTCGCATAGCCGACGGCGTCACTGACTTGGGCGATCACCTCAGGCTTGAGCAAATAGTTGATGAAGGCGTGGGCTTCTTTGACGTTGGAGGAATCGCGCGGGATCGCCAGCATGTCGAACCAGAGGTTGGCGCCTTCCTTGGGAATCACATAAGCGATCTCGATGCCCTTTTTCGCTTCTTCAGCACGTTCGCGGGCCTGGAAGATGTCACCGGAGAAACCGGCAGCCACGCAGATCTCGCCATTGGCCAGATCGGAGATGTATTTGGAAGAGTTGAAGTAGGTGACGTAAGGCCGGATCTTGAGAAGTTGAGCCTCGGCCTTCTTGTAGTCTTCAGGGTTCTGGCTGTTGGGGTCCAGGCCCAGGTAATTGAGCATCGCCGGGATCATCTCGTCGCCCGAATCGAGGAACGAAACGCCACAGCTGGAGAGTTTCTTGATGTTTTCCGGTTCGAACAGCATGGCCCACGAGTCGATCTTGTCGACGCCCAGCGCAGCCTTGACCTTCTCGACGTTGTAGCCGATGCCGTTGGTGCCCCACAGATAAGGCACGGCGTACTGATTGCCCGGATCATTCTTTTCCAGGCGCTTGAGCAGCACCGGGTCCAGGTTGGCGTAGTTGCTCAACTGCGACTTGTCGAGCTTCTGGAACGCCCCGGCCTTGATCTGTTTGCCCAGAAAATGGTTGGACGGCACGACCACGTCGTAGCCGGTACGACCGGCCAGCAGTTTGCCTTCCAGGGTTTCGTTGGAGTCGAAGACGTCGTACACCGGCTTGATCCCCGTGGCCTTTTCAAAGTCCGCCAGGGTGGTCTCGCCGATGTAATCCGACCAGTTATAAATATGCACGGTGGAGGCAGCCTGGACGCTGACGGCAAGCGTCAGTCCGGCACCGATCAGCATGGCATTGCGTAACAAAGAAAAAACAGGCACGTGGAGGTCCTCTTAAATAGTTGGGCCCAAGTTGCCCCCGTTACCTGGCAGCGATGTGCCCTGCAACAAAACCGGCGCGCAACTTACCCTCGATAAACCGATCCAGCAAAACTTTTAGTCATTTAATTATTCCCGTTGCCGCCGCCGCGATGCCGGCGACAACAGGAAGATGCCTCAGACCGGCTTACTTGCCAGACTTGATCTTGGTCCAGCTGCGGGTGATCAGACGCAACGTGCCGGCATCCAGATCACTGATTGCATACAGCTGCTTCTTCACTTCGTCAGACGGGTAGATGCTCGGATCGCTGGTGATGTCCTTGTCCACCAGTGGCGTGGCCGCCTTGTTGCCGTTCGGGAAACGTACGGCGTTGGTGATTTCAGCCATGATCTGCGGCTGCATCAGGAAGTTCATGAACTTGTAGGCGGATTCGACGTTCTCGGCGTCCTTGGGAATGGCGACCATGTCGTAGAAAGTGCCGGCGCCTTCTTTTGGAATGACGTAGCTGAGCTTGACCTTGTCTCCCGCTTCCTTGGCGCGCTCCTTGGACTGCTCCAGGTCACCGGAGTAACCCACCGCCACGCAGATGTTGCCGTTGGCCAGGTCCGAGATGTATTTGGAGGAGTGGAAATAGGCAACCGAAGGACGAATCTTCAGGAACAGGTCTTCAGCGGCCTTCAGGTCAGCCTTGTCCTTGCTGTCGGTCGGCTTGCCCAGGTAATGCAGTGCCGCCGGGATCATCTCGGTCGGTGCATCGAGGAAGCTCACGCCGCAGCTCTTGAGCTTGGCCATGTTTTCCGGTTTGAACACCACGTCCCACGAATCGATCTTGTCGATACCCAGTGCAGCCTTGACCTTCTCCGGGTTGTAGCCAATACCGATGGAGCCCCACATGTAGGGGAAGGCATATTTGTTGCCCTTGTCGCTGGCATCGCCCACGGCCTTGAGCAGGTCGGTGTCCAGGTTCTTCCAGTCCGGCAGCTTGGACTTGTCCAGCTCCTGGTAAACACCGGCCTTGATCTGCTTGGCCAGGAAGTTGTTCGACGGCACCACGATGTCATAGCCGGACTTGCCCGCCAGCAACTTGGCTTCCAGGGTCTCGTTGCTGTCGAACACGTCGTAGACGACCTTGATCCCCGTCTCTTTCTCGAACTTGGCGACCGTGTCCGGTGCAATGTAATCGGACCAGTTATAGACGTGCAGCACTTTGTCGTCCGCCTGAACAGCACTCGCCATCACGCCCGTCAGGGACATGGCGAGGAGGGTCTTGCCAGCCATCTTCATACCTAATGTCTTCATGCCTAATGCCTTCATGAAAAATGCTCCAGTTATTCTTCTTAGCCGTCGTTCAGTAGCCGGCTCGCGGGCAACTTGA
The DNA here is from genome assembly GCF_057787095.1 of Pseudomonas sp. N-1-13. Classification (NCBI taxonomy): domain Bacteria; kingdom Pseudomonadati; phylum Pseudomonadota; class Gammaproteobacteria; order Pseudomonadales; family Pseudomonadaceae; genus Pseudomonas; species Pseudomonas sp. N-1-13. The sequence continues at coordinate 231,588 of NZ_JBYNRI010000001.1, read as the reverse complement.
ACAGCCGGTAGTCTGGCAAGTTACAGGCCAGCCTTTCAACAAAAGCCCAGCCTTTTGTTCACGCCGGACGAGGCCCGTACGGGCGCCTCGCTCAGAGCCTAGCACTTAGCCTTGCAACGCACTGAGCGTCAGGTCCAGGCAGTGCCGCGCCTTGGTCACCAGCTCATCGATCTCGGCCTTGCTGATCACCAGCGGCGGCGCAATGATCATGGTGTCACCCACGGCGCGCATGATCAGCCCGTTATCAAAACAGAACTGCCGGCAGATCATGCCCACACCCCTGCCTTCGTAGCGCTTGCGCGTGGCCTTGTCCTGTACCAGTTCGATCGCCCCCAGCAAGCCGACACCGCGTACCTCACCCACCAGCGGATGATCGTTCAGTTCCCGCAGGCGCTGTTGCAAATAGGGTGCCGTTTCGCCATGAACACGCTCGACGATCTTTTCGTCGCGCAGAATGCGTATGTTTTCCAAGGCCACCGCAGCGGCTACCGGGTGACCGGAATAGGTAAACCCGTGGTTGAAGTCGCCGCCTTCGTTGAGCACCGCCACCACATCGTCACGCACGATCAGGCCGCCCATGGGGATGTAACCGGAGGTCAAGCCCTTGGCGATGGTCATCATGTGGGGTTTCAACCCGTAATGATCGGTACCGAACCACTCACCGGTGCGACCGAAACCACAGATCACTTCATCGGCCACGAACAGGATGTCGTACTTGGCGAGGATTTCCTTCATGCGCGGCCAGTAGCTGTCCGGCGGCACGATGACTCCGCCCGCGCCCTGGATCGGCTCGGCGATGAAGGCACCGACATTGTCCACGCCGATTTCCAGGATCTTTTCTTCCAGCTGGTTGGCCGCCCATACGCCGAACTCTTCCGGGCTCATGTCGCCGCCCTCGCCGAACCAGTACGGTTGGGCGATGTGGACAATGCCGGGGATCGGCAGGTCGCCCTGCTCGTGCATGTACGTCATGCCGCCCAGGCTCGCGCCGGCCACGGTCGAACCGTGATAACCGTTCTTGCGGCTGATGATGACTTTTTTGTTCGGCTGGCCCTTGATCGCCCAGTAGTGGCGGACCATGCGCAGCATGGTGTCGTTGCCTTCGGAGCCGGAGCCGGTGAAGAACACGTGGTTCATGCCTTCAGGGGCGATGTCGGCGATGGCTTTGGACAATTCCAGCACCGGCGGGTGAGCGGTCTGGAAGAACAGATTGTAGTACGGCAGCTCGCGCATCTGCTGACTGGCGGCGTCGGCCAGTTCGTCGCGGCCGTAGCCGACGGCCACACACCAGAGGCCGGCCATGCCATCGAGGATCTTGTTGCCTTCACTGTCCCACAGGTAAACGCCCTTGGCGTGGGTGATGATGCGCGGGCCTTTCTCTTTGAGCTGCTTGAAGTCGCTGAATGGCGCCAGGTGGTGATCGTTGCTCAGGGCCTGCCATTTACGGGTTTGCGGATTGTTGCCGGTCATGCGAATTCTCCTTGTAGATCGGTGGGGACGGAACTGCCTGAAGCAGTCCCGTCCGGCGCTTCAGACGGCAAAGAGCAGGAATTCCCGCTCCCACGAACTGATGACGCGCTTGAAGTTTTCATGCTCGGCCCGCTTGACCGCGACGTAGCCTGTGATGAATTTCTTGCCCAGGTATTTCTCGATGGTGGCGCTGTTTTCCATGCGCTCGAGGGCATCTTCGATGGTCAGTGGCAGGCGCAGGTTGCGACGTTCATACCCTCGCCCCACCACCGGCGCGCTCGGGTTGATGCCTTCGACCATGCCGATGTAGCCGCACAACAGGCTGGCGGCGATCGCCAGGTACGGGTTGGCGTCGGCGCCCGGCAAACGGTTTTCCACCCGACGGTTCTGCGGCCCGGCTTCCGGCACGCGCAGGCCCACGGTGCGGTTCTCTTCACCCCATTCCACGTTCACCGGCGCCGACGTATCCGGCAGGAAGCGGCGGAACGAGTTCACGTTGGGGGCAAACAGCGGCAGCAGCTCGGGGATGAACTTCTGCAGACCTCCAATGTGATTCAGGAACAGCGTGCTCATGGTCCCGTCTTCATTGGAAAAGACGTTCTTGCCGGTGTCTTTGTCGATGATGCTCTGGTGCAGGTGCATCGCACTGCCGGGCTCGCCGGTCATGGGCTTGGCCATGAAAGTGGCGGCTACGTTGTGCTTGAGCGCCGCTTCGCGCATGGTGCGCTTGAACACCAGGATCTGGTCGGCCAGGGACAAGGCGTCGCCGTGACGGAAATTGATCTCCATCTGCGCCGTGCCGTCCTCATGGATCAGCGTGTCGAGGTCCAGCTCCTGCAGTTCGCACCAGTCGTAGACGTCTTCGAACAACGGGTCGAATTCGTTGGCCGCTTCGATCGAGAACGACTGACGGCCGGTTTCCGGGCGACCGGAGCGGCCAATGGGCGGCTGCAACGGGAAGTCCGGGTCGTCGCTGCGCTTGGTCAGGTAGAACTCCATTTCCGGCGCGACGATCGGCTGCCAGCCCTTGTCGGCATAGAGCTTGAGCACTTTCTTGAGCACGTTGCGCGGCGACAGTTCGATGGGATTGCCATGCTTGTCGTAGGAGTCGTGGATAACCTGGGCGGTGGGCTCGATGGCCCAGGGCACAAGGAACACTGCGTTTTCGTCCGGGCGGCACATCATGTCGATGTCGGCAGGGTCGAGCAGTTCGTAATAGATGTCGTCTTCGACATAGTCGCCCGTAACGGTCTGGAGCAGAACGCTCTCGGGCAGGCGCATGCCTTTTTCGGCAATGAACTTGTTGGTCGGCGAAATCTTGCCCCGGGTGATGCCGGTCAGGTCGCCAATCATGCATTCGACTTCTGTGATCTTATGGTCTTTCAACCAATCGGTGAGCTGGTCGAGGTTGTTACTCATAAATGCCTCTAGGCGTGAGTTTCCTGGCTGCTATTTAGTAGTCAGGCGTTGTTTGACGCATCGGCGTCGCGTTGTGTTGCCCTTGCCCGGCAGGCATCGCCAAATGCCTGGAAAATCGCAAGGTAGTACGGGTTGGAGCTTACCTCCCATTCAGGGTGCCATTGCACACCTAAAGCAAAAGCCTTGCCTCCTGGCACCGAAACAGCCTCGATCAGGCCATCCGGCGCCACCGCTTCGGCCTGCAACCCAGGTGCCAGACGCTCGATACCCTGGCTATGGATCGAATTGACCTGAATCGCCAGCGGCAGCCCCAGCCCTGCCAGAATACCGCCAGGCTGGATATGCACAGCGTGGGCAGGACCGTATTGGACATCCACCGCTTGAGTGTCGTCTTCACGATGATCGATGAACGTTCCGACTTCATGAACTTTCTGATGCAGGCTGCCGCCAAAGGCTACGTTCATCTCCTGGAACCCACGGCAGATACCCAGCACCGGGATGCCGGCCGCTACAGCGGCACGGATCAACGGCAGGGTGGTGGCATCCCGTGCAGGATCATGAGCAGTGCCCGGCGCGCTGGCGGGGCCCTGATAGTGAAAAGGTTCTACATTAGAAGGAGAGCCGGTAAAAAGAATGCCGTCCAGGGCGTCCAGAATATCGGACGGCGGGAACAGATCCGCCAGGGACGGAATCAGCACTGGCAAGCCCTTGGCGGCTGTCGCGACAGCCCGGGAATATTTATCGCCACTGACGTGATACGCATGCAGACCCATCTGCCTGGAGCAGGTGGTGACGCCGATTAACGGCAGGCGAGACATGAAGCACCCCGGTATTATTGCTGTTATGGGTTTGAATCGAGCTTAGCCTTGTTCATTTTTTTACACAACACCCCCGTAAAAAATACAACACGGCCCGCTCAAGCCTGCGGGCGCCATCTCCTCCAAAGGGAAAAAAACGCCCCAAATTGCCTCAAAAAAGCCCCGCAGGTGCTTTTTTAGAGCAAAAAAGGCCCAGCTTGACTTCGGCATGCCGTTCGGGTTGACTGGGTTTAGAAGAGATCAATGATTGATATTTTTAACAACAAAGGTGTTGCATCATGTCGGTACCCCCGCGTGCCGTTCAGCTTAACGAAGCGAACGCGTTCCTTAAGGAACATCCTGAGGTTCTGTACGTTGACCTTCTGATTGCGGATATGAATGGTGTGGTGCGCGGCAAGCGCATTGAACGCACCAGCCTCCACAAGGTTTACGAGAAAGGCATCAACCTGCCGGCCTCTTTATTTGCCCTGGATATCAACGGCTCCACGGTGGAAAGCACCGGCCTGGGCCTGGACATCGGCGACGCTGACCGGATCTGTTATCCAATCCCTGACACCCTGTGCAACGAGCCCTGGCAGAAGCGCCCTACCGCGCAACTGCTAATGACCATGCACGAACTTGAAGGTGACCCTTTCTTCGCCGACCCTCGCGAAGTCCTGCGCCAGGTCGTGACCAAGTTCGATGAGCTGGGCCTGACCATCTGCGCGGCATTCGAACTGGAGTTCTACCTGATCGACCAGGAGAACGTGAATGGACGCCCACAACCGCCCCGCTCGCCGATCTCCGGCAAACGCCCGCACTCGACACAGGTCTACCTGATCGACGACCTCGACGAATACGTCGATTGCCTCCAGGACATTCTGGAGGGAGCCAAGGAGCAAGGCATTCCCGCCGATGCCATCGTCAAGGAAAGTGCCCCGGCGCAGTTCGAAGTGAACCTGCACCACGTGGCCGACCCGATCAAGGCCTGCGACTACGCGGTACTGCTCAAGCGCCTGATCAAGAACATCGCCTACGACCATGAAATGGACACCACCTTCATGGCCAAGCCGTATCCGGGCCAGGCGGGCAATGGCCTGCACGTCCACATTTCGATCCTGGATAAAGATGGCAAGAATATTTTTGCCAGCGAGGATCCCGAGCAGAACGCCGCACTGCGTCACGCGATCGGCGGTGTGCTCGAGACCCTGCCGGCGCAGATGGCTTTCCTCTGCCCGAACGTGAACTCCTACCGTCGTTTCGGCGCACAGTTCTACGTGCCGAACTCGCCGACCTGGGGCCTGGACAACCGCACCGTGGCCCTGCGCGTACCCACCGGCTCCGCCGATGCGGTGCGTCTGGAACACCGCGTGGCCGGCGCCGACGCCAACCCGTATCTACTGATGGCCGCCGTACTGGCTGGCGTGCACCATGGCCTGGTCAACAAGATCGAGCCCGGTGCGCCGGTGGAAGGCAACAGCTACGAGCAGAACGAGCAAAGCCTGCCGAACAACCTGCGCGATGCCCTGCGCGAGCTGGACGACAGCGAAGTCATGGCCAAGTACATCGATCCGAAATACATCGATATCTTCGTGGCCTGCAAGGAAAGCGAGCTGGAGGAGTTCGAACACTCCATCTCCGACCTTGAGTACAACTGGTACCTGCATACCGTGTAAGCGGGTTGCAGTAAAAAACGCCGCAGGCCTTCGAGGCTGCGGCGTTTTTTTATGCCTTGGGGTGGATGGCCGCCTTCGGCGGATCGCGAGCAGGCTCGCTCCCACAGGGAACTGTGGTGAGCATGATTAACTGACCACCAAAGATCCAATGTGGGAGCGAGCCTGCTCGCGATGACGGCCTTGAAGACAACACTGAACCCGGCTCGTACAATGCCCGGCAGCCCCGCAGGAGACACCGATGACGCGCACCGCCACCCCTCGCAAGCCTCGCGCCCGCAGCCAGGCCCGGATCGACTCGATTCTCGATGCCGCCCGCACGCTGCTCGCTGCCGAAGGCGTGGCCAGCCTGTCGATCTACAGCGTCGCCGAACGCGCCGGGATCCCGCCCTCCTCGGTGTATCACTTCTTCGCCAGCGTCCCGGCCCTGCTGCAAGGGCTGACCGCCGACGTCCACGCGGCCTTTCGCGCCTGCCTGCAAGTGCCGATCGATCATGCGCGACTGAACCACTGGCACGACCTGTCGCGGCAGGTGGAGCAACGCATGCTGACCATCTACAGCCAGGACGCCGCCGCCCGCCAACTGATCCTGGCCCAACATGGCCTGACTGAAGTCATCCAGGCCGACCGTCAGCACGATCTCGAACTCGGCGAATTGTTGCACAAGCTCTTCGCTCGCCATTTCGAACTGCCGGCACTGCCCCATGACGTTGATGTGTTCGCCCTGGCCATGGAACTGGGCGACCGCGTCTACGCCCGCTCGGTGCAGCAACACGGCCAGATCACCCCGCGCATGGCCGAAGAAGGCATGCGGGTGTTCGATGCTTACCTGGGGTTGTATCTGCCGCCGTATTTGCCCAAGCGCTCTGATTGATCGAACGCGGAGCATCCGCAGAGGCGTTAGCACGCAGAGCGTGGGAACGATAAGCCCCGAAGGGCTCATGCCGTCCGGGGCTGTGGGTGAAACATCGCTCACAACTTGGCGATAGACACCTCCGTGGATTTGACGAAGGCGATCACTTCGCTGCCGATCGCCAGCTCCAGCTCCTTGACGGAACGAGTGGTGATGACCGAGGTGACAATACCCGAGGCAGTCTGTACGTCGATTTCCGACAGCACGTCGCCCTCGACGATTTCCTTGATGGTGCCTTTGAACTGGTTGCGTACGTTGATGGCTTTGATAGTCATGGTGTCGATTCCTGTCTGGATGAAGTTATTGCGCCCAACGCAGTTGCGTAGGCAAGGGTGAAATCGGTTCGGGCTCCGGCGGTTGGCCGGGCAAGGACAGCACGCGGTTGAGAACTTCGGTTTCCAGGCTCGCCAGCCGATGAGAGCCGCGAGCCCGTGGGCGTGGCAGGTCGATGGCCAAGTCGAGGCCGATCCGGCCGTCCTCGATCAGGATCACCCGGTCGGCGATGGCCACCGCCTCGCTGACGTCATGGGTCACCAGCAGCACGGTGAAGCCGTGTTGCTGCCACAGGCGCTCGATCAATTGCTGCATCTCGATCCGGGTCAGGGCGTCCAGCGCCCCCAAGGGTTCGTCGAGCAGCAACAGGCGTGGCTGATGAATCAGCGCGCGGGCCAGGGCCACCCGTTGTTTCTGTCCGCCAGACAGCGCCGCCGGCCACTCATGAGCGCGGTCGGCCAAACCGACGGCTTCCAGTGCTTGCAACGCCTGCGGGCGCCAGTTGCCCTTTAGGCCGAGGCCAACGTTGTCGATGATTTTTTTCCAGGGCAGCAAACGCGCCTCCTGGAACATCAACCGCGTGTCCTGTTGTGCGGCACTCAACGGTGCCGAACCCGCCAGTAATTGGCCGTCAGTGGGTTGATCGAGGCCAGCCAGCAAGCGCAGCAAAGTACTTTTGCCGCAGCCGCTGCGCCCGACCACTGCCACGAACTGCCCGGCCGGTATATGCAGGTCAATGTCACGCAGAACCTGGCGCGAACCGAAGTTTTTTTGCAATTTGCGCACGGCCAGCGGGATACCGCGCAGCAAGCGTGGAGGTTGTTGGGCGGTCATGCGGGACCTCCCTTGCTCACTTGATACGCCGGGTGCCAGCGCAGCCAGACCCGCTCAAGCCCGCGGGCGGCAAGGTCGGCCAGTTTGCCGAGCACGGCGTACAGAAGAATCGCCAGGACCACCACGTCGGTCTGCAGGAATTCCCGGGCATTCATCGCCAGATAACCGATGCCGGCACTGGCTGAAATGGTTTCCGCCACGATCAGCGTCAGCCACATGAAGCCCAACGCAAAGCGCACGCCCACCAGGATCGAAGGCAAGGCGCCGGGCAGGATCACTTGGCGAAACAGGCTGAAGCCGGACAAGCCGTAGCTGCGCGACATTTCCACCAGCGCCGGATCGACGTTACGAATCCCGTGGTAGGTGTTGAGGTAGATGGGGAACAGCGTGCCCAGCGCCACCAGGAAAATTTTCGCTGACTCATCGATGCCGAACCACAGGATCACCAGCGGAATCAGCGCCAGGTGCGGCACGTTACGCACCATCTGCACCGAGCTGTCCAACAGTCGCTCGCCCCATGTCGACAAACCGGTGATGAAACCCAGGGTCAGGCCGATGCCGCCGCCGATCAGGAAGCCCACCGCTGCGCGCCAACCGCTGATGGCCAAGTGCGTCCAGATTTCGCCGCTGCGCACCAGGTTGACCCCGGCTTCGATGACGGCCACGGGGGCCGGCAGGATCCGCGTGGACAACCAGCCTGCCGATACCGACAGTTGCCACACCGCCAGCAACAGCAGCGGCACCGCCCAGGGCGCCAGGTTGTGGATAATTTTCTTCATGGCCGCCTCAGCTCTGGGACGCGGCTTTGGGAAGAATGTCGTTGGCGACCATTTCACCAAACGGGCTCACATAGCCCTGGCTCTTCGGCAACTCCGGGCGCTCCACGTCCAGGTGTGGGAACAGCAGTTCCGCCACGCGATAGGACTCTTCCAGGTGTGGATAACCGGAGAAGATAAAGGTGTCGATACCAAGGTCGGCGTACTCCTTGACCCGGGCCGCCACGGTCGGGCCATCGCCCACCAACGCCGTTCCGGCGCCGCCGCGCACCAGGCCGACACCGGCCCACAGGTTGGGGCTGACTTCCAACTTGTCGCGTCGGCCGCCATGCAACGCGGCCATACGTTGCTGGCCCACCGAATCGAAACGCGCCAGGGAGGCCTGGGCACGGGCAATGGTGTCGTCGTCCAGGTGGGAGATCAGCCGGTCGGCCGCTCGCCAGGCTTCGGCGTTGGTTTCACGCACGATCACATGCAGGCGGATGCCGAAGCGCACGGTACGGCCAAGCTTCGCGGCCTTGGCCCGCACTTGTTCGATTTTTTGCGCGACGGCTGCGGGCGGCTCACCCCAGGTCAGCACCATTTCCACCTGTTCGGCCGCAAGATCCTGGGCAGCTTCCGACGAGCCGCCGAAATACAGCGGCGGACGCGGTTGCTGAATCGGCGGATAGAGCAGCTTGGCGCCCTTCACACTGATGTGCTCACCGTCATAATCCACGGTTTCGCCTTCCAGCACCCCGCGCCAGATGCGGGTGAATTCCACCGACGCCTGGTAGCGTTGCTCGTGGTCCAGGAACAGGCCGTCGCCAGCCAGTTCGTCCGGGTCGCCGCCGGTCACCAGGTTGAACAGCGCACGTCCACCGGACAACCGGTCGAGCGTCGCGGCCTGGCGCGCCGCCACCGTCGGGGAAATGATCCCGGGGCGCAGGGCGACGAGGAACTTCAGGCGCTGGGTCACCGGAATCAACGAAGCGGCCACCAGCCAGGAGTCCTCGCAGGAACGCCCGGTAGGAATCAGCACACCGCCGAAACCCAGTCGATCCGCCGCCTGGGCTACCTGCTGCAGGTAGCCGTGATCGACGGCGCGGGCGCCTTCAGCAGTGCCAAGGTAATGGCCATCGCCGTGGGTGGGCAGGAACCAGAAAATATTGAGGCTCATGGAGTGGTCTCCTAAGGGATCGAATTACTGCGCTTTCGCAACGGCCGCCGGCGGCGTCCAGATCACGTCCTTGATGCTCAAGGGTTTGGGGATCAATTTGAGCTGGTAGAAGCGGTCAGCGATTTTCTGCTGCGCCGCCACCACTTCCGGCGTGAGGAACAACGCCCCGTAGCCTTGGCGTTTCACCGCCGTCAGGGTGATGTCCGCCGGCAGGCCGAGCAGCGGCGCTACCTGCTGGGTCACCTCTTCAGGGTTGGCCTTGGACCACTCCCCCACCGCGCGCACTTCTTCCACCAGCGTCGTGATGACCTGGGGATTTTTTTGCGCATAGGGTTTGGTGGCGAGGTAGAACTGGTGGTTATCGACGATGCCTTTGCCGTCACGCAGGGTGCGTGCCTGCAACTGTTGCTCAGCGGCCGCCTGATACGGATCCCAGATCACCCAGGCGTCCACGCTGCCACGTTCGAACGCCGCACGGGCATCGGCCGGTGGTAGGAAAACGGTCTGGATATCGGCGTACTTGAGGCCTGCATCTTCGAGTGCCCGGACCAGCAGATAATGGACATTGGAGCCTTTGTTCAGCGCGACTTTCTTGCCCTTGAGGTCCTGCACCGATTGGATGGGCGAGCCCTTGGGCACCAGGATCGCCTCGCTGTCAGGCGCGGGCGGCTCGTAAGCAACATAAAGCAGGTCAGCGCCGGCCGCCTGGGCGAATACCGGAGGGGTTTCGCCGGTCACACCAAAATCGATGGAGCCGACGTTCAAGCCTTCAAGCAGTTGGGGGCCGCCGGGAAACTCGGTCCATTGCACGTCCACGCCCTGGGCGGCGAGGCGCTTTTCCAAAGTACCCTTGGCCTTGAGCAGCACCAACGTGCCGTATTTTTGGTAACCGATCCGAAGGGTCTCGGCTTGAGCCTGGGTGATGGCGCCGAAGGACACAGCCGCAGCAAACAGAGCGACCAGCCCGCGACGCAAAATGACAGTGCGCATGGCGCCTCTCCTTTTGCTGTGGGGTTTTGGCTGCACCTGCTTGGCCGTTGGCGGCTGAGTAAGGTGGAGTTGAATCAGTGATGTATCGGGTCAGATGCTCCAGCGAGCACTCAATAGGCGTTCATTCAATACGCTGGGGTCCAGCGGCTTTGGCCGGCGAGCCATGGCGCTGTAGAACTGCTCCAGCGCTTCGCTCAGGCGCGCTTGCAGGGCCGGGGCCAACTGCGCCTGGGCACTGCCTTCGCCATAAGCGATCTGGCTGTCTTCGGCGAAAATCCCATGGAGCATTTCCTGGGCCTTGAGCGCCGACAGCACAGGCTTGAGGGCGTAATCCACCGCCAGCATATGGGCGATGCTGCCGCCCGTGGCCATGGGCAATACCACCTTATGGGCCAGGGCACGTTCCGGCAGAAGGTCCAGCACTGTCTTCAATGCACCGGAAAAAGACGCCTTGTAGACCGGCGTGGCGATCAACAGTCCGTCGGCGTTTTCGATCTGGGCGAGCAGGTCCACCACCTTGGGGCTGCCGAACCGGGCATGGAGCAAATCTTCGGCGGGAAAATCCCGCACCTGATAGCTCACCACTTCCACCCCCTGTTGCTGCAACCAACGTTGTGAGCGCTCCAGCAGCACTCCTGAACGGGAGCGCTGGCTAGGACTGCCGCCGAGCGAGACAACCAACATACCAACCATTCCTTAACTGTCACGTGCGATGCGCAGTGGGCGATCTCGCGGGATGGAGCAAACCATAACAGCCGGTTTATATATCCTTAAATCATATTTTTTCATTTGTTTATTCGATAAAGAGATATAAACATCAAGACGTAAAAAAGGCCGTCGGAACGGCCAAAACCCTTAGTGCACAGAGATCCTCCTTGTGGGAGCGAGCCTGCTCGCGATGGCGGCCGGCGGCGATGTCGACTGATAGACCACTATCGCGAGCAGGCTCGCTCCCACAGGTTCAGGTTTTGTGTCAGCGATTGGGCTGCGGAGTGAGGCGCAGGTAAGGTTTTACCGCGCGGTAACCCTTGGGAAAGCGCTGTTTGATTTCGTCCTCATCCTTGAGCGACGGCACGATCACCACTTCATCGCCGTCCTGCCAGTTGGCCGGTGTGGCCACCTTGTAGTTGTCGGTCAGTTGCAATGAGTCGATCACCCGCAGGATCTCGTTGAAATTGCGCCCGGTGCTGGCCGGATACGTGATAGTCAGGCGGATTTTCTTGTTCGGATCGATCACGAACAGGGAGCGCACGGTCAGCGTGTCACTGGCGTTGGGGTGGATCAGGTCATACAGGTCTGACACCTTGCGGTCGGCGTCGGCCAGGATCGGGAAATTGACCACCGCATTCTGAGTTTCGTTGATGTCCTCGATCCACTTGTGGTGCGAGTCCACCGGGTCTACCGAGAGAGCAATGGCCTTGACTCCACGTTTGGCGAACTCGTCCTTGAGCTTGGCGGTCAGGCCCAGTTCGGTGGTGCACACCGGTGTGAAATCCGCCGGATGGGAAAACAGCACTCCCCAGCTATCGCCGAGCCACTCGTGGAAGCGAATCTTGCCGGCGCTGGAATCCTGTTCGAAATCGGGGGCGATGTCGCCGAGTCTGAGGCTCATGGTGCGGCTCCTGATGGTTTTTGTGAGTCCAAACTGTGCACTGGTTTTGATTGCTTTAAAAAGAATCAATATCCATTTATCTAGATCAATAGCGAATATAAAAAACTGTTCACTGGCGGCTTCGGACCTAGCCGCTCATGATTATTTCCGAGGTTTCGAGAAGGCCTCGAGTTGCTGAAAGAGGAGAAGGTTCGGAGAAGGCTACAGGGGTGGGCCTGATCCGAAGACGCAAAAGCCCCGCCCGGCGTGCTGCCGGGCGGGGCTTCTTTACTTCGCTACGTCTTACATGAAGTTGTAAGTGTAGTTGAAGATCACGCGAGTCTGATCCTGATCATCGCCAACACCGCTGCTGCGGTAGGAGCCGTGACGCACGGTGGTACCGAAGCCTTTCAACGCACCCTGCTGGATGACGTAATCCACACGCATGTCGCGTTCCCACTCGGAGTAATCGCTTGAGCCGCTGACGGTTTTAACGTCATCACCACGCAGGTAGGAAACCGAGGCTTTCAGGCCTGGAACGCCCAAGGAAGCGAAGTCGTAGGAGTATTGGCCGAAGGTGGTATTTTCACCGGCACGGACAAACCCGTTGATCATGCTGTCGGTGAACAGGTAGAAGCTCGCACCACCGGCACCTTCGGGGCGACCGTTGCCATCAACTACGTTGCCCTGGTTCAGGTAGACAAAACCACCGTCATCGCCGACTTGCTGGTGACCCAACAGGAAGGCACTGCCGCCGAGGGTGTAAGTGAACATCGCGCTCCAGGTCTTGTTATCGACCTCGCCCGGGTTCTTGGCATAGCCACTGTTGTTGTTGAAGCGATAGCCCGCGTCGCCGTTACGGCCATCCGAGCTGCTGTCGAAATAGCGCAGGTCGGTCTTGAAGGATTGCCCCTCGCTGATCGGGAAAACGTGTACCGCGCCCAGGAAGTGCTGCTTGTAGTAATCCTGCAGGTTGGCGTAGTAGTACTGCAGGGTCAGGTCTTTGGTGACCTTCCAGTCAGCACCGGCGTAACGGAACTGGTTGCTTTCCTCGGTACCGCCCGCCACTGCCAGACCAGTGCTGTTGCTCGATGCACGGCCTGTGGCGTGTTCCAACTGACCAGCGTTGAAAGTGACGTTGTCGATTTCCTTGGAGGTGATGGTGCCACCTTCAAAGGTCTGTGGCAGCAGACGGCTGTCGTTGGCAACCAGGATCGGCAGGTTTGGTGCCAGGGCGCCACCCACGTGAGCTTCGGTTTTGGAGAAAAGTGCCTTTACGTTGCCGGACAAACGGCTCCACTCATGCACAGCCGAACCATCAGTATCGGCTGGCATATAGGAGCCGGCGTTACGACCTCTCCCCCCATCGAGACGAATACCAACCAGCGCCTGAGCGTCGATGCCGAAACCAACCACACCCTGCGTGAAGCCAGATTTGTAGTCGAACTTGAGGCCGGTGCCCGTTTCGCGCAGATCTTCAGTGCCCGTTTCACGGTTATCGTTATTGAAATACAACGTACGAGAACTGACAGACGCCTTGCTGTCCTCGATAAAACCCGCGGCGCCTGCCTGCTGCGCCAGAACCCCAACGGCCACAGCCAGGGCCAAGGTGGACTTGTTCATGCTTCGCTCCTCTCGTTTTCTAATTCTTGTGTGTCTTTGGTTCCGGGTCGAACGCCCGGAATCCGCGGATGCGTGATTAGCGCCAGACCGTGACTGGCAAGTCAATCGTAAGCATTTGTGATTACGACCATCGTCTAACCCCGCGACACCGGCCCGCAGAATAATGGTTTGCTTATAAATCTAAAAATAATTGTTTCATAAGTTTTCAGCTCATTTGGAAATATCACCGCCATCAAAGCGTCATCCAACCGTGACATGGCATATCGGCCAGTCTGGGAATTACTGAATATTTTTATTGATAGCGATTCTGCACTGTGGCGATCCTGGGAAACGCAGCAGGCTTCCATGCATTCCAAGTGCAGCACTCATGGACAAAACAGCGTAGCTGCGATCTTGATGGATTCCAGCCGGACGGATCATTGTCTGGAATCAAGAAGGTCGCAGCTACGCGGTTCACTCCGATGTGCGGCTCACCCCTGGCAGGACGCCTAGAGGGCTTTTTCGAAGATTTTCGAGTTGCGCTGATAGTTGTACAGCGATGCCCGCGCCGCTGGCAGGCGCTCGACACTGCTGGGCTCAAAGCCCCGCTCGCGGAACCAATGGGCCGTACGGGTGGTGAGTACGAAGAGCGTCTTGAGCCCTTTGGCCCGAGCCCGGGTTTCGATCCGCTCCAGCAGCTCATCGCCACGACCGCCGTGGCGGTATTCCGGATTCACCGCCAGGCACGCCAGCTCCCCGGCATCCGAATCGGCGATCTGATAAAGCGCCGCGCAGGCGATGATCATGCCTTCGCGTTCGACCACGCTGAACTGCTCAATCTCACGCTCCAGCACTTCGCGGGAACGACGCACCAGAATCCCCTGTTCTTCCAGCGGGCTGATCAGGTCCAGCAAACCGCCGACATCCTCGATGGCCGCTTCGCGCACCACCTCGAATTGTTCCTGGGCCACCAGCGTACCGCTGCCATCGCGGGTAAACAGTTCGGCCAGCAACGCACCGTCTTCGACGTAGCTGACGATATGACTGCGCGCCACACCGCCGCGACAGGCCTGGGCCGCCGCATCCAGCAGCTCGGCCTGATAGTCGCTGCCCAGCCGTTGCATGTGGGCCGGGACCTGTTGCGGGCGCAACTCGCGCACTAAACGACCGTCTTCGCCGATCAGCCCCTGCTCGGCACCGAACAGCAGCAGTTTGTCGGCTGCCAGGTCGATGGCCGCCCGGGTCGCCACGTCTTCGCAGGCGAGGTTGAAAATCTCCCCGGTCGGCGAATAGCCCAATGGTGACAGCAGGACGATGGAGCGTTCGTCCAGCAGGCGATTGATGCCCTTGCGATCGACCCGACGGACTTCGCCGGTGTGGTGATAATCCACGCCTTCCAGTACGCCGATGGGCCGTGCCGTCACCAGGTTGCCGCTGGCGACCCGCAGGCGCGAACCCTGCATCGGCGAGGACGCCATGTCCATCGACAGGCGCGCTTCAATGGCGATGCGTAGCTGGCCGACAGCGTCGATCACGCACTCCAGGGTTGCAGCGTCGGTGATGCGCATACCGTGGTGGTAATGGGGCGTCAGGCCCCGCGCGGCGAGGCGGGTTTCGATCTGTGGACGCGAACCATGAACCAGCACCAGGCGCACGCCAAGGCTGTGCAGCAGCACCAGGTCGTGGACGATGTTGCCGAAGTTCGGATGTTCCACACCATCGCCGGGCAGCATGACGATGAAGGTGCAATCGCGGTGGGCGTTGATGTAGGGCGAAGCGTGACGAAGCCAATTGACGTATTCGGGCATGAACCTGGGCCTGTAAATAAATAGCAGCCGAAAAAAGACGAAACGGAACGCACAGCGGGCTGATGGTTATCGTCGGAACAGGCTTGGCGACACGCGCGCTCTCCTCATGAATACGGGCCCGGATGTGGGCAATTTAGCCGGCCGTGGCCGGTGTCAGGCAGTAATGTTCGATCAGTTGTCGCAACAGCTGCACGGTAGGTTGCAAACGTGACATTTCAAGGTACTCGCCCGGTTGGTGGGCACAGGCGATATCGCCGGGGCCAAGTACCAGGGTTTCGCAGCCAAGACGCTGAAGATAAGGCGCTTCGGTGCCAAACGCCACTGCTTCGGCACGATGGCCGGTGAGTCGCTCGGCCACTCGCACCAGTTCGCAGTCTTCGGCCTGCTCGAAGGGGGGCACTTCGGGGAACAGCGGTGCGTAGTCGATCTTGACTTTATGACGCTCGGCGATGGGATTGAGCTTCTGCTGGATCGCCGCCCGCAAGACATTCGGGTCCATGCCGGGCAATGGCCGCAGATCGAACTCCATGGAGCACTGGCCGCAAATCCGGTTGGGGTTGTCGCCGCCGTGGATGCAGCCGAAATTCAGGGTTGGCTGTGGCACGGTGAATTGCGGGTTACGAAATTCGCGCTGCCATTGCAGGCGCAGGCCACGCAACTCGCCCATAGCGTCGTGCATCGCTTCAAGGGCGCTGTGACCCAGGCTCGGGTCGGAGGAATGACCACTGCGCCCGAGAATGTCGATGCGCTCCATCATGATGCCTTTGTGCATCCGAATCGGCTTGAGGCCGGTCGGCTCGCCGATCACCGCCGCACGCCCCAACGGCCTTCCGGCATCGGCCAGGGCACGGGCGCCGGCCATGGAGCTTTCTTCGTCGCAAGTGGCCAGGATCAGCAAGGGCTGCTTGAACGGTTGCTCCAGCAAGGGCTTGACCGCTTCGATGGCGAGGGCGAAAAAGCCCTTCATGTCGCAACTGCCCAGGCCAACCCAACGACCATCGACCTCGGTGAGCTTCAGCGGATCGGTCTGCCACAACTGGCCATCGAACGGCACCGTGTCGCTGTGCCCGGCCAGTACCAGGCCTCCGGGACCGCTGCCGAAACTGGCCAGCAAATTGAACTTGCCGGGGCTGACCTGCTGGATATCGCAGGAGAACCCCAGATCGGCGAGCCAACCCGCCAGCAGCTCGATCACGGCACTGTTGGACTGGTCCAGCCCAGGTTGGGTACAACTGACCGAAGGCGCGGCGATCAGGGCAGCGAACTGATCTTTCAGGGTGGGCAAAGGCATCGCTGGCTCCGGACTTACAAATTGATGTCCATCATAGAACCATCTTGCGCGAGTGTCCTGTCTCACCAAAAAGGAACAGTATTGGTGAGACAAGACACTCCCATAAACCGCCGCGGCGCGTAGAACGGATGAGTCCTGTACACTGCACGGCCTTGGCAGCCACACCTTCCCCCGGCTGCGCACCCGATCCCTGGATTTTCCGGCCATGCAGAAAGAAACCGAAATCAAACTCCGCGTCAGCCGCGAGACCCTGGCAGCCTTACGCGAGCACCCATTGCTCAAGAAACGCAACAAAAGCGGCTGGGAACGCCACGAACTGATGAACCAGTATTTCGACACGCCAGAGCGTGACCTGGCCGGGGCCAAGGTCGCCCTGCGCCTGCGTCGCGACGGCGAAGAGGTGATCCAGACCCTCAAGACTCGCGGCCAGAGCATCGCCGGCCTGTCCGAGCGCAACGAGTACGACTGGCACCTGCCCAAAGCCAAGCTCGACCTGAAGAAACTCGATGGCGAATGCTGGCCAGAGGCGTTGGCCGAACTGGACAAGAAAACCCTCAAGGCCATCTTCACCACCGATTTCGTGCGTGAACGCGCGGAAATCGCCTGGGGCCGCGGCAAAAGCAAAGTGGTCATCGAGGCCGCGCTGGACCTGGGCCACGTCGTGGTCGGCAAGCAGAAGGAAGAAATCTGCGAGCTGGAGCTGGAATTGCGCGAAGGTGAACCCGCTGCCCTGCTGGAACTGGCCGCCGAGCTGGCCGCGACCCTGCCCTTGATGCCGTGTGATATCAGCAAGGCCGAGCGTGGTTATCGCCTGCATGATGCGAACAGCTATGCCCTGAGCCTGCCGGCCCCGCAATTGACCGCCGAGATGCCACTCGATGATGCCTTTGCCGCGCTGAGCTGGCATTTGCTGGGCAGCAGCCAGCGTCTGGCCGAACAGTATCGTTTTAACGGCCACTGGCGCCTGCTGCAGGATTGGGTGGAAAACCTGGCCGAATTGCGCGCCCTGCTCAGCAGCCTCGGCCAGGCCGCACCACGCCAATCGACGCATGACTTGCGCGTCGCCCTGGACGCACTGCTGGAAGACTGGCGCCCGTTGGTCCAGGCCGGCCTGGATGACGAAGACGTGCGCAAGGCCGCGCCGGAACAGTTCCTTGAAGAGCTGCAAGACCCGCGCTGGGGCCAATTCTCCCTCAACACTTCACGCTGGCTGCTGGCCCGCAGCTGGGCTGCCGAGCGCAACACCCGCGGCAATCGCCAGGGTGCCGCCCAACTGGCTAGCTGGCTGCCGCGCCTGCTGGGCGAAGAGTCCTCGTCGCTGCAACTGCAACGCTATCAGCAACAGCCGGAAGACCTGGCCGAACAGCTGCCGCGCATTGAACGCATCCAGGCCTGGCTGCACCACGCTCGCCATGTGCTGGAAATCCCGGAAATGGACCGCCTCTACGGTGAGCTGAACAAACTGGCACAACTGGCCAACGAACCGATTACCGAAGAAGCCCTGGAGGCGCGCAAGCAACAGGCGATTGCGGTTTATCAGAATCGGGCCTGGAAGACTTTGCTGCGCCTGTAACATCGCCATCGCGAGCAGGCTCGCTCCCACAATGGATCTTCGGCGAACAGAGATCTCATGTGGGAGCGAGCCTGCTCGCGATGGGGCCAGCACAAACACCGCAAAAACAAGCTCAGCGCACCACCGGCAAACTCGTCGTCGATTTGATCTCCGACAGCGCCACAATCGAGTTCACTTCCTGGATCCCCGGCACCATCGACAGCTTTTCGAAGAAGAAGCGTTCATACGCCTCGATGTCCGCCGTGACGATGCGCAGCAGGAAATCCACCGACCCCATCAGCACGTAGCATTCCAGCACCTCGGGAAAACCGCGAATGGCTTCGGTGAACTCGGTGAAGTTCGAACGTCCGTGCGCGTTGAGTTTGATTTCGGCGAATATCTGCGTGTTGAGGCCGATTTTCTTGCGATCGAGCAAGGTCACCTGACCGCGAATAATCCCCTCCTCCTTCATCCGTTGAATCCGCCGCCAGCAGGGTGATTGGGACAAGCCCACCTGTTCGGCGATCTGCGCGCTGGACAGCGAAGCATCCTCTTGCAACAGCGCCAGGATCCTGCGGTCGTAGCCGTCCAACTCTCCGTGCATAAATAAACCTCTTCTAGGCTGAATCCAGAATCATACGATTCACCGGATCTGAATAATCATTCATATTAGATAAGAAATACCCCGTCGCGCATGTAAACATTTCTCCACATCCCCGGAGACCGTCCATGCCCCCTCTCGAAGCCGTCACCCCCAACCGACCCGATGTCTGGCACGCCCAGAATCGCCATTGTCGCGCCCACTACCATCTGCGGGCCGAAGCCGAACCGGATCTGCTGTGCCGGGCGCTGAATCTGTTTGCCTTGCAAGGCCTGACACCCCGGCAGGTCCACGTCGAACGCGACGACGATCTGCTGTCGATGGAGATCCTCATGGACGGGTTGAGCTGGCACCGTGCCCAAGTGCTCGCTGAAAAATTACGTAACCTGATCAGCGTGTGTTCCGTGGACCTGCAAGACGCTGACAGTGCGCGCCTTGAGCCGGCCCAGGCGGCAGGCTGAACGGCTGCCGGCAAGAATTCGAAACGCATTGGTCGGGTAGTGGCCCAACGGTCCATAGTGTCGGGACTATTCTTTTGCAGACCGAGCGAGGACGCCGAAGCGTCTGTATCGCGGCTTTGCTGCAATTGTCCAATAGGAACCCGCATGTCCACCAAACACGCCACTCAGGACCGCTGGCTGGACCTCAATGATCTGCTGCGCCAATTGGTCGCCCAGGGCTTCATCAGCCAGGACTGCGCCGAAACCGCACTCAATGCGCGCCGGCGCCATAGCGTCAGCGCCCAGCTGCACCCACTGGAGTTCATCGCCAACCAGCATCTGGACGATCTCAGCCGCCCCGGCAAGCGCCTGGACCTGGAAAGCCTGACCCTCTGGCTGTCGCAGCAGGCCGGCCAGCCCTACCTGCGCATCGACCCGCTGAAAATCAACGTGGCGGCCGTCACGCCGCTGATGTCCTACGCCTTTGCCCAGCGCCACAAGATTCTCGCGGTGGCTGTAGACCGCGACGCAGTCACGGTGGCCAGCGCCCAGCCTTACGTCAGCAGTTGGGAAGCGGACCTGACCCATGTACTCAAGCTGCCAATTCAGAGGGTCGTTGCCAACCCGGTGGATATCCAGCGCCTGAGCGTGGAGTTCTATCGCCTGGCCAAATCGGTCAGCGGTGCCACTACGGTCGATCAGCAACCGAGCAATCTGAGCAACTTCGAACAACTGCTCAACCTGGGCGCCAGCGATCAGGAGCCGGACGCCAACGACGCCCATATCGTCAACATTGTCGACTGGCTGTTCCAATACGCCTTCCAGCAACGTGCCAGCGATATCCACATCGAACCGCGTCGCGAGCAGGGCACGGTGCGCTTTCGCATCGACGGGGTGCTGCACACCGTCTATCAGTTCCCACCGCAGGTGACGATGGCGATCATCAGTCGCCTCAAGAGCCTGGGGCGGATGAATGTCGCGGAAAAGCGCAAGCCCCAGGACGGTCGGGTCAAGACCAAGACTCCGGACGGTGGCGAAGTGGAATTGCGCCTGTCGACGCTGCCCACGGCGTTTGGCGAAAAAATGGTCATGCGGATCTTCGATCCCGAAGTACTGCTCAAGGACTTCGACCAACTCGGCTTCTCCGCCGATGACCTGCGCCGCTGGCAAGACATGACCCGTCAGCCCAACGGCATCATCCTGGTGACCGGCCCCACCGGTTCGGGCAAGACCACCACCCTCTACACCACCCTCAAGAAGCTGGCGACACCAGAGGTAAACCTTTGCACCATCGAGGACCCGATTGAAATGGTCGAGGCGTCCTTCAACCAGATGCAGGTGCAGCACAACATCGACCTGACCTTCGCCGCCGGGGTCCGGGCGTTGATGCGGCAAGACCCGGACATCATCATGATCGGCGAGATCCGCGATCTGGAAACCGCTGAAATGGCGATCCAGGCGGCGCTCACCGGACACCTCGTCCTCTCGACCCTGCACACCAACGATGCACCGAGCGCCATCAGTCGCTTGCTGGAGCTAGGCGTGCCCCATTACCTGATCAAGGCCACGGTGCTCGGCGTCATGGCCCAGCGCCTGGTACGCACGCTGTGCCCGCACTGCAAGGCCCCTCTGACCCTGGATGAAGACGATTGGCAGACCCTGACACGCCCCTGGCAGGCCCCGTTGCCGGCCAATGCCCAACAGGCCGTCGGCTGCCTGGAATGCCGTGACACCGGCTATCGCGGCCGCGCCGGGGTCTACGAAATCATGCAATTGACCGACAGCGTCAAAGGCTTGATTCACCCCGACACCGACCTGCTGGCGGTGCGTCGCCAGGCATTCAAGGAAGGGATGCGCAGCTTGCGGTTATCGGGCGCACAAAAAGTCGCCGCCGGGCTGACGACCGTTGAGGAAGTCCTGCGCGTGACCCCGCAGAGCGAGCAGAAGTAGCTGTGGGGAGAGGCTGTGGGAGCAAGGCTTGCCCGCGATGAAAATGACGCGGTCTCCCAGGGAAGCAAGGCGCCTGCATCGCGAGCAAGCTTTGCTCCCACTGAGTGATGACAATGGCCGTTTGCCCTACACTCAGGGCGCGCAAGTCATTTTCAATCAGAACAGGGAACAGTCATGCAGATCGGTAGCGTACTTTTACTTTTTATCGGCCTCGTGGTCGCCATTCTATTCATGGGCTTCAAGGTCGTGCCCCAGGGCTACCAATGGACTGTCGAACGGTTCGGCCGCTACACCAACACCCTCAAGCCCGGCTTGAACATCATCATCCCAGTGATGGATCGCATCGGCCGCAAGATCAATGTCATGGAAAGCGTACTGGACATCCCACCTCAGGAAGTCATTACCGCCGACAACGCCACGGTACAGATCGACGCAGTGTGCTTCTTCCAAGTGGTCAATACCGCCCAGGCTGCGTACGAGGTCAACAACCTCGAGCACGCGATCCGCAATCTGCTGCAAACCAATATCCGCACCGTGTTGGGGTCCATGGAGCTGGACGCGATGCTGAGCCAGCGTGATGGCATCAATGAAAAACTGCTGCGCACTGTCGATGAAGCTACAGCACCGTGGGGCATCAAGATCACCCGGATCGAGATCAAGGACATCAGCCCACCGGCCGACCTGATGGCCGCCATGTCAGGGCAGATGAAAGCCGAACGCATCAAGCGTGCCCAAATCCTGGAAGCCGAGGGCTTGCGAGCGTCGGCGATTCTCACCGCCGAGGGCAAGAAGCAGGCGCAGATCCTCGAGGCAGAGGGCAGCCGCCAGGCCGCGTTCCTGGAGTCCGAGGCCCGCGAGCGTCAAGCGCAAGCCGAAGCGCTGGCCACCCAGGTGGTATCCCAGGCAATCGCAGACGGCAACGTCCAGGCCGTGAACTACTTCGTCGCGCAAAAATACATTGATGCGCTGGGCCGCCTGGCGTCGGCCAACAACAGCAAAGTGATCCTGATGCCTCTGGAAGCCAGTCAGGTCATCGGAGCGGTTGGCGGCATCGGTGAGATCGTCAAGGCCACCTTCGACAGCAAGAAAGCCTGAGGCGCCAATATGTGGGTGTTCCTGCAACAACTATCGTACTGGGACTGGCTGGCGCTGGGCGTCATCCTGCTGATCCTCGAAGTGTTTGGCGCCGGCGGCTACCTGCTGTGGATCGGCATAGCCGCCGCCGCGGTCGGCGTGCTCACGTTCATCCTGCCGCAGATGCCGTGGGAAATGCAGTTCCTGTTGTTCGGCCTTTTCGCCATCGCGACAGCACTGTACTGGTGGCGACGCCAGCGCAGCGCAGTACGCCAAAGCGATCAACCGCTCCTGAACCTGCGCGGGCAGGAACTGATCGGCAAGGTCTTTCAGATTCATGAAGCGATTATCGATGGACGCGGCAAGATCAAGGTGGCGGACAGTGTCTGGCTGGCGAAGGGGCCCGAGTCGCCCGTGGGCACGCGGGTCAGGGTGGTGGCACAGGAAGGCGCGGTGCTGCTGGTAGAACGGGCTGACTGAGACGTCATGGAACTCAATCGAGGGGTTGGTTATCCAAAGTCATAGTTAACCCAGTGGAGTCACCTATCATGCGTCTCAAACTTGCTGTCGCGACCTTGGCCTTGCTTGCTCTTCCTGTCGGCTCGGCAATGGCCGACACGTTTTGGCGTAACGTCATCTCGTCCGGTGCAACCACCGGTTCCACCTACCTGACTTTCAAGGATAACAAGCTGATCGTCGCCGCTCAGGACGACGCCGGCAGCTTCGTTGCCAGCGACGGCGGTATCCGTGGTCCATACCTGGAAGCTGCAATGCAGAAAGTCCGTGCCGAAAACCCGGGCTTGCAGGCCACCGACATGGAACTGGCCAACGCGATCCTGGCGAAAAACGCCGTCGCCCAGGACTGATTCCAGACCGATGGAAAATGCCGCTCGATTGAGCGGCATTTTTTTGCCTGGCAATTCTCTCCAAGGCACTTAAACCTGTGGGAGCGAGCCTGCTCGCGATAGCGGTGGATCAGTGGCAGCCATATTGACTGACCCACAGCTATCGCGAGCAGGCTCGCTCCCACAGGTTTGTTGCTTATTCGCCGATAGCGGCCTTGTAGCCTGCTGCATCAAGCAGCTTGTCCAGCTCGGCCTTGTCGCTTGGCTTGAGCTTGAAGATCCATGCACCGTAGGGATCGGAGTTCAGCAGTTCCGGTGAACCGCCCACGTCTTCGTTGATTGCGATCACTTCGCCACTGATCGGCGAGTAGATGTCGGAAGCGGCTTTTACCGACTCCACCACACCGGCCTGGTCACCCGCGGAATAAACCTTACCGACCTCGGTCAGTTCGACAAACACCACATCACCCAGAGCTTCCTGCGCATGATCGCTGATGCCCACGGTGACGGTACCGTCAGCTTCCAGGCGCGCCCACTCGTGGCTTTCGGCAAAATGCAAATCGGTAGGGATAAAACTCATACTCTGTGTCCTCAAGAGAAGTGTCAGCGGCCAGCGGCCCGCCGCAAAAGGTTAGATCAGGGTTTTGCCATGGCGGACGAAGGTCGGCTTGACCACTCGTACCGGGTACCACTTACCACGAATTTCCACCTCGGCACGATCGGCGGTGGCCATCGGAACGCGTGCCAAGGCAATTGACTTGCTAAGCGTAGGAGAAAAACTACCACTGGTGATCTCCCCTTCGCCAACATCGGCGATGCGGACCACCTGATGAGCGCGCAGAACGCCGCGTTCTTCCAGCACCAGGCCCACCAGTTTTTGCTGTACACCGCCGGCCAGCTCGGCTTCCAGAGCACTGCGCCCGATGAACTGACGGCTCGCCGGTTCCCAGGCGATGCTCCAGGCCATGTTCGAGGCCAGCGGAGAAACGTCCTGGTGGATGTCCTGGCCATACAGGTTCATGCCAGCTTCCAGGCGCAAGGTATCGCGAGCGCCAAGGCCGATGGGAGAAATGCCAGCGCCCACCAGATCATTGAAAAAACTCGGGGCTTCGTGGGCAGGCAGGACGATTTCCAGGCCATCTTCGCCAGTGTAGCCGGTACGGGCGATGAACCAGTCACCGTCGGCACGGCCTTCGAAAGGCTTGAGTTGCTGGATCAGTTGGCCGCGCGATTGCGAAACCAGTTCGGCAATCTTGTGCCGGGCCTGGGGGCCCTGGATCGCCAGCATTGCCAGTTCGGGGCGTTCAAGCAGGTGCACATCGTATTCACCAAGCTGTGCCTGCATCCAGGCCAGGTCCTGATCGCGGGTCGAGGCGTTGAAGACCAGCCGATAGCCGTGCTCGACCCGATAAATGATCATGTCGTCGACGATGCCGCCGCGCTCGTTAAGCATGGTGCTGTACAAGGCACGTCCCGTGTCCTGCAAGCGATCGACATCGTTGGCCAGCAAGCGCTGCAACCAGACCTTGGCCTGGGGACCGGCGACATCGATAACGGTCATGTGGGATACATCGAACACACCGCAGTCGCGACGCACCTGATGGTGCTCCTCAACCTGCGAGCCGTAATGCAAAGGCATATCCCAACCGCCAAAATCGACCATCTTCGCGCCGAGGGCGAGATGAAGGTCATACAGAGGCGTACGCTGTCCCATGGGTGTCTCCTTCCGGGATTGGCGAAGGTGCGGACGAGCACTGCACAGCGTGAACGCAAAAAACGTTTTCAGACGCTATCAGTTGCCCGGTCCGACAGACGGACCGCACCGAATGCCGCGCATTGTAGCCGCATGATGTAGGACTGACACCTAGCTGTTTCGATGGGCCGAGCGTCGTATCAATCCGATGACCGGCAACAACCCCACCAGCACCAGGGTCAGCGCCGGTAACGCGGCCCGGGCCCACTCCCCTTCACTGGTCATTTCAAAGATCCGTACCGCCAGCGTGTCCCAGCCGAACGGGCGCATCAGCAGGGTCGCCGGCATTTCCTTGAGCACATCGACGAACACCAGCAACGCCGCACTCAAGGTGCCCGGCAACAGCAACGGCAGATACACTTTGAAAAACAGTCGCGGCCCACTGACCCCAAGGCTGCGTGCTGCCTCAGGCAAAGAAGGACGGATTCGCGCGAGGCTGCTTTCCAGTGGACCGTAGGCCACGGCCAAAAAGCGCACCAGATAGGCCAGCAGCAGGGCCGACAGGCTGCCCAACAGCAACGGTTTGCCGGCACCGCCAAGTAGCGTTGACAGGGGGATGACCAGTTCGCGGTCCAGATAGCTGAAGGCAAGCATGATCGATACCGCCAGCACCGAACCGGGCAAGGCGTAGCCCAGGTTCGCCAGGCCAACACCGGCGCGAATGGGACGGGTCGGCGCCAGACGCCGAGCGAAGGCCAACAGCAAGGCGACGCAAACGGTGACCAGTGCCGCCAGCCCACCCAGATAGAGGGTATGGACGATCAGCCCGGCATAACGCTCATCCAGATCGAACCGGCCACGCTGCCAGAACCACACAAGCAGTTGCAGCATCGGAATAACAAATGCGCAGGCAAACACCAGGGCGCACCAGCCGCTGGCCGCCACCGCCTTGAGACCGCGCAAGTGATAAAGCGCCTTGACCCGGGGTCGCTCGTTGCTCGCCCGCTGGGCGCCTCGGGCGCGGCGTTCGCCGTAAAGCACCAGCATCACCGCCAGCAGCAACAGGCTGGCCAGTTGCGCGGCGCTGGAGAGGCTGAAGAAGCCGTACCAGGTTTTGTAGATGGCCGTGGTGAAGGTGTCGAAGTTGAACACCGACACCGCGCCGAAATCCGCCAGGGTTTCCATCAACGCCAGCGCCACGCCGGCACCAATGGCCGGTCGGGCCACCGGCAACGCCACTCGCCAGAACGCCTGCCACGGCGACTGCCCGAGCACCCGGGCCGCTTCCATCAATCCCTTGCCTTGGGCCAGGAACGCACTTCGCGCCAGCAAATAAACGTAAGGGTAAAAGACCAGGACCAGCACCAGGATCACTCCGCCGGTGGAGCGTACCCGGGGCAGGCGCAGGTTGCTGCCGAACCATTCGCGCATCAATGTCTGCACCGGACCGGCAAAGTCCAGCAGGCCCACGAAGACAAACGCCAGCACGTAGGCCGGAATCGCAAACGGCAACATTAACGCCCAGTCGAGCCAGCGTCGCCCAGGGAACTCACACAGGCTGGTGAGCCAGGCAAGGCTGACGCCCAGCAACGTTACACCGACACCCACACCGACAATCAGCGTCAGGGTGTTGCCCAACAAGCGTGGCATCTGGGTATCCCACAGGTGGGACCAGATTTGCTGATCGATGTTTTGCCAGGACAGCAGCAGGACGCTCAAGGGCAACAGCACCAGCGCGGCGATAGCAAAAACCAGAGGGTACCAGCGGCGTTGGACGGGGTGGGTCAAGGGGGAATCTCGGGGCAGTCAGCAAACGCCTATTAAACCGCAAAAAAAAGATCGCAGCCTGCGCCACCTTCTACATTGGAACGCGATCCCCTGTAGAAGCTGTCGCAGGCTGCGATCTTGAGTGCTTTTTTAGTTCCAGCCAGCGCGATCCATCAAGCGGATAGCTTCGGCCTGGCGTTTACCCGCCACTTCAACCGGCAGGGTGTCAGCCTTGAACTTGCCCCAGGCGGCGACTTCCTTGGAAGGCTCCACGTTCGGATTGGCCGGGAACTCCTGGTTCACGTCGGCAAAGATGTTCTGGGCTTCGGGCGTGGTCATCCACTCCACCAGTTTCTTCGCGGCTTCCGGGTGCGGTGCGTACTTGGTCAGGCCGATGCCCGAGAGATTGATGTGCACGCCACGGTCGGCCTGGTTCGGCCAGAACAGCTTGACCTTCAGGTCCGGCTTCTGCTGGTGCAGGCGACCGAAGTAGTAAGTGTTGACGATACCGACGTCGCACTGCCCGGCATTGATGGCTTCAAGCAGTGCCGTGTCATCGGAGAACACATCGGTGGACAGGTTCTTGACCCAGCCCTTGATGATTTCTTCGGTTTTTTCCGCGCCGTGGGTTTCGATCAGGGTGGCGGTCAGGGACTGGTTGTAGACCTTCTTCGAAGTGCGCAGGCACAGGCGGCCTTCCCACTCTTTACCCGCCAGGGCTTCATAGGTGGTCAGTTCGCTCGGTTTGACCCGGTCGGTGGAGTAGACAATGGTCCGCGCCCGCAGGCTCAGGCCGGTCCAGGCGTGGGAAGACGCGCGGTATTGGGCCGGGATGTTGGCGTCGATCACCTTGGAAGTGAACGGTTGGAGAATCCCCATCTGCTCGGCCTGCCAGAGGTTGCCGGCATCGACGGTCAACAGCAGGTCGGCGGTGGCGTTTTCACCCTCGGCCTTGATCCGCTGCATCAATGGCGCTTCCTTGTCGGTGATGAACTTCACCGAGACGCCCGTCTTTTTGGTGTAGGCATCGAAAACCGGCTTGATCAGCTCATCGATACGCGAGGAGTAGACCACTACCTCATCGGCAGCCTGGGCGGCGGTAGCGCCGATCAGGGTCAAGGCGAGGACGGACAGCAGACGCTTGGGTGCCAACATGGGAGCGGTCTCTCGATTGTTATAAGTGCGCGAATGATAAGGACTCACATTTGCCTTCTCAATCGAACAGTGTCCAGACACGTTTCAAAATGTTGCAGCTATGAGAGGTGCTGTGGTTTTGCGTCCGCCATCGCGGGCAAGCCGTGCTCCCACAAAAGCTCGTCCCACATTGCCCCTGTGGAAGCAAGAGCTTGTGGGAGCAAGGCTTGCCCGCGATAGGGCCATAAGCCCCAACCCATCTCTCAGACCTTGGCCAAATCCGGCAAATCCCCGGTCAACCCCAACGCCTCACGTACGAACAACGCCTTGGCCTCGGGCAGACCGTCCACCAGTTTCAGCCCGGTATTACGCAGCCAACGCACCGGCAACGGATCGGCCTGGAACAGCCGCTCAAACCCTTCCATCGCGGCCATCAGCGCCAGGTTATGGGGCATGCGTCGGCGTTCGTAGCGGCTCAGTACCTTCACGTCCGCCAGCCGTTCACCGCGCCCGGCCGCCTGCAACAGCACTTCGGCCAGGACGGCGGCATCCAGGAAACCCAGGTTCACCCCCTGTCCGGCCAGCGGATGGATGGTGTGGGCCGCATCGCCGATCAGCGCCAGCCCTTCGGCCACGTAGCGCTTGGCATGGCGCTGGCGCAGCGGTACGCACAAGCGCGAATCGGCGCTCAGCACCGTCCCCAGTTGCCCCTCGAAGGCCCGCTCCAGCTCGTTGCAGAAATCCGCTTCCTCAAGCGCCATCAACCGCTGAGCCTCGCCAGGGGTGGTGGACCAGACGATCGAGCACCAGTCGTGCAGGCCGTCGCGCTCCAGTGGCAGGAATGCCAAGGGACCGTTATCGGTAAAGCGCTGCCATGCGGTCATCCGATGAGGCCGGGCGCTGCGCACACTGGTTACGATGGCGTGGTGCAGGTAATCCCATTCCCGGGTCGCAACCCCCGTCAAGCGACGCACGGCGGAGTTCGCACCGTCGGCGGCGATCACCAGCGGTGCCCGCAGGGTGCGGCCATCGGCCAGGGTCAGCAACCAGTCATCGCCGGAGCGGCGCATCTGCTCAAGCCGCGCGTTGGCCAGCAGCCCCAGATCACAGTCATGCAGGCGGTCCAGCAGGGCATCCTGCACGACGCGGTTTTCGACGATGTGCCCCAGGACCTCGGCATGCAGGCTGGCCGCCGAGAAATGGATCTGCCCGGTGCCGCTGCCATCCCAGACGTGCATGTTGGTATATGGACTGGCGCGCCGGGCGATAATGCCGTCCCAGACCCCAAGACGATCAAGGATCCGTTGGCTCGCCGCCGACAAGGCACTGACCCGAGGTTCGAAGGCAGCCTGGGGATCGAAGGGTTTGACGCTCATCGGGCTGCCGTCGAGCAACAGCACTTGCAGGCCACTACCCTGCAACGCCAGCGCCAGGGCGCTGCCGACCATTCCGGCGCCGACAATCAGCAGATCTGCACGCAATTCCATGCTTTAAGCCTGTTGTGCTGGCGACATGAGTCGCCCATGAGAAAAATGATCGAACCAAGCCTCACGCATCGGGACGCGTCCCCAACCCCATGGCCTGGCGGGCGAACCAGCGCTTGGCCGGAGGCAGCAGGTCGAGCCCCAGCAGGCCAAGGTTGCGGCCCAGGGACACCAGCGGCAGGTTGCTGCTGAACAGCCGCGTAACCTGGTCGGAAAACCCGACGGTCAGCGTCTGATCCATCCGCTGACGCTCGCGATAGGCTTGCAGCACGGCGAAATCCCCCGGCGCGCTGTCGCTGTCGAGCAAGGCGTCGGCCAGGGCCTGGGCATCGCGCAGGGACAGATTGAACCCCTGGCCGGCAATCGGATGCAGACTGTGGGCCGCGTTGCCCAGGATCGCCAGATGCGGGCGGACCTGCTCTTCGGCTTCCACCAGCGCCAACGGATAAAGATGCCGAGCGCCAACTTGTTTCAGGGTGCCCAGGCGATAACCGAACACGCCCTGCAATTCGCTGAGAAAGCTGCGCTCATCCAGGGCCGCCAGACGTTGCGCATCCATGCCCTGGCGGGTCCAGACCAACGCGCAACGGTTTTCCGGCAGCGGCAGCAAGGCCATCGGGCCGTCGTCGGTGAAGCGCTCGAAGGCCATGCCGTTGTGGGCTTCGCCGGGTGTGATGTTGGCAATCAGCGCGCTCTGGCCATAAGGTCGATTGCGCACGCCAATACCCAGCTGTTCGCGCAGGCTGGAACGACCACCGTCAGCCAGCACGGCAAGGTCGCATTCCAAGGTGGTTTCGTCATCGAGCGTCAGGCGATAGCCGCCGACCATGGGCTCCATCCGGGTAACTTGTGCCGGACAGTGCCAACTGACCACCTCGGTGTCCAACCCTTGCCACAGGCACTGGCCGAGCCAGGCGTTTTCCACCACATACCCCAGGGCCGGCACCCCTTCTTCCATGGCCGACAACCGCGCCGTGGAAAATCGCCCGCGATCAGACACGTGGATCTGCTTGATCGGCTCGGCGCGACGAGAAACTTCCTGCCAGATACCCAGGCGTTGATAAATCTGCCGGGACCCGAACGACAAGGCCGAGGAACGGGCATCGTAGCTCGGCTGCCAGGCATCGCCGGGGGCGAAGGGTTCGATCAGCATGATCTTCCAACCCCGGGCCTTGGCGCCGGCTTGCAGGGCCAGGGCCAGGCTCGCGCCTACCAGGCCACCGCCGACGATCGCCAGATTGACCCGGCTCATGCCGCATCAGCCCGGGCGGCGGCCATCAGGGCCTCGATTTCGGCGACCGTCTTGGGTACGCCGTGACTCAGGATTTCACAACCGGTTTTGGTCACTACCACGTCATCCTCGATGCGCACGCCAATGCCGCGCCATTTTTTCGCTACGTTGCGGTTGTTCGGGGCGATGTAGATGCCCGGCTCCACGGTCAACGTCATACCGACTTCCAGTACCCGCCATTCGCCGCCGACCCGGTACTCGCCGACGTCGTGCACGTCCATGCCCAGCCAGTGGCCGGCGCGGTGCATGTAGAAGGCCCTGTGGGCTTCGCTGGCGATCAACTCGTCCACCTCGCCCTCCAGCAGGCCCAGGCGCACCAGCCCTTCGGTAATGACTCGCACTGTTGCTTCGTGGGCCTGGTTCCAGTGTTTGTCCGGCGCAATTTCGGCGAACGCCGCTTCCTGGGCGGCCAGCACCACTTCGTAGATCGCCTTCTGCTCGGGCGAAAACTTGCCGCTGACTGGCCAGGTACGGGTGATATCACTGGCGTAGCAGTCGATTTCACAACCGGCGTCGATCAATACCAGGTCGCCGTCCTTGAGCAGTGCGTCGTTCTGCTGGTAATGCAGGATGCAGCTGTTGCGACCCGCCGCGACGATCGACCCGTAGGCCGGCATTTTCGCCCCGCCCTTGCGGAACTCATAATCCAGCTCGGCCTCCAGGCTGTATTCGTACAACCCCGTGCGCGCGGCCTGCATGGCCCGGATGTGCGCCTGGGCGGAAATCCGCGCCGCTTCGCGCATCACCTTCACCTCTGCCGCCGATTTATACAGGCGCATGTCGTGCAGCAGATGATCCAGGGCAACGAATTCGTTCGGCGGCTGGGCGCCGAGATGGGCCTTGGAGCGAATCACGTTGATCCACTCCATCAGGTGCCGGTCGAATTCCGGGTTGCTGCCCATGGCCGAATACACCCGATCACGGCCCTCGATCAGGCCCGGCAGGATGTCGTCGATGTCGGTGATGGGAAATGCATCGTCGGCGCCATAGTCACGCATCGCCCCTTCCTGGCCGGCTCGCAGGCCATCCCACAACTCCCGCTCGGCGTTGCGTTCGCGGCAGAACAGGATGTATTCGCCATGGGCCCGGCCGGGCATCAGCACGATCACCGCTTGCGGCTCGGGGAAGCCGCTGAGGTATTGAAAGTCGCTGTCCTGGCGGTAAACGTGCTCGACGTCGCGGTTGCGGATGGCAACGGCGGCGGCGGGCAGGATTGCGATGCTGTTGGGTTCCATCTGCGCCATCAGGGCCTTGCGGCGACGGCTGTATTCCGATTTCGGGATATGAATCATGGGCAGACGGTGTTCCCTTTCAAGCAATCAGTGCAAGGACGGCTTGGCGGCCGGTTCAGCGGTTTTCTTGGTTTCGGTGAACAGCAGCAATGGCGCGACCCGCAGGTACTCCATCACTTCCATGTAGTCGCTTTCACCGTCATCGGATTCTTCCAGGGCGTCCTGGACCTGAGAGATCGCCGCCAGGTCTTGCAATACTTCCTTGGCCTCGTCACTCAACGCATATTCGCGGCGGGTCAGGCCGAAGCCGGCGAGGAAGCCCTGGCACCACTGGCCCAGCGCTGCGGCGCGTTCGGCCAGCGGAGCGTCATCGGTAGGCAGCAGCAGGACGA
The DNA here is from genome assembly GCF_057787095.1 of Pseudomonas sp. N-1-13. Classification (NCBI taxonomy): domain Bacteria; kingdom Pseudomonadati; phylum Pseudomonadota; class Gammaproteobacteria; order Pseudomonadales; family Pseudomonadaceae; genus Pseudomonas; species Pseudomonas sp. N-1-13. Next base: position 199,537 of record NZ_JBYNRI010000001.1, on the reverse strand, counting down.
CGGTCATGTCATCGCTGGTCAACTCACCCTTGACCATTTCCTGCAGGCCGATGAGCGCATTGCGCACGTTGTCCGCCGGCTCGCCTTCCAGCAACTCGGCGGCGTCAGCCAGCCAGCCGTCGGCATCGAAGCCGGCGCCGGCGCAACTGCGCCCAAGCAACAGGCCATGCAGTTCAGCAGGCGAGACAGGATGACCGCTGGTGCTCAGCAGGGTGGCAAACGCTTGATACGGGGAATTCTGAATGGGCATGGGCAGCTAGGCGCCAGACGGCGCTATGTCTAGAATGGAGGCCTTGTATCCTACATCGACAGACTCGCCAAGACTATCAGAGGCTGTGCGACCCTATCCCCATCAGACACAATCTTCAGTGGACACAATGGAAGACACCGACCTGCAAGCGCTGATGGCCAGACTCGAATTGCTAATTGAGCGGGTCGAGCAACTTAAGAGCCAAAACGGACTCCTATTAGCTCAGGAAAAGACCTGGCGCGAGGAACGCGCGCACCTCATTGAAAAAAACGAAATCGCCCGGCGTAAGGTCGAATCGATGATTTCGCGCCTCAAGGCCCTGGAGCAAGACTCATGAGTTCAAGCAATAGCGTAACCGTGCAGATCCTCGATAAAGAATATTCGATCATCTGTCCCCAGGAAGAGCGCAGCAACCTGGTAAGCGCCGCCCGTTACCTGGACGGCAAGATGCGCGAGATCCGCAGCAGCGGCAAAGTCATCGGCGCCGACCGCATTGCTGTAATGGCTGCCTTGAACATCACCCACGAGCTGTTGCACCGCCAGGATACGCCGGACGTGCAAGTCAGCGGCTCGACCCGTGAACAGGTGCGCGACCTGCTCGATCGGGTGGATCTGGTACTGGCCACCGACCCGGACGTCAGCAAGGGCTGATTCGCGAGGCTGCCTGGGGTATACTTGCGTCACTCCCTGGGGTGCTTGCCAGTTGGTGATGTCCCTGAGCCGATACGCACAACCACGGGAGTTGCACGTTGGGGCCGGTGTGCATGTCCGCTTGACGGAAAGCCTTAACGCCCCCTGCAACTTCCACCTTGAACTTTCGGGTTCAAGGGCTAAGCCGACAGCGGTTCATCCGGGGAGCCTGATTCTCACAATGCCAGTCATCAAGACTGGCATTGTTGTGTCTGGCGCAGGCATTTCTGAGCGCGCTGTTTTGCGGTTACGCTGTGCTGTCGCCACCGATTGCGTGAATTATCGATATGACCGAACCCGCGCTGCTGCCGCGCCCGCAACTCCGCCGCCTGCTACGCCAGGCCCGTCGCGCCCTGACACCTGCCCAGCAGCGTGAAGCCGCTCGCGGGCTCTACAGGCAACTGGCCCAGCACCCGCTGTTTCGCCGGGCAAGACACATCGCCCTGTACCTGCCCAACGATGGCGAGATCGACCCGCGCCTGTTGCTGCGCGCCGCTCAGCGCCGGGGCAAGGCCACTTATCTGCCGGTACTGAGCCCATGGCCGCAGACCAAGATGGTGTTCCAGCGCATCCGCCCCGGCGAAAAGCTGCGGCCCAATCGTTTTCGTATTCTGGAGCCGCGGATGAACATCGCCCGGCAACGCAAGGTCTGGACTCTGGACCTGGTGCTATTGCCGCTGGTGGGGTTTGACGATGCGGGAGGTCGGCTGGGCATGGGCGGTGGCTTTTATGACCGCAGCCTGGCGTATCTGGCGCGACGCAAGCAATGGCGCAAGCCGACACTGCTGGGACTGGCCCATGAATGTCAGAAAGTCGAACGGTTGGCGCAGGCGAGCTGGGACGTGCCGCTGCAGGGAACGGTCAGCGACCGGCATTGGTATATCGCGGGGTAGACGCCGCAGGGAAACAGCGGCGTCCGCTAGACCGGCTCAGCGTTTGAGCGAAGGCGCGGGCTGGGTGATTTCCATCGGTGTATCGGTCTTGCTGGCCCACAGACTCTGGGCGTATCCCGTGGTAACGACCCCCAGGCCGAACAGAATGACCAAGATCCACAACAAATCCGGTTTGCGTTTCATCGATTGCCCCCCTCAAGGCATATCACACACGATGACAGCAGCGGTTTTCTTATTGGCCGTGCAGCAGCGTAAAGCTTGGAAGGCCGGCATTTTGCGGCAACCTTCAGCAACACGCAAATGCTGGCGTCAACCGACTGTCGGTTTGTCATAAGATCGCTGAACTTTTTTTATCATTACCGCCCAGGAGTAGAAATCATGGCCTATTGGCTGATGAAATCCGAGCCCGACGAATTGTCCATCCAGGATCTGCAGAAGCTCGGCCAGGCGCGATGGGACGGGGTGCGCAACTACCAGGCGCGCAACTTCCTGCGGGCCATGGCGGTGGGCGATGCGTTCTTTTTCTACCACTCCAGTTGCCCGGAGCCAGGCATTGCCGGGATCGGCCGAATCGTCCGCGCGGCCTACCCTGACCCAACAGCGCTGGAACCCGACAGCCATTACTTCGACCCCAAGGCCGGGCCGGATAAAAACCCCTGGACCGCGATCGACGTGGCCCACGTCGAAACATTCCCCCGCGTGCTGAAGCTCGACTACCTCAAGCAACAGACCGCCCTGGCTGAAATGCCGCTGGTGCAGAAAGGCTCACGGCTGTCGGTGATGCCCGTCACGGCCGAACAATGGGCAGCGGTGATTGCGCTGCGCTGATCGCCGATGAGTTGATGGACATCAAGCGGGGTCGGTCGCTGATCCTGCAGACTTCGATGCTACAGCCGCAGGATGCCGGACATGTCGACGAACCATCGTACCTCTCGCTTTTTTGCCTTCGCCTTGATGGCTCTGTTGCTGGCCGCCGGTGGATTTGGCTATTGGAAGTCACGCCAGGATCGCCTGCCGGAAGGCTTGAGCATGGGCAATGGCCGCCTTGAGGCCACCGAAGTCCAGATCGCCAGCAAGACACCCGGGCGCCTGGCCGACGTTCAGGTCGACGAAGGCGACAACGTCATCAAGGGCCAAGTGCTGGCGCGCATGGACACCCGCACCCTGGAGGCCCAGCGCAACCAGGCCGAAGCCGAAGTCACCCGGGCCCGGCAGAACCTCGCCGCCACCGAAGCCAACGTGCAACTGCGCCAGAGCGAACAATTGCTCGCCCATCAAGAACTCAAGCGGACCCAGGAACTGTTCAAGCGCGGTTACGCCAGCGGCCAGATCCTCGACCAGCAACAAGCCCGCGTCGACACCGCCAACGCGGCGGTCAACGCCGCCCGGGCCCAGGTATCGGCGGCGAATGCGGCCATCGGCGCGACCCTGGCCCAGGTGGCCCAGCTCACCAGCGAAATAGATGACAGCACCTTGCGGGCCCCCCTCGACGGCGTGATCCAGTTGCGCCTGGCCGAGCCAGGTGAAGTGCTCGGCGCCGGCGGTCGAGTATTGCTGATGATCGATCCGAGCGACCAGTACATGAACCTCTACCTGCCGGCGTCGGTGGCCGGGAAACTGGCGGTGGGCGATGAAGCGCGACTGTTGCTCGACGCCTTGCCCGAGCGGCCGCTACCGGCCAAAGTCAGCTTCGTCGCGGCCAAATCCCAGTTCACCCCCAAGGAAGTCGAAACCCGTGATGAGCGCCAGAAACTGGTGTTCCGCGTCAAAGTGCACCTGACCCGTCCCGGCGAAGTGCCCCAGGCAAAACCGGGTATGCCCGGGGCCGGTTACGTGCGCACGGCGCCCATTGACTGGCCGGCCAACTTGCGATGAGCGCCACCGCCGGCGAGGCATTGCACGCCTCGGGTCTCGAACATCGCTACGGCCAGCATGTGGCGCTGAGCGAAATCGCCTTCAGCCTGCCCGCCGGCACTCGCTGTGGCCTGATCGGCCCGGACGGTGCCGGCAAATCGAGCCTGCTGGGGCTGATTGCCGGGGTGAAGAAGCTCCAGCATGGCCAACTGGATGTGCTCGGCGCCTCGATTGACGATCGACGCCATCGCAAGACTCTCTACCGACGCATTGCCTTCATGCCCCAAGGGTTGGGGGGCAACCTTTACCCGGACCTGTCGATAGGCGAGAACATTCGGTTCTTCGGCACATTGTTCGGGCTATCGCGAGCAGAATGCGAACAACGCATGGGGACCTTGCTGCTGGCCACCGATCTGCAGCGTTTTGCCGACCGTCCGGCAGGCAAACTGTCCGGCGGCATGAAACAAAAGCTCGGCCTGTGTTGTGCGCTGATCCATGAACCGGACCTGCTGATTCTCGACGAACCCACCACGGGCGTGGACCCGCTGTCCCGGCGACGTTTCTGGGAACTGATAGAAAGCGTGCGTCGGCAAAGGCCGCAACTGACCCTGCTGGTCGCCACGGCATACATGGAAGAGGCCGAGCAATTCGAGCACTGCCTGATGCTCGACAACGGTCGCTTGATCGCCAAGGGCTTGAGTGCGGAGCTGGCCAAGGTCACCCCGGACGGCAAGCTCGATTCGGCCTTCACCCACTTCCAGGGCGGCAGCGGCCATGACGCCGAACCGCTGGTGATCCCCCCCAGGACCGCCAACACTACCGACATTGCCATCCAAGCCCACGATCTCACCTTGCGCTTCGGCGATTTCACCGCCGTCGATAACGTCAGCTTCGCGATTGGTCGCGGTGAAATCTTTGGCTTCCTGGGTTCCAACGGTTGCGGCAAGACCACCACCATGAAGGTGCTGACCGGACTGATCCCCGCCAGCGAAGGCAGTGCCCGGCTGCTGGGTAACCCGGTCAACGCCAAGGACCTCGCCACCCGCAAGCGGGTGGGTTTCATGTCCCAGAGCTTTTCGCTCTACGGCGAACTGAGCGTGCGCCAAAACCTGGAGCTGCACGCCAAGCTGTTCGATCTGCCCACTACAGACAGCCGCCAGCGCATCGATGAACTTATCCAGCGCTTCAATCTCCAGGAACTGGCGGACCAAACGTCCGGGGCGCTACCACTGGGCCTGCGGCAGCGCCTGTCCCTGGCGGTGGCGGTTTTGCATCGCCCGGAAGTACTGATCCTCGACGAGCCGACCTCAGGCGTCGATCCGGCCGCGCGGGATGATTTCTGGCGACTGTTGATCGAGTTGTCTCGCGAGCAAGGTGTGACGATTTTTCTTTCCACGCACTTCATGAACGAGGCCCAGCGCTGCGATCGCATTTCGCTGATGCACGCCGGCAAGGTCCTGGCCTGCGACACGCCAGCGGCCTTGCAAGCGCAGTTCAGCGGTCAGACGCTGGAAGCCGCGTTCGTCACCTGCCTGGAAAACGCCCAAGGCGAAACGCAGCAAGACGCAGCCCCCGTGACCCTTGAGAACGCCGGCGCGCCCCGCGACCGGCGCGGCCTGAGCCTCGGTCGCCTGTGGGCCGTCGCCAGTCGGGAGGGCAAGGAGTTGCTGCGCGACAAAGTGCGGATGGCATTCGCCCTGCTGGGGGCATTGTTCATGATGGTGGTCTTCGGCTTCGGTATTTCCCTCGACGTGGAGAAACTGGCCTTCGCCGTGTATGACCAGGATCAGAGCCCGCAAAGCCGTGCCTATCTGGAGGCGTTCCGCAGCTCACGCTACTTCGAAGAACGACCGATCATCCGCGATACAAAGGAGCTACACCGACGCTTGCAGCGCTCGGAGATCAAGCTGGCCCTGGAAATCCCCCCCGGTTTCGGTCGAGACCTCTACGCCGGCCGCCAACCGACAGTGGGCGCCTGGTTGGATGGCGGCATACCGTTTCGGGCCGAGACCAGTCGCAACTACGTCCAGGCGGTGCACCAGGGCAACCTTGAGCAACTGGCTGAATCCAGCAGTCGCGCGCCCACCCGGCAACCCAGCGCGAAGCTGGAGACACGCTTTCGTTATAACCAGGACGTGGTCAGCGTCAACGCCATCGGCCCAGGGGTCATGGCGCTGATCCTCGCATTCATTCCGGCCATGTTGACGGCGCTGGGCATCGTGCGGGAAAAGGAACTGGGCTCGATCACCAACTTCTACGCTACGCCGCTGACCCGCCTGGAGTTCCTGCTGGGCAAACAAGTGCCCTACTTGGCGGTAAGCCTGATCAACCTGGCCCTGCTGACCGCGATGAACCGCTGGCTGTTTGGCGTGCCATTCAAGGGCAGCGCCCTGACGCTGGCGTTGGGCGGCCTGCTCTATGTGCTGGCGACCACCAGCATGGGGCTGTTGATCTCGGCATTCACCCGCACCCAGATCGCCGCGATCCTCGGCACCATGATCATCACCAGCCTCCCGACCATCCAGTTCTCAGGGCTGATCGTGCCGCGCTCATCCCTGGACGGTGCAGCCTCGGTGATGGGCCAGCTGTTTCCCGCCGGGCACTTCCTCGACATCGCCGTCGGCACCTTCACCAAGGCCCTTGATCTGCGCCAGCTATGGCCACAATGCCTGGCGTTGTTCGGGTTTTTCCTGGGTTTCACCGGGCTCAGCCTGATCATGCTGAAGAAGCAGGAGGCCTGATGCATACGCTTTCACATATCTGGCGTCTTGGGCTCAAGGAACTGACCAGCCTGCGCTACGACTCCGTTCTGCTGCTGTTCCTGGGCTACGCCTTCACCGTGGCGATCTACATGCCGGCCGCCGGTTCGGTGATCGGCGTGCACAACGCCAGTGTCGCAATAGTGGACGAAGACCAGAGCCATCTCTCGCGCCAATTGGCCCTGGTCCTGCAACCGCCGGAGTTCCAGAGCCCGGTGGCACTGCCCTACGCCGAACTGGACAAGGTCATGGACAATGGCCGCTACACCTTCGTCATTAACGTGCCCGCCAATTTCCAGGCCGACCTGCTCGCAGGACGCGAACCGACGCTGCAACTCAACGTCGATGCCACGGCCATGAGCCAGGCGTTCATGGGCGCCGGCTACATCGGGCGGATTTTCCAACAGGAACTGACGACCTATGCCGGCCAGGCACAAGCGAGCGAACAAACGCCCGTGAGATTGACCACTCGTTCGCTGTTCAATACCAATCTGGAAGGTGGCTGGTTCCTCGCAGTGATCCAGATCGTCAACAACATCACGATCCTGGCCATCATCCTGACGGGCACGGCGCTGTTGCGCGAGCGCGAGCACGGCACCCTCGATCACTTGCTGGTGCTGCCGCTCACGGCCTTGGAAATCATGCTGGCGAAAATCTGGAGCAACATGCTGGTGGTGGTGCTATGTACCTGGGCGTCGCTGGAAATCATCGTCAAGTTCGCACTGGGCGTTCCGCTCGCCGGCTCCATGCTGCTCTTCCTGCTGGTGACTGCGCTCTACCTGTTCGCCAGCACCGCCCTGGGTATTTTTCTCGCCACCCTTGCCCGTTCGACGCCCCAGTTCGGCTTACTGTCGATCCCGGTCATCATTCCGATGCTGCTGTTGTCGGGCGGCAGCACGCCGCTGGACAGCATGCCGCAATGGTTGCAATGGGTGATGCAAGGTTCGCCTTCGACCCATTTCGTCAGCCTCAGCGCGGCGATCCTGTTCCGTGATGCAGGCGTTAGCGTGGTATGGCCAGACCTGCTGGCACTGGCGGCGATCGGGCTGTTGTTCTTCGCAATCGCCCTGGGCCGGTTTCGCAAAAGCCTGGCGTCTTGACGAAAAAAAGCAGCCTTGGGTAGCGCCTGAGGATCCGGGCACTGCCAAAGGCTGCGATCGAGCGGGTTTATTGAATGATCAGGTTATTGAACAACAGGTCATCCACCATCGGCTTGCCGGTTTCGTCGTTCATGATCTGCTGGGTCTGCTTCAAGGCTTCCTGACGCAGTTTTTCCTTGGCTTCGATATTGTTCATGGCCTCGGTGGTCTGTTGGGCGAACAGCGCAACCAGCTGATTACGGATCAGCGGCTCGTTGGCCTTCACCGCCGCAGCGGCGGCATCCCCCGTGACACGCAGGGCCACATCGGCCTTGTACACCCTCAGCTTTGCCGAGCCGTCCAAGCCATAGTTGCCCACGAACGGCGGGCTGAGGGTGATGTAACTGACCTTCGGCGCCTCGCCTTCTTTGGCTTCCTCGGCCATTGCCGTCACAGGCAACGACAGGGCCAGCATCAACATGATCCACGCTTTCACATTCGACTCCTCATACGGTTTGCGGCCCAGCATACCGACCCGCCGTTCAAGCACAAGCTTATGGCCGGCTATCAGGGCAGGGCATGCTCGTTGACCCATTGACTCTCACACCTACACTTATCGGCCATCACTCCCAAAGGAATAGCCCTGATGAAAGCCGTGCTGTGCAAAGAATTCGGTCCTGCCGAATCGCTGGTGCTGGAAGACGTCGCCAGCCCCGTCGCGAAGAAGAACGAAGTGCTGCTGGATGTGCATGCCGCCGGCGTGAACTTCCCTGACACGCTGATCATCGAGGGCAAATACCAATTCAAACCACCCTTCCCGTTTTCCCCCGGCGGCGAAGCAGCGGGCGTCATCAGCGCCGTGGGCGAAAAGGTCAGCCACCTGAAGGTCGGTGACCGGGTCATGGCGTTGACCGGCTGGGGCAGCTTTGCCGAACAGGTGGCCGTGCCAGGCTACAACGTGTTGCCCATCCCCTCGTCCATGGACTTCAACACCGCCGCCGCCTTCAGCATGACCTACGGCACGTCGATGCATGCCCTCAAGCAACGGGCCAACCTGCAACCCGGCGAAACCCTGCTGGTGCTCGGTGCATCGGGCGGCGTCGGCCTGGCGGCCGTGGAGATCGGCAAGGCCATGGGCGCCCGGGTGATTGCCGCCGCCAGCAGTGCAGAGAAGCTGGCCGTGGCCAAGGCTGCCGGTGCCGACGAACTGATCAACTACAGCGAAACCAGCCTCAAGGATGAAATCAAACGCCTCACCGACGGCCAAGGCGCCGATGTGATTTACGACCCGGTGGGCGGCGATCTGTTTGACCAGGCCATTCGCGCCATCGCCTGGAACGGCCGGCTATTGGTGGTCGGCTTTGCCAGCGGACGCATCCCCGAGCTTCCGGTAAACCTGGCCCTGCTCAAGGGCGCCGCCGTGGTCGGCGTGTTCTGGGGCTCCTTCGCCCAACGCCAACCCCAGGACAACGCCGCCAACTTCCAGCAATTGTTTAGCTGGTTCACCGAAGGCAAGCTCAAGCCACTGGTCTCGCAGGTGTATCCATTGAGCAACGCCGCCCAGGCGATCAATGACCTGGGCCAGCGCAAGGCTGTGGGGAAGGTGGTGGTGCAGGTGCGTTGAAGTCGATCAAGCGGTCCGCGTGCCAAAAGCGGCGGACCACGTGACGATTGAATCTGGCAATCAAGGCAAAACGCCCGGCGCCCGGCATCTACTTGCCGAAAAACACATCGGACACGTAGCGGCGCGTGTAATGGAACGAGCGCAACTTCTGCACCCATGGTTGGCGCCATGCACGTTGATGTCCGAGCACTCCCAGGCCTCGGCCAATTTGTCTGCATCGATCGGCTCGCCCTCCGGATGGAATTCCAACGATTCCACGGCTTGCGTCTGCGCTGCCGGGGAGGCTGGCTCGGGATTGTTCTCGGGCACCCATAAAACCTGAGCGGCCCAACTCGCACTGCCCAAGCACAGCAGCATCACAGCACACCCCCTCATACCGTTCCTCACCTGAATGCCAGCTCCGGCAGAAACGTGAAGGGTAAAGAGCGAGGCTCATTAGTTGAATGGCGAGACTTCTGTGTTGGTTGAAGGACGTTTCCTACTTTCTTGTCCCGCAACGATGGAGTGCAGGAGTAAAGAGACCTTACAAGGCAATTCCTACAACGCCATCGGCGTATGTCTGAGCGACATGTTCATTTAAGAACATTCATTCAGGGAAATTTCCATTGTTTAAGTGATGAGAAGCGATGCTATTTTCGGTAACGAAACTGTAACATTCGCATCCGCAGTCATAACAAGAATCTGGAGCCCTTGAATGTTTGCTTTCTTTCGTCCTGCCGTACATCAGGCGCCCCTGCCTGAAGAAAAAATAGACAGCACCTACCGACGCCTTCGCTGGCAGATTTTCGCCGGCATCTTCATCGGCTACGCCGGTTATTACCTGCTGCGCAAAAACTTCTCCCTGGCCATGCCATACCTGATCGACGAGGGCTACACCCGGGGTCAGTTGGGCCTGGCCATGTCGGCCATTGCCATCGCCTACGGGCTTTCGAAGTTCCTGATGGGCCTGGTGTCCGACCGTTCCAACCCGCGCTATTTCCTGCCATTCGGTTTGCTGGTCTCGGCGGGGGTGATGTTCATTTTCGGTTTCGCGCCTTGGGCAACATCCAGCGTAACCATGATGTTCATCCTGTTGTTCATCAATGGCTGGGCCCAGGGCATGGGTTGGCCACCCAGTGGCCGGACCATGGTGCACTGGTGGTCGCAGAAAGAACGCGGCGGTGTGGTGTCCGTCTGGAACGTGGCGCATAACGTCGGCGGTGGCTTGATTGGGCCGTTGTTCCTGCTGGGGATGGGCTGGTTCAATGACTGGCATGCGGCGTTTTATGTACCGGCGGCCGTGGCGCTACTGGTGGCGCTGTTTGCCTTCGCGACCATGCGCGACACCCCGCAATCGGTAGGCCTGCCGCCGATCGAAAAATACAAGAACGATTACCCGGAAGGCTACGACGCCAGTCACGAGAACGAGTTCAGCGCCAAGGAAATCTTCGTCAAGTACGTGCTGCGCAACAAAATGCTCTGGTACATCGCCATGGCAAACGTCTTTGTTTACCTGCTGCGCTACGGCGTGCTGGACTGGGCGCCCACCTACCTCAAGGAAGCCAAAGGCTTCACGGTGGATAAAACCTCCTGGGCGTACTTTTTGTATGAGTGGGCAGGCATCCCCGGCACGTTACTGTGCGGCTGGATGTCGGACAAAATCTTCCGCGGCAACCGGGGCCTGACGGGCATGGTGTTCATGGCGCTGGTGACCGTGGCGACACTAGTGTACTGGCTGAACCCGGCCGGCAACCCGACCGTGGACATGATCGCCCTGGTTTCCATTGGCTTTCTGATCTACGGCCCGGTGATGCTGATCGGTTTGCAGGCTCTGGAACTGGCGCCGAAAAAGGCCGCTGGCACCGCCGCAGGTTTCACCGGGCTGTTTGGCTACCTGGGCGGCTCGGTCGCGGCCAGTGCTGCCATGGGCTACACGGTGGACCATTTCGGCTGGAACGGTGGTTTTGTATTGCTGGTGGGTGCTTGCCTGCTGGCGATGGCGTTCCTCGCGCCAACCTTGTGGCACAAGCAAATCGCCAGTCAGAGCCGCGAAGCGGTGGCCTGATCCAGGGCTGATTTACAGCGTTTGAGCCGCGCCTCCAGATTCCGGTCTGGCATGGCGTGGCTGCGCAGGGCGTGGATGGTCTGCTCGACATAATCGCGAGTGGTGCCATAGCGCCCACAGGCGCTTTCGAACACCTGGCTCAGCACATGATCCGGCAAGTTGCCGGCATAGCTGGGCAGGTGCCGCTCCAGCACAAACCCCAAGGCCTGCACCCGACTGCCATCTTCGAGACGGCAACTGAGCCAGTGCGGACGATAGGACGGGAACGGCATCTCGCGCTGCCACAGGGCGAACAGCGAATCCTCAAGATTGTCCTGCGGCAATCGATAGGCAAAACCGCTGCACGAACCGCCGCGATCCAGTCCAAACACCAGCCCCGGCAATTCGGGGGTGCCACGGTGTTCGTGAGACCACAAATACAAACCGCGATGATAACCATGGACGCGGCCGCGCACCCGTTCCACCGCCGTGCATTCCGGCCGCCAGATCAACGAACCATAAGCGAACAACCACACAGGCCCGCCCTGGTGCAGACTCATGGTCGATTGCATCGACGTGCGCAGCTGCTCATGGGTCAGCTGCGGCCCCAGGTCGAGGCGTGGCGGGTATGGGGCGCTGGCAAAGGCGGATTCGATAGCGGTCATGGCCGGTAGCAGTTGGCTCCTCGCGGGTCGGAAGTTGGTAGCGCCGTCATGACACTGACGCTGATCAGAATCAAGGCAAGTTGGATGCCATGAATGCCTGAAACTCAGGCATATACCTTAACGACATCTAGTGTGCGTACTAAATATCGAATCGATATATCGCCAGGTATATGACCCTGTGGGAGCAAGGCTCGCCCGCGATGAAAGCGATGCTGTCTTTCAGAGACCGAGGTGCCTGTTTCGCGAGCAAGCTTTGCTCCCACAAAGCTGAAATCCTCTCGCTACAAAAAACAGACCTCAATCAAGCTTCAAGAGCCGCTCAAGAGCGCGGCTCAAGAGCGCGGCTCAAGAGCGCGGCGCATAGGCAAACACGTCGGCGCGCATTTGGTGGGCGTCCATTCCGGCCTCTACCAAGGCATCGAGCGTGGCATAGATCATGGCCGGCGAACCGCTGGCGTAGACATGCACATCCTTGAGATTGCTGATGTCCTCGCACACAGCTTCGTGAAGCATCCCGCAACGACCTGTCCAGCCGCACAGGTCGCTGACGACTTTGTGCAAATACAGGTTCGGCAGTTTTTTCCACTCATCCCAATGCTCGATTTCATAGAAATCTTCCGGACGCCGCACCCCCCAATACAGATGCACCGGGTGTTTGAAACCCGCTGCGCGGCAATGTTCGATCAGGCTGTGCATCTGCGCCATGCCGGTACCGGCGGCAATCAACACCAGTGGGCCCTCCGGCAACTCGGACAAATGGGTGTCGCCAAAGGGCATTTCGATGCGCACATTGGGGTTACGCTGAAGTTGCTCCAACAATGTCTGCGCACTGTTTTCGCGCACTAATACGTGCAATTGCAGCTCGCGCCCCGAATGCGGCGCCGAGGCCAGGGAAAACGCCGATTTCTCGCCATTCTCCCGCTCGATCATCAGGTACTGCCCCGCGTGATAGCGCGGCGGCTTGCCCGCCGGCGCGCGCAGGCGTACTCGCCAGACATCACCGCCCACGTCGGCGCATTCAGTGACCTGGCACGCCAGGCTGCGCACCGGCAACTCGCCCGGTGACAGCACGCCATCCCAGAGCACCACGCAGTCCTCCAGGGGCTCGGCAATGCAGGTGAAAATCTCACCGTGATCGCGCACTTCACCCGCCTGCTCCACGCGGCCTTCCACTAACAGCGCACCACAGACATGGCAGTTGCCATTGCGGCAGCTTTGCGGGCACTCGTAGCCCAGGCGTCGCGCGCCATCGAGAATCCGCTCGGCGGGCCGGATATCCAACACCGCCCCGGAAGGCTGCAAGGTTACACGCATCAATCTATTCCTAACTGATTCCAGATGGCATCGATCCGTTGGGTAACGGCTTCATCCTTGACGATCACCCGGCCCCACTCACGGGTGGTTTCACCGGGCCATTTGTGCGTGGCATCGAGTCCCATCTTCGACCCCAGGCCGGACACCGGCGAGGCAAAGTCGAGGTAATCGATCGGCGTATTCTCGATCATCACCGTGTCACGCTTGGGGTCCATGCGCGTGGTGATGGCCCAGATCACGTCGTTCCAGTCTCGTGCGTTGATATCGTCGTCAGTGACAATAACGAACTTGGTGTACATGAACTGTCGCAAAAACGACCAGACCCCCAGCATGACTCGCTTGGCATGCCCCGGGTACGACTTCTTCATGGTCACCACGGCCATGCGGTAAGAGCAGCCTTCCGGCGGCAGGTAGAAGTCGGTGATCTCGGGAAATTGCTTCTGCAGGATCGGCACGAACACTTCGTTCAGAGCCACCCCGAGAATGGCCGGCTCATCAGGCGGACGGCCAGTGTAGGTACTGTGGTAAATCGGCTTGATCCGATGCGTAATGCGCTCGACGGTGAACACCGGAAAGCTGTCGACTTCATTGTAGTAGCCGGTGTGGTCGCCGTACGGACCTTCATCGGCCATTTCGCCGGGATGGATCACGCCTTCAAGAATAATCTCGGCAGTGGCCGGCACTTGCAGGTCGTTGCCGCGGCATTTCACCAGTTCGGTGCGGTTGCCACGCAACAGCCCGGCGAAAGCATATTCGGAGAGGCTGTCAGGCACTGGCGTGACAGCGCCGAGAATGGTCGCCGGGTCCGCGCCGAGGGCCACGGACACCGGAAACGGTTGCCCAGGATGTTTTTCACACCATTCCCGGTAATCCAGTGCACCGCCACGGTGGCTCAGCCAGCGCATGATGACCTTGTTCCGGCCAATGACCTGCTGACGGTAGATACCGAGGTTCTGACGGTCCTTGTTCGGACCTTTGGTGACGGTCAGGCCCCAGGTAATCAGCGGCCCCACGTCGCCCGGCCAGCAGGTCTGCACCGGCAACATTGCCAGGTCGACATCGTCGCCTTCGATCACCACTTCCTGGCAGATGGCGTCCTTGACGACTTTCGGCGCCATGGAAATGATCTTGCGGAAAATCGGCAGCTTGGACCACGCATCCTTCAGGCCTTTGGGCGGCTCAGGCTCCTTGAGAAACGCCAGCAGCTTGCCGATCTCGCGCAATTCGCTGACGGCTTCGGCGCCCATGCCCAAGGCCACGCGCTCCGGCGTGCCGAACAGGTTGCCCAGCACCGGGATGTCATAACCGGTCGGGTTTTCAAACAACAGCGCCGGGCCTTTGGCTCGCAGCGTACGGTCGCAGACCTCGGTCATTTCCAGTACGGGGGACACCGGCACCTGGATGCGCTTGAGTTCGCCGCGCTGTTCCAGACCGCTGATAAAGTCGCGCAAGTCGCGATACTGCATGCAAAAGCCTCATGGTAGCCGTGGCGTTCGGGGGCCCGAGTTTAACGCCGCCCGTTCAAAATAGTGAATGCACGGATAGCAAAAAGCCGGGTTTCCCCGGCTTTGCTGCCCTGCCTGATCGATTACTTGCGTTTCATCGACAGGAAGAACTCATCGTTGGTCTTGGTCTGCTTCAACTTGTCGACCAAAAACTCGATGGCAGCGACTTCATCCATAGGATGCAGGAGCTTGCGCAGGATCCACATACGCTGCAGCTCGTCGTCGGCGGTCAGCAACTCTTCGCGGCGGGTGCCGGAACGGTTAATGTTGATGGCCGGGAAGACGCGCTTTTCAGCGATCTTGCGATCCAGAGGCAGTTCCATGTTACCGGTGCCTTTGAATTCCTCGTAGATCACTTCGTCCATCTTCGAGCCGGTTTCAACCAGCGCGGTGGCGATGATGGTCAGCGAGCCGCCTTCTTCGATGTTGCGCGCGGCGCCGAAGAAACGTTTCGGTTTCTCCAGGGCGTGGGCATCGACACCACCGGTCAGCACCTTGCCGGAGCTCGGGATCACGGTGTTGTAGGCACGGGCCAGACGGGTGATGGAATCCAGCAGGATCACCACGTCTTTCTTGTGTTCGACCAGGCGCTTGGCCTTCTCGATCACCATCTCGGCAACCTGCACGTGGCGGGTCGGCGGCTCGTCGAACGTCGAGGCAACCACTTCGCCGCGCACGGTGCGCTGCATCTCGGTCACTTCTTCCGGACGCTCGTCGATCAGCAGCACGATCAGATGAACTTCAGGGTTGTTACGAGCGATATTGGCCGCGATGTTCTGCAGCATGATCGTCTTGCCCGCTTTCGGCGGCGCCACGATCAGACCGCGCTGGCCCTTGCCGATAGGTGCGCACAGGTCGATGACCCGGCCGGTGAGGTCTTCAGTGGAACCGTTACCGGCTTCCATCTTCATGCGCACGGTCGGGAACAGCGGGGTCAGGTTCTCGAAGAGAATCTTGTTCTTCGCGTTTTCCGGACGATCGAAGTTGATCGTGTCGACCTTGAGCAGCGCGAAGTAACGCTCGCCTTCCTTCGGAGGGCGGATCTTGCCAACGATGGTGTCACCGGTGCGCAAGTTGAAACGACGGATCTGGCTCGGCGAGACGTAGATATCGTCTGGGCCGGCAAGATAGGAAGCGTCTGCGGAGCGGAGAAAGCCGAAGCCGTCCTGGAGAATCTCCAGCACGCCATCACCGGAGATTTCCTCGCCGCTTTTCGCGTGCTTTTTGAGCAGGGAGAAAATCACGTCCTGCTTGCGCGAACGGGCCATATTTTCTATGCCCATCTGTTCGGCCAATTCGAGCAGTTCGGTAATCGGCTTTTGCTTGAGTTCAGTCAGATTCATATAGGAATGACGTAATCATTTATGGAGGGGGGAAATTAAGCTTTTGGCTTAATGAGGCCGCGCCGCGGAGAAGGCGACAGGATCGCGTACTTATTCGAAAGGAGTGCGTCGGCGACGGCTTGCAGGGGGCAAAGGAGAAACCAGTGCGGGGCCGAATGTAACACCTGGGTTTGCGAGCGTCTAGCCCCGAGTAACGAAAAAAGCCCCGCGATTAGCGGGGCTTTTTCAACAGCATTCGGCGCTTAGATGTTGGCGTCGATGAAAGCAGCCAGTTGCGACTTCGACAGTGCGCCAACCTTGGTGGCTTCGACATTACCGTTCTTGAACAGCATCAGCGTCGGGATACCACGCACGCCATACTTGGGCGGGGTTTCCTGATTCTCGTCGATATTGAGCTTGGCAATGGTCAGCTTGCCAGCGTAGGTGTCAGCGATTTCGTCCAGGACCGGGGCGATCATTTTGCATGGACCGCACCACTCAGCCCAATAGTCGACCAGTACCGCGCCTTCGGCCTTGAGTACGTCAGCCTCGAAGCTAGCGTCGCTAACATGTTTGATCAGATCGCTGCTCATGGAATCTCCGGGATTGTCAGCAAAAAAACGTGGCCCATCATAGCTGCCCTTACCGGGTTCAGGAAGCCGCAGTTGATTGAGTCTCGCTATGGTGTCTGATGTATTTAGGTATGACGCCCGTCATGGGGCAGCCGGGGCCACGAAGGAAATTCCGGTGCGCAGTGCGGCGTTACGTACGTGTTCCTGCATGGCTTTTTGCGCGCCACCCGAAGCGCGACGGGCCAGGGCCCGAAGGATCTTGCGATGCTCCTGCCAGGTCTCCATCGCCCGCTCCGCCCTGATGAACGGCAGTTTCTGGCTCTCCAGGAAGATGTCGGCGCTGGCGGTGAGAATACTCAGCATCGCCTGGTTGCCGCTGGCCTGCAGGATGCGCCGATGGAACTCGAAATCCAGCCGCGCCGCTGCGTCGAAATCCCCTGCCTTGAGCTCCCGACGCATGGCCTCGACGTTGTCCTCCAATGTGTCGAGTTCATCGGCGCTCAACGTCACCGCCGCCAACCCGGCCGCGAAACCCTCCAGGGCATAACGCAACTGGAAGATATCCACCGGCGAAGCCTGGGCCGCGAACGGCCAGCCCGGGGCCAGTTCGCTGCGCGAAACCTCCACCGACGACTGCACGAACACACCCTTGCCCGGCTGTACGCTGATGACGCCCAGCGCACTCAACGATGAAAGCGCTTCACGCAGCGAGGCGCGACTCACCCCCAGTTGCAACGCCAGGTCCCGTTGCGACGGCAGCGCATCCCCAGGAGCGAAGCCTTCATCGACGATCAGTTTACGGATGGCTTGCAGCGCCACTTCGGGCACCGCGCGAGAGATGGAATTCATGGTTTTTCAGACGAACCGGGCCAGTGAGCGACCAGTTGTAAAGCTAAACGCCGCGCCCGGCAAGTCGTGCTCCACTTGGGTTCGGCGGCAAATACCAACGCTCGATAACGGTGCGAAACGCGGCGCAACTGTTCAGACCAGTAAGACCTCATTCCGCCAGTAAAACCGTGGCTTTGGCAGATTAAAAACCAGCTTGGCATGGCCTGTGCTCTGTCCGAACGCAGAAATCACATCACCGATGCGGAGATTCGCCATGATCAAGCGTTACAGCGCCCTGCTTACCGCCCTGTTCGCCAGCCTGATGCTCACTCATCTGCCCGCTCAAGCGGACGGCCTGGAAGACGTGGTCAAGCGTGGCACCCTCAAAGTCGCAGTCCCCCAGGACTTCCCGCCGTTCGGCTCGGTAGGCCCGGACATGAAGCCGCGCGGCCTGGACATCGACACCGCGCAACTGCTGGCCGATCAGCTCAAGGTCAAGCTTGAACTGACCCCGGTCAACAGCACCAACCGCATTCCGTTCCTGACCACCGGCAAGGTTGACCTGGTGATCTCCAGCCTGGGCAAGAACCCCGAGCGTGAAAAAGTCATCGACTTCTCCAGCGCCTACGCGCCGTTCTACCTCGCGGTATTCGGCCCGCCCGACGCCGCCATCAATGGCCTGGACGACCTCAAGGGCAAGACCATCAGCGTCACCCGCGGCGCCATCGAAGACATCGAGCTGACCAAGGTCGCTCCCCAAGGCGCCACGATCAAACGCTTTGAAGACAACAACTCGACCATCGCCGCCTACCTGGCCGGTCAGGTGGACCTGATCGCCAGCGGCAACGTGGTGATGGTCGCAATCAGCGAACGCAATCCCAAGCGCGTCCCGGCGCTGAAAGTAAAACTCAAGGATTCGCCAGTGTATGTGGGCGTGAACAAGAACGAGCCGGCGCTGCTGGACAAGGTCAACCAGATCCTGGCCACTGCCAAGACCGATGGCAGCCTGGAGAAAAACTCCCAGACCTGGCTCAAGCAGCCGCTGCCGGCCGATCTCTGACCGTCGCCTGAGAGGTTGAGCATGGCTTATCAGTTCGATTTTATGCCGGTGGTGCAGAACACCGAGCTGCTGTTGCGCGGTGCCTTGTTCACCTTGGAGTTGACGGCCATCGGCGCGCTGCTCGGGGTTGGCCTGGGCATCGTCGGTGCCGTGGTGCGGGCGTGGCATATTCGTCCGTTCGCGGCGATCTTCGGCGTGTACGTGGAGCTGATCCGCAACACGCCATTCCTGGTGCAGCTGTTTTTCATTTTCTTCGGCCTGCCGTCCCTGGGTTTGCAGATATCCGAATGGCAAGCAGCGGTACTGGCAATGGTGATCAACCTCGGAGCCTACTCCACCGAGATCATCCGCGCCGGCATCCAGGCCATTCCGCGTGGGCAGCTGGAAGCCGCCGCGGCTCTGGCAATGAGCCGTTTCGAAGCCTTTCGTCATGTGGTGCTGCTGCCGGCGCTGGGCAAGGTCTGGCCGGCCCTGAGCAGCCAGATCATCATCGTGATGCTCGGCTCGGCGGTCTGCTCGCAGATCGCCACCGAAGAGCTGAGCTTTGCCGCCAACTTCATTCAGTCCCGTAATTTCCGAGCGTTCGAAACCTATGCACTGACCACGCTGATCTACTTGTGCATGGCGCTGTTGATCCGCCAGTTCCTGAACTGGGTGGGGCGCCGCTACATTGCCAGGAGCAGCCAATGAGCGATTTCACTTTCTGGGACGTGGTGCGCAACCTGCTCACGGGCCTGCAATGGACCCTGGCATTGTCGCTGGTGGCGTTTATCGGGGGCGGCGTGATCGGCTTGCTGGTGATGGTGCTGCGCATTTCCAAAAGCGCCCTGCCCCGCAATATTGCTCGCACCTACATCGAGCTGTTCCAGGGCACACCGCTGTTGATGCAGCTGTTCCTGGTGTTCTTCGGCGTCGCCCTGGCCGGGGTGGAAATCTCGCCGTGGATGGCAGCGGCGATTGCCTTGACGCTGTTTACCAGTGCCTATCTGGCGGAGATCTGGCGTGGCTGCGTCGACGCGATATCCAACGGCCAGTGGGAAGCCTCGGCGAGCCTGGCCCTCAACCCGCTGGAGCAGTTGCGCTACGTGATCCTGCCCCAGGCCTTGCGCATCGCCGTGGCGCCGACCGTGGGGTTTTCGGTGCAAGTGGTCAAGGGCACGGCAGTGACCTCGATCATTGGCTTTACCGAACTGACCAAGACCGGCGGCATGCTCGCCAACGCCACGTTCGAGCCGTTCATGGTGTACGGCCTGGTGGCCCTCGGTTACTTCCTGCTTTGCTACCCCTTGTCCCTCAGTGCGCGCTACCTGGAAAGGAGACTGCATGCCTCTGCTTAGAATTTCCGCCCTGCATAAATACTACGGCGATCACCACGTGCTTAAAGGCATCGACCTGAGCGTCGAGGAAGGCCAGGTCGTGGCGATCATCGGTCGCAGCGGTTCGGGCAAATCCACCCTCTTGCGCACCCTCAATGGTTTGGAGTCGATCAACGACGGCGTGATTGAAGTCGACGGCGAATACCTCGACGCCGGCCGCGCCGATCTGCGCAGCCTGCGGCAGAAAGTCGGGATGGTGTTCCAGCAATTCAACCTGTTCCCGCACCTGACCGTCGGTGAGAACGTGATGCTCGCGCCGCAGGTTGTTCAAAAAGTATCCAAGGCCAAAGCGGCTGAATTGGCACGCCAGATGCTGGAGCGAGTCGGACTCGGGGAGAAATTCGACGCCTTTCCGGACCGCCTGTCCGGCGGCCAGCAACAGAGGGTCGCCATCGCCCGCGCCCTGGCGATGTCGCCAAAAGTCCTGCTGTGCGACGAAATCACCTCCGCCCTGGACCCGGAACTGGTCAATGAAGTGCTCGGCGTGGTGCGACAGCTGGCCAAGGATGGCATGACCCTGATCATGGTCACCCACGAGATGCGCTTCGCCCGTGAAGTAGGGGACAAGCTGGTGTTCATGCACCAGGGCAAGGTGCATGAGACGGGGGACCCCAAGGTGCTGTTCGCCGATCCGCAGACGGTGGAACTGGCGAATTTTATCGGGACGGTCGAGTCGGCGACCTGAGGTTCTGCTGCGCCGTTTCTGGCCTCATCGCGAGCAGGCTCGCTCCCACTTCGATCGCGACTCGGTCACTTGTGGGAGCGAGCCTGCTCGCGATTGACGCGAAGCGGTCGCCTTTGCGTTGGCGTAAGCGGTTGATCGTGGCAGGATGGCAAGGTTATCGACCGAGACTTTTTGACCATGCCGCCATCCCAAGCCAAGAATCTGTCCCTGATCGCAGCCATAGACCTGGGCTCCAACAGCTTCCACATGGTCGTCGCCAAGGCCCAGAACGGGGAAATCCGAATTCTTGAGCGGCTCGGCGAGAAGGTCCAACTGGCCGCCGGCATCGACGAAGAGCGCCAGCTGAGCGAGGAATCCATCCAGCGCGGGCTCGATTGCCTCAAGCGGTTCGCCCAACTGATCAACGGCATGCCCCTGGGCGCGGTACGGATCGTGGGCACCAACGCATTGCGCGAGGCGCGCAACCGCGGCGAATTCATCCACCGCGCCGAAGAGATCCTCGGCCATCCGGTGGAAGTCATTTCCGGGCGTGAAGAAGCCCGTCTGATTTACCTCGGTGTCTCCCATACGCTGGCAGACACACCGGGCAAACGCCTAGTGGCGGATATCGGTGGCGGCAGTACCGAATTCATCATTGGCCAGCGCTTCGAGCCGCTGCTGCGCGAAAGCCTGCAAATGGGTTGCGTCAGCTACACCCAGCGTTATTTCCGCGACGGCAAGATCACCCCGGCGCGCTACGCCCAGGCCTATACGGCGGCTCGTCTGGAAATCATGAGCATCGAACATGCCCTGCACCGCCTGACCTGGGATGAAGCCATTGGCTCCTCGGGCACCATTCGCGCCATTGGCCTGGCCCTCAAGGCCGGCGGCCATGGCACTGGCGAGGTCAACGCCGAAGGCCTGGCCTGGCTCAAGCGCAGGCTGTTCAAGCTCGGCGACTCGGACAAAATCGATTTCGAAGGCATCAAGCCTGACCGCCGGGCGATTTTCCCGGCGGGCCTGGCGATCCTCGAAGCAATTTTCGACGCCCTCGAACTGCAACGCATGGACCACTGCGAGGGCGCCCTGCGCGAAGGCGTGCTCTATGACCTACTCGGGCGCCATCACCATGAAGACGTCCGTGAGCGCACCCTGGGCTCGCTCATGGAGCGTTACCACGTCGATCAGGAACAGGCCGCACGGGTCGAACGCAAAGCGCTGCACGCCTTCGACCAGGTGGCCGACGACTGGGATCTGAACGACGGGGTCTGGCGCGAATTGCTGGGCTGGGCCGCCAAGGTGCATGAGGTGGGCCTGGACATCGCCCACTATCACTACCACAAACACGGCGCCTACCTGATCGAGCATTCGGACCTGGCAGGCTTCTCCCGCGAAGACCAGCAGATGCTCGCGCTATTGGTACGTGGCCACCGGCGCAATATTCCCAGGGATAAATTCGCCGAGTTCGGCAATGACGGCATCAAACTGATTCGTCTGTGCGTGCTGCTGCGCTTTGCGATCCTGTTCCACCACATCCGCGGTACCCAGGAAATGCCCCAGGTGGTCCTGCGCGCCGACGGAGCTCAACTGGATGTACTGTTTCCCGAAGGCTGGCTGGAAGAGAACCAACTGACCCAAGCCGACTTCGCCCAGGAAGCCGAATGGCTTACCCGAGTCGGGATTGTGCTGAACATCCACTGATTGCTCACTGGAATCGGGGCTTAGCTGCAATCCATTGTGGCGAGGGGATTTATTCCCTCGCCACAAAAGCTAAGCCTGCCTCTACCTCTTAACGAACCGTTAGCAATGGGCTGCCCAAGCGCTCCAGCAATGTCGCCTGGGCGCTGCGGGCATTCTGGTTGCCGGTCGGCGTGTTGCGGATATAGCGACCGTCCGATTGCAGGCTCCAGCTGTGGGTGTTGTCGGTGAGGTAGCTTTCCAGCTCCTTCTTGACCCGCAGGATCAGCTTCTTGCCTTCCACCGGGAAGCAAGTCTCGA
Source organism: Pseudomonas sp. N-1-13 (assembly GCF_057787095.1). Classification (NCBI taxonomy): domain Bacteria; kingdom Pseudomonadati; phylum Pseudomonadota; class Gammaproteobacteria; order Pseudomonadales; family Pseudomonadaceae; genus Pseudomonas; species Pseudomonas sp. N-1-13. Next base: position 177,061 of record NZ_JBYNRI010000001.1, on the reverse strand, counting down.
CGCGCTTGTCGAGGTTGCGCTCCATCCAGTCGGCGCTGGACAGGAACATCTGCTCCTCCCCACCGTTGAGGAAGTAGAACACCCGGGTATGTTCCAGGAAGCGGCCGATGATCGAGCGTACATGGATGTTGTGGGAAACCCCCGGGATACCCGGCCGCAGGCAGCACATGCCGCGCACCACCAGGTCGATGCGCACGCCCGACTGGCTGGCCTTGTACAACGCGCGGATGATCTTCGGATCGGTCAGCGAGTTGAATTTGGCGATGATGTGCGCCGGCTTGCCGTCCAGGGCGAACTGCGTCTCCCGGGCAATCATGTCGAGCATGCCCTTTTTCAAGGTGAACGGCGCGTGCAGCAGTTTTTTCATGCGCAGGGTCTTGCCCATGCCGATCAACTGACTGAACAGCTTGCCGACGTCTTCGCACAAGGCATCGTCGGAGGTCAGCAGACTGTAGTCGGTGTACAGACGGGCGTTGGCGGCGTGATAGTTGCCGGTGCCCAGGTGGGCGTAACGCACGATCTCGCCGGCCTCGCGCCGCAGGATCAGCATCATCTTGGCGTGGGTCTTGAAGCCGACCACACCATAAATCACCACCGCACCGGCCGCTTGCAGACGACTGGCCAGTTGCAGGTTGGACTCTTCATCGAAGCGCGCCCGCAATTCGATCACTGCCGTGACCTCTTTGCCGTTACGCGCCGCGTCCACCAAGGCGTCGACGATTTCCGAGTTGGCGCCGCTGCGATACAGGGTCTGGCGCACCGCCAATACGTGGGGATCCTTGGCCGCCTGGCGCAGCAGGTCGACCACGGGCGTGAACGACTCGAACGGGTGCAGCAGCAGAATGTCCTGCTTGCTGATCACGCTGAAAATGTTCTCGCTGTTTTGCAGCAACTTCGGGATCTGCGGCGTGAACGGCAAATATTGCAGTTCCGGATGGCTGTCCAGACCGGTGATGCTGAACAGTCGGGTCAGGTTGACCGGACCGTTGACCTGATACAGCTCGGTCTCATGCAGGTTGAACTGCTTGAGCAGGTAGTCGGACAGGTGTTTGGGGCAAGTGTCGGCCACTTCCAGGCGCACCGCATCACCGTAGCGACGCGAGAACAGCTCGCCGCGCAGGGCGCGGGCCAGGTCTTCGACGTCTTCGGTGTCTACCGACAGGTCAGCGTTACGGGTCAGGCGGAACTGGTAGCAACCCTTCACCTTCATGCCCTGGAACAGGTCATCGGCGTGAGCGTGGATCATCGACGACAGGAACACATAATTGTCACCGGGGCCGCCGACGTCTTCCGGCACGCGGATGATGCGCGGCAACAAGCGTGGCGCGGGGATGATCGCCAGGCCGGAATCGCGACCGAAGGCGTCGATGCCTTCGAGCTCGACGATGAAGTTCAGGCTCTTGTTGACCAGCAGCGGGAACGGGTGCGTCGGGTCGAGGCCGATCGGGGTGATGATCGGGGCGATCTCGTCGCGGAAATAGCGGCGCACCCAAGTCTTGAGCTTGGTGGTCCAGTAGCGGCGACGAATGAAGCGAACCTGATGCTTTTCCAGCTCGGGCAACAGAATGTCATTGAGAATCGCGTACTGGCGGTCAACGTGGCCGTGGACCAGCTCGCTGATGCGGGCCAGAGCCTGGTGCGGCTGCAGGCCGTCGGCACCGGCCTGTTCACGGGCGAAGGTGATCTGCTTTTTCAGGCCGGCGACGCGAATCTCGAAGAACTCGTCCAGGTTGCTGGAAAAGATCAGCAGGAACTTGAGCCGCTCCAGCAGCGGGTAGGACTCGTCCAGCGCCTGCTCCAGCACGCGGATGTTGAACTGCAGTTGCGACAGCTCGCGATGGATGTACAGGCTGCTGTCATCCAGGTTGGGAATGACAATCGCAGGGGCCACGGGGGCCTCGGGCACCACCGGCGGCGTAGGCACGGCCTCATGCTCCGGCGGTGTTTCGGCGACCTGCTCGACCACGGGCTGAGCGTCTTTTACGGCAACTTCAGAGAGTCCTTCGGTATTCATCACAAGTTCCTGGGAGGCTATTTCTGCTCTCGTAACAATTGGGCGGCGCGCACAGCAAAGTAAGTCAGGATGCCATCAGCTCCTGCACGTTTGAAAGCGGTCAAGGACTCAAGGATCACTCCTTCGCCCAACCAGCCGTTCTGGATTGCCGCCATGTGCATGGCGTACTCGCCGCTGACCTGATAGACAAAGGTCGGTACTTTGAATTCGTCTTTGACCCGGCAAAGAATGTCGAGGTAAGGCATGCCCGGCTTGACCATGACCATATCAGCCCCTTCTGACAAGTCCGCCGCCACTTCGTGCAAGGCTTCCTCGCTGTTGGCCGGGTCCATCTGATAAGAGGCCTTGTTGGCCTTGCCCAGATTCAGCGCCGAGCCGACCGCATCACGGAACGGGCCGTAATAGGCGCTGGCGTACTTGGCCGAGTAGGCCATGATCCGCACATTGACATGACCGGCCACTTCAAGCGCCTCACGGATCGCCTGGATGCGACCGTCCATCATGTCCGACGGCGCCACCACCTGGGCACCGGCCTCGGCGTGAGACAACGCCTGCCTGACCAGTGCATCGACGGTAATGTCATTCTGCACATAGCCTTCTTCATCGAGAATGCCGTCCTGCCCATGCGTGGTGAACGGGTCCAGCGCCACGTCGGTGATCACGCCCAGTTCCGGGAAACGGGCACGCAGGGCACGGGTCGCGCGCTGGGCGATGCCATCGGGGTTCCAGGCTTCGGCGGCGTCCAGGGACTTGAGCCCGGCAGGCGTGACCGGGAACAGCGCCAGCGCCGGAATACCCAGCTCGACCCACTTGGCGGCTTCTTCAAGCAACAGGTCGATGGTCAGGCGCTCTACCCCGGGCATCGATGCCACGGCCTCGCGACGGTTCTCACCGTCCAGCACGAACACCGGCAGGATCAGGTCATCAGTGGTCAGCACGTTTTCACGCACCAGCCGACGAGAGAACTCATCACGGCGATTGCGACGCAGACGGGTAGCGGGGAACAGACGATTGGCGGGGGTAAAGCTCACGGCAGACTCCTGAGCCCGCGCTGACGGGCGAGCGTGACAGTTATAGACGGCCATTATGACGAACAGATGACAGATATGTGCACCTGCGTCCCGTCGTCGCAGTCATTGTCGTTGCAGGAAATGTTCACGTCGAGACACATCTCGATACTTTCCTGAATGTGTCCGAAGGGTTAGGCTGCGCGTTCATTTCGCCAGCACCCAGACAATGCTCCAGCAATTTCTCCATGACTTCGGCTACCTGGCCTTGTTTATCGGCACGTTCTTCGAAGGCGAAACCATCCTCGTGCTCGCAGGCTTCCTGGCGTTCCGTGGCTACATGGACATCAATCTGGTGGTGGTGGTGGCGTTCTGCGGCAGCTACGCGGGCGATCAGTTGTGGTACTTCATGGGGCGCAAGCACGGCCGCAGGCTACTGGCGCGAAAACCTCGCTGGCAGTTGATGGGCGATCGGGCGCTGGAGCATATTCGCCGGCATCCGGACATCTGGGTCCTGAGTTTTCGCTTCGTCTACGGCTTGCGCACAGTCATGCCGGTGGCCATCGGGCTGTCGGGCTATCCGCCGGGCCGCTATCTGTTGCTCAACGGTATCGGCGCGGCGATCTGGGCCACTGCCCTGGCCGCCGCCGCGTACCACTTCGGCGCGGTGCTCGAAGGCATGCTGGGCAGCATCAAGAAATATGAATTGTGGGTACTCGGTGCCCTGCTGGTGCTGGGGTTGTGCCTGTGGCTGCGTCGACGTATCAAGAATGCACGGCTGGCCAGGAAAGTCCTCGAAGCCGAACGGCTGGAGCAAGCCAGGACCCACGAGCCTACGACGCCAGCCGAGTGACCCGGCTGCGACAGCAATACAGCCCGATGCCACTGAGCAGGCTGTAGCTGAGCAACCCAACCCAGGCCACGGGGCTGGCCGGCCACAACCCCACCAGCGGCGCCAGCCACACCAGTGGTAAATTCAGGACCAGCCGCAACAGCTCCAGCCTCAGGGCCCACGGGCGATTCTCCAGGGCCACGCCCAACACAAACAAACCCAGCGCCACCGTGCCCCAACCCAACACCAGGGCAGCAACCGACAGGCTGTTCTCCAGGTTCATCAAGTAACTGCCCAGCGCAATGTAGGTACAGAACTGCAACGCCACGTACCACTGCTGGCGGCCGTCCAGCGGCACCTCGAATTTGCGGAACTGACTCAGGTCCGGCTTGTTCAGCGGGTACCGCGCCGCCACATCCGCCGGACGCCAACCGGTGGGCATAAACCAGATCCGCAGTTTGTCTCGCCAGCGCTCTGCCCGTCGCGCATCCGCCCACAATTGCGCATAGAACTGCAGGTTGGCCCACAACGGATTCCAGCTCGCCAGCGGCGTGGTCACGCCAAAAATCACCGGTTCGTTAGCGTCTTCTTCCTGAAAGGTGCGAAACAGACGGTCCCAAATAATGAACACCCCGCCGTAATTGCGATCCATGTAAAGAGGGTTCTGTGCATGGTGGGCGCGATGATTGGACGGCGTAACGAAACACCACTCCAGCCAGCCGAGCTTGGGGATGTGTTGGGTGTGGACCCAGAACTGATACAGCAGATTCAACGCCGCCACGCTGACGAACACCACCAGCGGCACGCCGGCCACCGCCAGCGGCAGGTAGAAAATCCAGCTCAACACAAACCCGGTGCTGGTCTGGCGCAACGCCGTGGAGAGGTTGTAGTCCTCGCTCTGATGATGGACCGAATGGGCCGCCCAGAGGATGTTGCGCTCATGGCCCATGCGGTGCAGCCAGTAATAACAGAAGTCGTAGAACACGAAAGCCAATACCCAGACCCAGGCCTGGTCGGCAGACAAGTGGATAACGGCCAGGTGTTCCAAGGCAAACGCGTAGGTCACCAACCCCACGCCCTTGGTCAGCAAACCGGTCGTGGTGGAGAGCACGCCGGTGCTCAGGCTGTTGATGGCGTCTGCCACGCGGTAATGGCTCACACCCCGCCAGCGGTCGGCCAGCAACTCGACGGCAATCAGCACAAAGAAAAACGGCACGGCATACAGAATGAAATTCATGACGCAACCCGAGCAGACAAAGCAGGGAGATAGTCGGCAGATTAGGTGTAGCTGCTCGATAACCCTATGGCAACGAGTGACAAATTAGTGGACATTTAACGCCATGAATCTGGAGAAAAGCCCATGAGCAAAAAAGTTGCAGTGATCCTTTCCGGCTGTGGCGTGTATGACGGTGCAGAGATCCAAGAAAGCGTGATCACCTTGCTGCGCCTCGACCAGCGCGGCGCACAGGTGCAGTGTTTCGCCCCCGACATCGCGCAGTTGCAGGTCATCAATCACCTGACCGGCGAGCAGATGCCCGAGAGCCGCAACGTGCTGGTGGAGTCCGCCCGGATCGCTCGGGGCAATGTAAAGGATTTGCGCGAAGCCAACGCCGAGGACTTCGACGCGCTGATCGTGCCTGGCGGTTTCGGCGCGGCGAAGAACCTCTCCAACTTTGCCGTCGAAGGCGCGGGCTGCACCGTCCAGCCTGAGGTTCTGGCGCTGACCGAAGCCTTTGCCGAGGCCGGAAAACCGGTGGGGCTGATCTGCATTTCCCCGGCCCTGGCGGCAAAAATCTATGGTCCGGGGGTGACCTGCACCATTGGCACAGATACCGACACTGCCGCCGCCGTCACCAAAATGGGCGGCATCCACGAAGACTGCGCTGTCACCGATATCGTCGAAGACACTGCGCGCAAGCTGGTCAGCACGCCGGCCTACATGCTGGCGCAGAACATCAGCGAAGCGGCTTCGGGGATCAATAAACTGGTGGACCGGGTGCTGGAGTTGACTCACGAGAATGACGAGTAACACCACCCTTCAATGTGGGAGCGAGCCTGCTCGCGATGGCGTCAGTTCAGTTGATGTATCTGTTTGCTGACACACCGTCATCGCGAGCAGGCTCGCTCCCACAAGAGGTCCGAGCAAGACTCAGGAAGTTCGGGCCAAGCGCGTCAGTATCCGATCCAGCGCATTGGCGAACCCTTGCTTGTCCCGCTCGCTGTACGCTGCCGGCCCGCCGCCCATATGGCCCTGCTCACGCAAGTCGGTGAACAGGTTGCGCACCGCCAGCCGATCACCCATGTTCTGCGCATCGAACTCCTTGCCCCGCGGATCCAGTGCCGCAACCCCCTTCTTCACCAGCCGGTCAGCCAACGGTACGTCGCTGCAGATCACCAGCTCACCCGGTACGGCATGCTCCACCAGGTAATCGTCCGCCGCGTCAGGCCCGCTGGGCACCACGATCAGCTTCACGCAGGCCAGGGCCGGCTTGATCTGCGGTTGGCCGGCCACCAACACCACTTCGAAGCGGCGTTTCAAGGCGAACTTGACCACCAGTTCCTTCGCGGCCTTGGGGCAGGCGTCGGCGTCGATCCATACACGCATTGAGTTTTTCCTCTAATTAAAAGCATCGCGGGCAAGCCTTGCTTCCACAGGCGAATACTGACTGTGGGAGCAAGTCTTGCCCGCGATTATGAGCGCAGCGAATGCTGTTCAGGAAACCTGGACCCTACGCTTCTCCGCCACCCGACTGCGCCCGTACAACACCACAATCGCCACGATCGCCATCACTTGGGCGGCCAAGGAATAAGCATCGGCGTGAATGCCCAGCCAGTCGAAATCGAAGAACGCCACCGGACGGGTGCCAAAGATCCCGGCTTCTTGCAGCGCCTTCACGCCATGACCGGCAAAAACCACCGACAGCGCGCAGAGCAATCCGGCATTGATGCTGAAAAACAACGCCAGCGGCAGTTTCGCCGAGCCGCGCAGAATCACCCAGGCCAACCCCACCAACAGCACCAGCGCCGTGGCGCCGCCAGCCAACACGGCATCATGCCCGGCGGGACCGGCTTGCAGCCACAGGGTTTCGTAGAACAGGATCACTTCGAACAGCTCGCGATAGACCGAGAAAAACGCCAGGATCGCAAAACCGAAACGTCCGCCGCCGCCCACCAGACTGCTCTTGATGTAATCCTGCCAGGCCGCCGCGTGACGTCGGTCGTGCATCCACACACCCAGCCACAGCACCATCACACTGGCAAACAAGGCCGTTGCGCCTTCGAGCAATTCGCGCTGGGCGCCGCTGACGTCAATCACATAAGCGGCCAGCCCCCAGGTCGCCAGACCAGCCAGCAGCGCCAGCCCCCAACCGACGTTGACGCTGCGAACCGCTGACTGTTGACCGGTATTGCGCAGGAACGCCAGGATCGCCGCCAGCACCAGAATCGCTTCCAGCCCTTCGCGAAGCAGAATCAGCAAGCCCGAGATGTAACTCAACGACCAGCTCAAACCGTCGCCACCCAGCAAATTCGCCGACTCCGTCAGCTTGGCCTTGGCCGCGTCCAGGCGCTGCTCGGCCTGCTCGACCGACAAGCCATCCTGCAACGACTGACGGTAGGCCATCAGCGCTTTTTCAGTGTCCTTGCGCACATTGGCATCGACGTTATCCAGCGAACTTTCCACCAGCTCGAAACCTTCCAGGTAAGCGGCTACCGACAAGTCATAGGCTTGGTCGTGATCACCGGCGCGATACGCCGCGATGCTCTTGTCCAGGGTGGTGGCGGTGTAGTCGAGCAACTGCGCCGGGCCACGCTGCACTTGTGGCGGCTGGGCACGCTGGGCGCGAAAGGTGGCTGCCGCTTCAGGGCCCTGCGCCGCGAGGATTTCGGCCGGTGTCTGGCGCGCCAGATCAGCGAGGTTAAAGGTCTGTCCGCTTTTAGCGGCCGCCGGATCGGCGCTGAAGCTGGCGATGTACGTCGCCAGGTCCCAGCGCTGACGGTCGTCGAGCTGATCGGCAAAGGCCGGCATGTCAGTGCCTTCGACGCCCATGCCAAGCGTGTTGTAGATCGCGTAGAGACTCAGATGATCCAGGCGCGCCCCATCGCGCAGGTTGGCGGGCGCAGGCTCCAGGCCGACACCGGCGGGACCGTCGCCGGCCCCGCTGTCACCGTGGCACACCGAGCAATTCTGCGCATATAGCGGCGCACCGCGGGCCGGGTCCGGGGTGATCACCGGCGCCTGACTGACCTCATACGCCACCGCCAGTCTGGCCCCCAGTTGCCGCGCCAGGCGGGCGACCTCATCGCCGTCCTGATGCGCGGTGATGGCGCTGCGCAAGGCGGCGACGCCTTGTGTCAGCTCTGCTTTCTCAGGTTTGGCTGGCAGCGCAACGATCAGCCCTTCCAGGCGCTGGGTAAATTCCAGTTGCTCGCGGTATTCAGACTCGTCGACAACTTTGCCCGCCTGCACCGTCGCCGGATAATCCGCCCCGATGTAATCCAGTAAATGCAGCGCCTGGGGGGCGCCCTCCAGGGTGTCGGCCAATAGATTGGCGCTGCATAGCGCAAACAACGGCAGCGCTAGCCAGGCCAGAAAACGGTACGGGGCAGTCATGAATGACTCTCAGATGGAAATAAGAAGTAACACATTGTTCACTTCCAATGACCTTGACTCAAGGGTTGATGTGTTTCTGAAGCAGATTTCATCGGATCTTCACGCTTGGAAGTGATGTCACAAAAACTGCATTACGAGATTAAAAAGCCATTACATAGCCAACGGCCATGTTTATAATCCCGCCGCCCTCTTATTGTCCGAAGGCATAAAAGCTCCTCCGGTTATGAGGAACCGACAGCGCCCGGCGCTCGTCCGTGGATCGTCCCAGCCCGACCCGCACCCCCGGCTGATACCTCAGGGAAGAAGTATTCATGGCATCCCGTGCCGCTCTTTCGATCGCCCTCGGCGCGATCACCTTGTTGTCTGGCTGCTCTGCGTTTCGCAACTACGACAGCGAATTGGCCCAGACCAATCAGCAACTGGCTTCCGGCAACGTCGACGCGGCGTTGACCCTGCTGGAGAAGAACAACACCAGCCAAGACAAAGACCTGCTGTATTTCTTCGAAAAAGGCGAACTGTTGCGCGCCAAGGGCGACCTGCCCGGCAGTCAGGCTGCCTGGTCCAGCGCCGATCAGCAGGTGGGTCAGTGGGAAGATGCAGTCAAGCTCGACACAGGCAAATATCTGGCACAGTTCGGCAGCTTTCTGGTCAACGATAAAGTTCGACGCTACGAAGGCTATGACTACGAAAAGGTCATGCTGACCACGCAGATGGCCCTGAACCAGCTGGCCGTGAACGACTTCGACGGCGCGCGGATGCAGATCAAGAAAACCCACGAGCGCGAAGCGGTGATTGCCGACCTGCGGGACAAGGAATACCTCAAGCGCGAGGAAGACGCCGAGAAGCAAGGGGTCAAGACCGAGTACAAGGACCTGCAGGGCTACCCGGTGGCCAGCCTCGACGCGCCGGAAGTGATCAGCCTGAAAAACAGCTATCAGAGTGCGTTCAGCCATTACCTGGCCGGGTTCGTCTATGAAGCCTTGGGCGAAAAAGACCTGGCCGCTCCGGGTTATCGCAAAGCCGCCGAACTGCGTCCGAATACGCCGTTGCTGGAGCAGGCATTGATCAACCTCGACAAGCCCGCTGGCAAGAAGGATGAAAGCGACATCCTGATTGTGGTGCAGAGCGGCCTGGCGCCGTCCCGGGACTCGATCCGCATTCCCCTGCCCCTGCCCATCAGCGGCAATGTGGTGATCACGCCACTGTCATTCCCCCTGATCAAGCCTGACACCTCCACCGCCACGTTCACTCAAATCGGTGTCGACGGTCGTCAACTGGACCTGACCCAGCTCAACAGCACCACAGCCATGTCCCGCCGCGCCCTGCGCGACGACATGCCCGGCATCATCCTGCGCACAACCGTGCGCGCGATCACCCGGGGCGTGGCGCAAAAACAGATCAACGAAACCAATCCCCTGGCCGGCCTCGCGGTGGGCCTGACCTCGGCCGTGCTGGAAGGCGCGGACACCCGGACCTGGCGTACCCTGCCGGACTACACCCAAGTGGTGCGTCTGCGCCTGAAAAAAGGTGAACACCACGTCACCTTGCCGAGCGCGGTGGGCGGTTCGGTGGTCAAGGTTACCGTCGATCAGCGTTACCAGGTCATCAGCCTGCGGGCGGTGGGCAATCAGGTCTTCGCCGGTGGCCTGGCCGCCCAGGTGATCCCGAGCACCAACCCGACCGCCGTCGCCAGCATCAAGCAACCTTAAGAACGGAGTCTTCTTCAAATGCGTTTAAAACTGATCACCCTCGGTGTCCTGGCCTTGCTGGCCGGTTGCGCCACCCCTGCGCCGCCGGAGCCGGGCAGCGCCGCCAGCAAAGTCGTGGCCATGGGCAAGCAGAAAAACATCGTGGTCGGCGCCATGCGCGTGGCCCGGGAAAACGGCTACCTGACCGTCAATGTGCAGTTGAGCAACACCAGCTTCAACAACAAGACGATGTACTACCGCTTTGCCTGGTTGGGACCGGAAGGCTTTCCGGTTGCCGAGGAAGAAACCTGGAAAAGCCTGACGCTGTACGGCGAACAAACCAGTTTCCTGCCGGCTATCGCACCGACCCCCAAGGCTGTGGATTTCCGATTGGAAATCAATACGCCTTGAGCCACACACCTGTGGGAGCGAGCTTGCTAGCGATAGCAATGCATCAACCAGCAATGCGCTTGGCTGACAGACCGCTATCGCGAGCAGGCTCGCTCCCACAAAAGGCTCTACTGACTGGCACCACGCGTTAACCCTAATTTTTCAGCTTTCGAGAGCACTCCCATGTTTGTACGCATTTCATCCCTCGCCCTGGCCGCCCTGCTGGTCAGCGGCTGCGCCAACAACTCTCCGGTTCTGGGCAGCAAGAACATCAGCTACGGCGACACCAAGGCCGTGGAAACCGTGACCAACGAATTCGGCTCCACCGACCTGCAAATGATCGCCGAGTCCATGACCCGCTCCCTGGCCCAGTCCGGCATTTTGCAGGGCCGCCCGGTGGTTCAGGTCTATGACGTGAAGAACAAGACCAGCGAGTACATCGACACCCGCGAGATCACCACCAGCATCAAGACCCAATTGATGAAGACCGGTGCGGCACGTTTCGCCAGCGACAACAACGCCATGGACAGCCAGGTTGACCAGCTCAAGCTGCAAAACCAGAGCGGCCTGTACAAGAAAAGCACCGTGGCCAAGACCGGCAACATGATCGCGGCCAAATACCGCCTCGAAGGCTCCATCAGCTCGATCGTCAAGCGCAGCAGCGACTACAAGGACGTCTTCTACAAATTCAGCCTGCAATTGATCGACGTCGAAAGCGGTCTGGCCGAGTGGATGGACGAGAAAGAAATCCGCAAGACCACGGAGCGCTAAGCCATGTGCACATGGATCGGCATCATGGCCCTGGCCTGCGCATTCGGCGCCCAGGCGGCCCCGAAAGTCGCGGTCACTGACCTGGCGTACCAGCAACGGGTGGAGGAATACATCCACACCGTTTCGGCCCAGAGCAACTTCCAGGCGAACCCTTACAGCGCCAGCGCTTCGTCGAGCTACGACGAGATGGAAGCCACCACCAGCTACATCGAGCAGGGCGAACTGCGCAAGTTCACCGGCGACATCAAGGGCGAAATCCTGCGCAGCGGGATGTTCCAGCTCGTGCAAGGCACGCCCCACACCGCTTCGTCCACGGGCGACGTCTATGACGTGATCAAGCGAATCAAGGCCGGGCACTTCAAGGGCGCCGATTACGTGCTGTTCGGCACCGTATCGGACATCGACTTCACCCGCGACATCAATGAACTGGCCAATACCAACAGCTACTCGGCCGTGCTCGCCTTGACCCTGGTGGCGGACTTCAGCCTGATCAACACCAAAACCTACGAAATCACCTCGGCCTTCACCGCCATGGGTGAAGGCCAGGACACCAAGCTGCTGAATCATCGGGACGTACGCATCAACCTCAACCGCCCGCGAGTCGTGCGCGAGGTGTCCAAGGCCCTGGGTGAGGACGTAGCGCGGCAACTGAGCGAACAACTTGGCGGGCCGAACTACGAACAAGCCGGCGAGCCTGCGCCGCGCAACAACCTACCACGGGATACCGCGCCGGTCATTTTGCGCTAAGCGGTTCAGCGATTATTTTGTGGCGAGGAGATTTATCCCCGCCACATTGGAACCGGCGGGTTAGACCGAGGCTTTGCGAATTGTCGCCAGCAACCCCGCCGCACCAATGAACAGCCCGGCAAAGGTGCGGTTCATTCGACGCTGCTGTTTCGGAGTGCGCAGCAGGCGCAGGACTTTGGATGCCAGCCCGGTGTACCCGGCCATGACGATGAGGTCGACGCAAACCATCGTCACACCCAGGATCAGGTATTGCTTGATCAGCGGGGCATGGGGGTCGATGAATTGAGGCAACACCGCAAGCATGAACACCAATGCCTTGGGGTTGCTGATGTTGACCAGAAAACCGCGAAACACCAGCGCCAAAGGCTTGCCGATAGGCCGCACGGCCGCGTCATCACTGAGATCGCCCGGGATGGCTCGCCACTGCTTGACGCCCAGATAAACCAGATAGGCCACACCAAACCACTTGATCGCATAAAACGCGGTCGCCGATGCGGTGAGGACCGCGCCGACACCGGCGGCGACAATCACGATTTGCAACGCCAGACCCAATTGCAGGCCCAGGGCATTCCAGTAGCCGCGCCAGAAACCGTATTGCAGACCGCTGGACATCGATGCGATGGCACCAGCACCCGGCGAAAGACTGATCACCCAGCAAGCGGCGAAAAACGCCAGCCATGTCTCCAGCACCATTGCACACCTCGGCTCAGATTCGTTGAAACCACTAAGCTAATGCGCCGCCGGACGGTTGACCACAGATATTTAACGATCGAGACCCGCTTATTCGACGAACCCGCCGACCGGAAACGCCTCGTTGCCGCGCCAGCGTCGAACTGAACGTTGGAAGAACAGGCTGTTGGGCACTTGCACCATGGAACTGCCCGTACCGAGTTCCTCGGGTTCGATCAAGGTGGTGTAAAGCAGGTTGATGGCCACCACCCGCCCCTTGATGCCGGGCTTGTCGGTGGACTCCACCAGCTCAACTACATCGCCCAGACGAAACGGCCCGACGGTGTAGATCAAAATGGCGCACAACAGATTGGACAGTACGCTCCAGATGGCGAAGAACGCCACCGCCGCCACCGCGACGAACCCCGACAGCGCGGTCCACAGCACCGTGGCCGAGACGCCCAGGCGTTCAAGCACCACCAGCACCGCGCTGCCCATGATCAGCCAGCGCAGCACACCCCGCAGGATGATCACCAACTGGGACGGTAACGGGTAGCGCTCGGCAAGGCCCGTGAGGGCCCGCGCCACGCAACGCTGTGCGATGTAGCCGGCCAGCAGGATCAGCAGTATTTGCACACCGAGCCAGATCGGCTCGACCCACATGACGGGTATCGGCAAAGCCAAGGCTTCCATCAGGACAGTGCCTCCAGCTCCGCTTGCAGGTTTTCCAGCAGTTCCAGGGCTTGCATCCACGCCTCCTCAAGCTCCGCTTCCCGAACCTTCAGCCTGGCCTGTTCGGCCAGCAGATCGCGCAACTCATCCTTGCGCGCCGCTTCGTAGAGACCGCTGTCGCCGAGGCTGGTTTCGATCTTTTGCAGTTTTTCATGCAGCTTGCCCAGTTCGACTTCGAGCTTGTCGGCCTCACGCTTGTGAGGCGCCAACTGCTGACGCAATGCGGCGGCGGCCTGGCGCTGGGCTTTCTTGTCGGTCTTGTCCGGGTTAACCGGCGTGGTACTGACCGGTGCGTTGCGCTGACGGTAATCCACCAGCCAACGGGCATAGTCTTCCAGATCACCGTCGAACTCTTCGACCTTGCCGTCGGCCACCAGGAAAAAATTATCCGTGGTGCTCTTGAGCAAATGCCGGTCGTGAGACACCACCAGCACCGCGCCGCTGAATTCCTGCAAGGCCATGGTGAGGGCCAGGCGCATTTCCAGATCGAGGTGGTTGGTCGGTTCGTCGAGCAGCAACAGGTTCGGCCGGCCCCAGGCGATCAATGCCAGCGCCAGGCGAGCCTTTTCACCACCGGAAAAATTCAGTACCGGCTCATCGATGCGCGCACCACGAAAGTCGAAACCACCGAGGAAATCACGCAGGGTCTGCTCGCGTTCGTTCGGTGCCAGACGCTGCAAATGCAGCAGCGGGCTGGCCTTGGCGTCGAGAGAATCGAGCTGATGTTGGGCGAAGTAACCGACCACGGTGTTCTCGCCCCGGGTCAGACGCCCGGCCAGGGGCTCGAGCTCGCCGGAGAGATTCTTGATCAGGGTCGACTTACCAGCACCGTTCGGGCCCAGCAGGCCGATCCGCGCACCAGGGGTCAGCTGCAGCTTGACCTTCTCCAGCACGGTCTTGTCGCCATAACCCAGACGCGCATCCGACAGGTCGATCAGCGGGCTGGAAATCTTGGTCGATTCGCGGAAAACAAAATCAAACGGTGAATCGACGTGGGCCGCGGACAGTTCTTCCATCCGCTCCAGTGCCTTGATCCGGCTCTGGGCCTGACGGGCCTTGGTGGCCTGGGCCTTGAACCGGGCGATGTAGCTTTCCATGTGCGCACGCTGCGCCTGCTGCTTCTCGTAGGCCTGCTGTTGCTGGGCCAGGCGTTCGGCACGGGCCCGCTCGAATGCGCTGTAGCCGCCACGGTACAAGGTGAGCTTGCGCTGGTCGACATGGGCGACATGATCCACCACCGCGTCGAGGAAATCGCGGTCATGGGAAATCAGCAGCAATGTGCCGGGATAGCTCTTGAGCCAGTCTTCGAGCCAGATGATGGCGTCGAGGTCCAGGTGGTTGGTGGGCTCATCGAGCAGCAGCAGGTCCGAAGGGCACATCAGGGCCTGGGCCAGGTTCAAGCGCATCCGCCAGCCACCGGAGAAATCCCCAACCTGACGGTCCATCTGCTCATTGGTAAACCCAAGGCCTGCCAGCAGTTTGCGTGCGCGGGCATCGGCGGTGTAGCCGTCGGCGCTGTCGAGCTCCGCGTGCAGACGGGCCTGTGCGGCGCCATCGTGTGCCGCCTCGGCCGCCGCCAGGTCGCGTTGGACCTGACGAAGGCGCAGGTCGCCGTCAAGCACGTAGTCCACCGCCAGGCGCTCAAGGGTGTCGACCTCTTGGCGCATGTGGGCGATACGCCAATCGGCGGGCAGCAGGCAATCGCCCGAGTCCGGGTGCAGTTCACCTCGAAGCAGGGCGAACAGGCTCGATTTGCCGGCGCCGTTGGCACCGATGAGGCCAGCTTTGTGGCCGGCGTGCAGGGTCAGCTCGGCGTCTTCTAGCAGACGTTGCGGGCCACGCTGTAAAGTCAGGTTCTGAAGTCGAATCATAATGGCGGCGGAGTCTACCAGCTTCGCTCGCAACTGGCGCGAGTAGCACGATGTCCTCTGATCTATGGAGCTTTTCCCTCGACCTCTACGCCAAGCCTGGTGTGGAACAAACCTGCCTGGCGCTGCAGGGCGCCGGCGCCAATGTCTGCCTGCTGCTTTGCGGGCTGTGGCTGGAACAGCGCGGGGTAGCCTGCACTGAACAAAGACTGCAACAGCTTCAGCAATGGGTCGGCCCTTGGGACACGGACGTCGTTCAGCCCTTGCGCACGCTCCGTAACCAATGGAAAGCCCGCGCCCTTCAAGACACGGCACTCGATAGCCTGCGCGAGCAGGTCAAGCGACTGGAACTGGAAGCCGAGCGACGATTGCTGGAGCGACTGGAGACTGCGACCAGGGACTGGCCTGGGGAACAACCCAAAGATTCAGCGCAATGGCTGCAAGGACTCGTGGCGGGCGCCGACCAAGGGAACCGCGACGCGCTGCATCAGCTGCGCGTCGCGGCGTCCAGCACTTAGGAAGCGCGGGTTGGGGTGTTGCTGCTCGGCGCCGGGGCGGCGCTCGGGTTCAGCGCCGGGGTCGCAGTGCTGGCGGTTGGCGCAGGGGTCGCTGCAGGAGCCGGAGTCGATGTCGCAGGCTTGGCCGCCGGAGCAGTCGAAGGTTTTGCGGCAGCAGGCGTTTTCACGGCGGGTTTCGCAGCAGGCTTGGCCACAGGCTTGGCGGCGGCAGGCTTCGCGGCGGGTTTGGCAGCAGCCGGCTTGGCAGCCGGTTTAGCCGCAGCTTTGGCAGGTGCTTTGACAGCGGCTGGCTTGGCAGCGGGTTTAGCTGCAACTTTGGCGGGCGCTTTGGCAGCGGCTGGCTTGGCAGCCGGTTTGGCGGCGGGCTTGGCAGCAGCCGTTTTTGTAGCAGCTGGCTTGGCAGCCGGTTTAGCCGCGGCGGTTTTTGTCGCTGCGGGTTTGGCGGCGGCTGTTTTAGCGGTCGGTTTAGCAGCTGGCTTGGCGACAGGTTTAGCGGCTGGCTTGGCCGCCACTTTGGCCGCCGGCTTGGCGACAGCTTTAACGGCGGTTTTTTTCGCAGCAGGTTTTGCAGCGCTGGCAGCAACCGGTTTTTTCGCAGCCGGTTTAGCGGCTGGTTTGCTCGCTGCTTTGGCCGGCGCTTTTGCGGCAGGTTTGGCAGCTACCTTGGCCGGTGTTTTTGTCGCGACAGGTTTAGCGGCCGGTTTTCTGGCCGATACAGCGGCAGCGGCAGGCTTGGCAGCACGAAGGCTCAGTGCCTTGCCCACGGCTTCTTGCACACGACCGACGCCTTGGGCCAGTTTCAGGCTTTCCTGGGCATCACGCTTGAGTTGCAGAATATAGGCGCGGGTTTCGGACTGACGATCCTTCAAGGCATCGAGCAGATCTTCGAGTTCTTTCACAGCGTCTTTGGCCTTGGCTTGTGCCTTGGCCTTGCCGGCGGTGGCCGCGTCTTGCAGTTTGGTGCGCGACTTGTGCAGTTTTTCCTGCGCTTTGCCGCGTTGTTTTTCCAGTTTGGCGAGCAGTTTTTCAGCATCAGCCAGGGCTTGGGAGCAGGCGTTTTCCAGATGCTCGAGCAGACTGCCCGAAAGTTGTTGGAGCAAGTGCAACGGAGTGTTTACTGGCTTCTTGGTGGCCGACATGGTTTACCTCCTGACTGACGTGAGTGCGGCTCATACTAGACCTCTGCTGCAACCGCCGCTAGGGCATGTTGACAGTACACAAGACGTTGCGTTGCAAGGGACGAAAAATCTTCTACCCCACTGCCGGGGCAAACCACCTTTGCGGATATCGGCACTGGCATAATCCCCTCCATTCGAGGCCGGAGAACACTACATGTCGCGTCACTTGTTTTTATTCCTTTGCATGGTTTGCTCCATGGCTCAGGCCGCAGAAAAAACCAGCGCAAACGACGCTCATGACCTGGCGTACAGCCTGGGGGCAAGCCTGGGTGAACGTCTGCGCCAGGATGTGCCCGACCTGCAGATCCAGGCGTTGGTCGAGGGTCTGCAACAGGCTTATCTGGGCAAACCATTGGCCCTCAAGGATGAGCGCATCGAACAGATACTGGCCGACCATCAGGCACGGCTGACGTCGTCACCGGCGACACCGCAGATCGAAGCGGCACTGAAAACCGAGCAGAAATTTCTTGATGAGGAAAAAGCCCGGCCCGGTGCTCAGCAACTGGCAGATGGCATTCTGCTGACCGAACTCAAGCCCGGCAATGGCGCCAAGGCCGGCCCTCACGGCAAGGTCCAGGTGTTGTATGTCGGTCGATTGCCAGACGGCACCGTGTTTGATTCCAACGGACAAGCGCAGTGGTTCAGTCTCGACAGCGTGATTGACGGTTGGCGCAGTGCATTGCCGCAAATGCCGGTAGGCGCAAAATGGCGACTGGTCATTCCTTCGACCCTGGCCTACGGCGCCGAAGGAGCCGGGGATGTCATCCCCCCGTTCACGCCGCTGGTGTTTGAAATCGAGTTGCTGGGCGCGACGACCTGAAGTTGACTCCAAAAAAAAACGGTGCGCAATGCGCACCGTTCTTTTGATTCTGCAAAAATCCTCAAGCCTGGGCCGGCGCTTCTTCCTTGTGGGAGTTGTGCAGCACTTCGATCAGGCAGTCTTCCAGTTCGAAACGCTCGTGCAGCAAGCCACCCAGTTCCTTGAATTTTTCCGCTACGCATTTGCCTTCATCACACAGGTCATTGAAGGCCAGCAGTTTTTCGGTGATGACGTCGATACGCGGGTAGATTTGCTCGGCGAGCTCCAGGCCACGTTTATCGTTGAAGGCCTTGGCCTCACTCGTCAGTTGTTCGTATATCTCGAAATGACCGGCAGACACGTAGTCGACCAGCACACCGCAGAACTCCTGCAACGGCTTGCGGCTTTCACTCAGCGCTTCAGGCCTGTCGCCGAGAGCATCATAGGCCCGAACCAGTTCGTGACGCTCCTGCAACCAGCGGTCGATCAGCAGATGCACCCCACCCCAGCGTTCCTGAGCATTCTGACAACTTTCGAGCATGGTGATTTCTTCCCTTGTGAGTCATGCCCCTCGCAGCCTGCGCACCGCCTGAAATGATCAGGGACAAGCCAGACACAACATGATCGAGCGGCATAAATCCGATAACACGTGCGGGCCAGATTATGCCCGCACGACAACCGCTTCAAGGTACGCAGGAGATAAAGTTCATACAAGTGTTTAATCCATGACCCGGACCAGTTGCGCCGTTGTGCCGCTGAGCGGTCGTATCAGAGCGTTCCAGACAAGGCGCAGCAACAGATAGGACATCACAAAAGACACGGCGAGAAAAAACAACAGGCTCCATTCGGGAAGACTCAGATCGAACAGGGTCCAAGTGATGCTCGCGCAGTCGATCGCCCCCTCGAGTACACGATGTACAGCGCCCCACCACGAACTCACTGCCTTGAGGTGATCGATACAATCGGGCAACTGCTCCAGCGAGTCGCCTTGCACCAGAACCTGACGCCATGCCAGCGTCAACCCGCTCGACGCGAAAACCAGTCCCATCGCCCCGTAGCAGATGCTGCCTTTCTGAGCAGGACCATGCAGGCATGCGGCGAGACAGTTCATCAAAAACAGCATCAGGCACAACCGTTGCAAAACACACAGGCTGCAAGGCGTCAGACCTACCGCATATTCAAGGTAACTGGCGATACCAAAAACCAGAGCGGCGGCGATGAAAGCCATGAAAAACAAGAAGCGTGAGCAAGCCAAAGACATGGCGGTTCCGTAACAGAAGAGACAGGCCGTTACGGTAGAGGAAAGGCCGCCGGCCTTTCAAGGCGGGGCCGTGCAGACACTTCACCAGGGGTGTAGGGAATTCCCGACAAGCAAGAGAAGATTAAGCGCAGCTTGCTGTAGGACTTTACCGAAGGCATTGCTAACGCCATTAGGGGCATCAATAAACACGTGGCGAGGGAGCTTGCTCCCTCGCCACAATGATTCATACAACCCTCAAGAACGACTCACTCTCTCTCAAGTGGCCAAAACCTGAGCCGGGACCGGCAGTGGCGCGGCCAGCAAGCGCTCATCCAGTAACCCCAAGCCTTCCTGGAAGAGCTGGTTGCTGCGCTCGGCATCCCCCAGTTGCGCCAGCAGTCGCGCCAGTTCGGCGCAGGCCTCGGGATTGCGCTGCAGGCGCAAACTGCTTTCCAGATAATCCCGTGCCTTGCCCCACAAACTGTTTTGCAGGCACAGGCGGCCCAGTGTCAGCAGCAGGCCAGGGTCGTTCGGGTGATCCTTGAGCCAGCCTTCTGCCGCTTGCAGTTGGCGGCCCGGATCATTGCCGCGGACCAACCCGTACAGGCGCGCCAGGTGACTGTCATAGTGACGTTTGAGCGCCGCCCGCAGCACCTCTTCGGCCTCGGCCTGCGCCCCGAGTTGCCGCAGTTGCTCGGCATAGGCCAACACCAGCGCCGATTCCTGGCGTTGTGCGGACGACAGTTGTTGCCAGGCACGGTTAAGCGATTGCAACCCGACACTGCCGTCTTCGTCACGGTGGGCCGCCAGGGTGAGGTTTTCGCCCCAGGCCCGACGCTCCAGTTCAGCCAGCTCAGCCGGCGGCAGGACTTTGTCCTTGCGCAGCTCCGGCAACAACCGGACCACCGCAGACCAATCCCCGCGCTGCTGATGCAGACGTTGCAACTGACGCAGGGTCTGGGCGTTATGTGGGTGGCGATCATGCATGGCTTGCAACGTGTTCAATGCACCGTCGGTGTCGCCGCGGTCCATCTGCAATTGTGCGTGCGTCAGGGCAATCGCCAGCTCAGCCTGGGGCTGACGTTCAAGGGCACGTTCCAACAGGCTGTCGCACTGTTCGTAAAGACCTTGCTCATTGGCCGCACGGGCGGCGCCAAGGTAATACAGCAACGGTTGGCGCTCGGCTTCAGCGGCGCGATGCAAGTGGCGCTGGGCACTGGCCCAGCGACCTTCGGCCAGGTCCAGTTGCCCGTGTTCGATTGCCACCTGCACCCGCCGGCTGCGGTTGCGGCGCGACCATGGGTTGACCACGCCAGTGGAGGTCGTCACCAGGCCAACCAAGGCCCTCACGCCCCGCCACACCAGCCAGAGCACCGCCACCAGCGCCAGGGTGACCCAAAGGCCGGCCTCGTATCGGAAGTTCTTGTATGCCACCAGCACGTAACCCGAATGTTCGGCGATCGCCACGCCCAGCAAGGCAGCGACGGCGATGACCACGAACATAATCACGTAGAGGCGTTTCATGGCGTGGCCTCCTGCTCATCAGGTTTGGCCAGCGGCTTGACCGACTCTTCGGCGTTCAGGTTGCGGCGCTCCAGATAGGCCTGAACGCTGCTCAGGGTCCCTGTCAGATCCGGGGTCGCAACCGTCACCGGCTGCCTGGCCAGCTCGGCCACGCGCTCAAGCATGATTTTGCTTTGCGGGTTGTCCTGGTTGAAGTTGTTCTTGAGCACATCATGCGCTTGAGCCAGCGCTTGGGTGTACACCGGGGCCTGGCCGTTGAGAGCGGCCCATTGCGCCTGCTCCAGGGCCAGGCTCAAGGCCAGGCGCACCTGCACCAGACTCTGCCCGGCCAAGAGCGGACGGACATTCTCATCCGCGTTGAAATCGATACGGATATAGCGCGATATCTGGTCCCACCACTGCGCCCAGCGGCTGGCGCCATCGCCATCGGCGGTCAAGCCCAGCAACGACTCACCACGATCCTTGTATTCGGGGGCCAGTTCCGTGAGTTGCAGCACCTGGTCACGCAAGGCCCCCAACTGCAGGAACAGCCCGGTACGATCCGGCTGCTCGGTACTGCGCAACGCAGCAAGGGTCTTGGCCAGTTGCTCGCGAGCGGCGAATGAGCCAGGGTCGTTTTGCTCGCGCAGGATTTCGTCAGCACCCTGGACCAGGGCCTGGGCACTGCTGATGTCCTGCAGGGCGGAAAGACGCAGGCTGGCCAGGCGCAGCAGATGTTCGGCTTCGGCCAGGCGCCAGTCCTTGCGGCTGGCACCGAGCACGGTTTCCAGGCGCTGGTTCAGTCGTTGTTGATCACCCTGCAACTGGGCGACCTGACGCCGACGCTCTTCCAGCTCTTGCGCCGCAGGCAATTGAGCCAGACGCTCACTCAGGCGTTGCTCATTGAGCTTGAGGGTCTGGGCCTGATCATTGAGCGCCTGAACCTGAGTGACCTGCTGCTGGTTATTGGCTTGCAGATGACGCACCTGCCACACGCCCCAACCACCAACGGCCACGCCGGCGGCTCCCAACAACAACGCGACAATGGCCAGCCCGTTGCCGCGACGCGGCGCCTTCGGAGCAGGGGTTTCAACCGGCGTATCGATCGCGGGTTGGTCTTGATCTTTTGGCAAGGCTGTTTCGCTCACGTATCCATCCTTTGCATTAGAAAACGGCACGGACTGATCCCGTAACGCCGCCAGCAAAGCCGCAGCACTGGCGCCACGGCAATCCACAACTGTCAGGGCCCCGGCGGCACGGGCCATCTCAGCAACCCTTGGGCTTGGAACGAACAACGGTAACCGCGCCAGCGCGGGCCACTCATCGCCAGCCAACCGCTGCAGATGCTCGAAGCTCTGCCCACTGCTGACCACCAGCGCGTTCAAGCGTTCCGCTTTGACCCTTGCCGCCAACTCACCTTCTCGGTAATGCGGCAGGCTGCGCCGGTACAGTTCCAAATAATCGACACTAGCACCTTGCTCGCGCAAGCGCTCCGCCAGCAAGCCGCGCCCGCCCTCGCCACGCACAATCAAAACCTTGGGATTGGGTCGGGTGATAGCCTGGCGTAACACCAGATGCTCCAGCAAGGCTTCGCTGTCATCGCCGTGGTCGGGATAAAACACAGTGAGGCCGGCATCGATAAGGATCTGCCCGGTCGCCGCCCCCACGCTGAACCATGGCTGGTCTGGCGGCTGGGGCCAATATTGGCGCAGCAGCTCCACACACAAACGTGCGGCGGGCTTGCTCACCACAATCACGGCACAGTACTGGTCCAGCCGTTGAAAAGTCTCCCCCATGGCGTCGGACATGGGGACCGACTCGATATCCAGCAACGGCAGGCTGCTGCTGTAGATCCCGGCCTCGGCCAGGACAGCCGCCAGGGCCGACGACTCGTCGACCGGCCGGGTCAGCAGCAGCCGCCAGCCCGTCACGCGTGGCCCGCCTCGCCGTAGACCTTCTTGAGAATGTCGTCGGCACCCTGGCCGAGCAGGTCTTCGGCTACCCGGACACCCAGCGCTTCGGCATCGCGGCGCGGCGCATGGGCCTCGGCACTGAGCAGTCGGCCACCGTTCGGATCACCCACCAGACCGCGCAACCAGACCTGCTCGCCTTCGAGTACGGCGTAACAGGCGATCGGCACCTGGCAACCGCCATTGAGGTGTTTGTTGAGGGCGCGCTCGGCGAAGACCCGGGTGGCGGTGTCGTCGTGATGCAGCGGTGCCAACAGGGCATGGATCTCGCTGTCGGCGCTGCGACATTCGATACCCACCGCCCCCTGCCCACCGGCCGGCAGGCTGTCATCGACGCTGATGGCCGACGTGATGCGATCTTCAAAACCGAGGCGGATCAGGCCGGCGGCGGCAAGGATAATTGCGTCGTACTCACCGGCATCGAGTTTGGCCAGGCGGGTATTGACGTTGCCCCGCAGAAAGCGGATTTGCAGGTCTGGGCGGCGGGTCAGCAACTGCGCCTGGCGACGCAGGCTGGAGGTGCCGACCACACTCCCGGCGGGCAGGGCGTCGAGGCTTGCAAACGTGTTGGAAACGAACGCATCGCGTGGATCTTCTCGCTCGCAGATGCAAAACAGGCCCAGGCCTTCCGGAAAGTCCATGGGCACATCTTTCATCGAGTGCACGGCGATATCGGCTTCGTTGTCCAGCAGCGCGGTTTCCAGCTCCTTGACGAACAGGCCCTTGCCGCCGATTTTCGACAGCGGCGAGTCCAGCAGCTTGTCGCCGCGACTGACCATGGGCACCAGCGTCACGATCAGGCCGGGATGGGCCTCTTCCAAACGGGCTTTGACGTATTCGGCCTGCCAGAGGGCCAAGGCACTTTTACGGGTGGCGATGCGGATCTCGCGAGGGGACATGGATCAATCCGTACTTAAAAGATACGGCGGATAATAACAGCTCAGTCAAATTCGCTTTGACTTGAATCACGACCCCAAGGCCTCCCTGGCCGTCAATGTCCTGGAAATGGAACGCGCTAAACGGCTTGGACGCCTTGGAACCTCAAGCTAAAGCTGTTGCATCATCTTCCGCACGCCGGCCACGTGCCGCCGGCTGACAATCAGCGCGTCGCCATTGAGGCCTTTGAGAAACAGCTGGAAATGCCCAAGGGGTGTGCGCTGCAAACGCTCGATACGCTCGCGAGCCACCAAGGCGTTGCGGTGGATGCGCACGAAGCGTTCACCGAACTCGTCTTCAAGAGCCTTGAGTGGTTCGTCCAGCAACACCTCGCCGCTCTCGTGACGCAAGGTCACGTATTTATGGTCGGCGATAAAGTAGACCACCTGATTCAATGGGATCAGTTCAATGCCTTTGCGAGTGCGCGCACTGATGTGGCTGCGCGGGCCGCTGCCGCTTTCGGCGGCCGGACGGGTCAACGCCGCCAGTTGCACGCGGTTGGGCCGCTCGGCCTTGCGCAAGGCCTCGACCAGCGCCTCGGCAGTGACCGGCTTGATCAGATAGCCCACGGCGCCGGCCTGCAGCACCTCCGGCGGGAAGTCGTCCCGAGTGGTGCAGAACACCACCGCGGGCGGTGACTCACGCTCGCACAACTTCGCCGCGACCTGCAAACCGTCCAGGCCAGGCATGCGAATGTCGAGCAGCACGATATCCGGCTTGTGGCTATCAATAAGGGCCAACGCCTCTTCGCCATTGGTGGCGCTCGGCTCCAGGACACTGTAACCCTCGAGTTCGCCAACCATTCGGCTCAGGCGCTCACGGGCCAGTGGTTCGTCATCAACGATCAGGACATTCATATTGCGCTGGATTCCTGCGTGAGTCTCGCACAAGGATAGCGTAGACAGGGGAAGTGACATCCGTCACCGCGATCCACGCTAAGACTCGTTCGAGGGCCAAAAAGTGCCGCGAGGCGGTTACCTATCTTTACCCGCGCCTGCCAATCGATGCTTGAGGCCTGTTGTCGCACGGCGCCGTCGTAGGAATTGTTAACACTCCATCTGACCAATACGAGCCCCCCTCTTCTATTCGTCCAATGCTCCGTGGATGAAAAAGTAAAAGTCCTACAGTCCACTGTAGACGGTTGCCGCGCCGATATTGCTCAATCGAAAAATATCGTTGTGCAAAAAACCCATTAAATGCTCGGCTTGTGCGCAAAAAACCTGCCGACCAGTGCCAGCGCCAGTCCCGGCAACCCTGCTATCATCCGCCGCAGCCTTTAACCGCTACTTTTTCCACAGCCGATCACGAGCGAATTCATGAGCACTGACAAGACCAATCAGTCCTGGGGCGGCCGCTTCAGTGAACCCGTCGACGCCTTCGTCGCCCGCTTCACCGCCTCCGTCAACTTCGACCAGCGCCTGTATCGCCACGACATCATGGGCTCGATCGCCCACGCCACCATGCTGGCCAAGGTCGGCGTACTGACCGATGCCGAGCGCGACAGCATCATCGATGGCCTGAAAACCATCCAGGCTGAAATCGAGGCCGGCCAGTTCGACTGGCGCGTCGATCTCGAAGACGTGCACATGAACATCGAAGCGCGCCTGACCGATCGCATCGGCGTGACCGGCAAGAAGCTGCACACCGGCCGCAGCCGAAACGACCAGGTGGCCACCGACATTCGCCTGTGGCTGCGCGATGAGATTGACCTGATCCTGGGCGAGATCACCCGTCTGCAAAAAGGCTTGCTGGAGCAGGCCGAGCGCGAGGCCGAGAGCATCATGCCGGGCTTCACGCACCTGCAAACCGCTCAACCTGTAACGTTTGGGCATCACATGCTGGCCTGGTTCGAAATGCTCAGCCGCGACTACGAGCGCCTGGTGGACTGCCGCAAGCGCACTAACCGCATGCCCCTGGGCAGCGCCGCGCTGGCCGGCACCACGTACCCGATCGATCGTGAATACACCGCACAGTTGCTGGGTTTCGACGCCGTGGGCGGCAACTCGCTGGATAACGTTTCGGACCGCGATTTCGCCATCGAATTCTGCGCCGCCGCGAGCATTGCGATGATGCATCTGTCGCGCTTCTCCGAAGAACTGGTGCTGTGGACCAGCGCGCAATTCCAGTTCATTGACCTGCCGGATCGCTTCTGCACCGGCAGTTCGATCATGCCGCAAAAGAAAAACCCCGACGTGCCGGAGCTGGTACGCGGCAAGAGTGGTCGGGTGTTCGGTGCGCTGATGGGCCTGCTGACCCTGATGAAGGGCCAGCCGCTGGCCTACAACAAGGACAACCAGGAAGACAAGGAACCGCTGTTCGATGCCGCCGATACGCTGCGTGATTCGCTGCGGGCCTTTGCCGACATGATCCCGGCGATCAAGCCCAAGCATGCAGTGATGCGCGAAGCGGCCTTGCGCGGCTTCTCCACCGCCACCGACCTCGCTGATTACCTCGTACGCCGTGGCCTGCCGTTTCGTGATTGCCACGAAATCGTCGGCCATGCCGTGAAGTACGGCGTGGACAACGGCAAGGACCTGGCGGAGATGAGCCTGGACGAGTTGCGCAAGTTCAGTGACCAGATCGAGCAGGACGTGTTTGCCGTGCTGACTCTGGAAGGTTCGGTCAATGCCCGCGACCACATCGGCGGCACAGCGCCTGCCCAGGTGAAGGCTGCCGTGGTGCGCGGCCAGGCGATGCTCGCCAGCCGTTAAAAGCCGAAAGCATCGCGAGCAGGCTCGCTCCCACAGTGGATCTTCAGTGAACGCACATGTGTGAACACAGGGAGATCAAATGTGGGAGCGAGCCTGCTCGCGATGACTCACTTCAAAACACCACAAAACTCACTTCTTGGCAGCAATCATCGCCAAAAACGCTGGCATCTCTGCCTCCCTGTCGGCCGCAATCCGCTGCACATTCGGGTTCTGCTCCAGCCGCTCCATCAGCCCCTTGGCCGCCGGCATATCCGCCAGCAAGTCGATATCGAACACTTTCCGGCCCACCTGGCACGCCAGCGATACGCTGTAGAGGAAATACAGATCGGCCAGGCTCAGACTGTCACCCGCCACGTAGGGCGAGAATTTGCCGTGACGGCCGAGCGAGGCGAACCCCAGCAGCAATTCGGCCTTGGTCTTTTCCTTGATGGCGTCGGGTACCGATATGCCGAAAAACGCCTCGGCGTAGCAAGCCCGTCCCGGCAGCTCGATGTACAACTCGATTTCCCTGCACAAAGCCAGCACCTGGGCACGCTCGAACGGGTCGCTGGGCAACAGGGCTTTGCCCGGCTGGGTTTGTTCGATGTATTCGAGGATCACGCTGGTTTCGTTGATAAACCCTTGCTCGGTCTTGAGCACCGGCACCTTGCCCCGTGGACTGATGGCCAGCACATCGGGGGTCTGAGCGCCGTAGAACGGCACCTCTTCGAAAGGCAGGCCCTTCTCCAGCAACGCCAGCTTGACCATGTTGTAATAATTGCTGACGGAAAAACCATAAAGCTTGAGCATGACAAGGCCTCCAGGCCGTGCGGGGTTGGCAGCCTTGCGTTATAGACCGTCGAACCATCTCTTGCCAGACGCATCACCGCGCTGAATGCAGGTAAACTGGCGACCTTTCTCCAAGGAGCCTGCCGTGAGCGAGCCAACCGATATCGACACCGACGAAGAAGAGTTCGTCGAAAACACGCTGATCCAGGCCATCGAAAACCAGATCGAAAATGACAACCCGCCAGCGGCCAAGGCCGTTTTCAATAAATTGACCCTGGTGGGTTACGAGCGCGAAGAAATTCTCAACCTGATGGCCCATGTGCTGGCAGTGGAAATTGACGCGATCCTCGAAGAAGACCGTGCGTTCGATACCCAGTGGTACGAAACGGCGTTGCGCGCTCTTCCCGAGTTGCCGCCAGAAAAGAAATAAGGTCTCACCGACTGTGGCGAGGGAGCTTGCTCCCGCTCGGCTGCGCAGCAGCCATCAAGCTATTGGGACCGCTTCGCGCTCCAGCGGGAGCAAGCTCCCTCGCCACAACGAATTACGCCTGCGGTCACCCAAAACAAAAAAAGCATGACGCTGACACTGGACAGCTTGGCCGAGTGCGCTCACTTTAGTGACGCTGTCGACCAAATTCCTAGAAAGTCTGGAGTCCTTATGTCGCTTACCCCTGAGCTGGTTGCCGAACTGGAAATCCTTGCACTCTTCAACCTGGACAGTTCCCAGGAAGGCCTGAAAATCCATCAGACCGCTGCCCCCTCTGCCATCGCTGCCGCTAAACGCCTGTTCGAAAAAGACCTGATAACCCAGTCCGACGGTGGTTACCTGACCAGCCTGGGCCGGGATGCCGCCGAGCATGTGCAAAGCCTGCTGACCATTCTCAACGTCGTAAAAGAAGCCGCCTGATTCCTCCTGTCGCCCACGGAAATCTCCTTCATCGAGGTTTCCGCAGGCGCCCTGGCGCACTGTGTAAAAATTCTGACGTCAAAAACATACATTCAGCTTAAGAAATCCCGGGTTCGGGCGCTAAACTGCCACCACCTGTGATCTCCCACGTTCGACGCCGCGAGCCGGTTTGAGCTGACATGACCCGCAATCACGAAATACGCCCCGATCTGGACGAGGGAATCGACCGCAAGGTCCTGAGCCAGTTGCGCGCACGTTTTCTCAAGCTCAACAGCGTACGGATGGATCGCGCCCTGGAAGGTCTGTCGACCCGCCAGCAAAGCGTGCTGACGCTGTTGCCGTTGTTTTTCCACGTCAATCACCCGCTCCTGCCCGGCTATGTCTCAGGCAGCACACCTGCCGGGCTGTCCAACTATGAGCCCGACGCCAGCGTCCTCGCCGAAGCCCAGCGGCTGACCCGCTCGTTCTCCTACAAGCCGCGCCACGGCAGCAATCCGCCGCGACCGATTCTGGGTCTGTTTCTGATGGGCAGCCTCGGCACCCTCGCCCAAGCGGATCAAAGCGACATGGATGTGTGGGTCTGCCATGGTCCGGACCTGAGCGAGGACGAACTGGCCGAACTGCGCAAAAAATGTCTACTGCTGGAAACCTGGGCGGCGACCCAGGGCGCTGAAGCGCATTTTTTCCTGATCGACCCGGCGCGCTTTGTCCGCGGCGACCGGGACACTCAGCTCAGTTCCGACGATTGCGGTACAACCCAGCATTACCTGCTGCTGGACGAGTTCTACCGCACGGCGATCTGGCTGGCCGGACGCACGCCGATCTGGTGGCTGGTGCCGGTGTATGAAGAAGAAAACTATGAGCAGTACACCCACACGCTGATTTCCAAACGCTTCATCCGCGCCGATGAAACGCTCAACCTGGGGCACCTGGCCTATATCCCGCCGGGAGAATTCATCGGCGCCGGCCTCTGGCAATTGTTCAAGGGCATCGAGTCGCCCTACAAATCAGTGCTCAAGCTGCTGCTGATCGAAGTCTACGCCAGCGAACACCCGGACGTTCGCTGCCTGAGCCTGCGCTTCAAACAGGCGGTGTTCGCCAACCGCCTGGACCTGGAAGAGCTGGATCCCTACATGGTGGTTTACCGTCGTATCGAGGAGTACCTCAACGCCCGAGGTGAATCCGAACGCCTGGAGCTGGTGCGCAGGGCGCTTTACCTGAAGGTCAATCGCAAGCTGACCGGCCAGGGGCGCAGCACGGGCTGGCAACGGGTTCTGCTTGAGCGTCTGGCCCGGGAATGGGGCTGGGACCCACGGCAACTGGCGCTGCTGGACAGCCGCAGCCAGTGGAAAGTGCGTCAGGTCAGCAACGAACGGCGGGCGCTGGTCAACGAACTGACCTACAGCTACCGCTTCCTGACCCAGTTCGCCCGCACCGAAAAAACCGTCAGCCTGATCAACAAGCGCGACCTCAACGTCCTGGGCCGGCGGTTGTATGCCGCATTCGAACGCAAGGCCGACAAAGTCGAGTTCATCAACCCCGGCATCGCCCCGGACCTGGCCGAAGACACCCTGACGCTGGTGCAGTCACCGAACAAGAAAGAACCCGGGCAGAACCAGTGGGGCCTGTACAACGGCAGCCTCAACGCCCTGGAGTGGGAAAACTTCGCACCGATCAAACGCTGCCGCGAGTTGCTGGAGTTGTTGACCTGGTGCCATCGCAACGGTGTGATCGACAGCAGTACGCGCCTTGCGCTGCACCCAGGTAGCAGCGACCTGAGTGAGTTTGAGCTGTTCAACCTGCTGGGCAGCCTGCAACAGTCCATCGCCCTGCCGCTGAGCACGGTAGATGAAGAACAGCTGTTGCGCGCCAGCGTGCCCAGCGAAGTGCTGATACTGGTTAACGTCGGCGTCGATCCGCTCAAGCATCATCGCGACCTCAATATCCTGATGACCACCGAGCGCACGGACTCCCTGAGCTACGCCGGGGTTCGGGAGAACCTGGTGCTGACCCTGGATCAGGTCACGCTCAACAGTTGGAACGAGGTGCTGGTCAACCGCTTCGACGGCGAGCACGCCCTGCTCGACTGCCTGCGCGATTACCTCAATGACCTGCCCGTCACTCAGCGCCAGCCGCGTTTGCAGGTACGCTGTTTCTGCCACAACCGCGCGCAGTTCATTGCCCGCCGGGTCGAGGAAGTCATCGAAACGGCGCAGACCCTGCTGCTGAGTAGGCTCAACCACCGCTATCTGCTCCAGGTCCAGCAGCACTACCACGTATTGGAGCTGGTGCCGGGCCAGGTCAATCACGTGGCCCTGGGCAGCCTGTCGGCGCTGATGGATTACCTGGGCGAGGAGCTGACGGCCTACAGCCCTCTGCATCTGGATCCGATGGCTCTGGAGGACCATGACCTGGCGCTGATCCTGCCCATGGGGCAGCCCGAGTGCATTCAGGTGTTCTACCGGGTCAACGAGGACGACGCTGAGCTGTACGTGCTCGATGAGCTCAATGCCCTGTGGCAACAGCGCTTGCCTTATCACGACGACCACAGCCTGCTGCTGCCGCTGCAGCGCTTCCTGCAATCGGTGCTGTACCGCCGCGACGCGTTACTGCCGATGGATGCCACCCAGCCATTGCCCCTGGAAACCCTGTACTACCAGCTCCTGCCCTCGGGCAGCGGGCGGGCACGGCGGATCGAGGCGCGGCAGGCGCCGCAAACGCCAGTGAACAAGCCGTTCTATGACGTGCAGGCAATCATCGGCAAAGCCACTCATGGGCAGGTGCACGTCACCCTGTATTGCGATCAGCGGGAGTTTTCGGAGCTGGAACATGGCGACCAGTTGTTCCGCGTGGTCGCCAGGGAGATCGTCGAACAGCGCCGTGAGGCCGAACGCTATCGCTGCTACATCACCGACCTGGACCTCTCGGGTCTTGTGGGTGATGGGGCCTGCTCAAGTAATTTGTACCTGCGCTACAAGGCTGACCTGGAACGCGCCCTGAACGAGGCGCTGGCCTTGGTCTGAAGCGCCTAGAGGTGGAAATCGCCGCCCGCTTCCGGCTGGTATTCCACGGCCAGCAATGTCAGTTTCAGCGTCTTGCCGCCCGGCGCCGGCCAGTCGATGTGCTGGCCAACCTTCAGGCCCAACAGTGCGCTGCCTACCGGGGCAAGGATTGATATCTTGCCTTCGTCGGCATTGGCGTCCTGTGGATAAACCAGGGTCAGGTGATAGTCCTTGCCGCTGC
Source organism: Pseudomonas sp. N-1-13 (assembly GCF_057787095.1). NCBI lineage: Bacteria > Pseudomonadati > Pseudomonadota > Gammaproteobacteria > Pseudomonadales > Pseudomonadaceae > Pseudomonas > Pseudomonas sp. N-1-13. The sequence continues at coordinate 145,958 of NZ_JBYNRI010000001.1, read as the reverse complement.
TTTCTTCGCGGCAGTGCACACGCGAATTCATGGTCACGACATCGGCGGGCACTTCATCGTGGCCTACCACGGTGTCGGCACGATCCAGTTCGGTTTGCAACGCAATCACGCCCGGCAGCGTTTCATCAAGGCTATCGATCAGGCGCTCCAGACGCTGTACGTCCAGACGTGTAAGGGTGATGGAAGGTACGGTCATGATTCAGGCAGACTCCTTTGTTCTGCACGAAAAAAGCAAAACCCCGCCACAAAAAGACGGGGTTTTCACGGGCCTCGATGAGTTGAGGCGTAGCTGGACACTATCACAGCTCAATAAATAAACAACCCGGGCCAAATCTACCCATTGTCATGGGGAGCAGAATTACTGTGGCGCGGGGATTGTGGGAGCAGAGCTTGCTCGCGAAACAGGCGCCTCGATTTCTGGAAGAACGCGTCGTCTTCATAGCGGGCAAGCCTTGCTCCCGCACAGTGGGCGATTACACCAGAGATTTGCGTTTGGCCGCCTCGGCGCAGATGACCCGCCGGCGCTCATCATCGGCCGAGCGCCATTCGCGGATATCCTCCACATGACGGAAACAACCGAGGCAGACCTTCTGCTCATCCAACTTGCACACGCTGGTGCACGGAGAGGGCACTGCGGGGCTGACGTTGCTGTAGAGCGGTTTGGGCGGCCGCGCCGGAGTGTTCTGGCTCACGCTGTCAAAGGCCTTCGAAATCCAGTTCCACTCCGGCTTGCTGCTTGACGATGCGCTCAAGCATTTCGCCCAATTGCTCTTCGCTCTTGTCGCACATCCAGCGTTCGCTTTCCTCGTCGTAGTCGAAGTGGAAACCGCCGGACACCGCCGCCAACCACAGTTGCCGCAACGGCTCCTGGCGGCTGAAAATCAACTGGCTGCCATTTTCGAACTTGACGGTCAGCACCCCGGCGGAGCTTTCCAGGTCGATGTCCAGCTCGCTTTCGTCGAATACATCCTCCAGCGTTTGCTGGGTCGCATCGACCAGATCGTGGAAACGGGCTTCAGTCAAACTCATTGCGGCAACCTCGAAAATGTCTGCTCATGCTCAAGCGCCGCAAGATACGGACGCTTCCCGGCGATTGCAAAGGATATACCGACCGACGACAGCCGGCTTTGGGAAAAGCCTCCCGGCGCCGGACGGGAACCCCGTTGCATAGGCAAGCTGCCGGGTGGCCGGTATACTCCGGCGCAATTAACGCATTTTCAAGGATTTCGCCATGAAGCGCCTGATCTCTTCCCTTGCTGCGCTCGTCGCGGTTGCTTGCCTTGTGACAGCCTGTGGTCAAAAAGGTCCGCTGTACCTGCCCGACGACAGCAAATCCCCTGAAGAACAGGCCAAGTCGTCGCAATCCAAGTCCCACGCGCACGATACCCACACCACTTATTAAGGGAACGCCATGGACGCTTTTAACTACCGTGGCGGGGAGCTGTTCGCGGAAGGGGTTGCCTTGTCCGCGCTCGCGGAACGTTTCGGCACGCCAACCTACGTTTATTCCCGTGCACACATCGAAGCCCAGTATCTGGCCTTCGCCGATGCTCTGGCCGGCATGCCGCACCTGGTATGTTTCGCCGTAAAGGCCAACTCCAACCTCGGTGTACTCAACGTCCTGGCACGCCTGGGTGCCGGCTTTGACATCGTTTCCGGTGGTGAGCTCGAACGCGTGCTGGCCGCTGGCGGCAGCGCCGACAAGATCGTTTTTTCCGGCGTAGGCAAGACCCGTGAAGACATGCGCCGCGCCCTGGAAGTGGGGGTGCACTGCTTCAACGTCGAATCGACCGATGAGCTGGAGCGCCTGCAACTGGTCGCCGCCGAGATGGGTGTCCGCGCGCCGATCTCTTTGCGCGTGAACCCGGACGTTGATGCCGGCACGCACCCGTACATTTCCACCGGCCTCAAGGAAAACAAGTTCGGCATCGCCATTGCCGACGCCGAGGATGTGTACGTGCGCGCGGCCCAACTGCCGAACCTGGAAGTGCTGGGCGTGGATTGCCACATCGGCTCGCAACTGACCACCCTCGAACCTTTCATCGATGCCCTCGACCGCCTGCTGGCGCTGGTTGACCGCCTCAGCGATTGCGGCATCTACCTGCGTCACATCGACCTGGGCGGCGGCGTCGGCGTGCGCTACCGCGACGAAGAGCCGCCACTGGTGGCCGACTACGTCAAGGCGGTGCGTGAACGCCTCGACGGTCGCGACCTGGCCCTGATGTTCGAGCCGGGCCGCTACATCGTTGCCAATGCCGGCGTGCTGTTGACCCGGGTCGAATACCTCAAGCACACCGAGCACAAGGATTTCGCCATCGTCGATGCGGCGATGAACGACCTGATCCGCCCGGCGCTGTACCAGGCCTGGATGGACGTCACCGCGGTGCGCCCTCGCGCTACCGCCGCCCGCAGCTACGATATTGTCGGCCCTATCTGCGAAACCGGCGACTTCCTGGCCAAGGGTCGGGAGCTGGCGCTGGAAGAAGGCGATCTGCTGGCCGTGCATTCGGCCGGGGCCTACGGGTTTGTCATGAGTTCCAACTACAACACTCGCGGCCGCTGCGCCGAAGTGCTGGTGGACGGTGATCAGGCGTTTGAAGTGCGTCGCCGCGAGACGGTAGCCGAGTTGTTTGCCGGCGAAAGCCTGCTGCCGGAGTAAAACCATGCTGCTGCGTTTTACCAAGATGCACGGCCTGGGCAACGACTTCATGGTCCTCGACCTGGTCAGCCAGCACGCGCACATCCTGCCCAAGCATGCCAAACAATGGGGCGACCGGCACACCGGTATCGGTTTCGACCAGTTGCTGATCGTCGAGGCGCCCAACAACCCGGACGTGGACTTCCGTTACCGGATCTTCAACGCCGATGGTTCGGAAGTCGAGCAGTGCGGCAACGGCGCCCGCTGCTTCGCCCGATTCGTGCTGGACAAGCGCCTGACCGCCAAACGGCAGATTCGCGTCGAGACTAAAAGCGGCATCATCGAACTGGATGTGCGCAACGACGGCCAGATCGGCGTCAACATGGGCGCCCCGCGCCTGGCACCGAAGGACATTCCGTTCGAAGCGCCGGCCCAGGCCTTGAGCTATCAGTTGGAGGTCGACGGCACCACGGTGGAACTGGCGGCAGTATCCATGGGCAACCCCCATGCCGTCTTGCGAGTCAGCGATATCAACAGCGCGCCAGTGCATGAGCTGGGGCCGAAGATCGAAAATCATCCGCGCTTCCCCGCGCGGGTGAATGTCGGTTTCCTGCAGGTCATCGACCGCCACCGTGCGCAATTGCGCGTCTGGGAACGCGGTGCCGGGGAAACCCAGGCGTGCGGCACCGGCGCCTGCGCGGCGGCAGTCGCCGCGATCAGTCAGGGATGGATGGATTCGCCTTTACTGATCGACCTGCCCGGTGGACGCTTGTCCATCGAATGGGCAGGCCCCGGCCAACCGGTGCTGATGACCGGCCCGGCAGTACGCGTATACGAAGGACAAGTTCGTCTTTGAGTGAGTCAAACCCATGACCGACAAGCCACAGGTTCCAGCCCCGCAGCCCGACGAATCCCCCAGCCATCCGGACGCCGCAGCCGTGGCCGCGTACCTGGAGGCTCACCCGGACTTCTTCGTCGAGCATGAAGAACTGCTGGCGACGATGCGCATCCCCCACCGCCGCGGCGACACGGTGTCGCTGGTCGAGCATCAGATGAAGATTCTGCGCGAGCGCAACATCGAAATGCGCCATCGTCTTTCGCACCTGATGGACGTAGCTCGGGATAACGATCGGCTCTTCGACAAGACCCGTCGCTTGATTCTGGCGCTCATGGATGCCAACAACCTCGAAGACCTGGTGATGAGTGTCGAAGACAGTCTGCGCCAGGATTTCCAGGTGCCTTTTGTCAGCCTGATCCTGTTTGGCGATAACGCCATGCCAGTGGGGCGCTGGGTAACCCACGCCGACGCCCAGACAGCCATCGGCGGATTGCTCACGGAGAACAAGAGCGTCAGCGGCAGCCTGCGCGAACATGAGCTGGACTTCCTCTTCGGCGAAGAACAGCGCAAGCAGATCGGCTCCACCGCTGTCGTCGCCATCGCCCACCAGGGCGTACATGGCGTGCTGGCCATTGCCAGCCGTGATCCGCAACACTACAAAAGCTCGGTGGGCACGTTGTTTTTAAGCTACATCGCCGAAGTCACCGGCCGGGTCCTGCCGCGCATGACTGGTTCACTGCGCTCGGTACGCTGATGATGGAACGGCAGCTGGACGCCTACTGCGAACACCTGCGCAGTGAGCGCCAGGTGTCGCCCCACACGCTGTCGGCCTATCGCCGCGACCTGGAAAAAGTGTTGGCCTGGTGCCAGAAGCAAAACATCGGCAGTTGGGCAGCCTTGGACATCCAGCGCCTGCGCAGCTTGGTCGCCCGCCTTCATCAACAAGGGCAATCCTCCCGCAGCCTGGCGCGACTGTTGTCAGCAGTGCGAGGCCTGTACCACTACCTCAACCGCGAAGGGCTGTGCGATCACGACCCCGCCACCGGCCTGGCACCGCCCAAGGGCGAACGCCGGTTGCCCAAGACCCTGGACACCGATCGGGCCCTGCAATTGCTGGAAGGCGCTGTCGAGGATGACTTCCTGGCGCGACGGGACCAGGCGATTCTCGAATTGTTCTACTCCTCCGGCCTGCGGCTTTCCGAACTGACGGGGCTTAACCTGGATCAACTGGACCTGGCCGATGGCATGGTCCAGGTGCTGGGCAAGGGCAGCAAGACACGTTTGCTGCCCGTTGGCCGCAAAGCCCGTGAGGCCCTGGAGCTGTGGCTGCCGTTGCGGGCGCTGACCAACCCGGCCGACGACGCGGTATTTGTCAGCCAGCAAGGCCGGCGTCTCGGCCCGCGGGCGATCCAGGTGCGGGTCAAGGCCGCCGGTGAACGCGAACTGGGACAGAACCTGCATCCCCACATGCTCAGGCATTCCTTCGCCAGCCATCTGCTGGAGTCTTCCCAGGACCTGCGCGCCGTCCAGGAACTGCTCGGCCACTCCGACATCAAGACCACCCAGATCTATACCCACCTGGACTTCCAGCACCTGGCAACGGTCTATGACAGTGCCCACCCAAGGGCCAAACGAATCAAGGGCGACGAATCATGACCATCGAGCTCATCACTTTCGACCTCGACGACACCCTATGGGACACCGCCCCGGTGATCGCCAGTGCCGAGGCCATCTTACGCCAGTGGCTGACCGACAACGCCCCGAACCTGGGCAGCGTGCCGGTGGAGCATCTTTTTACCATTCGCGAGCAAGTGTTGCGCGAGGAGCCCGGCCTGAAGCACCGCATCAGCGCACTGCGCCGACGAGTGCTGTTCCGTGCCTTGCAGGACGCCGGTTATGACCAGTGGCAAGCCTCGGAGCTGGCGGACGAAGCGTTCGAAACATTCCTGCACGCCCGTCACCAACTGCAAATCTTTCCCGAGGTGCAGCCTACCCTGGAAATTCTGGCCAACCATTTCGCCCTCGGCGTGGTCACCAATGGCAACGCCGATGTACGTCGCCTGGGACTGGCGGATTATTTCAAGTTCGCCCTGTGCGCCGAGGACATCGGCATCGCCAAGCCTGACGCCCGGTTGTTCCACGAAGCCTTGCAACGCGGCGGCGCCACGGCGCAAACCGCCGTGCACATTGGCGATCATCCGGGTGACGACATCGCCGGCGCCCAACAGGCCGGCTTGCGGGCAATCTGGTTCAATCCGGCGGGTAAAACCTGGGATGCCGAGCATGTACCGGATGCAGAGATTCGCAGCCTGACCGAGCTGCCGGGGTTGCTGGCGGGGTGGCATAGCCAACCCTGAACCGCCTGTTTTGTGGCCACAAGAACTCAAATTGTGGGAGCGAGCCGCGGCGCCTGGCCTGAAGATTTTTATAGCCCATGAAAAAGCCCGCAGCGACGGCGGGCTTTTTCAGCAAGCAAGAAGCAGATGCTCAGATCGGGCGGCTGCCGTACTTGTTGTCCGGTTTCTTGGGCGGATCCGCAACAACGTTGGCCTCCACTTCCTGCACTTTACCGCCTCGGGCCAGGAACTCCTCCATAGCCTTGGCGAGCGCATCACGCTCCTTGTTCTTGGCCTCTACGCTCGGCAACTCGTCGACCGAAACCGCCGCCTTGGCCTTGCCTTTGGCGGTTGGCGCCGGTACATCGGCCCCATCGTCATCGGCGACGTCTTCAGCCGCCGCTTCCAGGCCTTCTTCGGTCTCGTCTTCGTCACCTACTTCGAGGTCGTCGTTTTCCAGATCATCGTCGCTCATGTTCTACCTCATGACTTGCGAAAAGCAGATTAGTTATAGCCCAGCTTCGCCGTCTGTCGAAGGCTGCCAGAAAAAATTCAACATCCGCCGGCAATCAGCGGTTACTCCCCATCACCGTACAAAGTGGCGAGGACTTTACGAGCACCGCCATGATCACGGTGCTCGCCCAGATAAACACCTTGCCAGGTACCCAATGCCAACCGTCCCGCCGTGACCGGCAGGCTAAGCTGACACCCCAGCACGCTGGCCTTGAAGTGCGCCGGGAGGTCGTCCAGGCCTTCGTCGTTGTGCTCATAATCGGCGGTTCCTTGTGGGATCAGCCGATTGAAAAATCGTTCGAAGTCTCGACGCACCGCCGGATCGGCGTTCTCGTTGATGGTCAACGAGGCCGAGGTATGCTGCAGCCACAGATGCAACAGACCGACACGACATGCCCGGAGTTCAGGCAGGCCGGCGAGCAACTCGTCCGTTACCAGATGAAAGCCCCGAGGCCTTGCCCGCAGGGTTATCAGCGTCTGTTGCCACATACAGATCTCCGCACGTTCGGCGCGCATTCTAGCGCGCTCTGGGAAAAAACAAAGGGCCTAATACGCCTGCTTTGGTGTAAGCCGATGGCGGTAGAAAAACCCATGTCGCGTACATAACAAAAGACGTCGGAAAAACCGGCACATCCTGTGAGCAATGACAAACTCCAGACAAAAAAATGCCCGGCGAACCGGGCATTTTTTATTGCGTGTACTTACAGATTGTAGCCACGCTCGTTGTGCTGGGCCAGGTCCAGGCCGACCGCTTCTTCTTCCTCGGAGACACGCAGACCCATGACGGCGTCCAGGACCTTGAGAATGATGAAGGTGACGATCGCGGTGTAGATCACCGTGAAGCCTACACCCTTGAGCTGAATCCACACTTGCGCGCCGATATCAGTCACGGTGCCGAAGCCACCCAGGGCCGGCGCTGCGAACACACCGGTCAGGATCGCGCCCAGGATACCGCCAATGCCGTGCACGCCGAAGGCGTCCAGGGAGTCGTCATAGCCCATTTTGCGCTTGAGGGTAGTGGCGCAGAAGAAGCACACCACACCCGCCGCCAAGCCGATGACCAGGGCGCCCATCGGGCCCACGGTGCCGGCAGCCGGAGTAATCGCCACCAGACCCGCCACCACACCCGAGGCAATGCCCAGTGCGCTTGGCTTACCGTGGGTGATCCACTCGGCGAACATCCAGCCCAACGCCGCAGCAGCGGTTGCAATCTGGGTAACCAGCATTGCCATACCGGCGGTGCCGTTGGCCGCGATGGCGGAACCGGCGTTGAAGCCGAACCAGCCTACCCACAGCATGGCCGCACCCATCAAGGTGTAACCCAGGTTATGCGGTGCCATCGGGGTAGTCGGGAAGCCCTTGCGCTTACCCAGTACCAGGCACGCCACCAGGCCAGCAATACCGGCGTTGATGTGCACCACGGTGCCGCCAGCGAAGTCCAGCACACCCCAGTCCCACATCAGGCCGCCGTTGCCGGACCAGACCATGTGCGCAATCGGTGCATACACCAGGGTGAACCACACGGCCATGAAGATCAGCATGGCGGAGAACTTCATCCGCTCGGCGAACGCGCCGACGATCAGGGCCGGGGTGATGATGGCGAACGTCATCTGGAAGGTGATGAACACCGCTTCAGGGAACAGGCCAGTCAGGCTACTAGGCGTGAGGCCCGCCAGGAATGCCTTGTTCAGACCGCCGACGAACGAATTGAAGTTGACGACGCCCTGCTCCATCCCCGTGGTGTCGAACGCAATGCTGTAGCCATAAATGACCCACAGGATGCTGATCAGACCGGTAATGGCAAAGCATTGCATCATCACGGAAAGAATGTTTTTCGACCGAACCATACCGCCGTAGAACAGCGCCAGGCCGGGAATAGTCATGAACAGTACAAGAATTGTGGCAGTGAGCATCCAGGCAGTGTCGCCGGAGTTCAGGACTGGGGCTGCCGCTTCTTCTGCCATGGCCAGGCCAGGCGTTACGAAGGACAACAGGGCTCCTAGCCCTGCGAATTTACGCAGAGTCATATTGTTTTCTCCTGGGGCGTTGGGTTTGGCGGCTTAGATAGCGTCGGTATCGGTTTCGCCGGTACGGATGCGAATAGCCTGTTCCAGATTGACCACAAATATCTTGCCGTCACCAATCTTGCCGGTATTGGCGGCCTTGGTGATCGCCTCGATAACCCGGTCCAGATCCTTGTCGTCAATGGCGACATCGATCTTCACCTTGGGCAGGAAATCAACCACGTATTCCGCGCCGCGATACAGCTCGGTGTGACCTTTCTGCCGACCGAAGCCTTTGACCTCAGTAACGGTAATGCCCTGCACGCCGATTTCGGACAGCGACTCGCGCACGTCGTCCAACTTGAACGGCTTGATGATGGCAGTGACTAGCTTCATGAAACTTTCTCCCGAATTGGTGGACTTGCCCCAGGAAAACAAACCCGACTCAAGTCTAAGCGCAGTGCCTGGCTTTGTAACGCATCGTCGGCCCAAGTTGCCCGACCGGTGCCAGCTAACCACTCTGACGAAGCTCCCCGCCTCGCCGGCTGCACTGCATTCGTCACAGCGACTGCATCAGTGCATGGGTCATCAGCCACTAAGCAGAAACCTTGCCATCTGTGCCCAAACCTTCTGATTTCAGTCTCTTACCCACTGTGCCGGCTCGCGCCGCACCCCGAACAGGAACAATACGCACAACAACAGTGCGGCGATGCCCGGTCCAGTGCGCGAAAAGCGTGCACTCCTTGCTCGCCAATTGAATATAGACGCTGCGTGATACACTGCCCTCATCGTTTTCAGGACACCTGCCATGCTTGCGCCCAAAGACCTCCTCGACGCCCTCAGCGGCCACGCCTCCCGCCTGTTGAGCGGCGACACACCCCTGCCCAAAAGCGAAATCGAAAGCCAGTTCAAGGCCCTGCTACAAAGCGGGTTCAGCAAGCTGGATCTGGTCAGCCGGGAAGAATTCGACAGTCAGATGGTCGTACTGGCCCGGACCCGGGCGCGGTTGGAGAGCCTGGAGGCGAAAGTGGCGGAGTTGGAGGCGAAGATAAATCCTCCTACCAAATAAAATCCCCAGCAGGAGCTGCTGAAAGCTGCGATTTTTTGTCTCGCTCCCCTGCAACGCTTTTTTGCCGAGACCTCAAGCCGACTAGGTCAGCCACTCGCGGCTCGCTGAGATTGACCTTGGGCCAGCGCAAGCGGCAACTCCAGGGTAAAGAGCGCGCCCTTGCCCGGCCCCGCGCTCTGCACTGTCAGCTCGCCGCCCATCTCGTGCGCAGCCAGAATGCAACTGTGCAGGCCAAAGCCGTGACCGTCGGCACGCGTCGTAAAACCATGCTCGAACACCCGGTTGAGATTGTCCCTGGAGATACCCTCGCCGTTGTCCTCGACCTCGATCCGCACACGCTTGTCGTCAGTGGCCTTCAGACGCAGGGTAATGCGCGACGGTCGATCCGCCACCGAATCAAGCGCCTGCTTGGCGTTGTTGATTAGATTGATCAGTATTTGCAGCACCTTGTGCTTGTCCAGCGACATCATCGGAATATCGGCGAGCTCCTTGATCAGCGTCACATGATGACGCGCCAGGGACACATCGCAGATGCGCACCACATCCTCGATCAGCTCTCGCAGCGAACCCGGCTCCAGCACGCTGGAGTTACCGGCATAGGACTGCTGGGTGGCGACGATTTCCTTGATATGGTCGATGCTCTTGGTCAGCTGCACCAACTCATCGATCATGCTCCGCTGCTCGGCTGCCAGGGCTTCGGCCAACTTGCCAAGATAGCCGGGTAGCGCGCGACCTTTCGGATCGCTGCTGATAAAGGCGCCGAGATCATCGGAATGCTCCTTCATCAATTCAGCAACCCTGATCACCCCCTGCCCCTTGGATGCGTGCACTTTCTCGTACAAGAGTCGGGCTGACACATTGACGCTATTGAGTACATTGCCCACGTTGTGCAGCACATTGGTGGCGATTTCCGCCATACCGGCCCGGCGCGCGGTAGTGACCAGTTCGGCCTGCGCCTCACGCAACTCGTCATTGACCCTGGCCAGTTGCTGCGGGCTGGGGATCTTAAGGGCCGCAGGCACTAGCCGAACCAGCAGGATGGCAGTAATCACCGAGGCGATAGCAGTGATTACCTTAACCAGCGCCGACAGCCAATAGTAGGGCTGCCAGATGGTCAGGATTTCCATCACATGGCTGGTCCCGCAGGCCAGGATGAACACACCAAAAGCCGTCAGCATCCAGTCAAAAGGCACGTCTTTGCGCTTGTGGATAAAGTACAGAAGGGTGAAGGGGATGGAGATGTAGGACAGGGTGATCAAGCCATCGGCAATGACATTGGTCCACAGCAAATCCGGCCGCCACATATAGCAATGCCCATGGGGTATAAAGCGCTTGTCGGTTAACAGAGCCAGCAGATCGTTCATGGGCCACTCACTCCCTGTGCCGTAGATGCCGATTGGACAAATCGGAGTCTAGCAGGGGCTGGGGCGGTCATTTCGAAGGCTCCGTGAAACGACCGCAGAGCCCTGCTGAACGAACGCGCGCCCTATCGCCATCGTGTTCGCGGGGGTGATCGGCCATTAGTAACCGCAACATCCTGGCAAAATTTTCGCCTTCGATTGCCCCACCGAAAGCCTATCCCACGACTAACCTTCAAGAGCCGCAGGACGCGGCCCCTTATTCACTCAAGGAACGATTGCATGTCGCTCGCCATTGTCCATAGCCGCGCCCAGGTGGGGGTGGAGGCTCCTGCCGTTACCGTTGAAGTCCATCTGGCCAATGGCTTGCCATCACTGACGATGGTCGGCTTGCCTGAAGCGGCGGTGAAGGAAAGCAAGGACAGGGTACGCAGCGCGATCATCAATTCGGGCCTGAATTTCCCGGCGCGGCGCATCACGCTGAACCTGGCGCCGGCGGATCTGCCCAAGGACGGCGGGCGGTTCGACCTGGCGATTGCCCTGGGGATCCTGGCGGCCAGCGTACAGGTGCCAACCCTGATGCTGGACGATGTGGAATGTCTCGGGGAGTTGGCGTTGTCCGGCGCGGTGCGCCCGGTGCGCGGTGTGTTGCCCGCGGCGCTGGCGGCGCGCAAGGCCGGGCGTACGCTGCTGGTGCCGCGAGCGAATGCCGAGGAAGCCTGTCTGGCATCGGGGCTGAAGGTGATCGCGGTGGACCATTTGCTCGAAGCGGTAGCCCACTTCAATGGCCATACCCCGGTGGTGCCTTATGTTTCCAACGGGCTGCTCTCGGCGAGCAAGCCCTATCCTGACTTGAATGAAGTACAAGGCCAGGTCGGGGCCAAGCGCGCATTGCTGATCGCCGCTGCGGGAGCTCATAACCTGTTGTTCAGCGGACCACCAGGCACCGGCAAGACATTGCTGGCGAGTCGTTTACCGGGGTTGTTGCCGCCACTGGCTGAAAGTGAAGCCCTGGAGGTCGCCGCGATTCAGTCGGTCGCCAGTTGCGTACCGTTGAGCCATTGGCCGCAGCGCCCGTTTCGTCAACCGCATCACTCGGCGTCCGGCCCGGCGCTGGTGGGTGGCGGCTCAAAGCCGCAACCGGGAGAGATCACCCTCGCCCACCATGGCGTGCTGTTTCTCGATGAACTGCCGGAGTTCGACCGCAAGGTTCTTGAGGTCTTGAGGGAGCCGCTGGAATCGGGCCACATCGTGGTTTCGCGCGCTCGTGACCGGGTGCGCTTTCCGGCGCGTTTTCAGTTGGTGGCGGCGATGAATCCCTGCCCCTGTGGATACCTTGGCGAGACCAGTGGCCGATGCTCGTGTACGCCGGACATGGTGCAGCGCTACCGCAATAAACTCTCCGGCCCCTTACTGGACCGCATCGACCTGCACCTGACCGTCGCCCGGGAAGCCACGGCGTTGAGCCCCAAAAGCGAATCCGGTGCGGATACGGCTACCGTAGCCGAGCAAGTGGCCGAGGCCCGCGAACGCCAGCAAAAGCGCCAGGGCTGTGCCAACGCGTTCCTGGATCTGCCGGGTTTGCGTCGGCATTGCAAGTTATCCACAACCGATGAAACCTGGCTGGAAACCGCCTGCGAACGACTGACCCTGTCGCTGCGAGCCGCCCACCGCCTGCTCAAGGTCGCCCGTACGCTGGCGGACCTCGAGCAAGCGGATCGAATCAGTCGGGAGCACTTGGCCGAAGCATTGCAGTACCGGCCCGCCACGCCCTGATGGGCATCATGGCTTGCTCAGGTCCACCAGCGGCGTATTTCGTACTTCGGTTTCCTGGGCGCCCTGGATTTCATCGATACGTTTGAGGGCTTTATCCACGGCACCTTTATCAGCCAACAGGCTGTAGTGGATCTGGAACTGCTTGTGCTCTTTTGGCGCGATGGTGGGCACCAGGCCCAGTGGCCGTTGATACCGGCGGTTATAGGAAAAACTGGTGCCCGGCTCCAGCCCGGTCACGTAACCCTGACCTTGGGTATCGGTGTTTTTCCACAGGGAGAACACGGGGAGCGTGCCGGTGTTGAAGCCCACCGATACACCGAGGCTACCGGCCTTGTTGTGCAGCACGGTGAGGGTGTCGCCCTTGGCATCGGCATAAGGCACGACGTTGTAGACGGTTTCGTCGTAGTCCTTGGTTGGCCCTCGGTAGGTTTGCCAATCCGCCAGATCGCCCTTGGCCTTGTCGTTGAACGGCGAGACCTGCTTGACCGGCGCCGCGAAGCGAGCCCCCTGCTCCAGGAACGGTGTACTGAAATTGCTGTGGTAAAGCGCTTGGTATTCCTTCGGATAGTCGCCGTTGTTGGTCAGCGTGTCCTTGAGTGCGAAGCTCACGCTGCCGGGCTCGGTCAGCAGTTCGGTTTGTACCGAGAAATCGACTTTCTTGAAGGCTTGTTCCTTCAGCTCGCCCCGCAGAGTAATCGCATAGGGCGGTTTTTCATCGATGTGCAGCGTCACTTTGTTGGCCGGGATGTTGGCGGCGCGGCCATGCAGCGTCAGCAGCTCGCCGTTGTCCATGCCGGGATGGCCGACCCATTCGTAGCCACAGCGGGTCACCAGCTCGTTGAAGCCTTCGAGCCAGCCCAGTCCACCGCGGCCGTTGAGCTCAATAAACGATGGATTGACCACTTCCTTGACCGGCGAATCCCAGCCCATACGCACTTCACCGACCGAGGCCTGCAGCACGTTCATGCCCCGTGTTGGGACGACCGAGAGCTTCATCGTGCCGTTGTCGATATCGACGATGCTGACGCCTTCCTGCCGACCGCCATGCAGGGTGCGCATTGTCACGGAAAAGGGCTTGTCGGTTTTCACGCCTAGCTGCTGGCTGGTGATTTTCCAGGGCTGAGCGGCTTTATCGGTGTCGAGCAGGACGTAATCCCAGGCCATGGCGTGGGACGTAGCGCCCAGGGCGCTGAGGGCAATGACAAGTTTGAGCGGAGTCATAAGGGCAGCCTTTTCTTGGAGTTGTGCGGTTTTTATAGACTTGAAGAAACGTTTCAGCAAGCTTAAAAACAGCGATAACCTTGAAAGCCGCAAACGCCCGTTCGCCGCCAAGCCTCTGTGGGAGCGAGCCTGCTCGCGATAGCGGTGGGTCAGTGGCGGGGATGTCGGCTATGCCGACGCCTTCGCGAGCAGGCTCGCTCCCACACTGGTCAGGGATGGCCGCAAAATCTTCGTTCGCCGCCAAGCCCCTGTAGGAGCGAGCCTGCTCGCGATAGCGGTGGGTCAGTGGCGGGGATGTTGGCTATGCCGACGCCTTCGCGAGCAAGCTCGCTCCCACACTGATCGGGGGATGGCCGCAAAACCTTCGTTCGCCGCCAAGCCCCTGTGGGAGCGAGCCTGCTCGCGATAGCGGTGGGTCAGTGGCGGGGATGTTGGCTATGCCACTGTTGTCGCGAGCAAGCTCGCTCCCAGAGGGATCTGGGGTGAACTTGCTCGCGATGAGTCTGCAGGACGCCTCAGCGGAACCGGTCAACCTCTTTGCGCAGGTCCTGCGCCAGTTTTTCCAGTTCCTTGGCGGTGATCGCCAGGTTCGAGACCACTTCGCGCTGTTCGCTGTTGGCCATGGCGATGCTTTGCAGGTTGCTGCTGAGCAGGGTCGCGGTGCTGCTTTGCTCCTGAGTGGCGGTGGTGATCGCCGCGAATTGCTGGCCTGCCGAGCGGCTTTGCTCGTCGATGCGCGCCAGGGCCGAGGCCACATTGGCATTGCGCGACAAGCCTTCTTGCATCAACAAGTTGCCTTTCTCCATCGTACTGATGGCGTTACCGGTTTCCTGCTGGATGCTATTGATCATGCCGGAAATTTCGTCAGTGGCCTGACGGGTACGGGACGCCAGGCTACGAACTTCGTCAGCCACTACGGCAAAGCCCCGACCCTGCTCACCCGCACGGGCGGCTTCGATGGCCGCGTTGAGCGCCAGCAGGTTGGTCTGCTCGGCGATCGAGGTGATCACCCCGACGATGCCGCCGATTTCCTGGGAGCGCTGGCCCAAGGTGTTGATGACCGTGGCAGTGCTGTTCAGTGCGCCAGCAATTTGCTCCAGCGACGAGGATGCTTCATCCATCGACGTACGACCGATGCGGGTTTGCTGGGCGTTATCCTGGGCCAGGCGTTCGGTATTGCCCATGTTATCGGCGATGTTCAACGAGGTCGCGCTGAACTCTTCCACTGCGCCAGCCATGCTGGTGATTTCGCCGGACTGCTGCTCCATGCCCTCATAGGCCCCGCTGGACAACCCGGACAGGGCCTGGGCGCGGCTGTTGACCTCTTGCGAGGCCTTGCGGATATGTTCGACCATGGTCGACAGGGCCTGGCTCATCTGGTTGAAGGCACGGGCCAACTGACCGATTTCGTCGTGGCTCGACACATTCAGACGCACGCTCAGGTCGCCGGCGCCCAGCGCCTCGGCCTGGCGCACCAGATCGCCCAGCGGGGCCAGTTTGCTGCGCAGCAGCCACACCGCCGAGCCCACGGCCAGCAACATGGCCAGCAAGCTGCCGATAGCCAGTTGCGTACCGACACTCCAGGTCACGGCGCGAATCTCGGCTTTCGGCATGCTCGCCACCACCGCCCACGGACCGTCCTCGAACGGCACGGCAACGCTGTAGAAATCTTCAGCGGTATCGCTCCAGAACACACCTTTGCCTGGCTTCTTGACCAACTCCTTGATGGTCCCGGTCGCCTGCTCCAGCGCCTGCACACCCGCTGGCGGAACCAACCATTTGTTTTGCTCATCCAGTACCGCCAGCGAACCGGTCTGACCGATACGGAAGCGCTTGAGGTTCTCGAACTGGGCGTTCTGTGCGTCGGTGTAATCGAATCCCACATACAACACGGCAATGATCTTACCGCTGCTATCGCGTACGGGGGTGTACTGCGACATGTAGAAGCGCCCGAAAAGCAGGGCCCGACCAATGTAGCTCTGCCCACTCATGACCGGGGCATAAGCCGGGCCGGCACGGTCGAGCAAGGTGCCGATCGCCCGCGAACCGTCCTGCTTGGTCAACGAAGTGCTCACGCGGATGAAATCGTCGCCGCTACGCACGAACACTGTCGCCACTCCGGCGGTCGTCTGCCTGAACTCATCAACTTCCTTGAAGTTGTTGTTCAGCACTTCGCTGCCCAGTCTCAGGGTTGGAGCCTGCACGCCTGCCACCGCGACCGGCTCATCCGGGTGCACGCTCAGCCCCGCGCTGAAGCGTTTATCGAACAGCCCGCTCAATCGCTGCGTGCTTTCACGCAGGGTGCCATGGAACGTATTGAGCTGGTCGGCCATCAGACGCGCTTCGCTGGCCAGGTGTTCTTCACGGGTCGCGAGGTTGGCGGAGTCCAGCGAGCGCAGGGCAAAGACGGTGCTGCCGGAGATCACGATCGCCAGTATCACGGCAAGGGCTAGGCCCAGCTGTGAGGCGATTCGGGCACGAGGTTGAGACATGACGGCTCCTAGCCAAGTGACCGGATCATCCTGATCACGTCGCACACTCGGCAATTTTATTCGGGTGATATGTAGGCAGTCCCTTTCTAATACGAAAGTACTACTCCCACACATTCGGCGGCGAAACCGAATACTTGAGCGCTTTGGAAGGAATAATGCCAAGTGGCTAGCACGGGCGCTTCAACGATTCAGCCCAGACGCTTTACGTCGGGTAATTGCATGGCCTTCACTTCGCCCTGGAGAAAATCGCTCAGACGGCGCAAACGTTCACCTCCTGGACGGGTTTTCGGCCAGACGAGGTAATAGTGCTCGCCGCTGGCGACGGCGGTAGGCCATGGCAGACTCAAGCGCCCTTGGGCCACGTCCTCGGCCACCATCAACAGATCACCCATGGACACGCCGTAGCCGCGCGCCGCGGCGATCATGCCCAGTTCCAGCGTATCGAACACCTGCCCGCCCTTGAGCGAGACCTGATCGGACAGACCCATGCGCGAAAGCCAGTTGCGCCAATCACGACGGTCCGGCGTGGGATGCAGCAATTCTGCGCTGGCCAACCGCGCCACATCCCAGGGCTGGTCGTTCAACAGGTTCGGTGCGCCTACCGGAATCAGCTCCTCGGGAAACAGCAAGCTTGCCTCCCAGTCGCTAGGAAAATGCCCGTTGCCCAGTAATACCGCGCAATCGAAAGGCTCGGTGTTGAAGTCCACTGAATCGACGTCCATCCAGGCGCTGGTCAGCTGCACTTCATTGCCGGGCTGAAGATGCCGGAAGCGGCTCAGGCGTGCCAACAGCCAACGCATGGTCAGCGTGGACGGCGCCTTCATGCGCAGGATGCCATCTTCGCCGTGCAAGGTATGACAGGCCCGTTCCAGCGCCATGAAACCCTCACGCACGCCCGGTAGCAGCAACCGCGCCGCTTCGGTCAACTGCAGGTTGCGACCACTGCGCTGGAACAGCCGACAGGCAAAGTGCTCTTCGAGTGTACGAATATGCCGGCTGACGGCACTTTGAGTAATCGATAGTTCTTCGGCCGCCCGGGTGAACGAGCTGTATCGCGCCGCCGCTTCGAATGCCCGTAACGCATAAAGAGGAGGGAGACGACGAGACATCGGGAAAAGCTCCTATGGCGATATTTACGCACCCTATCAGAAAGTTATCAGCATGAGTTTTAATCATGCCAGTGATCGCTTTTATCCTTTTGTGCAAACCGCTGAGAGCGCCGAGAATCGCCGTTTTACAGCCTTGTTTGAACATGGAGTGTGATGATCATGCGGCATCCGGTGCGAATCGAACTGTGGGCTATCCTGCGGCTGGCAGGGCCGTTGATTGCCTCGCAGTTGGCGCACATGCTGATGGTCCTGACCGACACCCTGATGATGGCGCGCCTGAGTCCCGAGGCCCTGGCAGGCGGCGGGCTCGGAGCGGCGACCTATTCATTCGTGTCGATTTTCTGCATCGGTGTGATCGCCGCGGTGGGCACGTTGGTGGCGATTCGGCAGGGTGCCGGTGATGTCGAAGGCGCCACCCGACTGACTCAGGCCGGGTTGTGGCTGGCCTGGTTGATGGGGTTGGTGGCCGGGCTCCTGTTGTGGAACCTCAAGCCGGTACTGTTGCTGTTCGGCCAGACCGAAACCAATGTCCTGGCCGCCGGCCAGTTCCTGCTGGTGCTGCCATTCGCCCTGCCCGGCTATCTGAGTTTCATGGCCCTGCGCGGCTTTACCAGCGCCATTGGCCGGGCTACCCCAGTGATGGTGATCAGTCTCGGCGGCACGGTGGCCAACTTCCTGCTCAATTACGCACTGATCACCGGCATGTTCGGCCTGCCAAAACTGGGCCTGATGGGAATCGGCCTGGTCACGGCCATCGTCGCCAACTGCATGGCTCTGGCCCTGGCCTGGCATATTCACCGGCATCAAGCCTACCGCGCTTATCCGTTGCTCAATGGTCTGTCGCGGCCCAATCGCCAGTACCTCAAGGAACTGTGGCGCCTGGGTCTGCCCATTGGCGGCACTTACGCAGTGGAAGTCGGGCTGTTCGCGTTCGCCGCGCTGTGCATCGGCACCATGGGCAGCACGCCATTGGCAGCGCACCAGATCGCTCTGCAGATTGTCTCGGTGGCATTCATGGTCCCGGCGGGAATGTCATATGCGATCACCATGCGCATCGGCCAGCACTATGGCGCCGGGCAACTGCTGATGGCACGGCTGGCCGGTCGGGTCGGAATTGGCTTCGGCGCAGCGGTCATGCTGGCGTTCGCGATGGTGTTCTGGTTGCTGCCAAACCCATTGGTCGGCTTGTTCCTGGACCACGACGATCCGGCGTTTCGCGGAGTAATCGAGCTGGCGGTGAGCCTGTTGGCGGTAGCGGCGTGGTTCGAGCTGTTCGACGGTGCGCAAACCATTGCCATGGGCTGTATCCGTGGGCTCAAGGACGCCAAGACCACCTTCCTGGTGGGCCTGGGCTGTTATTGGCTGATTGGCGCACCGGCGGCATGGTGGATGGCCTTCCATCTGCACTGGGGCCCGACCGGCGTCTGGTGGGGCCTGGCCCTTGGTCTGGCCTGCGCGGCGGTGAGCCTGACCCTGGCATTTGAGTGGAAGATGAAGCGAATGATCCGCAGTGAGCCTCTGCGGCACCAGGGCTTTGAAACTGTCCAGGCCGACTGAAATCCCATGCGGGAGCAGGCTCGCTCCCACAAGGCTTGGTGTCAGCCGATTTCCAGCACCGACTGCTGGCTGCCGTCAAACGTCAGGTATTCCACCAGTTCCGCCAGGGGCAACGGCTTGCTGATCAAAAAGCCCTGCACCTGGTCGCAGCCGTAACCGCGCAGCAAATCCAGTTGCTCCCGGGTTTCCACGCCCTCGGCCACCACTTCCAGGTTGAGGTTGTGGGCCAGGTTGATCATCGCATGGACCAATTTGCGATTTTCCTCGCGCTGCTCCATGCCACCCACGAAGCTCTTGTCGATCTTGAGCAAGGCGATGGGCAGGCTGTTGAGGTGCACGAACGAGGAGAAGCCGGTGCCGAAATCGTCCAGGGAAAAGCGCACCCCCAGGCGACCCAGGGCGTCCATGGTCTGCTTGACCAGTTCGCTGCGGCGCATGACGGCGGTTTCGGTGAGTTCGAATTCCAACCACTGCGCCTCGACACCGCGTTCGGCGATCAGGCGGCTCAGGGTCGGCAGCAACTGGCTGTCCTGGAACTGCCGGAACGACAGGTTGACCGCCATGTGCAGGGGCGCCAATCCCCTTTCACGCAGCGCCTGCATGTCCCGCAATGCCCGGGAAATCACCCAGTAGCCCAGCGGTACGATCAGCCCGCTCTGTTCGGCCAGTGGCACGAACTCACTGGGAGGCAATAGCCCGCGTTCGTTATGACGCCAGCGCACCAGGGCTTCGAGGCCGACGATGGTGCCGCCATCGAGGCTCAGCCGGGGTTGGTAATGCAACTCCAGCTCGTCGCGCCGCAGCGCCCGACGCAACTCGCTCTCCAGGTCGGCGAGGCTGCGGGCGTTACGATTGATGCGTTCGTTGAAGATATGAAAGGTGCAGCCCTGGGTGCTCTTGGCCTGCTGCATGGCGATATGGGCGTGCCACATCAGCGGGTCCGCGCCGGCCTGGGCGCGAGCGTGGGCGATCCCCAGGCTGCAACCGATCAGCAGGCTTTCACCATCGACCCAATAAGGTTCGGCCATGGCTTCGGTGATGCGCTCGGCCATCCACTCAGCCCGCTGAGGCGCCCGGCGGGTGTCGATCAGCAGCGCAAATTCGTCGCTGCCCAAGCGCGCCAGTTGATCGCCGGCTTCAAGCGAACCTTTGAGCCTCGATACTACTTGCAGGATCAAACGGTCACCGGCCTGGTGGCCGAGGGCATCGTTGGCATGACGGAAGTTATCCAGATCCAGATGCCCGAGCGCCAGGCCACGGCCTTCGTTTTCCGCCAGGCGCGCCGCCAGCAGGGTCTGGAAGCCCTGGCGATTGGCGATGCCGGTCAGCGGATCCTGTTCGGCAAGCCGCTGCAGCGTGTTTTCCAGCACTCCGCGCTCGCGCACATGGCGCAGGCAACGGCGCAGAGTGGCGCCATCGAGCACATCACGTACCAGCCAATCGCTGACACCATCAGGTGCAGTGGTGGGCTCGTGCTCGAGCAACAGGACCGTCGGCAAACGGCAACGACCGGGTGCCGGCTGCAACGCCGCGACGGTCAACAGCACCGCGTTGTGGTTGTCTTCGAACAGGCTGCTGACCGACTCCCAGCTCGGAGCACTGATCAACACGACCGACGGCCCCATGGGGGCCAGGCACTCGCGCAAAATCGCTGACCATACCGGCTCTTCGGCCAATAGCAGCAAACGCAAGGGTTCGACAGACGTTGACAAGCTGACTCCCTAGACTCTGCAAGGTAATAGGCGCAGGGCATTATGACCTGCTGACCGCTAATGACCAATGCCAATGGTTCTCAAACACTTGCTTCAGACGGCTTTTCTTACCCTCGAAGCCGAACGCTGGACGCCCATTCGCCCCACATCCTGCGTGAAAGTAACAAAAGCGGCAAATGACAATGCAGTGTTGCGTCACAAGTCGGACAGAGCAGCACAATTCTGTGAGCCTGTTAAAATGCCGGCCCATTTCGCAAACGACTCCCTGACCCTGTCATGTCCCGACTCAATCCCCGGCAGCAAGAAGCCGTGAACTATGTCGGCGGCCCTCTTTTGGTGCTCGCCGGTGCAGGCTCCGGCAAGACCAGTGTGATCACCCGCAAGATCGCGCACCTGATCCAGAACTGCGGTATCCGCGCCCAGTACATCGTCGCCATGACCTTCACCAACAAAGCCGCCCGGGAAATGAAAGAGCGGGTTGGCGGCCTGCTGCGCGCTGGTGAAGGCCGCGGCCTGACGGTCTGCACTTTCCACAACCTGGGCCTGAACATCATCCGCAAGGAACATGCACGGCTGGGCTACAAGCCGGGTTTCTCGATTTTCGACGAGACCGATGTCAAGGCGCTGATGACCGACATCATGCAAAAGGAATATTCGGGCGACGACGGCGTGGACGAGATCAAGAACATGATCGGCGCCTGGAAAAACGACCTGATCCTGCCGCCCCAAGCCCTGGAAAACGCCCGCAATCCCAAGGAACAGACCGCCGCCATCGTGTACGCCCATTACCAGCGCACGCTCAAGGCGTTCAACGCGGTGGACTTCGACGACCTGATCCTGCTGCCGGTCAAGCTGTTCCAGGACCACGCCGACATCCTCGAGAAATGGCAGAACAAGGTCCGCTACCTGCTGGTGGATGAATACCAGGACACCAATGCCAGCCAGTATCTGCTGGTGAAGCTGCTGATCGGCATCCGCAACCAGTTCACCGTGGTGGGCGACGACGACCAGTCGATCTACGCCTGGCGTGGTGCGCGGCCGGAAAACCTGATGTTGCTCAAGGAAGACTACCCGTCGCTCAAAGTGGTGATGCTGGAGCAGAACTACCGCTCCACCAGCCGCATCCTGCGCTGCGCCAACGTGCTGATCTCCAACAACCCCCACGAGTTCGAAAAGCAACTGTGGAGCGAGATGGGCCACGGCGACGAGATCCGCGTGATTCGCTGCCGCAACGAAGACGCCGAAGCCGAGCGCGTGGCCATGGAAATCCTCAGCCTGCACCTGCGCACCGACCGACCGTACAGCGACTTCGCCATCCTGTATCGCGGTAACTACCAGGCCAAGCTGATCGAGCTGAAATTGCAGCATCACCAGATCCCCTATCGCCTGTCGGGGGGCAACAGCTTCTTCGGCCGTCAGGAAGTGAAGGACCTGATGGCTTATTTCCGCCTGATCGTGAACCCGGACGACGACAACGCCTTCTTGCGAGTGATCAACGTCCCGCGCCGGGAAATCGGCTCGACCACTCTGGAAAAACTCGGCAACTACGCCACCGAGCGCAAGATCTCGATGTACGCCGCCACCGACGAAATCGGCCTGGGCGAGCATCTGGACAGCCGCTTCACCGACCGTCTGGCGCGCTTCAAGCGCTTCATGGACAAGGTGCGCGAACAGTGCGCCGGCGAAGACCCGATCTCGGCGCTGCGCAGCATGGTCATGGACATCGACTACGAGAACTGGCTGCGTACCAACAGCTCCAGTGACAAGGCCGCGGACTACCGCATGGGCAACGTCTGGTTCTTGATCGAGGCGTTGAAAAACACCCTGGAAAAGGACGAAGACGGCGACATGACCGTCGAGGACGCCATCGGCAAACTCGTGCTGCGAGACATGCTCGAACGCCAGCAGGAAGAGGAAGACGGCGCCGAAGGCGTGCAGATGATGACCCTTCACGCCTCCAAGGGCCTGGAATTCCCCTACGTGTTCATCATGGGCATGGAAGAAGAAATCCTGCCCCACCGCTCCAGCATCGAAGCCGACACCATCGAAGAAGAACGGCGCCTGGCCTACGTCGGTATTACCCGCGCACGTCAGACGCTGGCCTTTACCTTCGCCGCCAAACGCAAGCAATACGGCGAGGTGATCGACTGCGCCCCGAGCCGCTTCCTCGATGAGCTGCCGCCGGACGACTTGGCCTGGGAAGGCAATGACGACACACCGACCGAGGTCAAGGCCGTTCGCGGCAATAGCGCCCTGGCCGATATACGAGCGATGCTCAAGCGCTAGAATCGACTACTTTTTACCGAACTTTTTACCAAATCCAGGGGCGCCGAAGGCGTCATTAAAGGAGGCTTGATGGAAGCCCTGCACCAGAAAATTCGTGAACACGGCATCGTACTTTCCGATCAGGTTCTGAAAGTCGATGCTTTTCTGAACCACCAGATCGACCCGCAATTGATGAAGCTGATCGGCGACGAATTTGCCGCGCTGTTCAAGGACTCGGGCATCACTAAAATCGTTACCATCGAAGCCTCGGGCATTGCCCCGGCGATCATGACCGGCCTGAACCTGGGCGTTCCGGTGATTTTCGCCCGCAAGCAACACTCTCTGACCCTGACGGAGAACCTGTTGTCCGCGACCGTGTATTCGTTCACCAAAAAGACCGAAAGCACCGTGGCCATCAGCCCGCGCCACCTGACCAGCAGCGACCGGGTACTGATCATTGATGACTTCCTGGCCAACGGCAAGGCCTCCCAGGCACTGATCTCCATCATCAAGCAGGCCGGCGCCACCGTGGCAGGCTTGGGGATCGTGATCGAGAAATCGTTCCAGGGTGGACGTGCGGAGCTGGATGCCCAAGGCTATCGCGTTGAATCGTTGGCCCGGGTGCAATCGCTGGCCGGTGGTGTCGTGACCTTTATCGAATAATCGCCCTGCATCCCTGTGGGAGCGAGCCTGCTCGCGATGAGGCCGGCACATCCAACACCAATGTTGACTGACAGTCCGCTATCGCGAGCAGGCTCGCTCCCACAGGGGCTTTGAAGTGGCCGTTAAGGCGCGGTGATCTTGAGACCAGCGAGCAACAAGCGCTGACCCAGCTCTTCTTTCAGCCCTTCGGGGCTCGCCAACTGCATCCGCTCCAAATGCTCGGGAAACTCCGACGGCGGCGGCGCATCCAGCGCAGCCTTGCCCAGCTCCAGCATTTCGGTGAGTTTGAACTTGCTCTTGAGCCAGTTCAGCGCCCGCAACAGGTCCCGCTCCACCCCGTCGAAATCGCTGCCCAGCGGATACTCCGGGAACAAATTAGGATGCCGTGCCTGGATGGCCTGCAAGCGTTCCGAGGTGTTCTCGGCGAAGCGCGGATCGAGGCGAAAATCCTTCGGCAACTTGCCGGCATTTTGCGCCTGCTCGATCAGCTCCGGCTGGAAGCGTGAGTCGCTGATGTTCAGCAGCGCCTCGATCACCGCGGCATCAGTCTTGCCCCGCAGGTCAGCGATACCGTATTCAGTCACCACGATGTCTCGCAAGTGTCGGGGAATGGTGCAATGGCCGTATTCCCAGACGATGTTCGAACTGATCTCGCCCCCCGCCTCGCGCCAACTGCGCAGAAGCAGAATGGAGCGCCCGCCCTCCAGCGCATGGCCCTGGGCAACGAAGTTGTACTGCCCGCCGACGCCGCTGAGTACGCGACCATCTTCCAGTTGGTCCGCCACCCCGGCGCCCAGCAAGGTCATGGTGAAAACCGTGTTGATAAAACGTGCATCGAGTCGCTGCAGGCGCTTGAGTCTTTCCTGGCCGTACAGCTCGTTGATGTAACTGATGCGGGTCATGTTGAATTCGAGGCGCCGACTCTGGGGCAACTCGCGCAAGCGTTCGTAAAAACTGCGAGGGCCGAGGAAGAATCCGCCATGGATGCAGATGCCATCGGGTTGCGCCGCCTCGTCGAGGGTGCCGGCGTTGGCTCGTTCCTGGGTCGGCTCGTCGGGATAGACCTTGCGCCGGATAATTCCGGCCTCTGCCAGCACCAGCAAGCCGTTGACGAACATTTCGCTGCAACCGTACAACCCTTTGGCAAAGGGTTCGACCCCGCCCTCACGCTCGATCAACTGCGCCCACTGGCTGAGATTCAGCTCCGCCAGCAACGCCTGGTAAGCGGCATTGTCGGCTTGACGCGCCAGCAGTGCCGCCGTCAACGCATCGCCCATGGAGCCGATGCCGATCTGCAACGTACCGCCGTCACGCACCAGGGCACTGGCGTGCAGGCCGATCATATGATCCTGAAACCCCACCGGCATGTTCGGCGTGGAAAACAGCGTGTGGCTGTCCTTTTCGTCGATCAACAGGTCGAACGTGTCGATGCCGACTTCCGCATCACCGGGCATGTAGGGCAGATCACTGTGAACCTGGCCCACCATGAGGATGGTCTCCCCCGCCGCACGCCGCTTGGTGACCATCGGCAGCAGGTCGAGGGTGATGTCCGGGTTGCAACTCAAGCTCAGGCGGTCAGGATGCTGCGCATCACTGGCCACCAGTTGCGCGATCAGGTTCAAGCCAGCGGCATTGATGTCCCGCGCGGCGTGGCTGTAGTTGCTGCTGACGTAATCCTGCTGGGCCGACTCGCTGTGCAACAGGCTGCCCGGTTGCAGGAAGAATTGCTGGACGTGGATGTTGGCCGGCAGGCTGTCACGGTGCAGATCGGCCAGGTAATCCAGTTCCGGATAATCGCCAAAGACCCGTTCGATAAAGGGCTCGAGAAAGCGCTTCTGCAAACCATCGCCCAGATTGGGTCGGCCCAGGCTCAGAGCGGTGTAGATGGTCAGTTGTCGCTCAGGCAGTTGCGCGATACGCCGGTACAGGGCGTTGGCGAACAGATTGGGTTTGCCCAACCCCAGGGGCATCCCCAGATGAATGTGCGCTGGCAGGCGCGCGAGTACGTCATCCACCGCCTGTTCGATTGAACACAACTGCACCATCCGACCCTCCGGGACATTCCATGAATGTGGGTTGGACCGAGCTTGCCGGGTCTTGGTTGCGATGAACAGCCTTTGTAAAACCACCGGGCACAAAAAAGCCGCTCGTAAGCGGCTTTCTTGTGGAAGATGCTGGCTATTACAGACCCGACATCTCTTTGATCGCGCCCATGAGCTCTTCATCCGAGCAATCGGCGCAGGTGCCTTTAGGCGGCATGGCGTTGATGCCAGTGATCGCCTTGGCCAGGATGCCGTCGAGGCCGCCCTGATGATCGGCGCGCTCTTTCCAGGCAGCCGTGTCGCCGATTTTCGGAGCGCCCAGCAGGCCGGTACCGTGGCAAGCATTGCAGTGTTTTGCAATAACATCCTTCGGCGTCTTGGCTCCACCGCCGCCAGCCGAAGCCACGACCTCCATGCCCTTGCATTCCTGCCCCTGAACGCAGACCTGGCCGACCGGTTCAAGGCGCTTGGCGATTTCGTCGTTGGGCGCTGCTTGGACACTGGCTGCCCATAGGGCCAATACGGTTGCTGGTGCAGCCAGCATTTTCATAATTAGATTCACGCGTACACCCTCAATGGTGGCTAGTCACGCCTGCGGCCACGGTTTGCAGGCGGGCGCAAGTATAGCGGGAAGGCCGTCACACTGAAACAACCCCAAAGTCGCAAGGGTCTTGTTTGTCATGACAGCTCATCCTTCGGGCGCCTTTGCCGTCCGGGCACGGCGCCTCTTTTCCTAGAAATTGGCCGGTGTGGCTGCGCTGATCAGTCGCGCCGGCGCATCGAACGGATTACGGAAACGGTGTGGCTTGGTGCTCTCGAAATAGTAGCTATCGCCCGCTTCGAGTACGAAGGTTTCGGCGCCGACCACCAACTCCAGCCGCCCTTCCACCAGAATCCCGGTCTCTTCGCCCTCATGGGTAAGCATCTCGTCACCGGTATCGGCGCCAGGTGGGTAGATCTCGTTGAGAAAGGCAATCGCCCGGCTGGGGTGCGCCCGGCCCACCAGTTTCATGGTGACGGCACCGTCGGAAATGTCGATCAGTTCATTGGCTTTGTAGACGATCTGAGTCGGTTTCTCCTGCAGAATTTCTTCGGAGAAAAACTCGACCATGGACATGGGAATCCCGCCAAGGACCTTACGCAGCGAGCTGATCGAGGGGCTGACGCTGTTTTTCTCGATCATCGAAATGGTGCTGTTGGTGACGCCCGCGCGCTTGGCGAGTTCACGCTGGGAAAGGCCTTTGAGTTTACGAATGGATTGCAGTCGTTCACCGACGTCCAATGCTGGAGCCTCCAGGGAATCAGGTTGTGTGGAAAGTGAGCGTTATCATGGCGACAGCGTTCAGTATTTACAACACTTTGACCTCAATCCCGTGCGGTGAAGCGACTTTCGGTAGATTGCGCTTTGCGTCAGCCCCCGGAATAGAGCCGTGGAACCCGGCGCAGGTTGCAGAAAATCTGATAAGGAATCGTGCCGGCCGCCTTCGCGACATCACTGGCCAGGATAGTCTTGCCCCACAGCTCCACGGTCGAACCGAGCCCGGCGTTGGGGATATTCGTCAAGTCGACACACAGCATGTCCATGGAGACCCGACCGACCAGTTGACTAGGCTGCCCGTGCACCAGCACCGGCGTACCGTTCGGCGCCTGGCGCGGGTAACCGTCGGCGTATCCCATGGCAACCACGCCGACCCGCGTCGGTTGCGCGGTGACAAAACGGGCGCCATACCCCACCGGCTCGCCGGCGGGCAATTCACGCACGCTGATGATCTTGGACTCCAGAGTCATGACCGGCTGCAGCCGCGCAGCGACGGCGTTGGCTTCCTCGAAGGGGGTCGCACCGTACAGCATGATGCCTGGCCGCACCCAGTCGCTTGGTATCTGCGGCCAACCCAGCACTGCCGGGGAGTTGCGCAAACTGATCTGCGCCGCCAGCCCCTGGCGGGCCGCCTCGAACACGGCCAGTTGCTCGGTGCTGCTGGGATCGTGCAGTTCATCGGCGCGGGCGAAATGGCTCATCAACACGATCTTCGCCACCTTGCCGCTGGCCAGCAGTCGACGATAGGCCGCCTGATAATCCGCCGGATGCAGCCCCACCCGATGCATCCCCGAGTCGAGCTTGAGCCAGACCGTAATCGGCTTGCTCAAGGTCGCGTTTTCAATCGCTTCGAGCTGCCACAACGAATGCACCACACACCAGAAATCGTGTTCGACGATCAGCGACAGTTCATCGGCCTCGAAGAATCCTTCCAGCAGCAAGACCGGCCCACGAATCCCGCCGGCCCGCAGTTCCAGCGCTTCTTCGATGCAAGCCACGGCAAACCCATCGGCCATGTCCTGCAAAGCCTCGGCGCAGCGCACTGCGCCGTGCCCATAGGCATCGGCCTTGATCACCGCAAGAGCTTTGGCCCCCGTCACTTCGCGGGCCAATTGGTAGTTGTGACGTAAGGCTTGAAGGTCGATCAGAGCACGGGCAGGACGCATGGCGGCAGGCTTCTAGGCGGACTAGGTAAAAAAAACGGCGCTGGCTGACGGCATGAACCACCAACAGCACCGCAAGAGGGATCGTTTTCCGGGTTTAGGGCAGCGCTGCCACGACGGACAGCTCCACCAGGATTTCCGGTTCGCACAGTTTGGCTTGCACAGTGGCCCGGGCCGGCGCGACGCCCTTGGGCAGCCATTTGTCCCAGATCGCGTTCATGCCTTCGAAATGGGCGTCGATGTCTTTCAGGTAAATCGTCACCGACAACAGATGATTTTTGTCGGTCCCGGCCAGGTCCAGCAAACGCTCGATATTGGCCAGGGTTTCACGGGTCTGCTGTTCGATACCGGCACTCATGTCGTCGCCAACCTGCCCGGCTAGGTAAACAGTGCCGTTGTGCAGGACGACCTGACTCATGCGGTCATTGGTGAGCTGGCGCTGGATTGACATGTTTTGCAGACTCCTGGTGTTTACTGCCATAACGGGAAATATCGAGGCCTTCGGCGCTGATCTGTGGTTTTTTCTTCGCCATCAGGTCCGCCAGCAAGCGCCCGGAACCACAGGCCATGGTCCAACCGAGGGTGCCGTGGCCGGTGTTCAGGAACAGGTTCTTGAACGGGGTGGCGCCCACGATCGGCGTGCCATCCGGAGTGGTCGGACGCAGACCGGTCCAGAAACTGGCCTGGGCCAGATCGCCGCCCTGAGGATAAAGGTCGTTGACGATCATCTCCAGGGTTTCACGCCGACGCGGGTTGAGAGACAGGTCAAAACCGGCGATTTCCGCCATGCCGCCCACACGGATGCGGTTATCGAACCGGGTAATCGCGACCTTGTAGGTTTCGTCGAGAATGGTCGAGGTCGGAGCCATCG
This sequence comes from Pseudomonas sp. N-1-13, assembly GCF_057787095.1. Taxonomy (NCBI): domain Bacteria; kingdom Pseudomonadati; phylum Pseudomonadota; class Gammaproteobacteria; order Pseudomonadales; family Pseudomonadaceae; genus Pseudomonas; species Pseudomonas sp. N-1-13. Next base: position 117,014 of record NZ_JBYNRI010000001.1, on the reverse strand, counting down.
CCGGATTGGTGATCGGCACCGTCAGGGAATAACCCTTGAGCGGATACACCGGCGCACGAATGCCCAGCGGTTTGAGCAATTGCGGTGAATAACTGCCCAGGGCCAGGACGTAGCGGTCAGCGGTTTCCAGCTTGCCATCGATCCAGACGCCGTTGATGCGATCACCGGCGTAGTCCAGGCGCTGGATGTCCTGGCCAAAGCGGAATTCCACACCTAGTTTTACAGCCATTTGCGCCAGGCGCGTGGTAAACATCTGACAGTCGCCAGTCTGGTCATTGGGCAGACGCAAGGCACCCGCCAGGATGTCGGTGACATTGGCCAACGCCGGCTCGACGCGGGCAATGCCTTCACGGTCCAGCACTTCAAAGGGCACACCGGACTCTTTCAGCACGGCGATGTCTTTGGCCGCACCATCAACCTGAGCCTGGGTACGGAACAATTGAGTGGTCCCCAGACTGCGGCCTTCGTAGGCAATCCCGGTTTCGGCGCGCAGTTCGTCGAGGCAGTCGCGGCTGTACTCGGACAGGCGCACCATGCGCTCCTTGTTCACGGCATAACGATTGGCGGTGCAGTTACGCAGCATCTGCGCCATCCACAGGTACTGGTCGATGTCGGCGGTGGCTTTGATCGCCAGCGGTGCGTGGCGCTGCAACAGCCACTTGATGGCCTTGAGTGGCACACCTGGTGCGGCCCACGGCGAGGCATAACCCGGCGACACCTGGCCGGCATTGGCAAAACTGGTTTCCATGGCTGGCGCCGGCTGACGATCAACCACCACGACTTCAAACCCGGCACGGGCCAGGTAGTAAGCACTGACGGTACCGATGACGCCGCTACCTAAAACCAGAACGCGCATGTTGAAGCCCTCATCGCGGATAACCGCTGACGTTTTGTTGTACAGACCGTAATGTGCGCAGTTTAGAAAAGATCAGGCAGTGCTTTTCACTATATAAATGCCTATATTTGGCGAGAATTCTCGGCAAAAACCCTTTTCATGGAGGAGCATCACCTGTGCGGACCAACACTCAGACCAAACGTGAGCTGGACAAGATCGACCGCAACATCCTGCGCATCCTCCAGGCGGATGGACGGATTTCCTTTACGGAGCTTGGGGAAAAGGTCGGCCTCTCCACCACGCCCTGCACCGAGCGGGTTCGTCGCCTGGAGCGCGAGGGAATCATCATGGGCTACAACGCCCGGCTCAATCCGCAGCATCTGAAGGGAAGTCTGCTGGTGTTCGTCGAAATCAGCCTCGACTACAAATCCGGCGACACCTTTGAAGAATTCCGGCGCGCGGTGCTGAAATTGCCTCACGTGCTCGAATGCCATCTGGTGTCAGGCGACTTTGACTATCTGGTGAAAGCGCGGATTTCCGAGATGGCTTCGTACCGCAAGCTGCTGGGCGACATCCTGCTCAAGCTGCCCCACGTGCGCGAATCCAAGAGCTACATCGTGATGGAAGAAGTGAAGGAGAGCTTGAACCTGCCGATTCCGGATTGAGGGGCGTTCTTGGCTACACCAATACCTGCCGGGTGCTGGCCATATATTCGTGAATCTGCTTCTCGACCCGCGGATGAATCAGTTCCACCGGCCGCCGGCCATTGGGACACGGCAAGGTGGCGGTGGTGCCGAACAACCGGCAGATCAGCGGCCGCTCGTCATAGACCGTGCAGCCATTGGGTCCCAAGTGCACGCAGTCGAGCGCTTCCATGGCCGCGTCCTGTTCGGCGCGAGTCTTGCGTGGCAAGCGGGCCATTTCCTCGGGCGAGGTGGTCACTGGCCCGCAGCAGTCATGGCAGCCCGGTACGCACTCGAACGAGGGAATCTGTTGGCGCAGCGTGCGGATTTTTTGACTGTTGCAGCTCATCGAAGCGGCTACCGAGACGGGACAAGGCAGGATTTTGCACGAAAAGCCCTGTCCCAGACAGCGCCAACCGACCGGTGTTGCCCATGGACGAATCCCCGGCTTATGCTCCGTAAAATTTCTCAAACACAATAATCAGGATTACGCACATGAACGCCCGTGTTCAGCAACCTGTCCCGAGCCATTCGCACGCCGCCTCTTACTACGCCGCCAGCAGCTTGCCGCAACCGGATCATCCGCTGCTGCAGGGCGAGCTGGTGGCGGATGTCTGCGTGGTAGGCGGTGGGTTCTCGGGGTTGAACACAGCGATCGAACTGGCCGAGCGCGGCATGAGCGTAGTGCTGCTGGAAGCGCACAAGATCGGCTGGGGGGCCAGCGGGCGCAACGGCGGTCAACTGATTCGCGGCGTCGGTCATGGCCTCGATCAGTTCGCCCCGGTCATCGGTGCCGACGGCGTACGCCAGATGAAGCTCATGGGCCTTGAGGCGGTGGAAATCGTCCGTCAACGGGTCGAGCGCTTTCAGATCCACTGCGACCTCACCTGGGGTTATTGCGACCTCGCCAACAAGCCAAGCGATCTGGAAGGTTTCGCTGAGGACGCTGAAGAGCTGCGCAGCCTGGGGTATCGCCATCAGACCCGGCTGCTGCAAGCCCACGAAATGCACAGTGTGGTGGGTTCGGATCGCTACGTCGGCGGCCTGATCGACATGGGCTCGGGCCATTTGCATCCGCTGAACCTGGCCTTGGGCGAAGCCTGCGCCGCGCAGCAACTGGGGGTCCGGCTGTTCGAGCAATCGGCGGTCACGCGCATTGATTACGGCCCGGAAGTGAAGGTGCATACCCAACAGGGCGCGGTCCGGGCCAAGACCCTGGTGCTGGGCTGCAACGCCTACCTCAATGGGCTCAACCCGGAACTCAGCGGCAAAGTGCTGCCCGCCGGCAGCTACATCATCGCCACTGAACCTTTGAGCGAGGCTCAGGCCCAGGCGTTGTTGCCGCAGAACATGGCGGTCTGTGATCAACGGGTGGCGCTGGATTACTACCGGCTTTCCGCGGATCGACGCTTACTGTTCGGCGGAGCCTGCCATTACTCGGGTCGTGACCCGCAAGACATTGGCGCGTACATGCGTCCGAAAATGCTCAAGGTGTTCCCGCAACTGGCGCAGGTGAAAATCGACTTTCAATGGGGCGGGATGATCGGCATCGGCGCCAACCGCTTGCCGCAGATCGGTCGACTCAAGGATCAGCCCAACGTGTACTACGCCCAGGCCTACTCCGGCCACGGAGTGAATGCCACGCACCTGGCCGGCAAGCTGTTGGCCGAAGCCATCAGTGGGCAACAGAGTGGTGGTTTCGATCTGTTCGCCCAGGTGCCGCACATGACCTTCCCGGGCGGAAAGCATCTGCGCTCGCCACTGTTGGCACTGGGGATGCTGTGGCATCGGTTGAAAGAGTTGGTTTAAAGCGCCCAGCGCTACTGGTGACGCTATCGCGGGCACGCCTTGCTCGCACAGATTGAAAGAGGGCTGTAAGAGCAAGGCGTGCCCGCGATAGCAGTTTCAGGCCCGGTACCGCTTCAAAGCCGCCAGAACGGCTTCAAGCCCTCCTCCCGCGCCTGCTCTCGGCTCAGCCCGATATCACGCAACTGTTCGGGTGTGAGCTCCAACAAGGCCTTGCGTGTATGCAGACGACGCCAGAACAGGGCCCAGCGGCTCAGGCTGGACGGGGCACTGTGCAACATCGCATTGCGTAGCTCCTTTTCCTGCCCCGCCGCCAGTTCCTGGCTGTGTAACGTCAGCCGCACATCGCTCAAGCCGTTCATTTTGATCGCTCCTGTTTACTTGGGTAGCCAGAGCTTTCATGATGCGCGGACGGCCAGAATCAATACAGATTCAAACAATGTGTTTTCCATGCATACAGATTGCGGCTTTTCGACACTGAATTGTCTTTTTCCGCCGCAACTGTATTGGTTACCGTTGTCCACTTCATCGAGAGCGCGCCATGACCCTTTATGTGAACCTCGCCGAATTGCTCGGCACCCGCATCGAACAGGGCTTCTACCGTCCCGGCGACCGGCTGCCGTCAGTGCGCGCGCTGAGCATGGAGCACGGTGTCAGCCTGAGTACGGTGCAGCAGGCCTATCGCGTGTTGGAGGACAGCGGGCTGGCGATGCCAAAACCCAAATCAGGGTATTTCGTACCGGCCAGCCGTGAACTACCGGACCTGCCGGTAGTGGGTCGCCCAGCCCAACGACCGGTGGACATCTCCCAATGGGACCAGGTGCTGGAGCTGATACGCTCGGTACCACGCAAAGACGTGGTGCAACTGGGCCGAGGCATGCCGGATATCAACTCGCCGACCATGAAACCGCTGTTGCGCAGCCTTGCGCAGATCAGCCGCCGGCAAGACATGCCGGGCCTGTATTACGACAACATCTACGGCAACCTCGCGCTGCGCGAACAGATCGCTCGCCTGTCGCTGGACTCGGGTTGCAAACTGGGAGCCGGCGACCTGATCGTCACCACGGGCTGTCACGAAGCGCTGTCGGTCAGCATTCGCGCCACCTGTGAACAAGGCGATATCGTCGCGGTGGACTCCCCCAGCTTTCACGGCGCCATGCAAACCCTCAAGGGCCTGGGCATGAAGGCCCTGGAAATCCCCACCGATCCGCTGACCGGCATCAGCCTGGAGGCACTGGAGCTGGCGCTGGAACAGTGGCCCATCAAGGCCATACAGTTGACGCCCAGTTGTAACAACCCGCTAGGCTACATCATGCCCGAGGCCAACAAACGCGCGTTGCTGACCTTGGCGCAGCGCTTCGACGTGGCGATTATCGAGGACGATGTGTATGGAGAACTGGCCTACACCTACCCGCGGCCCCGCACGATCAAATCCTTCGACGACGATGGCCGCGTCCTGCTCTGCAGTTCTTTTTCCAAGACACTGGCACCGGGTTTGCGAGTGGGCTGGGTCGCACCCGGCCGCTATCTGGAACGGGTGCTGCACATGAAATACATCAGCACCGGCTCCACCGCACCGCAACCGCAGATAGCCATTGCGGAGTTTCTCAAGGGCGGGCACTTCGAACCGCATTTGCGGCGGATGCGCAGCCAATACCAACGCAATCGCGACGTCATGATCGACTGGGTCAGCCGCTATTTTCCAGCGGGTACTCGCGCCAGCCGCCCGCGCGGCAGCTTTATGCTCTGGGTCGAACTCCCCGAAGGCTTCGATACACTCAAGCTTAATCGGGTCCTGCATGACCAGGGCGTGCAGGTGGCGGTCGGCAGCATATTTTCCGCCTCGGGCAAGTACCGCAATTGCCTGCGCATGAACTACGCTGCCAAACCAACGGCACAGATCGAGGACGCCGTCCGCAAGGTCGGCGCCGCGGCCATTGCGTTGTTGAACGAAACCCGACTCGACGCCGTCTGAGCTTTACTCAGGGAAGCAGCACCCACAAGCCGATCAACGCAAACAAGCGGAACGAGCCTACGTGAGACCCAGACCCATCCTGCCTGTGCTCCTGCTAGTCGCCTCGCTGCTGGGCGGCTGTGCCAGTTTTGACATCACCCGCGAACCTTCCCAGGCGCTCCCGGCAACCGAATCTTCGTTCGGACGCTCGGTACAGGCCCAGGCCGCTCCACACGAGGGACGCTCGGGTTTCCGCCTGCTATCTGACAGTACCGACGCCTTCTCCGCCCGGGCCGAGTTGATCCGCAACGCCCAAAGCAGCCTGGATTTGCAGTACTACATCGTTCATGACGGCATCAGCACGCGAATGCTGGTGGATGAATTGCTCAAAGCCGCCGACCGCGGCGTACGCGTGCGCATCCTGCTGGATGACACCACCAGCGATGGCCAGGATCAGATCATCGCGACCCTCGCCGCTCATCCGCGGATCCAGATACGCCTGTTCAACCCACTTCATCTGGGGCGCGCCACCGGGGTAACCCGCAGCCTCGGGCGGCTGCTCAACCTCTCATTGCAACACCGGCGCATGCACAACAAGCTCTGGCTGGCGGACAACAGCATGGCCATCGTCGGCGGTCGCAATCTGGGGGATGAATATTTCGACGCCGAACCCAACCTGAACTTCACCGACATCGACCTGCTTGGCGTTGGGCCGGTGGCCGAACAATTGGGGCACAGCTTCGACCAATACTGGAACAGCGCCCTGAGCAAACCCATCGAACAATTCCTGTCCCGTCGGCCAACCCCCAAGGATCTGGCCAACAGCCGCCTACGCCTGCAAGAGTCACTGGAGCAGACGCACAAGGAAAATCACGCGCTTTACCAGCAGTTGACCTCCTACCGGACCCAACCGCGCCTGGACATCTGGCGCAGGCAATTGATCTGGGCCTGGAACCAGGCGCTGTGGGATGCACCCAGCAAAGTACTGGCCAGGGATGAGCCTGACCCGCAGTTGTTGCTGACCACGCAATTGGGCCCGGAGCTGACGGGGGTCAGTGAAGAACTGATCATGATTTCGGCCTACTTTGTACCCGGCCAGCCAGGGTTGGTCTACCTGACCAGCCGCGCCGATGCCGGAGTGGCGGTGAGTCTTTTGACCAACTCCCTGGAGGCCACCGACGTACCGGCGGTGCACGGCGGTTACGCGCCGTATCGCAGGGCTTTGCTGCAACATGGGGTGCGGCTGTACGAATTGCGTCGCCAGCCCGGGGACACGGGTGGCAGCCCCCATTTGTTCTACAGCAAGTCCTACGGCGAATCGGACTCCAGCCTGCATAGCAAGGCGATCATCTTCGACCGGAAGAAATCCTTCATCGGCTCGTTCAATTTCGATCCGCGTTCAGTGCTGTGGAACACCGAAGTGGGGGTCTTGGTCGACAGTCCCGAACTCGCCGGCCAAGTGCGCGAACTGGCCTTGCAGGGCATGGCACCGGCCCTGAGTTACCAGGCCCGCCTGAAGGACGGGAAGCTGATATGGACCACCGAAGACAACGGCCAACTGCATGACCTGGACCGCGAACCCGGCAGTTGGTGGCGCCGCTTCAACGCCTGGTTCGCCACCACCGTTGGGCTGGAGCGAATGCTGTAGAAGCCCCGGGTTCAGCACGTTTCCCAAGGCTTCACTTTGTTCAGGCAGGTTGCGTGGCGCCAAACGCCCCTTGGCGCAACAACAGAACCACCAAGCCGAACGCTCCCGCGGCCATGAACAAGGGCAGCGCATGCCCACTGATCCATTGACTGCCCGCCCCCGCCGCCAGTGGGCCAATCAGGCAACCGATCCCCCACAACTGGGCAATATGGGCGTTGGCCCGCACCAGTGCATCGTCGCGATAACGCTCGCCGATCAGGATCAGTGACAAGGTGAACAACCCGCCTGCGCTGGCGCCAAACAGCACCCACAGTGGCCAGATCAGCAAGGTATCGATCAGCAGTGGAACCGCCAGGCTCGACAGCATCAGCGCCACCGCACAGCCAGTGAACAACGACCGGCGCGACAGGCGGTCCGCAAGAGCGCCAATGGGCAACTGCAACAAGGCATCACCGACCACTACCGTGCTGACCATCGCCAGCGCAATGTCGGCGCTGAAGCCCTGACGCAAACAGTAAACCGGCAGCAGAGTCAGGATCATTGCCTCGAACGCCGCGAACAACGACACCGCCCAGGCGATTGCCGGCAACCCACGACAAAACGCCCATAGATCCTTGAAAGTGACGCTGCAGGCTTCACTGCTGGGCGCACCGCTGCGTCCCAGCAACAGCAACGGCGAAACCAGCAAAAGACCGACACCCACCCAAAAGCCATAATCGTGATCAGTCCCCAGCGCACCCAGCAGCAACGGACCAGACAACTGACTCAGGGCGTAACTGCTGCCGTACAACGCCACCAACCGTCCGCGCCATTGTTCGATCACCAGTTGGTTGATCCAGCTTTCACCCAGAATGAACACCAGGGTCAGGACGACGCCGATCATCAGCCGCAGCACCAACCAGACCGGATAGCTGGGCAACAGCGCCAGCAACCCGATGGACACCGCCCCACTCCACAAGCACAAGCGCATCAACGCCGCCGTGCCGAACCGCGCCGCAAGCCGACTCGACACCTTGGCCCCGACCAGCACCCCAACGGCCGGCATGGCGGCCATCACCCCGATGGCAAACGAACCATAACCCCAGCCTTCCAGACGCAGCGACACCAGCGGCATGCTCACGCCCAGCGCCAAGCCGACACTCAGGACAGATGCCAACACGGCGAAATAGGTCGCCCAACGCATTTCCACGCTCCTGTGGATAGTTATCGATTTTCAGGCCCCACAAAACACTGTGGGAGCGAGCCTGCTCGCGATAGCGGCGCAACATTCAACAGAGTCGTCGACTGTCACACCGCTATCGCGAGCAGGCTCGCTCCCACAGGGGACCAGCACTGCATGCAGCCCCGAACAGGATCCGGGGCCGCCCCTGTCAGAGCTTGATCCAGGTCGCCTTCAGCTCGGTGTACTTGTCGAACGCATGCAGCGACTTGTCGCGGCCGTTACCCGACTGCTTGAAGCCGCCGAACGGTGCGGTCATGTCGCCGCCGTCATACTGGTTGACCCAAACGCTGCCAGCACGCAGCGCCTTGGCGGTCAGGTGAGCCTTGGAAATGTCCTTGGTCCATACCGCCGCGGCCAGGCCGTACGGCGTGTCGTTGGCAATCTGGATGGCCTCCTCGGCGGTATCGAAAGCGATGACCGACAACACCGGACCGAAAATCTCTTCCTGGGCGATTTTCATGGCGTTGCTCACCCCGTCGAAAATCGTCGGCTCGACATAGGTGCCGCCGGTTTCTTCGAGGATCCGCTTGCCGCCGGCCACCAGCTTGGCGCCGTCGCTGTGACCGGCCTCGATGTAGGACAGCACGGTGTTCATCTGCTGGGTATCCACCAGGGCGCCGACATTGGTGGCCGGGTCCAGGGGGTTGCCAGGTTTCCAGCCCTTGAGCGCTTCAATCACCAGCGGCAGGAAGGTGTCCTTGATGGAACGCTCCACCAACAGTCGCGAGCCGGCGGTGCAGACTTCGCCCTGGTTGAAGGCAATGGCGCTGGCGGCGGACTCGGCGGCGGCTTGCAGGTCCGGGGCATCGGCGAACACGATGTTCGGGCTCTTGCCGCCGGCTTCCAGCCAGACACGCTTCATGTTGGACTCGCCCGAGTAAACCATCAGTTGCTTGGCTATTTTGGTGGAACCGGTGAACACCAGGGTATCGACGTCCATGTGCAGGGCCAGGGCCTTGCCAACCGTGTGGCCGTAGCCCGGCAGCACGTTCAGCACGCCCTTGGGAATACCGGCCTCCACTGCCAATGCGGCAATGCGGATAGCGGTGAGCGGGGATTTTTCCGACGGCTTGAGCACCACCGAGTTACCGGTGGACAGCGCCGGGCCGAGCTTCCAGCAGGCCATCATCAGTGGGAAATTCCACGGCACGATAGCGCCTACGACGCCCACCGGTTCACGGGTCACCAGGCCCAACTGATCGTGGGGGGTCGCGGCCACTTCATCGTAAATCTTGTCGATGGCTTCACCGCTCCAGCTCAACGCTTGAGCTGCACCGGGAACATCGATATTCAAGGAGTCGCTGATCGGTTTGCCCATGTCCAGGGTTTCGAGCAGCGCCAGTTCTTCGGCGTTCTGCTTGAGCAGGCCGGCAAAGCGAATCATGGTCGCTTTACGCTTGCTCGGCGCCAGGCGCGACCAGACACCGGAGTTGAAGGTGGCGCGGGCGTTTTCGACGGCACGTTGGGCGTCGGCGACGTCGCAACTGGCGATCTTGCCCAGCACACGGCCATCCACCGGGCTGAGGCAGTCAAAGGTTTCGCCGGACACCGCATCGGTGTATTCGCCGTTGATGAAGGCACGGCCTTCGATGGTCAGGTCGCGGGCGCGTTGTTCCCAGTCGGCACGAGTCAGGGTGGTCATGCGAGTGTCCTCCTCTTATTGAGTACGAACGCCACGCGATGCGCAGCGCTCCACGAATTCTGCCCAGCCGGCCTGTTTTCGGCGCGGGGCACCCGCCACCCTAAACCAGCGGCTGGTAATGTTTCAATATATTTGACACAACACTGGCAAACGGCCTTGCGATGTTCGTTTTAATAAACATAGACTTTGGCTCTTCCAGCCATTCGCGCCGTCATTACCGGAGAATTGCCGCATGAGCATCCAGGACATCGTCGATTTCAGTCAGGCCAGTACCACCGCCGAACGCTATCGCCCGGACGCAGCCAAGGTACTCAAGGGTGATCCCGAACAAACGGTGTTCAACCACTACAGCAGCCCTTGCGGGCAAATGAATGCAGGCGTGTGGGAAGGCGCGGTCGGCCAGTGGACGGTCAACTACACCGAACATGAATACTGCGAGATCGTCCAGGGCGTTTCCGTGTTGCGGGACAATGATGGCAATGCCAAGACCCTGCGGGCCGGCGACCGCTTCGTGATCCCGGCGGGGTTCACGGGCACTTGGGAAGTGTTGGAGGCGTGCCGCAAGATTTATGTGGTGTTTGAACAGAAGGCTTGAGGATTTACATCGTTAGGCCTGGCCTCATCGCGAGCAGGCTCGCTCCCACATTGGCGCTGTGTAATGCCTGAGTTTCAGGCAAGCACAATGCCCTGTGGGAGCGAGCCTGCTCGCGATGAGGCCCCGACAGGCAACAAAAATCCGGCAACAAAAAAGGCCCGTATCTTGCGATACGGGCCTTTTTCGTAAGAAGGGAAAAATCAATTACTTGATTTTGCCTTCCTTGTAGATCACGTGCTTGCGAACAACCGGATCATATTTCTTGATCTCGATTTTGTCCGGGGTAGTACGCTTGTTCTTGTCGGTAGTGTAGAAGTGACCAGTACCGGCGCTCGAGATCAAACGAATCAATTCACGCATGATTAGCTCCCTTAAATCTTGCCATCGCGGCGAAGTTCGGCGAGCACGACACTGATGCCACGCTTGTCGATGATACGCATGCCTTTGGCAGATACGCGCAGACGCACAAAACGTTTCTCTTCTTCAACCCAGAAGCGGTGATGCTGCAGGTTCGGCAGGAAACGACGACGGGTTTTGTTGTTTGCGTGGGAAATGTTATTCCCAGTCACCGGACCCTTACCGGTAACTTGACAGACTCTCGACATGCCTCAGCCCTCTAAAACCACATGCCCAACCCGGCATGGGTTGGCCGCTTAATCTCTCAGTCATTTGGCGCCAGGCGCCGCGTTTCTTTAAGGGTCTTACCGGCTACACCTACAGTGAAGGAACCGGGCCCCTAGAAAAGAGCGCTGCTTTATACCAGAAAGACCACAGTGCAACAACTGCCGGTGTGATTTGTCTTCGTTGGAAAGCGACGCGTAACGCCCCCGAACGGCTGGGGCACAGGCTGGCGCCGCCTTTGACCGCTCGTCGCTGCAGGCCGGTTTTTTTAACCGATGCCGAGCTTGAGCCGTTAATACAGCGTCGCAGGGTGCCGGAAAATGCAAAAAGGGGATAGTCATTTTCCAACGAGGCCACTAGGGTAGGTCTTTTCCAGACTGCACATGCAGATGGGCCTTCGACTTGCACAGGAAACCGACCATGCGCCTCGCTGCCCTCCCACTGTTGCTCGCCCCTCTGCTGATCAGCCCGCTGGCCCAGGCCGCCGCCCTGAGCGTTTGCACCGAGGCCAGCCCGGAAGGATTCGATGTCGTTCAGTACAATTCGCTGACCACCACCAACGCATCCGCCGACGTGCTGATGAATCGCCTGGTGGATTTCGACACCGCCAGCGGCAAGGTCATCCCCAGCCTCGCCGAGAGCTGGGAAGTCTCGTCCGATGGACTGACCTACGTGTTCAAGCTGCGCCCCCAGGTCAAATTCCACCGGACCGAATACTTCACGCCGCGCCGCGATCTGACCGCCGAGGACGTCAAGTTCAGCTTCGAACGCATGCTTGACCCGGCAAACCCTTGGCACAAAATCGCCCAGAGCGGTTTCCCCCACGCCCAGTCCATGCAGCTACCGAGCTTGATCAAGAAAATCGACGCGCTGGACCCGCTGACCGTGCGCTTCATCCTCGATCATGCAGATTCGACCTTCCTGGCCACCTTGAGCATGGGCTTTGCCTCCATCTATTCGGCCGAATACGCCGATCAGTTGATGAAAGCCGGTACGCCAGAAGCACTCAACAATCAGCCCATCGGCACAGGCCCGTTCATTTTCAACCGGTTCCAGAAAGACGCTTCGATTCGCTACAAGGCCAACCACGACTATTTCGCTGGCAAGCCCCAGGTGGATCCGCTGATCTTCGCCATCACGCCGGACGCGAATGTGCGCCTGCAAAAACTGCGGCGCAACGAATGCCAGATCGCCCTGTCACCCAAGCCGCAGGACGTCCAGGCCGCCAGGCAGGAGCCGACGTTGAAAGTGGCGCAGACCGACGCCTTCATGACCGCGTTCGTGGCGATCAACAGCCAGCACCCGCCCTTCGACAAGCCCGAGGTTCGACAAGCCGTCAACCTGGCCTTCGACAAGGCCAGCTACCTCAAGGCCGTTTTCGAGGGCACCGCCGAAGCGGCCAAGGGCCCCTACCCTCCGAACACCTGGAGCTACGCCAAAAACTTGCCCGGTTACGCCCATGACCCGGCCAAGGCCCGTGATCTTCTGGCCAGGGCCGGTTTGAAGGACGGCTTTCAGACCACCATCTGGACCCGCCCTTCCGGCAGCCTGCTGAACCCCAACCCCAGCCTGGGCGCGCAGCTGCTGCAGGCCGACCTGGCGCAGATCGGCATTCAGGCCGAGATCCGCGTGATCGAATGGGGCGAACTGATCCGTCGCGCCAAGGCCGGCGAACATGACTTGCTGTTCATGGGCTGGGCCGGTGACAACGGTGACCCGGACAACTTCCTCACGCCGCAGTTTTCCTGCGCGGCACTCAAGTCCGGCACCAACTTCGCCCGTTATTGCAACCCGGACCTGGATAAAGTGATCAGTGCCGGCAAAACCACCAGCGAGCAGGGCGTGCGCACCAAACTCTATGAGCAGGCCCAGGCGCAGATCCAGCAACAGGCCCTGTGGCTGCCCCTGGCGCACCCGACCGCGTTCGCCCTGACCCGCAAGGATGTGCAGGGTTACTCGGTCAGCCCGTTTGGGCGGCAGGATTACTCCAAGGTCAGTATCAAGTAACCACTGCCAGCCCCCCCCTGTGGGAGCAAAGCTTGCTCGCGATGACGTCGTTACATACAACACTTCTGTTGGCTGTAAAACTGCTATCGCGAGCAAGCTTTGCTCCCACCAGGGATTATTCACGCCTGACCGTGCTTACATCCACCCATACTCCGCCATGGACAGCGGCTCACCATCGCCGACGATGAAGTGGTCGAGCACCCGCACATCGATCAACTCCAGTGCTTCCTGAAGCCGCTCAGTGAGCATCCGGTCGGCCTGGCTGGGTTCGGTGTTGCCGGAGGGGTGGTTGTGGCACAGGATCAACGCTGCGGCGTTATGGGCCAGGGCGCGCTTGACTACCTGCCGGGGATAGACACTCGCGCTGTCGATGGAACCGCGAAACAACGCCTCATACGCCAGCACCCGATGCCGGGAATCGAGGAACAGGCAGCCAAACACTTCATGAGGCTCGTGACGCAACATGGCCTTGAGGTAGTCCCGCACGGCCAGCGGGCTCTCCAGCACCGATTCCCGCCGCAAATTTTCGGCCAGATGCCGACGCCCCATCTCCAGCACGGCCTGCAACTGCGCGAATTTCGCTGGGCCCAGCCCCAGATGTGCGTTGAAGGTATGCAGATCAGCCTCGAGCAAAACCCGCAGGCCACCAAATTGATGCAGCAGATGTCGCGCCAGGTCCACGGCGCTTTTACCCGACACACCCGTGCGCAAGAAAATCGCCAAAAGCTCGGCGTCCGAAAGACTCGCCGATCCCAACTCCAGTAACCTCTCCCGTGGCCGCTCGGCCACCGGCCAGTCGCGAATACTCATAGCATCTCCCTGATTGTGGGCGCCGCTGTTCCGTAGCGGTCGCTGTGATATCGTAGCCCATCTTTTTTGCAGGCGATTTGCACCCAGGCAGGCTGCTGCCGTGGGGTTCGTCCTGCACTGACCATTGAAATCGAAAGGCAGGCCTATGCAGCGGCTGTATCGGAAACGCATCGTTCTGGGCGTCGGCGGCGGCATTGCCGCCTACAAGAGCGCCGAGCTGGTCCGCAGGCTTATCGACCAGGGCGCGGAAGTACGGGTCGTCATGACTCGCGGCGGCAGTGAATTCATCACCCCGCTGACCATGCAGGCCCTGTCCGGGCACCCGGTCCACTTGGATCTGCTCGACCCGGCGGCCGAAGCCGCCATGGGTCATATCGAACTGGCCAAGTGGGCCGACCTGGTGCTGATCGCCCCAGCCACGGCCGACCTGATCGCCCGCCTGGCCCAAGGCATCGCCGATGATTTGCTGACCACCCTGGTGCTCGCCACCGACGCCGTGGTTGCCCTCGCGCCAGCCATGAACCAGGCCATGTGGCGCGATCCGGCCACCCAGGCCAATCTGCAATTGCTCCAAAGCCGCGACCTGAAAGTCTTTGGCCCGGCTTCCGGCAGCCAGGCCTGCGGCGATGTCGGCATGGGACGTATGCTCGAAGCCAACGACCTGGCCCAGTGCGCCGCCGACTGCTTCCAGCGCCAGGCACTGACCGGCAAGCATGTGCTGATCACCGCCGGGCCGACCCAGGAAAACATCGACCCGGTGCGCTACATCACCAACCACAGCTCCGGGAAAATGGGCTTCGCCCTGGCCGAAGCCGCCGTGGAAGCCGGCGCCCGGGTCACGCTGATCACCGGCCCCGTGCATTTGCCAACCCCTGATCGGGTGACCCGCATCGACGTGGTCAGCGCCCGGGACATGCTCGCAGCCTGCGAAGCGGCCATCCCGTGCGACCTGTTCATCGCCTCGGCGGCGGTGGCGGACTACCGTCCCGAAGTCGTCGCCCCGCAAAAACTTAAGAAAGACCCTACGAGCGGCGACGGCCTGCTACTACAAATGGTGCGCAACCCGGACATCCTCGCGACCATCGCCACCCGCCCGGACCGTCCGTTCAGTGTCGGCTTCGCCGCCGAAACCGAGCACCTGCTCGACTACGCCGCGCGCAAGCTCAAGGACAAGAACCTGGACTTGATCGTCGCCAACGACGTCGCCAACCCGAGCATTGGCTTCAACAGCGAGGAAAACGCCTGCAGCGTGATCGACCGCCAGTTGCACGCCACCCTTTTCGCCCAGACCAGCAAGAGCAAGATTGCCCGCCAGCTGATCACTTTTATCGCCGAACGGCTGAACCAGGTTTAATTGACATGCACGCTCTACAAGCCAAGATCCTTGACCCTCGCATCGGCGCCGAATTCCCGCTGCCGCAATACGCCACACCGGGTTCCGCCGGCCTCGACCTGCGGGCCATGCTCAAGCAGGACACCGTCCTGGAGCCCGGCCAGACCCTGCTGATCCCAACCGGCCTGTCGGTGTACATCGGCGACCCGGGCCTGGCTGCGTTGATCCTGCCGCGCTCGGGCCTGGGCCATAAGCATGGCATCGTACTGGGCAACCTGGTGGGCCTGATCGACTCCGATTACCAAGGCGAGCTGATGGTGTCCTGCTGGAACCGTGGTCAAACGGCATTCAACATCGCCGTGGGCGAGCGCATCGCCCAACTGGTGCTGGTACCGGTGGTCCAGGCGCACTTCGAACTGGTGGAAGAATTCGACGAGAGCCAGCGCGGCGCTGGCGGCTTCGGGCATTCCGGCAGCCACTGATCCAGCTGTTTCAGGCCGGGCGCCTTGCCCGGCCCCTTTATTAAGCTTCTGTTTCAGGACGAAAAATGCCCACAGGCTGGCTGCAGGGTTTCCCACTTGGAATCAATGTATTAGGCGATAGAGGCGAGGTAACGCTGTCTCATGGCACTTTCCCACCACGAACTCTCTGCCAAAAACGCCGTCATACCCTTCAGTTTGAGCCTGTCGACGCGAACCGTCGGCCTGTCCAGTCATCTTCCTGATAGAGCGCCCCGCCCATGAACACCCCAGCCGCAATCGCCCCAATTTTTCCTGATAGCATCTTCCGCGCCTACGACATCCGTGGCGTGGTACCGGAGACCCTCACCGCCGAAACCGCCTATTGGATCGGCCGCGCCATCGGCTCCCAGAGCCTGGCCCAGGGTGAACCGAACGTGTGCGTCGGTCGCGATGGTCGCTTGTCCGGCCCCGAGCTGGTTGAACAATTGATCAAAGGGGTTGCCGACAGTGGTTGCCATGTCAGCGACGTGGGCCTGGTGCCGACGCCAGCGCTGTACTACGCCGCCAACGTGCTGGCCGGTAAATCCGGCGTGATGCTCACTGGCAGCCACAACCCGTCGAACTACAACGGCTTCAAGATCGTCATCGCCGGCGACACCCTCGCCAACGAGCAGATCCAGGCCTTGCACACCCGCCTCAAGACCAATGACCTGAGCAGCGGCCAGGGCAGCGTCACCAAGGTGGACATCCTGGAGCGCTACAACGATGAAATCGTCAAAGATGTGAAGCTCGCCCGCCGCCTGAAAGTGGTGGTCGATTGCGGCAACGGCGCCGCTGGCGTGATCGCCCCACAACTGATTGAAGCCCTGAACTGCGAAGTCATCCCGCTGTTCTGCGAAGTGGACGGCAACTTCCCCAACCATCACCCGGACCCGGGCAAGCTGGAAAACCTGCAAGACCTGATCGCCAAGGTCGAGGAAACCAACGCCGACCTGGGCCTGGCCTTCGACGGCGACGGCGACCGCGTGGGCGTGGTCACCAACACCGGCAGCGTCGTGTTCCCGGACCGCTTGCTGATGCTGTTCGCCCGTGACGTGGTGGCGCGCAATCCGAACGCCGAAATCATTTTCGACGTTAAATGCACCCGCCGCCTGGTGCCGCTGATCAAGGAATACGGCGGTCGCCCACTGATGTGGAAAACCGGCCACTCGTTGATCAAGAAGAAAATGAAAGAGAGTGGCGCCCTGCTGGCCGGCGAAATGAGCGGCCACATCTTCTTCAAGGAGCGCTGGTTCGGTTTCGACGACGGCATCTACAGCGCCGCACGCCTGCTGGAGATCCTCAGCAAAGAGAAATCCACGGCCGAAGAGCTCTTCGCGACCTTCCCGAACGATATTTCTACGCCGGAAATCAATATCCATGTGACCGAAGAGAGCAAATTCAGCATCATTGATGCACTGCACGACGCTCAATGGGGCGAAGGGGCCGAACTGACCACCATCGATGGTGTGCGGGTCGACTATCCCCAAGGCTGGGGCCTGGTTCGCGCATCCAACACCACGCCGGTGCTGGTGCTGCGTTTCGAAGCCGACAACGAAGCCGAACTGCAGCGCATCAAGGATGTGTTCCACACCCAACTCAAACGTGTTGCACCTGATCTTCAACTACCGTTCTGATTTTTGAAGCACCACCGGAGCCCTGAATGACCCTCGAACGCGAAGCCGCCGCCAATACCGCCAAGGTCCTGTCCGAAGCGTTGCCTTATATCCGACGCTATGTCGGCAAGACCCTGGTGATCAAATACGGCGGCAACGCGATGGAAAGCGAGGAGCTGAAAACCGGCTTCGCTCGCGACATCGTGCTGATGAAGGCTGTGGGCATCAACCCGGTGGTCGTTCACGGTGGTGGCCCACAGATCGGCGACCTGCTCAAGCGCCTGTCGATCGAGAGCCACTTCATCGACGGCATGCGCGTCACCGACGCGCAGACCATGGATGTGGTGGAGATGGTCCTCGGCGGCCAGGTCAACAAGGACATCGTCAACCTGATCAACCGGCATGGTGGCAGCGCCATCGGCCTGACAGGTAAAGACGCCGAGCTGATCCGGGCGAAGAAACTCACCGTTACCCGCCAGACGCCGGAGATGACCCAGCCGGAAATCATCGACATCGGCCATGTGGGCGAAGTGGTCGGCATCAACACCGACTTGCTGAACCTGCTGGTCAAGGGCGACTTCATCCCGGTAATCGCGCCCATCGGCGTCGGCGCCAACGGTGAGTCGTACAACATCAACGCCGACCTGGTGGCAGGCAAGGTTGCCGAAGCACTGAAAGCCGAAAAGCTGATGCTGCTGACCAACATCGCCGGCCTGATGGACAAGACCGGCAAGGTCCTGACCGGATTGTCGACTCAACAGGTCGATGAACTGATCGCCGACGGCACCATCTACGGCGGCATGCTGCCGAAGATCCGCTGCGCACTGGAAGCGGTCCAGGGCGGCGTTGGCAGCTCCTTGATCATCGACGGCCGGGTACCGAATGCGATCCTGCTGGAGATCTTCACCGATACCGGCGTGGGTACGTTGATCAGTAATCGCAAGCGTCCGTAAGCGACACCCATAAAAAGACCCCGCTCAGCCAGACTGAGCGGGGTCTTTTTTTACGCACTGTAGGAGCGAGCTTGCTCGCGATAGCGGTGATTCAGCCAACATGAATGTTGAATGGCTATCGCGAGCAGGCTCGCTCCCACCAGGGAATGTGCAAATCTTTAAACGCCGAACTGCGCCCGATAAGCCTCAACCGCCGGCAAATGCTGCTTGAGCTGCGGGTCGTCGGCCAAAAACTCCAGCACCTGGGTCAGCGACACGATGCTGACCACCGGAATGTTGAAGTCACGCTCCACTTCCTGGATCGCCGACAACTCACCGTTGCCGCGCTCTTGGCGATTCAGGGCGATCAGCACACCGGCGGCCTTGGCGCCTTCCTGGGAACCGATGATCTGCATCACTTCACGAATGGCGGTGCCGGCGGTGATCACGTCGTCGATGATCAGCACTTCACCGGTCAGCGGCGCGCCCACCAGGCTGCCCCCTTCACCATGAGCCTTGGCTTCCTTGCGGTTGAAGCACCAGGGCAGGTCGCGGCCGTGGTGTTCGGCCAGGGCGACCGCAGTGGTGGCGGCCAGAGGAATGCCTTTGTAGGCCGGGCCGAACAGCACGTCGAACGGAATGCCGCTCTCGACAATGGCCGCCGCATAGAAACGGCCCAGTTGCGCCAGGGCGGCACCGGTGTTGAACAGGCCGGCATTGAAGAAGTACGGGCTCGTGCGGCCGGACTTGAGGGTGAACTCACCGAAGCGCAAAACGCCGCGATCGATGGCAAAACGAATGAAATCGCGCTGATACGCCTGCATGAAAAAAGCCCCAAATACCACGGATTTAGCTAAATAGGTACACGCCGTGTATCATACACGCACGTGATTTTTGGGGCCATTTATGCGGATCATCAGTGTGAACGTCAATGGTATTCAGGCTGCAGTGGAGCGAGGGTTGCTCAGTTGGCTGCAAGCACAGAATGCCGACGTCATCTGCCTGCAGGACACCCGCGCCTCCGCCTTTGAACTGGACGATGCAGCCTTCCAACTGGATGGTTACTTCCTTTATGCCTGCGATGCCGAAGTCCCCGCCCAGGGTGGCGTGGCTTTGTACTCGCGGCTGCAACCGAAGGCTGTCATCAACGGTCTCGGTTTCGAGACGGCGGACCGCTACGGGCGCTACCTGCAGGCCGATTTCGACAAGGTCAGCATCGCGACCTTACTGCTCCCTTCGGGGCAGAACGGCGATGAAGATTTGAATCAGAAATTCAAGTTGATGGACGACTTCGCCCGTTATCTGGATAAACAGCGGCGCAAACGTCGCGAGTACATCTATTGTGGCTCGCTGTACGTGGCGCAACAGAAGCTGGATATCAAGAACTGGCGCGACAGCCAGCAATCCCCGGGTTTCCTGGCGCCGGAACGGGCCTGGATGGACGAGATTGTCGGCAACATGGGCTATGTTGACGCCCTGCGGGAAGTCAGCCGTGAAGGCGACCAATACAGCTGGTGGCCAGACAACGAACAGGCCGAGATGCTCAACCTCGGCTGGCGTTTCGACTACCAGTTGCTGACGCCTGGTCTGCGCCGCTTCGTGCGCAGCGCCCGCCTGCCGCGCCAGCCACGGTTCTCGCAGCATGCGCCACTGATCGTGGATTACGACTGGACACTGACGATCTGAGTGTCGTTTCGCAGCCACAAAAAAACCGACAGCCATGTCGGTTTTTTTGTGGACAACCCTTTCTACTGTGGAAGCGAGCCTGCTCGCGATGGCGGTGGGTCAGCCAACATTTGTGTTGAATGATGAACCGCTATCGCGAGCAGGCTCGCTCCCACAAGTGCTTACTCGTTGATCGTTATTTGACCAGCCGCCAGGTAAACGGATACCGATACGGCTGCCCTTCATTGGCCTTCACCCCACCGATGATGGTCAGCACCAGCGCACCGATAGCCACCAACCCGAACAGGAAGAAGCCGATCACCACGATCATCAGGAGCAGGCTGATCGCCGAGGCAATTGCCACAGTGATCTGGAAGTTCAGCGCTTCCTTGCCTTGTGCATCGATGAACGGGTCAGTCTCGCGCTTGAGCTGCCAGAGCACCAGCGGGCCGATCAACGTACCGAACGGAATCCAGATGCCCAACAAGGCGGACAAGTGACAGAACATCGCCCATTGGCGCGCCTCCTTGCTGGGCTGGGGCAGTAGGGTTTGCTCATCACTCATGACGTTCTCCTTGTCTGAAGCGCGAAACGATCAGTCAGCCAGTGCGGCTTTTTGCAGTTCGAAAATCTCGTTCATGCCTTTCTTTGCCAATTCCAGCATAGCGCTCAATTCTTCCGGCTGGAACGGCGCGCCTTCGGCGGTGCCCTGGATTTCGATGAAGCCGCCAGCGCTGGTCATGACCACGTTCAGGTCGGTCTCGGCGGCGGAGTCTTCCAGGTAGTCCAGGTCCAGCACCGGCTCGCCCTGATACATGCCCACGGAGACCGCGGCGATCATCTGCTTGAGCGGATCGCCGCCCTTGAGGCCGCCACGCTTCTTGATCACTTTCAAGGCATCGGCCAGTGCGACCATGGCGCCGGTGATGGACGCGGTGCGAGTACCGCCGTCAGCCTGGATCACGTCGCAATCGACATACAACGTCACGTCACCGAGCTTGGACATGTCCAGCGCGGCGCGCAGCGAACGGCCAATCAGACGCTGGATTTCCAGGGTACGTCCGCCCTGCTTGCCGCGGCTGGCTTCACGCTGGTTGCGCTCACCGGTGGAGCGCGGCAGCATGCCGTATTCGGCGGTCAGCCAGCCTTGACCCTGGCCCTTGAGGAACCGTGGCACACCGTTTTCGACGCTGACGGTGCAGATGACTTTGGTATCACCGAATTCGACCAGTACAGATCCCTCGGCGTGTTTGGTGTAGTTGCGGGTAATGCGGATCGAGCGAAGCTGATCGGCAGCGCGACCACTTGGACGTTTCATAGGGAACACCTGTACAGAGGACGGAAAACTGCCGAGCATTATAGAGCCGTGGGCCGCCATAGGGCAGTTTAAACGTCGCGCGGTTCCAAAAAACCGCTGCAACGAGCCAAGCCCCTTTGACCTCTGACCGACGAGCCGCAGCGCTTTGTCACATGCACGGTTTGGGGGCATGCACCTCACTGCGCTACAATCCTGCGCCTTTGCTGCCCTTCGGCTTTTATCCACAGATACCAGGCGCTACGACTACCCGTTGCGTCCGCCTGCATTGCGAGGAATCTCCATGGTGCACAGCATGACCGCCTTCGCCCGCGTCGAGAAAGCCGGCATCCAAGGCACGCTGAGCTGGGAACTGCGCTCGGTCAACAGCCGCTACCTGGAGCCGCACCTGCGCCTGCCCGAATCCTTTCGCGACCTTGAAGGCAGCGTGCGTGAAGCCCTGCGCCAGGGCCTGTCCCGGGGCAAGCTGGAATGCACCCTGCGCTTCACCGAAGAAAGCACCGGCAAGGCCTTGCAGGTGGACCGCGAGCGCGCCGCGCAACTGGTGGCTGCCGCCGAAACCGTCGCCAGCCTGATCAAGCACCCCGCGCCTCTGAACCCGCTGGAAGTCCTGGCCTGGCCCGGCGTGCTGGTAGGTGATGCGAGCGACCCGCAGGCCCTGAATGCCGAAGCGCTGGCGTTGTTCAATCAAGGCCTGAAAGAACTCAAGGCCGGCCGCGAGCGCGAAGGCGCGGAACTGGCCCGGTTGATTGACGAGCGCCTGACTTCCATAGAGGAAGACGTCGTCACCCTGCGCGAACTGGTCCCGCAAATGCTCGCCACCCAACGTCAGAAAGTGCTCGACCGCTTCGTCGACATGAAGGCCGAGCTGGACCCGCAGCGCCTGGAACAGGAAATGGTCATGCTCGCGCAAAAAAGCGACGTGGCCGAAGAACTGGATCGCCTGAGCACCCACATCATTGAAGTTCGCCGGGTACTCAAATCCGGTGGTGCGGCCGGTCGCCGCCTGGACTTCCTGATGCAGGAACTCAACCGCGAAGCCAACACACTGGGCTCCAAAGCCTTCGACCCGCGCAGCACCCAGGCTGCGGTCAACCTCAAGGTGTTGATCGAGCAAATGCGCGAACAAGTGCAGAACATTGAGTAAGGCTAACCCGACATGACCCACAGCACCGGCACTCTCTACATCATTTCCGCGCCCTCTGGGGCCGGCAAGACCAGCCTGGTCAAGGCGCTGATCGACGCCGAGCCGCAGATCCGCGTCTCGGTCTCGCACACCACCCGCGCCATGCGCCCGGGCGAAGTGGACGGGGTGAACTATCACTTCGTCGACCGCGAACAGTTCGTGAAAATGGCCGAGCACGGGGACTTCCTCGAGCGCGCCGAAGTCTTCGGCAACCTCTATGGCACCTCGCAAAGCTATCTGCAGCAAACCCTGGATGAAGGCCACGACCTGATCCTGGAAATCGACTGGCAGGGTGCCGAGCAGGTCCGCAAGCTGATGCCCCAGGCCCGTTCGATCTTTATCCTGCCACCGAGCCAGCAGGCCTTGCGCCAGCGCCTGACCAATCGCGGCCAGGACAGCGACGACATCATCGAAGGCCGGATGCGCGAAGCGGTCAGCGAAATGAGCCACTACGTCGACTACGATTACCTGATCATCAACGACGATTTCGCCCATGCGCTAGACGATCTGAAGGCGATTTTCCGCGCCAGCCAGCTGCAGCAGAAACGCCAGCAGCAACGTTTCGGTAAATTATTGGCCGAACTGCTGGGCTGAACAGCCCTTCCCAAAACCGCTGCGACGGCTTTACATTGGAGCTTGTAGCGGGTCGAGGGGCTGGTCAAAAAATCAGCGCTTCCCTAAACGCTGGCGTTTTTTTAAACTGTTGAGTCCGCTCGCCCAACCGGGCAGCGCGCATATTGCATTCGCTCCGAGGAATACCATGGCCCGCGTAACCGTTGAAGACTGCCTAGAACACGTGGAAAACCGCTTTGAGCTGGTCATGCTCTCTACCAAGCGTGCCCGTCAACTGGCCACCGGTGGCAAAGAGCCGTTGGTCCAGTGGGAAAACGACAAGCCTACCGTGGTAGCGCTGCGTGAAATCGCCGAAGGCCTGATGAGCTACGAGTTCATCGCCAACGCTGAAATCGTTGAAGACGAACCGCTGTTCGCAGCGTTCGAGGACGAGTCCAACGAGGCGGTCTAAGCCTATGCCTGGTCGACGTAGCACGGCGCGGGGTCACAGCAAACGGCAGGAGTCATTATCATGCCGAGCATAGACGCCCTCGCCGATCGCTTATCGGCCTACCTCGGCACGGACCAGGTCAACCTGGTCCGCCGAGCCTATTTCTACGCCGAACAAGCCCACGACGGCCAGCGCCGCCGCAGCGGCGAGGCGTACGTCACGCACCCGCTTGCGGTGGCGAACATTCTTGCCGACATGCACATGGACCATCAGAGCCTGATGGCGGCGATGCTGCATGACGTGATCGAAGACACCGGCATCGCCAAGGAAGCGCTGCAAGCGCAGTTCGGCGAAACCGTGGCCGAACTGGTCGACGGGGTCAGCAAACTGACCCAGATGAACTTCGAGACCAAGGCCGAGGCCCAGGCCGAAAACTTCCAGAAAATGGCCATGGCCATGGCGCGCGATATTCGCGTGATCCTGGTCAAGCTCGCCGACCGCCTGCACAACATGCGAACCCTGGAAGTGTTGTCCGGTGAAAAACGCCGGCGAATCGCCAAGGAAACCCTGGAAATCTATGCGCCCATCGCCAATCGCCTGGGCATGCACGCGATCCGCATCGAGTTCGAAGACCTCGGTTTCAAGGCCATGCACCCGATGCGTTCGGCGCGGATCAACCAGGCCGTCAAGCGCGCCCGGGGCAACCGCAAGGAAATCGTCAACAAGATCGAAGAATCCTTGAGCCACTGCCTGACCATCGACGGCATCGAAGGCGAGGTCAGCGGCCGACAGAAACACCTCTACGGCATCTACAAGAAGATGCGCGGCAAGCGTCGGGCCTTCAACGAGATCATGGACGTCTACGCGTTCCGGATCATCGTCGACAAGGTCGATACCTGCTACCGCGTACTGGGCGCTGTACATAATTTGTACAAGCCATTGCCTGGGCGCTTCAAGGACTACATCGCGATTCCCAAGGCCAACGGCTACCAGTCGCTGCACACCACGCTCTTCGGCATGCACGGCGTACCGATCGAAATCCAGATCCGCACCCGTGAAATGGAAGAGATGGCCAACAATGGCATCGCTGCGCACTGGCTGTACAAGTCCAGCGGCGACGAACAACCCAAGAGCACCCACGCCCGGGCCCGCCAGTGGGTCAAAGGCGTGCTGGAAATGCAGCAGCGGGCCGGCAACTCCCTGGAATTCATCGAAAGCGTGAAGATCGACCTGTTTCCGGACGAGGTCTACGTTTTCACGCCCAAAGGCCGGATCATGGAGCTGCCCAAAGGCTCCACGGCGGTGGACTTTGCCTATGCAGTACACACCGACGTCGGCAACAGCTGCATCGCGTGCCGGATCAACCGCCGCCTGGCGCCGTTGTCCGAACCGCTGCAAAGCGGCTCCACGGTGGAAATCGTCAGCGCCGCCGGCGCACGGCCAAATCCGGCATGGCTCAATTTCGTGGTCACCGGCAAAGCCCGCACACACATCCGCCACGCCTTGAAGCTACAACGCCGCTCTGAATCCATCAGCCTGGGCGAACGCTTGCTCAATAAAGTCCTCAACGGTTTCGACAGCTCCCTGGACAAGATCCCGGCTGAACGCGTGCAGATCATGCTCAGCGAGTACCGCCTGGAGCTGATCGAAGACCTGCTGGAAGACATCGGCCTGGGCAATCGCATGGCCTACGTCGTCGCCCGCCGCCTGCTCGGCGAAGGCGAACAGCTGCCTAGCCCCGAAGGTCCCCTGGCCATTCGTGGTACCGAAGGCCTGGTGCTCAGCTATGCCAAGTGCTGCACGCCGATTCCTGGCGATCCGATTGTCGGCCATCTGTCCGCAGGCAAAGGGATGGTGGTGCATCTGGATAACTGCCGCAACATCAGCGAAATCCGCCACAACCCGGAAAAATGTATCCAGCTCTCCTGGGCCAAGGATGTCACCGGCGAATTCAATGTCGAGCTGCGGGTCGAACTGGAGCACCAGCGTGGCCTGATCGCCTTGCTGGCCAGCAGCGTCAACGCCGCCGACGGCAATATCGAAAAAATCAGCATGGACGAGCGTGATGGCCGCATCAGCGTCGTCCAACTGGTGGTCAGCGTGCACGACCGCGTGCACCTGGCCCGCGTGATCAAGAAGCTGCGCGCCCTGACTGGCGTCATCCGTATCACTCGTATGCGTGCATAGCTCCCCATCCATTACAAGGAGTCATAAATGACCAAGACCGTTATCACCAGCGACAAAGCCCCGGCCGCCATCGGTACGTATTCCCAGGCAATCAAGGCGGGCAACACCGTGTACATGTCGGGCCAGATCCCGCTGGACCCGAAAACCATGGAACTGGTAGAAGGCTTCGAAGCCCAGACCGTGCAGGTGTTCGAGAACCTCAAGGCCGTGGCCGAGGCTGCCGGCGGTTCGTTCAAGGACATCGTCAAGCTCAACATCTTCCTCACCGACCTGAGCCACTTCGCCAAGGTCAACGAGATCATGGGCAAGTACTTCGACCAGCCTTACCCTGCCCGCGCCGCCATCGGCGTAGCTGCCCTGCCGAAGGGTTCGCAGGTTGAGATGGACGCCATCCTGGTCATCGAGTAACACGCCCGGCGCAGCCTCCCCCCCGCTGCGCCGTTTTCGTTTAAGGATTCCACCATGCGCAAAGCGCTTGCTCTTTCGCTGGCTGCCCTGCTGTTGGGCGGCTGCGCCAGCGACCCTGCCGACCGTGATATCAGCGGCACCTGGATCAACCAGGCGGCAATCGACGCCGCCGCCAAGGGCGGCCCGCTGCGCGAGGCGCTGCAGGCCTATGGCCCGAACCTGGAATGGGACGTCAACACCCGGGCCGGCCAGGCGCGTTACACCAACGGTTTCGAGAATGTCGAAGGCAAGCTGCTGGGCGAAGAAGACGGTGCGTGGAAAGTCGATTTCTACGGCAGCTCCGCCAGCGAACTGCAACGCGACGGCGACCAGTTGAACCAATCTGCCACCGAGAACGAGCCGCAGCAAGTGTTCGAGCGCGCCCAGGTCCAGGTGCCCGAGGGTGCGCCGCTGGGCGCCAGTTTCGAACGGGCGCTGTATACCGCTTATCTGGGCGGCACCTGGAACATCGTCAACGGCCCTGGCCAGGGCGCCAGCGTGCAGTTCCAACCCGACGGCCAGGTCAGCGGACTACCAGGCGCCGACCGCTACGCCCTGTGCCTGGCCGGCGACTGCGCGTCCATGAGCGGCGGCAACGACAACATCTGGCTGCAGCAGAACGGCCAGGGCAACACCTGGATCTTCTCTCGCGACGGCAAGAAGCTGGAAATTTTCCAGACCGTGAATGCGGCACTGGCGGATGAAATGCCTTCGTTCACGCCGGGTGACCGGCAGTGGGTGTTGGAGAAGCAGTAACTCGGACTCCCTGTGGGATCGAGCCTGTGGGAGCAAAGCTTGCTCGCGATGACGTCGTCACAGACAACACCTCTGTTGGCTGTAAAACCGCTATCGCGAGCAAGCTTTGCTCCCACCGTTTGTTTTTGGGGTGCTTAAAAGATCAGCAGCGCCCCTCCAGAATCGCCGCATACCCCTCACGAAAACTCGGATACCTCGGTGTCCAGCCCAGGGCCTTCGCCCGTGCATTGCTGCAGCGCTTGCTGCCGGCGCGGCGGACGCTGGCGTTTTCGGCCCATTGGGTGACGCCCATGTAATCACGCAGCCAACCCACCACCTCGGCCAGCGCGGCGGGAGTGTCGTCGACGCCGATGTAGCAGTCTTCCAGGGGCTTGCCCTGGCGGTCGGCTTCCAGCAGGAAGGCCAGCAGGCCCGCCGCGTCGTCGGCATGGATGCGGTTGGCGTAGAGGGGCGGGTCCTCCACCACGCTATAGCCCTGGCGCACCTGGCTCAGCAACCATTCACGGCCCGGACCATAGATACCGGTCAGACGCACGCGGCTGGCCGGGATGCCGCTGTCGAGCGCCACCTGTTCAGCTTCGAGCATCAGCCGGCCGGAATAGCCACCGGCCACGGTGGGCGAGCTTTCATCGACCCACTCGCCACCCTTCTGTCCGTAGACGCTGCTGCTGGAGACAAAAAGCAGTCGTTTTGGCTGCTGTCCATGCTGCTTCAGCCAGCTCAACACATGCTGTAAGCCTTGGACATAAGCCGCGCGGTAACCCGCCTCGTCATGCTCGGTGGCGGCGACGCTGTACACCACGTAATCCAGTGGACCGGTGGGCCAATCAGCGGGACATTGCTCGTTGAACAAGTCCCCCGCTACCCCGACAACCCCGGCCGGCAGCTGCGAAACCGTACGGCGCAAGCCGTAGACCTGCCACTGCTCGGCCCGCAACTGACTCGCCAGGCGGCCACCGATATCACCGCAGCCGGCGATCAAAACAGAAGGCGCGGACATCAAAATCTCCTCTCGTAAAGCCGCAGACTAGCTGCCAGAGGGGACGAGCGGCTAGCAATGCAGGAAAAAAAGATACTGTATTACTTTTGTTAACAAGAATTACTTGCAATAATGCGAGCCAGTTTTGTTCTCGGCCCACGAGGCCTGGAAGAACATCAACCTTCTTTTTCTCTCAGGTCCGGCCAGCATGACACGCTATCTCCCCTCCGCTTCGCCAACCAACCGACCTCGCGCCTGGAGTGCCATGGCAGCCCTGCTGCTCAGCCTGCTGCTAGCACCCGCCGCCGCGTTCGCCGATGCCCAAGCGCCAGCCACGACCCCGGCCACCGCACCCGCCGCCAGCCAGGCGCCGGTCGATGCAGCCGAGCCTGTAGCGGCTCCTCAGGCCAGCGAGCCGGCCCAGGCCGTCGAAGCCGACGCCGCAGACGCACCTCAAATGCTCGAAGCCGACAATACCTTGGGCATGGCCCACGATCTGTCGCCATGGGGCATGTACCAGAACGCCGACATTATCGTGAAAATCGTCATGATCGGCCTGGCCATCGCCTCGATCATCACCTGGACCATCTGGATCGCCAAGGGCTTCGAGCTGATGGGCGCCAAGCGCCGCTTGCGCGGTGAAATCGCCAACCTGAAAAAAGCCACCACCCTCAAAGAGGCCAGCGCCTCTGCGGCCAAAGAGGGCACCCTGGCCAATCTGCTGGTTCACGACGCCCTCGAAGAGATGCGCCTGTCGGCCAACAGTCGTGAGAAGGAAGGCATCAAGGAGCGCGTGAGTTTCCGCCTCGAGCGCCTGGTCGCAGCCTGCGGTCGCAACATGAGCAGCGGCACCGGCGTGCTCGCCACCATCGGTTCCACCGCGCCGTTCGTCGGCCTGTTCGGCACCGTGTGGGGCATCATGAACAGCTTCATCGGCATCGCCAAGACCCAGACCACCAACCTCGCTGTCGTGGCGCCTGGCATCGCCGAAGCCCTGCTCGCGACGGCTCTGGGTCTGGTCGCGGCGATCCCGGCGGTGGTCATCTACAACGTGTTCGCCCGCTCCATTGCCGGTTACAAGGCCCAGGTCTCGGACGCTTCGGCCGAAGTCCTGTTGCTGGTCAGCCGCGACCTCGACCACCTGCCACCCGAGCGTGGCTCGCAACCGCACATGGTGAAAGTGGGGTAATCGGCCATGGGCCTGCATTTGAAAGAAGGCGCAGACGACGATCTGGCCGAGAACCACGAAATCAACGTCACGCCGTTCATCGACGTGATGCTGGTGCTGTTGATCATCTTCATGGTGGCCGCTCCGCTCGCCACCGTGGACATCAAGGTCGACCTTCCGGCTTCGACGGCCAAGCCTTCGCCGCGGCCGGAAAAACCGGTATTCCTCAGCGTCAAGGCTGACCAACGCCTGTTCCTGGGCGAAGACGAGGTCAAGGCCGATAGCCTCGGCGCGACCCTCGACGCCAAGACCCAAGGCAAAAAGGACACGACGATCTTCTTCCAGGCGGATAAAGGCGTGGATTACGGCGACTTGATGAGCGTGATGGACGCCCTGCGCGCCGCCGGATACCTGAAGGTCGGCCTGGTCGGACTTGAGACGGCGCCCAAGAAATGATCACGACGCGCCAAAAGCTGACGCGTTACAGCGGTAGCCTGGCCGTGGTGCTGGGCGTGCATGCGCTCGCCATTGCCCTGGCCCTGAACTGGACGTCAAACCCGCCCATTGAATTGCCGCCCCAGGCAATGATGGTCGAGCTGGCGCCGGTTCCGGCCCCACCACCGCCCGCACCGCCTAAAGTCGTCACGCCACCGCAGCCTCCGGAGCCGGTCGAAGAACTGCCGCTGCCTAAAATCGCCGAAGCCGAGAAACCGGAGATTTCGGTGCCCAAGCCGGTCAAGCCCAAGCCTAAACCGCCCAAGCCCAAACCCAAGCCCGTGGAGAAAAAACCGGAACCGCCCAAGGAAGAACCGTCGGAGCAAAAGCCCAGCGATACTCAACCGACCAAGGCACCGACCGAGAAATCCGCGCAACCGGCGCCTGGCCCATCCCCCGCGCAAATGGCGGCCAAGGCCAGTTGGCAAGGCACCTTGCTTGCGCACTTGGGCAAGTACAAGAAATACCCCGCCAGCGCCCAGTCGCGCGGCAAGGAAGGCTTGAACCGTTTACGGTTCGTGGTGGACGCCGAAGGCAATGTGTTGTCCTTCGAGCTGGTGAGCAAGTCCGGCAACGCCGCCCTGGACCGGGCGACCCTGGAAATGATTCGCCGCGCCCAACCGCTGCCCAAGCCTCCGGCCGACATGCTGGTTAACGGCTCCATCGAAATCGTCGCGCCGTTCGTGTACTCCATCGACAAGCGTCGGCGTTAACCCATTGGCAAGCCCCTGTTACAGGGGCTTATTGTTTCTGGTGAAGGGAATGTATCTGTAGAGCAAGGGGCCTGTGGGAGCAAAACTTGCTCGCGATACAGGCACCTCGGTTCCAGAGAGGACCGCGCTCGCTTCATCGCGGGCAAGCCTTGCTCCCACAAATAATCCATATGCGTCGTTAAATCCCCTCACCATACCCACATTAGGCAGTGTCACACCGCGCCCCCAGTCTGATAACGTGCGTCTATCGATTGCAGCCGGTATGCTTGGCTCGCAACTTCACGGACGCTCGCCATGACCCTCACAGAATTACGCTACATCGTCACCCTCGCCCAGGAGCAACATTTCGGCCACGCCGCCGAGCGTTGCCATGTCAGCCAGCCGACGCTTTCGGTGGGCGTGAAAAAGCTTGAAGACGAGCTCGGCGTGCTGATTTTCGAGCGCAGCAAAAGCGCCGTGCGCCTGACCCCAGTGGGCGAAGGCATCGTTGCCCAGGCACAGAAAGTCCTGGAACAGGCTCAGGGCATCCGTGAACTGGCCCAGGCCGGCAAAAACCAGCTGACCGCCCCACTGAAAGTCGGCGCCATCTACACCGTCGGCCCGTACCTGTTCCCGCACCTGATTCCGCAACTGCACCGGGTCGCCCCGCAGATGCCGTTGTACATCGAAGAAAACTTCACCCATGTGCTGCGCGACAAACTGCGCAACGGCGAACTGGACGCGATCATCATCGCCCTGCCGTTTAACGAAGCCGATGTCCTGACCCTGCCGCTCTACGACGAGCCGTTCTACGTGTTGATGCCGGCCCAGCATCCGTGGACCCAGAAAAAATCCATCGACGCCGGCCTGCTCAACGACAAGAGCCTGCTGCTGCTCGGCGAAGGCCACTGCTTCCGCGACCAGGTGCTGGAAGCCTGCCCGACCCTGACCAAAGGCAGCGAAGGCGCCAAGCACACCACGGTGGAATCCAGCTCCCTGGAAACCATTCGCCACATGGTCGCCTCGGGCCTGGGCATTTCGATTTTGCCGCTCTCGGCGGTGGACAGCCATCATTACGCCCCTGGCGTGATCGAGGTTCGCCCACTGACGCCGCCCGTGCCGTTCCGCACCGTTGCCATCGCCTGGCGCGCCAGCTTTCCGCGACCCAAGGCCATCGAGATCCTCGCTGACTCGATCCGCCTGTGTTCCGTGGCCAAGCCGCCCACTGCCAAGTAAGCCCCGGCCATGACTGAGCTGTCGAAAGTGCCGGTCACGGCACTCAAGGGTGTCGGTGAAGCCATGGCCGAGAAGCTGGCCAAGGTTGGCCTGGAAAACCTTCAGGACGTGCTGTTCCACCTGCCGCTGCGTTACCAGGACCGCACCCGCGTCGTGCCCATCGGGCATTTACGTCCGGGCCAGGACGCCGTGATCGAAGGCACCGTCAGCGGCGCCGATGTGGTCATGGGGCGGCGCCGTAGCCTGGTGGTGCGCCTGCAGGACGGCACCGGCGGGCTGAGCCTGCGCTTCTATCACTTCAGCAATGCGCAAAAGGAGGGCCTCAAGCGTGGCACCCGCGTGCGTTGCTACGGTGAAGCGCGGCCCGGTGCGTCCGGGCTGGAGATCTATCACCCGGAATACCGCGCCATCACCGGCGACGAGCCGCCCCCGGTGGATGAAACCCTGACCCCGGTCTACCCGCTCACCGAAGGCCTGACCCAACAGCGTCTGCGCCAGCTCTGCCAGCAAACCCTGACCCTGCTCGGCCCCAGCAGCCTGCCCGACTGGCTGCCCAACGAACTGGCCCGGGATTATCAACTGGCGCCGCTGGCGGATGCGATTCGCTACCTGCACCATCCGCCGGCCGATGCCGATGTCGACGAACTGGCCCTGGGGCATCACTGGGCCCAGCACCGGCTGGCCTTTGAAGAGCTGCTGACCCATCAACTGTCCCAGCAACGCCTGCGCGAAAGCCTGCGTTCCCTGCGCGCCCCGGCCATGCCCAAGGCCAAGGATCTGCCGGCCCGTTACCTGGCTAACCTCGGCTTTAAACCCACAGGGGCCCAGCAGCGGGTCGGCAACGAAATCGCCTACGACCTGAGCCAGCCCGAACCGATGCTGCGGCTGATCCAGGGCGATGTGGGTGCCGGCAAGACCGTGGTCGCCGCCCTCGCCGCGCTCCAGGCCCTGGAAGCCGGCTATCAAGTGGCGTTGATGGCGCCCACCGAGATTCTCGCCGAACAACATTTCATCACCTTCCAGCGCTGGCTCGAACCCCTGGGGATCGAAGTCGCCTGGCTGGCCGGCAAGCTCAAGGGCAAGAATCGCGCAGCCGCCCTGGCGCAGATCGCCGAAGGCGCACCGATGGTGGTCGGCACCCATGCGTTGTTCCAGGACGAAGTGCAGTTCAAGAACCTGGCGCTGGTGATCATCGACGAACAGCACCGCTTCGGCGTGCAGCAGCGCCTGGCGCTACGGCAGAAAGGCGTGGGCGGGCGGATGTGCCCTCACCAATTGATCATGACCGCCACGCCGATTCCGCGGACCCTGGCCATGAGCGCCTATGCCGACCTCGACACCTCGATCCTCGACGAACTGCCTCCCGGACGCACACCAGTCAATACCGTGCTGGTCACCGACACCCGGCGCGTCGAAGTGATCGAGCGCGTGCGCGGTGCCTGCGCCGAAGGGCGGCAGGCCTATTGGGTATGTACGTTGATCGAAGAGTCGGAAGAGCTGACCTGCCAGGCGGCCGAAACCACCTATGAAGACCTCACTGCCGCCCTCGGCGAACTGAAAGTCGGGCTGATCCACGGGCGCATGAAACCCGCCGAGAAAGCCGCCGTCATGGCCGAATTCAAGGCCGGGGCGCTGCAATTGCTGGTCGCCACCACGGTGATCGAAGTCGGGGTCGATGTGCCCAATGCCAGCTTGATGATCATCGAGAACCCCGAGCGCCTGGGTCTGGCACAGTTGCACCAGCTACGCGGCCGCGTCGGCCGGGGCAGTGCCGCCAGCCATTGCGTCTTGCTGTATCACCCGCCGCTGTCGCAGATTGGTCGCCAGCGCCTGGGCATCATGCGCGAAACCAACGATGGTTTTGTCATCGCCGAAAAAGACCTGGAATTGCGCGGACCCGGTGAAATGCTCGGCACGCGCCAGACCGGCCTGCTTCAATTCAAGGTAGCCGACCTGATGCGCGACGCCGATCTGCTCCCCGCCGTACGCGACGCCGCCCAGGCGCTGCTGGAGCGCTGGCCGGAGCATGTCAGCCCGCTGCTGGATCGCTGGTTGCGTCACGGGCAGCAATACGGCCAAGTGTGAGCACGCTCTCAGTTTCTGGGCGCGCCTGCCCGGCAAGCTGGTTATACTGCTGAACTTGTAGGAAAACGGATACAGACCATGACAGAAGCTGCCCTCGTCCCCGAAACCCCGCACGCTCCGTCTGTTATTCGGCTGTTGCTCGAGAAACTGGGCATCGGCTTTGACGAAGTAATCGAACGACCAGGCCTGAATCCCGCCCGTAAAGTGCAGGCTGTTTTGTTGCACGATGCCGTTGGCGCCCTCATGGTGCTGTTTCCGCAAAGCCAACTGCTGGACCTCAACCGCTTGGCCGAACTCACCGGTCGCAAACTCACGGCGGTGCCTACTGACCGTCTGGAGCGCATGCTCGGCAAACATAGCCTGAGCCTGCTGCCCGGCCTGCCGGCGCTGACCAGCTCCCCTTGCCTGTATGAGGAAAGCCTGCTGCGCGAGCCGAAGCTGCTGATCAACTCAGGCGAACCAGGGCTGCTGCTGGAAGTGACCAGCGAAGCCTTCAAGAGCATGCTCACCAAGGCCAGTGCCGCGACCTTCGGCGAAGCCGTGAGCAACATCACCCCCAACCTTGATCGCCCGCACGACGACCGCGCGGAAATCACTCAGGCTGTGCAGGCGTTCACCGCCCGACGTATCCAGCAACGGCTGGAAGAAACCATCGAAATTCCACCACTGGCCGAAACGGCGCAGAAGATCATCAAGCTGCGGGTCGACCCGGACGCCACCATCGATGACATCACCGGCGTCGTGGAAACCGATCCGGCCCTGGCCGCGCAAGTGGTGAGCTGGGCTGCCTCGCCGTATTACGCCTCGCCCGGCAAGATCCGTTCGGTGGAAGACGCCATCGTCCGGGTACTGGGCTTCGACCTGGTGATCAACCTGGCACTGGGCCTGGCCTTGGGCAAGACCCTGAGCCTGCCTAAGGACCACCCGCAACACACCACGCCGTACTGGCATCAGTCGATCTACACCGCCGCCGTCATCGAGGGCCTGACCCGCGCCATGCCGCGCGCCCAGCGCCCAGAAGGCGGCCTGACCTACCTGTCCGGCCTGCTGCACAACTTCGGCTATCTGTTGCTGGCCCACGTCTTCCCGCCGCACTTCTCGTTGATCTGCCGCCACCTGGAGGTCAACCCGCACTTGTGCCACAGCTATGTGGAGCAGCACCTCTTGGGCATCAGTCGCGAGCAGATCGGTTCATGGCTGATGCGCTACTGGGACATGCCCGACGAACTGGCCACCGCCCTGCGCTTCCAGCACGACCCACATTACGACGGCGAATACGCCGCCTACCCGAACCTGGTGTGCCTGGCCGTACGCCTGCTGCGCGCCCGTGGCATTGGCTCGGGTCCCGACGAGGAGATTCCCGACGCACTGCTCGAACGCGTCGGCCTGAGTCGCGACAAAGCCAATGAAGTGGTCAGCAAAGTGCTGGAGGCTGAGGTGTTGTTGCGCGAACTTGCTTCGCAGTTCAGCCATAGTTGAAATAGCTCATGATCAAGCCAGCCTCGCAATCGGGTTGACGAGCCCTTTGTGGCGAGGGGATTTATCCCCGCTGGGCTGCGAAGCAGACCCAAAAAAGGCTGACTGTGTTCAGCCTGCTTAACCGGGGAAGCAGGTTTTAGGGCTGCTGCGCAGCCCAGCGGGGATAAATCCCCTCGCCACAGGTACCGCAGCAACTCAAAACTAGGCTTTAGCCTTTTTCGGCTTCAAATACCGCATCAACCCCTGAAACCAGATCACCAGCGCCGGGTTGCCCTTGATCTGGATCGACTTGTCCTGAATCCCGGTCATGAACGCCAACTGCTTGTTCTTCGCCTGCATCGTGGCAAAGCCATAAGCCGCGTCCTTGAAGGCGATGGCGAACGCAGGCGTCGGGTAAGTGCCGGACTGGCTGGTGATGCGCTGGTCTTTCACCGTGAAGTGCCGGGCGACCTTGCCGTCCAGGGTTTGCAGTTGAAACACCAACTCCTTATCGCCCAACTGCTGCTGGAACGCCGGATTGGTCCGGCTGGCCCTGCCCATCAACAACCCCAGCATCCACAGCAGAAAGCGAAACTTCATGGGCACGGCCTCGTAAAAAAGATGAATGGCGGGAGCAGTTTAGCGATTCCACAGCGGAACGCCATCATCGGATCGCTTTAACGGGAGATGGATGAGTTTTCTCGCATGATGACTGCCAAGTCACACCGAAACCCTGCTCGCCAATGCCTCCGAAGACCTGCTGTCCATCAGCACCATCGCCGCCGACCTGGCTGACGATGTCGATGACTCACGCCGCTGCGTAGCCCTGGCGATCAGCCGCATGGCCGATGGGGTTCAGTTGTTGGTTGAGCGAGCGTTGGATCATTTGGAAACGAAGGATATGGCGGCGCCTGGGACCAAGGGGTAGCGCTTTGGCTTTGATGCAAACTGTGCCGACGCCATCGCGAGCAAGCTCGCTCCCACAATTGGATTGGAGTACACCCGCAAGAGCCAGGCCGGCTATAAGGCCGCCTCGCGAGCAAGCTTTGCTCCCACAGGTTCTGCTCAAACAAGTCTGATTGGTGTACACCCGCCAAAGCCAGGCCGGCTGTCAGGCCGCCTCGTTTCGGCTTTTGATCTAGGGGCCCCGTTAACCACGCTGGCCGAACGCAGGTATTGCGTAGTGGGCATCCCGGCATGGATGCCGGGATAGCCGCGCTGGGCCATGGATGGCCCTTCGCGGCGGGCCCACGGAGCAATGCCTGCGTTCGGACATGCCGAGCCTAGGCGAGGCACCGAGTGGTGGGGCAAGACCTTTTGGTTACTTTTGGGGCGTTTACCAAAAGTGACCCGCCGTAAGGGCGGAACCGCCAGTAGCCGCTACCGCAGCAACGGATATGTACCCAGTCAACCAAATCCTGGCCGGCTATCGGGCCGCCATCGCGAGCAGGCTCGCTCCCACAGTTTGATCGACGTACAACCGGGAGAGCCAGGCCGGCTATCAGGCCGCCATCGCGAGCAAGCTTTGCTCCCACAGGGGATTGAGAGCAGTCGCGGATATTCAAACCAACACAAAACAAATGTGGGAGCGAGCCTGCTCGCGATGGCGGCGTATCAGTCCACATTGATGCCAACTGAACCACCGCTATCGCGAGCAGCTTCGCTCCCACAGGTTTTTGTGCACTGATCACTCCCTCGAGGGAATGATCAGCAACAGTCAATCAAACATTCGGGCAAGGCACCGGTGCCCAGTCACCCAGGTCCGGGTTTTTGCACATGCTGTTGACCTGGCTGGTGCCGGCGCTGGCGACCTGCTTGCTTTCATCCTGCTTGGCCTTGGCGGTCTGCAGGGTTTTCTCGGTGGTTACCGCTTCTTTCGGCACGGTTGGCAACACCGGTTTTTTCGCCGGTTTCACCGCTTTTTTGGTCTTGGTCGAAGCCACAACCGGCTTGGTTTCGGCGGTCGCTACGGTCACCACGTCAGTACGCTGCACACCCACTTGTTGCAGGTCTTTTTCATAGGCCTGGGTGTAGTTGTTCAGGTCTTCGGCGGCTTTGCCGTTGACCGCGACGATCAGGTCGTTGGACTCTTTCAGGCCGGAGACGATTTCTGCCAGGCGCTTGCGGCCTTCAGTTTCGTTGACGGTCTTGGCCTTGCGGTCGGCCACCAGCTTGGTGAACGCGCTCTGGTAGCACTGCTGCGAAGCCTTGGCGTACGCGGTGCTGCGATCGATATCGGCGGCGCTTTTGTTGACGTCAGCGGCGTAGGAGGCGATGCGCTGGTTGTCATCGGCGATCTGCTTCTGACGCTCGGTGTAGTAACCGGTTGCGCCACCGGCCAAGGCACCACCGGCGGCGCCGATGGCGGCGTTGCGGCCACGGTTTTCCGAATCGGTCAGCGCACCCAACAGGGCACCACCGACCGCACCGACGGCCGCGCCGGTGAGTACCGATTTGGTCATGTTCCCCTCGGTGGAGCGCAAGTGCTGCACCGGCTCGTAGCAGTTAGGGTAGTACTCGACCTTGGTGCTCGACGCGACCTTGGAAGTCGGCGACGTAGCGCAGCCGGTCAGGACGGTGCTGAAGCCGACAGCGACCATCAGCAGGTGACGCTTGGAAACCGAAGCAAAAGGTTTACGGGAGAAAAGCATGATTGTGTTCTCTTTTTAAGTGTTGACCAGCTCAGCACGGCCCACCGCCGTCTGAGTCCCTTCCAAGCTCGCTGACAATCAACGATCAAGACCGCTGACTGCTCGATGCGAGCAGTTCCTTCAATATCGCCGCCGGGTCGGCTCGTTTTTGCTGACGATACTGACCGACATGGCGAACGAATAACGTTGCGCGCGCCACCAGGCTCTTGCCCAGCACCGGCTTGCGCTCCAATTCCTCCTTGATGCGTTGAAACTGCGCCTGGATCACGGCATCGGTGTAACGCGTGCCGGTGGCCAGGTTGTCGATGTAAATCGCCACGGCGCCATCGAGCGCGCTGCGGCCGTTGTTGATGGCCGTGGCGAACAGCTTGGCGCTGGCCTCGTCCTTGGCGTCCAAGGCCTGCTGGCGACTGTTCTGCAAATTGGTCAGGCGAATGTTGTAGTTATTGATGGTCTCGACCACCAGGGCCGCCGACTGGATCAGGTTGCCCGCCGCTTCCTCGCGCTGCTGGGCGATGAGCGAGACGTTGCGCTTGAGCTCTTCGTTGACCAGCCCTAGCTCGGCCTGCAGGCGTGGGTCGACGCTGGCGGCGATGATGCTGTCCAGGCGCTTGGTCGGGTCTTCGGCTTCATCGATGGCATCAGTCAGGGATGCGAGGCGGCCTTCTTTCTCCCATTGGGCGAACAGCTCTTTGTAACGTGAGCGCGGCGCCGACAATGCCCCGACCGCCACGCGGAACCCGGTGGTTTCGTTGCTTTGCTCGGTGCCGTCGGCGGCGAACAACGGATACTCGCGGCGCATTCCGGTGAACAGCGTGCCTTCGCCTTCCAGGTAGTTACCGCCCTTGACCACGAAGCCACCGTAGGCGCCCTGGCGGCGACCGGCATGCACCAGTTGGAAGGACTCCTGAACCATCTCGGCGGCGTTGCCGATCACGTCGAACAAGCCGATGGGATTTGGCAGTTTGATCCCGACGGGCATCAGCCGCGCCGCCTGGCCGGTGCCGCCAGCGACCTGATTGAACACCGCCCAGTCGGCCAGTGGCCCATCGCTTTCACTGCCTTCCAGACGTCGGGGAAACAAGCGCCCCTCCAAGTCCTGGCGGCTGACGGCTTGCCCGCCACGGGCGGCGAATTCCCACTCGACTTCGGTGGGCAAACGCACGAAGCCCAGCCCGCCGTCTTCGGCGGAGGTGCCGCGACCGCTCACCGGCAGCAGATCCTTGTGGTATTTCATCAGCCAGGCGCTGTACACCGCCGCAAAACGTTCGGCCTCGAACTTGGACAGTTTCACCTTGGGCAAACGCCCGGCCATGCCTTGGGGCAGCTCGGTTTTGAGGGTCTCGCAGGCCGGCGCGGGTTCGCCGCTGGCCAACGACTGCGCCTGGGCCATGACCTGGGCGTATTGGCGAGCGGTGACCTCGTATTTGCCGATGAAGTACAGCATCGGTTTGAGCGGAGTCTTGGCGTCAGCCTTGGGCATCAACGGCGCGATGGTTTTGTTCCAGTCCTTGGGCAGGTCCTTGAGGGTGAACTGGCCGTTGATGAAGTCCCGACGGTAACCGGAAATGAACGACTGCTTATAGCCGGCCTCGCCCTCGCTGAACGGGTAGCCAAGGCTGATCTCCCGATCATCCAGGGTGCCTTGGGCGAGGATGTAGACGTAACGGAACACCATTTGCCCTTCGCACGGCAGCGGCAGGCTGACGTCACCGGGCAGCGGTTTGGGGTTGTCCAGTTTGTCGGTGCTTTCGTCGGCCCAGGTTAAACCGGCCAGGCTCAGCGCCACGGCGGCGCCCAATAACTTATACATCGCGAATTCCTTCACACGCCTGGATGCGCGCCACCCGCCAGCCACCACAAGCCGCCGCCACGGCGCTGACGCCGAGCACGGCCACCAGAGCCAAGGTGTAGTGACGCGGCAACAGATGGCTGGCGTACTCGCCCGGCAACTGCGCAAATAAATAATTGAGGCCCGACTGCGCCAGGCCATACAGTCCGGCACTCAACAAGGCCGCCAGTGCGGCGCTGTAGAGCGCCTGCAACACCACGAACAACAACAGCGCCGCCGTAGAAACCCCCAGCAGGCGCAACACCGACAGTTCCCGGCGCTTACGCTCGACCGCCGCCAGGGCACCGGCAAAAATCGCCGCGAACGCTCCCGCCAACGCCAACCCAGCGATGATCCAGAACACAATCGACAGGTTGCGGCTCAGCGATTGCACCTGTGCGATGGTCTGGGCCTGGGTGGACACCAGCAGGTTCTGCGCCGCGAAATACTCGCGCAGCGGCTCCACATCACCCAGGTTGCGGGCGTACAGGCGAAACGCCGGGTAGACCCGCTGCGCGCTCTGCCCCACCGCGTCGCCCGGCCAGCCGAACGCGGGCACGGCGCGACCGTCGCGGTAATCCTCGGCCGCTTCCAGCAGCGCCAGCGGCGCGAACAAACCATCCCGGGCAAAGGCTTGCAGCGGCAGTACGTGCAACACCTGCACGCGCGTGCGCTGCGCCTCGCTACGACCGGCCACCTGCCGACCGAAACTGGCCTGCAGCCAATCACCGGCCCTGGCGCCGAGTTTTTCGGCGGCGGTGTGGCTGAGCACCACTTGATCCAGGCCTTGCGGCACCGGCAGGCGCTCAAACAAAGGATCATTGGCCGCCGTGGGGATCATCTCGACGGTGACGGGCTCAGCCTCGCGGCTCAAATCCGCAGTGGCCGCAATCTGCCGCGTGCGGGCCAGGGCAAACGCCACGTCGTTGCGCCGGCCCAATTGCTCGACGAACTCAGCGCTGAACCGGCCGCCACCCAACGGGATGATTTCCCGGGTAGCCGGATCATTCTCGAGGCGCTCGGTGAGGCTGCTGACCAGACCGAATTTCAGGCCGAACAACACCAGCAACGGCGCGACCACCGCCACCAGCGCCAGCACCGAACAGGCCGACAGCCAGGCGTCGTTGCGGTAATCCTGCCAGGCCAGGGAAGCCACCAGCGCGCCGCGCATCAGCAAGCCTCCCCGAGGGTTGCGGTGACGCCACCATCGGCGTCGCGACGACAACTGATGC
Organism: Pseudomonas sp. N-1-13; assembly: GCF_057787095.1. NCBI lineage: Bacteria > Pseudomonadati > Pseudomonadota > Gammaproteobacteria > Pseudomonadales > Pseudomonadaceae > Pseudomonas > Pseudomonas sp. N-1-13. The sequence continues at coordinate 76,424 of NZ_JBYNRI010000001.1, read as the reverse complement.
GCCGCACCTGCAAACCGCTGGCGCGGGCCAGTGACTCATCGTGGGTGGCGACCACACAACACACACCGTGATCGCGGGCCTGGGCCACCAGCAACTGCATGACCCGCTCAGCGTTCAGTGGGTCGAGGGCTGCGGTGGGTTCATCCGCCAGCAACAGGCGCGGCCCATGCGCCAAGGCGCGGGCGCAACTGACCCGCTGGCGCTGGCCGACGGACAAATCCGCCGGCTTCTTGCCCAGTTGGTCGGCGATGTCCAGTTGACCGACCAGGCGCGTGACGCTGCCGTCATCCGCCATGCCAAGCAGTTTGCGCGACAACTCGATGTTGCCGCGCACGTCCAGAAAACCCAGCAAACCACCGGTTTGCAGCACATAACCCAAATGCCGGCTGCGCAGGTCCGCCAAGGTGCCCTGCTGCCCCGCACGCCACAGCGCGGCGATGTCCAACGGCGTGTTGGCCGGTATGAAGTCAAACTGCCCGGCCTGATCCGGCGCCAGCACCAAGGCCAGCAGATCCAGCAAAGTGCTCTTGCCGCAACCGCTGGGGCCGACCACCGCCAGTTGTTCGCCGGCACGCAATTGCAGCCGTGGAATCACCAGGCTGTAGCGCTGGCTGCCGACGCCCCGGCTTTTGTGTACGGCGCTCATATTCAGCATCACGGCAGCGTCGACAATGGAACGCGGTACAGGGCATCGCCCGGCTCGGCATCGCCGAACCGCACCCAGTTGGCCAGATCGTTGTGGAAGGTCTCGTAGAGGCGGATTTTCGAATCCAGCTCGTCGATGAAATCTTCCTGCTCGGCCACGCTCAGGGACAGCCACAAATCCTGGGTCATGTTCAGCGACTTGCTGCGGTACGGCAGCCCTTCGAGGTACTCACCGAGAATCCCGCCATCAGCCAGGTTGCCGCCCTTGCGCAACGCCGAAGGATCACGGCTCATGTAGGCACTGGCGCTGGCGATTTCCTGGAAGAAATCCTTGGGCGAAGTCTGGGTCTTGCGCGCCGCATCGACGATCAGCTTCAGCGACTGCTGCAAGTCGTTGAGTTGCAGTTTGGTCAGCATCACGCACACCTGGAACGCCGGCAGCGCCGGGTTGGTCAGGTCACGGTCGGCAGTCCAGGCGCTGACCAATTGCGGGGCCTGGCTGGCGGATTTGCGTCCCAAAAAGTCCATGTGCATCGCGTAGCCCACCGCCGCCGATTTATCGCTCAGGCTCGGCGCCGCGCCCAACTGCGGCACGCTTTGCGGTTTGTTGCTGCGCACCTGGTGCACCAGGTCGGCGAACACCGAGCCGATCTCGTCGACGCGCTCACCCAACTTGCGCACATCGGCGCCCGGCACCGGAATGTACAGGTCACCGATCTGCGGGTTGGCGTCGGCGGTCAGGGTGCGATATTGGCTCTGCGCACCGCCGTGTGTTTTCTTGCCAGCGTCGCTGAGCAGGTGCAGGGCGTAGATCTTGATCTGTTTACCCAGCGCCGCCTGCCGCACTTCGGCCTCGTTCATTTGCGTGGCGGCAAACGGATCGTTCTTGCGCAGGGCGCCAGCGTCGGTGACCAACAGAATCAAGCGCCCGCCATAACCGGACCAGTCCATGCCCTCCACCGCTTCCATGACGCCGGCAAACGCATCCTCGTTGAACGAATGGCTCGACACCGTGGACGCCTTGACCTGTCGCGCCATCTCCATGAAGCGTTGCGGGTCGCGGCCCTGCTCCAAGGTGATCAGGGTCTTGGCGACGTATTCCAGGCCGGGGGTTTTCTGGGTGCTGCTGCGAAAACCCACCATGCCGAAGCTGACACTGTCCAGCTCGCCACGCTCGGCGATGCGGCTTTGCAGCTCGTGGACCACGTCGCGGACCTGATCGATGTAGGGCTGCATCGACACGGTGGTGTCCACCACCAGCACCACGGCGGTACGGAACGCGTCGGCGTTGGCGGTGCTGATGGGCGTGTTGGGGGTAGCCTTCGGCGTGTTGCCGGGGTCGATGGACGCCACGTTCAGCAACTGCACCGGCTGGCCGGTCTCATCGAAGCTTTCGCGGAAATCGAAGATCGGCAACAGGTAGAACTGATTCTGCGGCACGGCGCTGGCGGCCGGTTCCAGGGCCAGCACTTGCTGATTGTCTTCACGGTTCTGCTGGGCCTTGAGCAAGACATTCCTGGCCGCTGAAGGGTCGGCCAGCAGCTTTTCCACTTCGCCGGGCTGGCGCAGGAACATTACCGGCGCACGGCCGGAACGCTCGGTGAACTTGAGCACCAGGCTTTGCTTCCAGTCGCTGACCTGCGTGGCCGGCAACCAACCGTCGCTGCGCCCGTCCGTGGCCGCGCCGACCCGCAACCAGGGGCTGCCATCGAGGTCTTTGCGCTCATACACGTAGAGCACGGAAAACGCCGGCAAAGCCTTGCCCGGCGCAGCGCCCGCTTCTTCAGTGAGCTTGGCGCCCGGTTTGCTCAGCACTCGCTGGAACAGGGTTTTCTTGCCAGCCATCAACAATGGACGCTGGCCGCCATCGGCCTGCGTTGCCACAGGCGGTTTTGCCGGGGGCACATCTGGAGTTTTCACCGGTGGTGGATTTACCGGCGGCGTCGAGACAATCGGCGGCTTCGTGGCTTCTCCACCATCGCCCGACAGCCACCAATAAGCCCCACCCCCCAACGCCAGCGCAACGGCCACCGCGACGGCGGCCAGGGCGAATAGCGGGGTCTTGGGCTGCGACGAAACGCTAGAGCTTTGAGTCGGGCTCACCGGCGGCGGGGTTGGCTTGGGCTGGGATTGCGGCTGTGCCGGCCCTGTCGGAATATCGATGGACACCGGAGTCAATCCAGCCAGGTCATCGCCGCTCGGTGGCGTCGACACGGGCAGCGGCAACGGCCGGATCAGCGTCGCTTGCGCCGATTCCTCAGGCAGATTGTCCAGCGCCCGCAAGAGAGCCGCTGCATCCGGGAAACGCTCCGCCGGGTCTTTGGCCAGCAGTTTGCGCAGTACGTCCTGGTAATGACCGTGATGCACCGGCAACTCCGGCAGCGGTTCGGTCAAGTGCGCCAGGGCCGTGGACAGCGCGTCGTTGCCGGTATACGGCAGTTTGCCGACAAGGATTTCGTAGAGCACCACGCCCAGGGCATACAGGTCGGCACGACCGTCGATGTCTTGCCCACGGGCCTGTTCCGGGCTCATGTAGCTGGGCGTGCCGACGGCGAAACCGGCCTGGGTGAATTGGGTGCGGTCGTCCAGGGACTTGGCGATGCCGAAGTCCGAGAGCACCGCCGTACCGTCAGCGCGGAACAGGATGTTGGCCGGCTTGACGTCACGGTGCACCAGGCCCAAGCCATGGGCGTAACCCAAGGCCGAGGCAATCTGGCGGATGTAGATCAGGCCCTGCTCCGGTGACAGGCCGGCGGCGATGCGCTCCTTGAGCGTGCCGTTGGGCAGGTATTCCATGGCCATGTAATACAGCTCACCGACGTTGCCGATGTCATGGATGGTGACCGTGTGCGGATGGGACAGGCGCGCCAGGGTCTTGCCTTCGCGCAGGAAGCGCTCGCAGAACGTCGGGTCGGCCGCCAACGCGGCCGCCATGACTTTCAGCGCCACCTTGCGCTCCAACGAGCGCTGGGTCGCCAGGTAGACGCTGGCCATCGCGCCTTCACCGATCGGCCCTTCGATGTCGTAGCCAGGGATGACAATGTTCAAGGTCAAGCTCATGACGGCACCTTCACGACAACCACAGTGATGTTGTCCGGCGCGCCACGCATCAGGCCCAGGGACACCAGGCTGCTGGCGATCTCACCGGGATCGTCGTGGTTCAGGACTTCACGGATTTCATCGTCCTCGACGGTCTTGGTCAGGCCGTCGCTGCACAGCAGGTAGCTGTCGCCGGGCACCAGCAGCAACTCGACCATCGCCAGATTCAGTTGCGCCTCGACCCCGATGGCACGGGTAACGATGTTGGCCCGTGGATGCACCCGGGCTTCGGCTTCGCTGAGCAGGCCACTGTCCTGCAGGTCCTGGACGTAGCTGTGATCGCGGGAGATGCTGTCGAGCTTGCCATCGCGCAGGCGATACAAACGACTGTCACCGGCCCACAGGCACATGCCGCGCAGGTCCCGCGCAACCAGCACCACCACAGTGCTGCCCATCATGGTCACGCCACGGTTGGCGGTTTCTTCACGCACGGCGGCGTTGACCCGCAGCAAGTCGCTGTGCAGTGCGGCGACGTATTCGTCCAGCGAACGGCCCGCGGCAATGCCGCGCAGGCTGTCGACGATCAGACTGCTGACGTAGTCGCCCGCCGCGTGCCCACCCATGCCATCGGCGACCACCCACAGGCCGTTTTCCGGCAGTTCCAGGCACGCGTCTTCGTTGACCTGGCGAACCATGCCGACATGGCTCTTGCTTGCAGACTTGAAGGCTTTCCCAGCACTTGGACGCATCTACACAACACCTTCTTGGCCGAGCAAAAATTGCGCAAAATCAGCGGCGGCCGGCAAACCCTGGCAGCGCATCAGACCGGGCGCGATACGTTCCGAACCCTGGCCCCACCACACGCTCACGCCTTCGCAGGCCGCTTCGGCCAGGGCGCTCATGCGCCGCTGCGGGTCGGTGGCGTCGAAGCGATGCAGGCTGGCAAAGCGGCTGCTCGGCGTGCGCGGCAGATACATCGGGCTGCCGAGGGTCTCCAACTGTTCGTTGAACGCTTCGAAACTGGCCTCCACACTCAACGTGCTCAGCAACAGGTTCTCCACCCGCTCAAACCACTCGTCCGCACCGCCCACCACGGACGCCGGGTCCGCGTCGGGCTCCAGCAACACCGCGACGGTCAGCGGAAAATAGCGGCCGACCCGATCGATACTCGGCATCACCACGCCCACGGCGGCGTCGGGCCCACAGACCCCAGGCGCGACCATGAAGCGCCACAGCGGGCTGACCAGATAGGCATCCAGCCAACGCTCGCCCAGGCCGGTCTGGCTGGCGAGCAATCCCGCCGCCAGCCACGAATCCCACGGGCCGATAAAACTCTGGGGCAAGCCCCGGCTGACGAAGTCCCCGCGGCTGGCCAACTTTCCATAGAAGCCCGCTGTACTCATAGACGCTCCGGCAGGCTGAAGCCGCTGAGCACGCGGCTCTTGAACGGGTTGAAGGCACTGTTGGCCCGCAGCTCGTAAGAGGCGCTGGCGCCGTCGACCCGCAGCCGCAGGTTGAAGCGGTCTGGCGAGTTGCCGGCGGTCAGGTCCGATTGTTCCAACAGGCGGAACCAGGCCCACGGGCCGTCCAGAGTGATACCGGAGCGCCCATTGGCCGAGGGCGGCAGGATCGAGATCCGTACCACGCCGATGCTGCCGGGGTTGGGCCACTGCATGGCGGTCGGACGACTCGGGCCGTGGTCGTAGCTCAGCTGCTGGCCGTCGAGGTCGAGCAAAAACTGGGTGATGGTCGAGTCCATCGCCACCGGCTTGAGCTCGAAGCGCACCATCGGCTGGGTGCCGCCGGAACGGAAAAACGCATCGCGGATGGTGGCCGCACGCTGGAAGGTTTGCAGCACGCCAGGGGCGATACCGAGCTTCTGTGCCGCACCCGGCTGCCAGCGCCAGGCCGGGGTCGAGGTGTCGACGTAGGGCTGCAGGTATTTGCGGAAGTAGTTGTCCATCACCCCGCCGACGCCGAAGAACTGACCGAAGTCGTCCAGGGTTGCGTCCCGCGCACTGCCCGGCGACATGGGATAACGACCGGCCAGGGACTGGCGGTAGATGTTCACCACTTCGCTGGTCCAGGCGGCGTTCAGTTGATTGCGCACCCCGCCCATCATGCTGTTGGTGGTGGAGTTGACCACCGATTTGACCAGGCCTTGCACCAGCGGCGGCTGGCGTTCGGCGTTGAGGCTGACCCGTGTGGCAGCAGCCTGGGCCTGGTTCTTGGCTTCGCCGAGCAGGGCGTCGCCGCTGGCGCCGACCATGGCGCTGACCTGCACGTACAAGGCATTCATGTCGGCGAGCAGGCCATCGATAGCCGCCGGTTCGCCTTCGTTTTTGCTGACGATGCTGTTGAGCTCGGCGAAATGCGCAGTGACCGGATCAACGCTGGCCTGGGGTGCGTTTTGCGCCGCTTGCTCCTGGCCGAGCAAGCTGCCCAGGCGCTCCTTGAGCTTGTCCACACCGCCTTCGACCTGCTCGCCTTGGGCCGCCAGCAAGCGTTCCTCCTGTTGCAGGTCGGTCTCTTTCGCCACCGCCACCAGCAGTTTTTTCAACGGCGAACTTGGCCCGGACAGGACCCGCAAGACATCGGCGGCCTGGGCCACGCTGGTGATCGGCACAAAGTCGATGTCGGCCAGCAAGGCGTCCCATTGGCGCTGATAGTCCTGGAAATACAGGCGGCGCACTTCGGCGGCCAGGCTGGCGACGTCCTGCTGCCCGGCCTCGTCGCGACCCAACACCCATTGCTCTTCAGCCAGCGTTCCAGCCTGGTTCAGGCTGGTGAGCAAAAAGCCCTGGCGATAGCCCTTGACCGTGAAGAACCCGCTCAGTGGCTCGCCCAAGGGTTTGCCGCTCTTGCGGCTGAACACCAGCGCAGCGTCGCGCCCGGCGGCTTCGTTGAGGCGAAAATCGGCGATGCCCTCGGGCAGTTTCTGGCGCTTGACCCGGTCATAGACGCGCTGGGCCACGGGCAGTTGCTGCAATTGCCGGCGCAGGTCTTCGATCAAGCGCGGGTCCAGGCGGGCGGTGGGCGGACGACGCTCGAACAGCGCCTGTAAATGCTCGCCCAGGGCCAGCCGTTGATCGGCCGGCAGATCACGCGGCAGGCTGCGGTCCCAATCCAGGGCAACCCAGGCCTTGATGAAGTCGGCATCGTAGTGCTCGTTGTCAGCGAGCATCAGGTAGGCCTTCAATCCTTCATAGAGGAAATCCGAACTGCCGCCGCTGTGCAGTTGCTCTTCGATACGTGTCAGCAAGCGTGGCGCGAACACGGCGATCAGCAACTTGCGATAGACACTGCCGGACTCGGCTTCGAGCATGTCGCCCTGATACAGACCCAGGCCCTCGGCCCAATCGGGCGCGTCGTCGGCCAGGTGCTTCACGGCGTTGAGCAATGGCAATACGGCGAGGACATCGCGTTGTGCCGGACTGAGGCTCTGCACGGCCTGACCCAGCGGCGCGACTTTCTGATCGACCTGGGTGATGTACGCCTGGTTGGCCCGATAGCTGATCCACCACAACGTCGAAACCACCAGCACCAAAGCCACGGTCGAGGCCAATACGCCCCGGGCGATCCACTTGCGCCGACGCTCGACCTTGGGATCGACGCCCACCAACCCACGCTCGGCGAACGCCACGGCGGTGAAGAGTTTTTCGATGAAGTAACTGCGCCCGGTGCCGGTCTGGCGTGCCAGGTGCTGGCGGTCCAGGTTCATGCTTTGGGCCATGGAGCCGATCAAGCGATCGATCGGGCTGCCTTCCTGGGTGCCGCTGGTGAAATACACCCCGCGCAGCAGCACACGCTCTTCGAAAGCGTTGGGTTTGAACACACCTTCGAGGAAACTTTGCAGACAATCTTTCAGCGCGCCGAACTGCTGCGGGAAACCGTAGATCAAGTCGCGCCGCGCCGGGTCGCGCTCTTGCTGCAAGCGTTCCACCAGGCGGTCGTTGAGGCGCTGCTCAAGGCCGGCGAATTCGCTTTGCAGATGCGCCAACGGGCTGTCGTTGCTCTTGCCATCGTCCAGGGCGAAGGTCATGCCCCAGACCTGGGCGCGCTCTTCCTTGCTCAGGCTGTCGAAGAACTCCATGAACCCGGGCACCAGGTCGAGCTTGGTCAGCATCAGGTAGATCGGGAAGCGTACGCCCAGTTGGGTGTACAGCTCCTGGATGCGCAAGCGAATCGCCGCAGCATGAGCCGCGCGCTCGGCGTCGCTGCCCAGCAGCAGGTCCGACAGACTGATGGCAATGAACGCACCGTCAATCGGGCGACGGGCGCGTTGTTTTTTCAGCAGCCCGAGAAAGCCCAGCCACGCGGCCTTGTCGACGGTCGCGTCACTGTCCTGAGTGGTGTAGCGGCCAGCGGTGTCGAGCAGCACCGCCTGGTCAGTAAACCACCAATCGCAGTTGCGCGTACCGCCCACGCCGCGTACCGCGCCGGCGCCCAGTTGCGCGGCCAACGGGAAATGCAGCCCAGAGTTGACCAGCGCAGTGGTCTTGCCCGAACCCGGCGGGCCGATGATCACGTACCACGGCAGCTCGTAGAGGTTGCGGCGCTCGTCCCCACCCAGCTTGGCTTTCTTCAACAGCGCCAAGGCTTCGTCCATGCGCTGGCGCAGGGTTTCGAGTTCTTCGGCCGTCGCGATGCTGGTAGGGTCGGGCGGGGTTTGCGCGGCCAGGCTGCGCATGACTTCGGCGGCCTGCCGGCGGGCCTGGATGATGCGAAACACCCGGTAGGCGACCCACACCGCGAACACCAGGATGATCAACGCCCAACGGCGACCTTCGGGCACCAGCCAGTCCAGCAACGGGCCGACGAACCAGATGATCAGGCTCAGGGCGATCAGCCCCAGCAGCGGGATGACCCAGCGGATCATAAAACTGAAAAACGCCTTCACTCGACCCCCTCCGCCAATACTGTGATTTCAACCCGACGATTGCGCGCACGCCCCTCTGCGGTGGCGTTGGAAGCCAACGGCTCGGTGTCGCTGCGGCCTTCGGCGCTGAAGCGCTCGGCCTGGCCGGTCTTGGCCGAAAGGATTTGCAGCACCGACTTGGCCCGCGCTTCGGACAACGCCCAGTTGGATGGGAACCTGAGGGTGGCAATCGGGCGATTGTCGCTGTGGCCGGTCACCAGTACCTGGCCCTTGACCTTGCGAATGGCATCGGCGATGCGCAACATCAGCGGCTCCAGATCATCGGAGATGCTGGCGCTGCCCGAGGCGAACAGTTCATCGCCACGGATAGTCACCACCGAGCGATCCACGGCATCTTCCACCGCGACCCGACCGGCCCGGATTTCATCGGCCAGGAAACCGGCCAGGCGTGGTCGCTCGATCACTTTGGGCTGCACCACGGGGCGGTCGATGGCCTGCACCGGGATTTCTCCCAGGGCATGGATGTTCTTGAACACCGGCTCGGCATCGGAAGCCAGTTTCATGCGCAGACCGAACAGCAGCGCCAGCAACAAGGCCGCGCCGATGGCCACGGCGATCCACGGCGGCATGAATTGCGCCAGCCGATCCCGGGCCACGGTAACGCCGCGCCAGTGCGGCGACAGCTCACGCTCGTAGTCGCCACGGGCGCTGCGGATCACCGCGCTGGTGCGCTCGCGCAAGGCTTCCAGTTGGCTGCGCCCGTCGTTCATCACCCGGTAGCGCCCTTCAAAACCCAGGCACATGCACAGGTACAGAAGCTCCAGCAGGTACAAGCGTTCCCGTGGACTTTGCAGGCAATGCTCCAGAAGCTGGAACACCTTCTCGCCGCCCCAGGCTTCGTTGTGCACGGTGATCAGCAGGCTCTGTTTGCCCCAGTCGCTGGTGCCGCCCCAGGGGGTACTCAACACGGCTTCATCCAGGGCGGTGCACAGGGCGTAACGAGCCAGCAGCACGTCATTGCGCACCACGCCGGCGGCTTCGGCGCGCTCCTCGAATTGACGCAGGTACGCCAACAGTTGCGCCCGCAGGCTGGCCGGAGCCGGATGGGCAATGGTGTTGCGCAGGCGCGTCAACAGCGCCAGCAGCGGACCGGCCGCGCTTTCCAGCGGGTTGAGGCCTTGGGCCTTACCGGTCAGGACCGGGGCGGCCGGCATCGACAGCGGTGCGGGCGCCGGCTGTGGACGACCAGGGTCCGGACGGCCAGAGTCCGGGCGGAATGGGTCGGCGCCACGGCCACCGGGCGTCGGCATGAACTGAGTACGATCGTCGTTGCTCATCGCGGTTTATCCTCGGATCGCCCAGAAAGCCAGATTCAGCCCCGGGAACTGGCCGGCGATGTGGAACGCGAACCCGCCGGAGTTGCTCAATTGCTGCCAGTGATCGCTACCGCGGTCGAGTTCGTAGTAAGTGGAGCCGGCGTGGTAGGGAAGCTGGCGTGGCGCCACCGGCAACGGCAGCAGGCCGATGCCCGGCAGCTGCAGGTTGACCAGATCGCGAATGTGCTCCACCGAACCGACCTTGCTCTGCTGGCCGAAGCGACCGCGCAGGGTTTCGGCCGGGACATCGGCACGCACCACCAGGATGAAACTGGCGCTCTCGAGCAGGGTCTTGTCGGCCAGCATCGCCACGTGGATGCCGTAGGCTTTCTCGACAATCGGAATCGGCGTGGCCTTGCTGTCGATCAGCATCGACAGGGCCTCACGCAGGGCTTGCATGACCGGCGCGTAGCTGAGCGCCAGGTCATCGTGCTGGTATTGCGGATACTCCTGAGGCCGACGCCCCGAAGCGGTGAAGGTCGAGAACTCACCGGCCAGGCTGACCAGCTCGCTGTAGAACCGTTCGGGGTGCAACGGGCTCAACTGGCTCAGGTGCTGGATCAGCGGCTGCGCGCGGTTGACCAATTGCAGCAGCATGAAATCGGCGATCTCCGAGGCGCCCCCGGCACCGGACGCCACCACCCGCCCGGCGAGGGCTTCGCCGCGTTGATGGAGCAGGCCCAACAGTTCGCTGCGAAACGCGGCCAACGGTTTGGAGGCGGCCACATCCAGCAGCGGCGGGATGTAGCTGTCGTCCAGCACCAGGGCGCGGTCGGCGCGTTTCTCCTTGATGCGTACCAGGCCGATGGCGGCGTAGTCACTGATGCCGTCCTGCGCGGTCAACAGGCGCAAGGCCCGCGAACCCAAGGCAACCGGCGCGCGGTTCTCGAACGGTGCGTTATCGTCACGCACTTCGCACACTTGGCTCACGTAGCGCGCAGCGCCGAGGGCTTCACCTTCGTCAACGGTGTCACGCGCACCGGCACGCTTGAGCGGCAAAGCCAGATACACCAGACCATCGCGCAGGTTGTCATCGACGTTCAGCGCAGGCGGCGCCAGGTCATCCTCGGGGATGTTGAACGGTGTGCCGTCCGGCAGCAGGCCCCGCGCCGAAACGATCGCCAGCTTGCCCTGGGCCAGCAGGCCCTGGTCGATCAGCAATTGGGAAAAACCCCAGGCGCCGGCCGACAGCGGGCGGCTGCGGGCGTCGATGAGGTTTTCCAGGTAACGGTCATGCTGCTGGAAGTGCTGCGTTCCAATGAACATGCCTTCCGACCAGACCACGCGATTGTTCCAGGACATGGGGGCTCCGATTGCTTATTGGGCAGGGCTGGATGGGGGAACGACGACGGCGCTGCGCACGGCGCGCACGTCGAGGCTGATCTGGTATTCGGTGTATTGGCGCGGCGGGACATTCATCACCGTGCGCCACAGTGACCGGTCCAGTTCGCGATAGCCCACCAGCACGCCGATATGGCGGGTAGCCGGATCGAGATCGCGTTGCAGGCTCAACTGCTGACCGGGCTGGACCAGCACTTCGTCCTGATCGATCAGGTCGGCGCCGAGGGTCGCCTGGGCCCGTTCGGCCAGGGCGAAATAATCGGAGCGGGCGAAGGTGGCGGCGTTTTTCAGTTCGAAAATTCGCACCCGGACCGGCGCCGGATGGCCGGTGGCGCCGGGGTTGAGGCCGGCAATGGCGTGAAAGTGCAGTTCGACGGCGGCGGTGTCAGCCTCTTCGGACTGTGGATCGGCCGCATCCTTGGCGCATGCCGTCAGCAGAAGCACGGTGGCGACTGCGAGTAAAAACCTGAAAATCATCCTGCGTCCTCAATGACGTTTGAGCTATCCGTTGATTGCTTTTAAAAGTGTTATAGGCGGCGCTGTCGCGCGCTGTGCTCTTCGTAGGCGCGACTGAATTCGCGTCCGAACAGGTCCTGGAAATCCTCCTGGGCTTCCCGGGAAATGTTGCTGTAGAGCTCGGTGAATTGCTGCCAGTACTGAGCCTGTCGCGAGCCGTTGAAAATGCTCGACAGACCAGCGGGTTTGCCCATGCGCTCTTCCAGTTGCGCCGGCTCAAAGCGCGCCAGCAAATGCTTGATGGCCGCTTCCACGCCGGCCATCACTGCCAGTTGGTGAGCGCGCAGGTCGTCGAAGCTGTCACGCACCGCCACATCCGGCGCCATGAATGCCTGGTTGCCATGGCGCAGCAGCAACAACATGGCCTCCTCGACATTAGGGGCGAACTTCAGCGGGTTGTTTTCCACCGGCTGGATCATCGTTTGCTGAATGCGGAACTCGCCCTTGAGGCTGCTACGGGCACGCAAGACATCGATCAAGCCTTCGACCATCAGCCGATAGCTGCGCCCGATGCTTTCCATCTGCGCCTCGGCCTGGGCCTGGTCCAGGCGCAACTGATCCAGCCCGGCGCCGCGCAGGAAGGCTTGCAACAGGTCGGGCTGGGCGGCGTCGAGCGGCTTGGGCGGCGTGGCCAGGGTTTGAACGCTGGTCACCGGCGCCTCGCGCAGCGGCGCAGGTTCGGCGGTGGCGTGGACCTGAGGCGGGGGTGTCGGCACCGGCTCTACGACAGGCGGCTCTACGACAGGCCGCTCGACAACGGGCGGTGGCGCAGCGACAGGAATCGGAGCAACTGCCACGGGCGCGGGCTTGTCGCTGAACGGGTCCCAGTCCTCCGGTATCACCGAGGCCGAGGCCTGCGCCACAGGCTCGATCACCGGCGGCGGGCTGGGAGCAGCAATGGGCGTAGGTGGACGGAAATCATGCTGTTGGGCCGGCACATGGTCAGGCTGGGTGGCCGGCGGGACACTGCCCGGGCTCAGGAAGTCGAACAGGTCGGGCAAGGTGTCCATGGCCGAGGCACCCTGGAAATGGGCCGGGGGAGCCACGGGCATCGGCGTAGGTGTATTCAAGCCGGCACCCTGATGCCCCATCAAGGCTTCGAAGCTGCTGGGCGCCTCAGCGAACGGATTGCTGTCGGAGACTGGCAGGTTGAAATCCACCCGCGCCTGGATTTCATAATCGCCAATGCGGATAACTTCGCCGTCTTGCAGCGGCTCACTGTTGCCCTTGCGCAAACGGACACCGGCCTTGACCAATTCCACACCATTAGTGCTGTTATCGGTTAAGTAATAACGCCCGTCTTTGTATTGAATAACGCAATGTTTGCCGGAAACCAGGCGCTCAGGGTCCGGTAATACCCAGTCATTATCGGAGTTACGGCCAATTGCCATCACTCCCTGGTCCATGGACTTTTCAGAACACTGGCCCGGGGTAATCTTGTGATAACTAGTGATAGTCAAACACAGCGCCATCTTGCCTCCTTGCTGAACACTTGCGCATGCGATCGAGTGCCGGGATCTACGCCCGAACGACTCGCCGACAAACCTTTGCAACCAACTGCGAAACGGCTTTTTGCCAGCATGATTGCTGATATTAACCCGCCTGCATGACAAAAAACCTGCATCAGTGCCTGCCTTGACCTACTGGTCGCGCAGGTTGTTAAGCGCCTCACAACTGTCACACAGGGGAAATAGCTTACCTTGACAAGCCATAAGTACTACACCAAAAATGCACAACTTCTTGAATATACGTGATGGCACTTTAAGATCATTAAGCATCTAAAGAGCCATTAGCCTCAAGGAACATGTGGAGTTCCATTCGGAACTTGCGTGTGCACTGCCCGAGTTATTCAGCGGGCGATAGGGAGATCGAACGAAGTGGATGTGCCTCTGCTGCTCGCCGCCGTATCCGCGACTTCGCCGTGCGGTGAAGATTTGGAATATGACGCGGATTTCTTGCGCCTGGAACGCGATTCCCAAGGTCAGCCCGAGCGCAGCATGGGCGATTCGATATTGCCTGCCGAACCCCCTGAGTGGCGCAGCATCCAGCAGCAAAGCCTGGACCTGCTGCAACGCAGCAAAGACCTGCGCATCACCCATTTCCTGCTGCAAAGTTCCCTGGCCCTGGAAGGCATACCGGGCCTGGCCCGTGTGTTGACGCTGACCAGCGAATTGCTCAAGCAGTACTGGGCCGAGCTGCATCCGCGCCTGGACGCCGAGGACGACAACGATCCCACCGTGCGCATCAACGCCCTCGCCGGCCTGACATCCGATATCACCATTGGCCTGCTGCGCGAAAGCATTCTGGCCCGCTCGCGCACCTTCGGTGCCGTGAGCCTGCGCGCCGCCGCCAATGCCAGCGGCCTGCAAAGTTTCCCGAATGAAAGCCTCGGCGCTGAACAGCTCGCCGGAGCCCTGCTCGACAGTGATCCCGAGCAGCTGGAAATCACCCGCGCCGCCCTGTTGGAAGCCCGCAGCGCCGCCGAAGCCATCGAGCAACACGTCAGCGATCAAGTCGGTTCCGCCCAAGGCGTGGACCTTGGCCCGCTGAAGCAACCGCTCAAGATGGCCCTGCAGATTCTCGGCCAGTTCGCCCCACAGAGCGGCGACAGCGCCCTGCCCGAAGTCATCAGCAGCGGCGACGACAACACCGCGCCGGTTGAACACACCACCGCGCCGAGCGCGGGCGCGCCACGCAGCACCGCCCCTGGCGAAATCAACAGCCGCGACGACGTGCTGCGCAGCCTGGACCGGATTCTCGCGTACTACGCCCGTCAAGAGCCCTCCAGCCCCCTGCCGGTGCTGTTGAATCGGGCCAAGATTCTGGTGAACGCCGACTTTGCGACCATCGTGCGCAACCTGATTCCCGACGGCATGAGTCAATTTGAAAACCTGCGCGGCCCAGACAGCGAATAAAAGCGAACGGATCACGCAGTCACGTCACCGGCACCCCCGATGACGCCAACACCGTCGCTCAAGCGACCAGGAGCAGCAACGTGGCGAAGCAAAGTTCTCAGAAATTCATCGCGCGCAACCGTGCGCCTCGAGTGCAGATCGAGTACGACGTCGAGCTCTACGGCGCCGAGAAAAAGGTCCAGTTGCCCTTTGTCATGGGGGTGATGGCGGACCTGGCCGGCAAGCCCGCCGAGCCTCTGGCACCTGTGGCCGATCGCAAATTCCTTGAAATCGATGTCGACAATTTCGACTCGCGCCTCAAGGCCATGCAGCCTCGCGTGGCGTTCCATGTTCCCAACGAACTGACCGGCGAAGGCAACCTGAGCCTGGACCTGACTTTCGAAAGCATGGACGACTTCAGCCCGGCGGCCGTGGCCCGCAAGGTCGACTCGCTGAACAAGCTGCTCGAAGCGCGCACCCAACTGGCCAACCTGCTGACCTACATGGACGGCAAGACTGGCGCCGAAGAAATCATCATGAAAGCGATCAAGGACCCTGCCCTGTTGCAGGCCCTGGCCAGCGCGCCCAAGCCCGCCGATAACGAGCCCAAGGCTTAATCAGGACGAATGATCATGAACGAATCAGCACGTGAAAATCAGTCCCAGGCCCTGGGCACCACCGAAGTACCCAGCGAGTTCGCCTCGCTGCTGATGCAAGAATTCAAGCCCAAGACCGAGCGCGCTCGCGAAGCCGTCGAAACCGCCGTGCGCACGCTGGCCGAGCAGGCCCTGGCGCAGACTGACCTGGTGTCCAACGACGCCATCAAGTCGATCGAATCAATCATCGCCGCCATCGACGCCAAGCTCACCGCCCAGGTCAACCAGGTCATCCACCACCCCGACTTCCAGCAGCTGGAAAGCGCCTGGCGTGGCCTGCACTACCTGGTCAACAACACCGAGAGTGACGAGCAGCTCAAGATCCGCGTGCTCAACATCTCCAAGACCGACCTGCACAAGACCCTGAAGAAATTCAAGGGCACCGCGTGGGACCAGAGCCCGATCTTCAAGAAGATGTACGAAGAAGAATACGGCCAGTTCGGCGGTGAACCGTACGGTTGCCTGGTGGGCGACTACTACTTCGACCAGTCGCCACCGGACGTGGAGTTGCTGGGCGAGCTGTCGAAAGTCTGCGCCGCCATGCACTCGCCGTTCATTGCCGCCGCATCGCCGACCGTGATGGGCATGGGCTCGTGGCAGGAACTGTCGAACCCGCGCGACCTGACCAAGATCTTCACCACACCGGAATATGCCGGCTGGCGTTCGCTGCGTGAATCGGAAGACTCGCGTTACATCGGCCTGACCATGCCGCGTTTCCTGGCGCGCCTGCCGTACGGCGCCAAGACCGACCCGGTGGAAGCCTTCGCCTTCGAAGAAAACACCGACGGCGCCGACAGCTCCAAGTACACCTGGGCCAACGCCGCTTATGCGATGGCGGTGAACATCAACCGTTCGTTCAAACACTTCGGCTGGTGCTCGCGCATCCGTGGCGTGGAGTCCGGCGGTGAAGTGGAAAACCTGCCAGCCCACACCTTCCCTACCGATGACGGTGGCGTGGACATGAAGTGCCCGACCGAAATCGCCATTTCGGACCGCCGTGAAGCGGAGCTGGCGAAGAACGGTTTCATGCCGCTGCTGCACAAGAAAAACACCGACTTCGCCGCGTTCATCGGCGCCCAGTCGTTGCAGAAACCGGCCGAATACGACGACCCGGACGCCACCGCCAACGCCAACCTGGCCGCGCGCCTGCCGTACCTGTTCGCCACCTGCCGTTTCGCCCATTACCTCAAGTGCATCGTGCGCGACAAGATCGGCTCCTTCAAAGAGAAGGATGAAATGCAGCGCTGGTTGCAGGACTGGATCCTCAACTACGTCGACGGTGACCCGGCGCACTCCACCGAGACCACCAAGGCCCAGCACCCACTGGCCGCCGCCGAGGTCATCGTCGAGGAGGTCGAAGGCAACCCGGGGTACTACAACTCCAAGTTCTACCTGCGCCCGCACTATCAGCTCGAAGGGCTGACTGTGTCGCTGCGCCTGGTATCGAAACTGCCTTCGGCCAAGGGTGCGTAAAAACCTGTTGAACGGTACGCGGTAAACATGTGGGAGCGAGCCTGCTCGCGATAGCGGTGGATCCGTCGCCACCTGCGTTGCCTGACACGCCGTCATCGCGAGCAGGCTCGCTCCCACAGGGGGTCTTCAGTGGGTTGGAGATCGCCTTCGTAGCGTTCAGCAGAACAGATTTCGCAAGGTCGGCGTCAATCAAACAATGTGGTAGAGACCACACAGGGAGAAAACATGGCTGTTGATATTTTCATCAAGATCGGCGACATCAAGGGCGAGTCCATGGACAAGGCCCACAAGGACGAGATCGATGTCCTGAACTGGAGCTGGGGCATGTCCCAGTCCGGCAACATGCACGTGGGCAGTGGCGGTGGCGCGGGCAAGGTCAACGTGCAGGACCTGTCGCTGACCAAGTTCGTCGACAAGGCATCGCCCAACCTGATGATGCATTGCGCCAGCGGCAAGCACATCGACAAGGTCAAGCTGACCGTGCGCAAGGCCGGTGGTGAAAGCCAGGTCGAGTACATGATCATCAATCTTGAAGAAGTGCTGATCACGTCCCTGAGCACCGGTGGCTCGGGCAACGATGATCGCCTGACCGAAAACGTCACCCTGAACTTCGCCAAGGTGATGGTCGACTATCAGCCGCAAAAAGCCGACGGCACCAAGGAAGGCGGTCCGGTCAAGTTCGGCTGGAACATCCGTCAGAACGTCAAGGTGTGATCGAACACGCCCCCGGTGCCAGGCGCCGGGGGTGTTTGGTGCTTGCTCGAATCCAATCCTTTCCCACCCGGTATCTGAGTCATGGCCAAGCCTTCGTTTATCAATTTGTGGAACAGCTATCCGCCCTACCCGTCCGCCAGTCCGGCTTGCGACGGTCCCTATGTCAACCAGTGCGCTATTCGTATGAGCATCGCCTTGTGCGGAGAAAAGACCTTATCGGTCAACTCATCGACTTATACGCTGGATCCCAAATGCGCCCATGGACATGCCCGCGGCGCGGAGTCATTGGCCAACTGGCTATGGAGGAAGAACCGCCTAGGCCCACCGAAGGTCTACACCACCAGCGTGGCAGACCGCACAACACTGATGGGCAAAACCGGAATCATCTTCTTCAAAGACTGCTACCAACAGAACAGCGACACTGCCGGTCGACCTACTGGTGATCACATCGACCTGTGGAACCGTGGCCTGACCAAGAGCGGTGATCTGTTCTCAAGATCCAAGGCCATCTGGTTCTGGGAGCTTTCGTGATGCGCAGCCCTTTGTTTCTTTCGGCGCTGGCGGCAAGCCTCGTCAGTCTAAGCGCGTGCGCCGGGCAGGAAACAGTCGCTCCGGCAGCCCTGACGCAAGCAGTTTTCGTCGGACATCCGGTGAGCCTGATCGACGTTCAAGGTCGCTGCACGCTCGTTAAACCTGACCAGAGCCACCTGACGCTCGATATGGAATGGCCTTGCCAGTTCAGCCTGGGCCCGGACAAGCAACTGCGTGTGGAGACCTTCAACCAAGTGCCGATTTTCTTGGTCGAACGCAGCGAACACATGCCCGCTCCCAGCCGCGATTGCTTGACCAAAATTCAAGCAGTACGCCTGGTCAAGGAAACATTGGAGGTCTCGGATGTGAGCCAATTCGCCTCCTGCGGCCCTGGCCAATGGGATCAAAAAATGTATACGGCGCTCTTTCGGTGGTAACCGAAATCGCCACCCGCGATCGCCTGCAACCGTCCCTGTTGGACCGGTTGACCGACGACGATCCGAGCAACCCCAAAGAAAGCGCCGACAAGCGCGTGTTGTCGCTCACCCAGTTGAAAGCCTCGGTGCTGCGTGACCTGGCGTGGTTGCTCAACACCACATCGTTGCTCGATACCGACGCCACGCTGCACACCCCGGCAGGCACGTCTGTGGTCAATTTCGGGTTGCCGGCGCTGGCCGGCAACAGCGCATCGAACGTCGACCTTCCGGCCTTGGAAGCGTTGATCCACCAAGCCATCGCCACGTTCGAACCGCGCATCTTGCGCCACACCCTGAGGGTGCGAGCCCGAGCAACCGCCGAGATGAACCACAACGCCTTGAGTTTCGAGATCGAGGGTGACCTCTGGGCGCAGCCCGTGCCGCTGCGCCTGATGCTGCAAACCGACCTGGACCTGGAAACCGGCCACGTGCGCGTGGTCCAAGCCGACCAGCGGAGACGCCCATGAATCCGCGCCTGCTGGAGCTGTACAACCAGGAACTGCACCACGTGCGCGAAAGCGCGGCGGAGTTCGCCAAGGAATACCCCAAGATCGCCAGTCGGCTGACGCTGTCCGGGATGGACTGCGCCGACCCGTACGTCGAACGTTTGCTGGAAGGCTTCGCCTACCTGACGGCGCGGGTGCAGCTCAAGCTCGATGCCGAGTACCCGACCTTCACCCATAACCTGCTGGAAATCGCCTATCCCCACTATCTGGCGCCCACGCCGTCGATGACCGTGGTGCAACTGCAGACCGACCCCGATGAGGGCTCGCTGAGCGGCGGCTTTGCGCTACCCCGGGACACCGTCCTGCGCGCCGCCCTGGGGCGTGAGACCCAGACCTGCTGCGAGTACCGCACCGCCCACGCGGTGACGCTGTGGCCGTTGCAGGTCAGCCAGGCCGAGTACTTCGGCAACCCGTCCGCCGTGCTCGGACGCCTGGCCGCCAGCGAACCGAAGGCCAAGGCCGGCCTGCGCCTGACCCTGCGTACGGGCGCCGAACTGCCGTTCAACAGCCTGCCCCTGGACAACCTGCCGCTGTACCTCAGCGGTGCCGACGAACAGCCCTTCCGTCTCTACGAACAACTGCTGAGCAATGCTTGCGCGGTGTTCGCCCGCAAGCCCGGCGGCGATTGGGTTGAACGCTTGCCTCAGGACGCGCTGTGCTCGCGGGGTTTCGACGATGCCGATGCCGCGCTGCCCGTGGTCTCGCGCGCCTTCCAGGGCTATCGCCTGTTGCAGGAATACTTCGCCCTGCCCCATCGGTTCCTGTTCGTCGACTTCACCCAATTGAGCCGCGCGGTCAAGCGCTGCGACGGTCAGGAGCTGGAGCTGATCGTGCTGTTCGACCGGCACGACCCGAGCCTGGAGGGCAGCGTCGGCGCCGCGCAGTTCCTGCCGTTCTGCACCCCGGCGATCAACCTGTTTCCCAAGCGCCTGGATCGCATCCACCTCTCGGAGCGGGTCAACGAACATCACGTCATCGCCGACCGCACCCGACCGATGGATTTCGAAGTGCATTCGCTGACCGGCCTCACCGGCCACGGCACCGGGCCGGAGCAGCCGTTCCTGCCGTTCTATGCCGTGCGCGATCCGTCCCGTTATGGCCGCGACCAGGCCTATTACACAATACGGCGTGAGCCACGAGTATTGTCCAGCGACCAACGACGCAACGGCCCGCGCTCGACCTACGTGGGCAGCGAAACCTTCGTCAGCCTGGTGGACAGCCAGCAGGCGCCCTATCGCCACGACCTGCGCCAACTGGGCGTGACGGCGCTGTGCACCAACCGCGACCTACCGCTGTTCATGAGTGTGGGCAACGGCAAGACTGATTTCACGTTGGCCGACAGCGCGCCCGTCGGCGCGATTCGTTGCGCCGCCGGCCCCAGTCGACCACGGGCCAGCCATGCCCACGACGCCAAGGCCTGGCGTTTGATCAGCCAGCTCTCGCTCAATTACCTGTCCCTGAGCGAGCAAGGCCAGGGCGCCGCCGCCCTGCGCGAACTGCTGCGCCTGTACGGCGACAGCAACGATGCGGCGGTGCAGTTGCAGATCGAAGGCCTGCGCGAAGTCAGCAGCAAGGCCTGCACCCGACGCCTGCCGATGCCCGGCCCGATCGTGTTTGGTCGGGGCCTGGAAATCACCCTGGAATTCGATGAAAACGCGTTTCGCGGCACCGGGGTGTTTTTGCTCGGCGCGGTGTTCGAGCGCTTCCTGGCACGCTACGTGTCGATCAACAGTTTTACCGAGACGGTGATCCGTACCACCGAACGCGGCGAGATCATGCGATGGAAAGCCAAGCCCGGACGTCGTCCGACCCTTTGAGTACCCTGGACGCGATGCACCAGGAGCCCTGGGAATACGACTTCTTCCAGGCCTTGCGCCGTATCGAGTGCGAATCCCCCGAGCTGCCGCGCCTGGGCCATTCATTGCGCCTGGCCGATGACCCGCTGCGCCTGGGGCAACAGGCCGAATGCACCTTCGCCCCGGCGACCCTGGCCTCGGTGCAACCGGGCCTCGACGGTGCGCCGGCACGCCTGGAGCAGTTCTTCTTCGGCCTCGGCGGCCCCAACGGCCCGCTGCCGCTGCACATCACCGAATACGTGCGCGAACGTCAGCGCAACAACGCCGACAGCACCAGCAAACGTTTCCTCGATGTGTTCCACCATCGCCTGCTCAGCCTGTTCTACCGGGCCTGGGCCGAAGCGCGGCCAACGGTCAGCCATGATCGCCCGGACGATGACTACTGGTCGGCGCGCCTGGCCGCCCTCAGTGGTCGGGGCATGCCGAGCCTGCTCAAGCAGGGGCTGATCCCCGACACAGCGAAGCTGCATTACAGCGGCCACTTGTCGGCGCAAACCCGCTACCCGGACGGCCTGAAGGCCATCATCAGCGAGTACTTCGGCCTGCCGGTGGAGATCGAAGAATACGTCGGCCAATGGCTGGAACTGCCAGAACGCAGCCGCGTGGGCGTCAGCGCCAATCAGTTGGGCGTGGACTTTTGCCTGGGCCGCTACGTGTGGGATCGCCAGCACAAATTCCGCATTCGCCTGGGGCCACTCAAGCTCGATGACTACATGGGCATGTTGCCCGGCAGCCAACCCTTCAACGAGCTGGTGGCCTGGGTCGCCGAATACCTGGGCCATGAACTGGACTGGGACCTGAACCTGATCCTGGAACAACCCGAAGTACCGGCGCTGCAACTCAACGGTAGTTTGCGCCTGGGGTTCAACACCTGGTTGGGACGCCCCGAAACAGATGCCAAGGATTTAATACTGGCCCGGCATTACGCCGAACAGGCCAACACCTCACAGACCTCAAGGAGCCATGAGCATGGGTGAAATCAGTCGCGCCGCGTTGTTCGGCAAACTCAACAGCGTGGCCTACAAAGCCATCGAAGCCGCCACCGTGTTCTGCAAGTTGCGCGGTAACCCCTACGTGGAACTGGCCCACTGGTTTCATCAGTTGCTGCAACTGCAGGACTCGGACCTGCACCGCATCATCCGCCAGTTCAATATCGAGCCGGCACGCCTGGCCCGCGACCTGACCGAAGCCCTGGACCGCCTGCCACGGGGCTCGACCTCCATCACCGACCTGTCTTCCCACGTTGAAGAAGCCGTGGAACGCGGTTGGGTCTACGGCAGCCTGATGTTTGGCGAAAGCCAGGTGCGCACCGGTTACCTGGTGCTGGGCATTCTCAAGACGCCAAGCCTGCGCCATGCGTTGCTGGGGCTGTCGTCGGAGTTCGACAAGGTCAAGGTCGAGGCCTTGAGCGAGCGCTTTGACGAATACGTCGGCGACTCCCCGGAAAACGCCCTGACCGCCAGCGACGGTTTCAACGCCGGTGCCGTGCCGGGCGAGGCCAGTGGCGCCATGGCCCCCAGTGCCATGGGCAAACTGGAAGCCCTCAAGCGCTTCACCGTCGACCTCACCGAACAGGCGCGCAGCGGTAAGCTCGACCCCATCGTCGGTCGCGACGAAGAGATCCGCCAACTGGTGGACATCCTCATGCGCCGCCGGCAGAACAACCCGATCCTCACCGGTGAAGCCGGCGTGGGCAAGACCGCCGTGGTCGAAGGCTTTGCCCTGCGCATCGTCGCCGGCGACGTGCCGCCATCGCTCAAGGACGTGGAGCTACGCAGCCTCGATGTCGGCCTGCTACAGGCCGGCGCGAGCATGAAAGGCGAGTTCGAACAGCGCCTGCGTCAGGTCATCGAAGATGTCCAGGCGTCGCCCAAACCGATCATTTTGTTCATCGACGAAGCCCACACCCTGGTGGGCGCCGGTGGCGCTGCCGGCACGGGTGACGCGGCCAACCTGCTCAAGCCGGCCCTGGCCCGCGGCACCCTGCGCACGGTAGCGGCCACGACCTGGGCCGAGTACAAGAAGCACATCGAAAAAGACCCGGCCCTGACCCGGCGTTTCCAGGTGGTGCAAGTGGCCGAGCCGTCCGAAGACAAGGCGCTGCTGATGATGCGCGGCGTGGCCTCGACCATGGAAAAACACCATCAGGTGCAGATCCTCGACGAAGCCCTGGAGGCCTCGGTCAAACTGTCCCACCGCTACATCCCGGCGCGCCAGTTGCCGGACAAATCCGTGAGTCTGCTGGATACCGCCTGCGCCCGTGTCGCCATCAGCCTGCACGCGGTGCCGGCCGAAGTGGACGACAGCCGTCGGCGCATCGAAGCGCTGGAAACCGAGCTGCAAATCATCGCCCGTGAACACGCCATCGGCATTGCCATTGGCAGCCGTCAGACCCAGAGCGAAAACCTGCTGAGCGCCGAACGCGAACGCCTGGCCGAGCTGGAAGGCCGCTGGGCCGAAGAGAAAGCCTTGGTGGACGAGTTGCTCGCCACCCGTGCCACCCTGCGCGAGCGCGTCGGCGTGGTGGACAGCGAAGACAACAGCGAAGCTTGCGACAACGAAAGCCACGCCCTGCGCGAGCAACTGGTGGACCTGCAACAGCGCCTGACCGCGCTGCAAGGCGAAACCCCATTGATTCTGCCGACCGTGGACTACCAGGCCGTGGCCTCGGTGGTCGCCGACTGGACCGGTATCCCGGTGGGTCGCATGGCTCGCAACGAACTGGAAACGGTGCTCAACCTCGACCAGCACCTGAAAAAACGCATCATCGGCCAAGACCACGCCTTGCAGATGATCGCCAAGCGCATCCAGACCTCCCGCGCCGGCCTGGACAACCCGAGCAAGCCCATTGGCGTGTTCATGCTCGCCGGCACCTCTGGCGTGGGCAAGACCGAAACCGCCCTGGCCCTGGCCGAAGCCATGTATGGCGGCGAGCAGAACGTCATCACCATCAACATGAGCGAGTTCCAGGAAGCCCACACCGTGTCCACCCTCAAGGGCGCGCCACCGGGCTACATCGGCTATGGCGAAGGCGGCGTACTGACCGAAGCCGTGCGGCGCAAACCGTACAGCGTGGTGCTGCTGGACGAGGTGGAAAAAGCCCACCCGGATGTGCATGAGATTTTCTTCCAGGTGTTCGACAAAGGCGTGATGGAGGACGGTGAAGGCCGGGTGATCGACTTCAAGAACACCTTGATTCTGTTGACCACCAACGCCGGTACCGAACTGATTGCCCAGGTCTGCAAAGACCCGCAGAACGTGCCCGAGCCCGAGGACATCGCCAAGGCCCTGCGCCAGCCGCTGCTGGAGATTTTCCCGCCGGCCCTGCTGGGTCGCCTGGTGACAATTCCGTACTACCCGCTCAGCGACGAGATGCTCAAGGCCATCACCCGCCTGCAACTCAACCGCATCAAGAAGCGCGTGGAGAACACCCACAAAGTCGCCTTCGACTACGACGACGCGGTGATCGACCTCATCGTCTCGCGCTGCACCGAAACCGAAAGCGGCGGACGCATGATCGACGCCATCCTGACCAACAGCCTGCTGCCGGACATGAGCCGCGAGTTCCTGACCCGCATGCTCGAAGGCAAGGCGCTGGCCGGCGTGCGGATCAGCGCCCGGGATAACGAATTGCAGTACGATTTCAGCGACGCGGCCTGACGGTAAGGAACACCGTAAAACCCTGTGGGAGCGAGCTTGCTCGCGATAGCGCAAGTACATTCAACATCAATGTTGACTGATACGCCGCCATCGCGAGCAAGCTCGCTCCCACAGTGGCATCTTCCACAGTGGGGGTTGCGTTCCTTCAGCTATTACAACTTGCACGGGACACTCGATGTTATTCAACCAAGCCTCACGCCTGGCCAAAATCACCAGCCCCCTGGGACCTGAGGTGCTGTTGCTCAAGGACATGGGCGGCGGCGAAGAGCTGGGGCGGCTGTTCAACTACGAGTTGCAGTTGCACTCGCTGGACAACGCCATCGACCTCAACCAGGTGCTCGGCAAACCCATGTGCGTGAGCCTGCAACTGGACGGCGGCGGCGAGCGGCATTTCCACGGCATCGTTTCGCGCTTCAGCCAGAACGTTGACCAGGGACAGTTCGCCAGTTACCAGGCGACCTTGCGGCCCTGGCTATGGCTGCTGACCCGTACCTCCGATTGCCGGATTTTCCAGAACCTGACCATCCCGCAGATCATCAAGCAGGTGTTTCGCGACCTGGGTTTTTCCGACTTCGAAGACGCCCTCAGCCGCCCCTATCGCGAGTGGGAATACTGCGTGCAGTATCGCGAAACCAGCTTCGATTTCGTCAGTCGCCTGATGGAACAGGAAGGGATCTACTACTTCTTCCGCCACGAACAGGGCCGTCATGTATTGGTGCTGGCCGACGCCTATGGCGCCCACACCACGGTGCCCGGCTACGGTTCGGTGCCCTACTACCCCAAGAACGAACAGCAGCGCGAGCGCGACCATATCCACGACTGGCACCTGGCCCAGGAAGTGCAGCCCGGCTCGCTGGAACTCAACGACTACGACTTCCAGCGCCCCAGCGCGCGCATCGACGTGCGTTCGGCCATGCCGCGCCCGCACACCGCCGGCGACTATCCGCTGTACGACTACCCCGGCACCTATGTCCAGAGCCAAGACGGCGAACACTACGCCCGCACCCGCATCGAAGCCTTGCAAACCCTGCACGAGCAAGTGGAGCTGGCCGGCAACGCTCGCGGTCTGGGCTCGGGCCACCTGTTCAGCCTCACCGGCTTCACCCGCCAGGACCAGAACCGCGAATACCTGATCGTCGGCGCGCGCTATTACGTGTCCCAGGAAAGCGGTGAAACCGGCGGCGGCGCACCTTCGGCCCAGTTCGAAAGCAGCCTGACCTGCATCGTCGCCCAACAAAGCTACCGGCCGCTGCCCACGACCCATCGCCCCATCGTCAAAGGCCCGCAGACCGCGTTGGTGGTCGGCCCCAAGGGCGAGGAAATCTGGACCGATCAGTTCGGCCGGGTGAAGGTGCATTTCTACTGGGACCGTCACGACCAGTCCAACGAAAACAGCTCGTGCTGGATTCGCGTGTCACAGTCCTGGGCCGGGAAAAACTGGGGCTCGATGCAGATCCCGCGCATTGGCCAGGAAGTGATTGTCAGCTTCCTGGAAGGCGACCCCGACCGGCCGATCATCACCGGTCGTGTCTACAACGCCGAACAGACCGTGCCTTATGACCTGCCCGCAAACGCCACCCAGAGCGGCATGAAAAGCCGTTCGAGCAAGGGCGGCACGCCAGCGAATTTCAACGAAATCCGCATGGAAGACAAAAAAGGCGCCGAGCAGTTGTACATCCATGCCGAGCGCAACCAGGACATTGTGGTGGAGGTCGATGAAAGCCACTCGGTGGGTCACGACCGCAACAAGAGCATCGGCCACAACGAGACGGTGACCATCGGCAATAACCGCCTGCGCATCGTCAAGCAGGAAGACATCCTGTCGGTGGGCTTGCGCAAGACCGACAGCATCAGCCAGAGCTACGTCATTGAAGTGGGCGAGAACCTGCGCCTGGTCTGCGGCGAAAGCATTCTGGAGCTCAACGCCAGCGGTCAGATCAATCTGACCGGCGTGCAAATCAGCTTCTATGCCAGCGGCGATGCCGAATTCAACACCGGCGGTGTGCTGCACCTGAACAACGGCGGCGGCCCCGGTGCCACGCCCGACGGCCAGGGCGTCAAGGCCAGCATCGACGCCAACATCGCTGCCGCGTTCCCCAAGGGTTAACCTCGAGATTTATGCGCCATGACTTACCGCATCAATGAATTCCAGTTCCAGCTGCCGCCCAGCGAGTTGCTGGATGCAACGATCAACATCCTCAAGTTCCCTGAACTGGGCACCTCCTTGATCGTCAGCCGCAGCTTGCTGGCCGACGGCGAAACCCTGCAGAGCAACCTCGACGAGCAGCTCAAACGCCTGGAAAAACAGGTCCAGGACCTGCGCGCTCAACCGGGCGTCGCCGTGCGCCTGGGCGCCAATCAGGAAGTCGAAGGCATCGAGCTGCGCAGCCAGTTCAACAAGGGCAACGAAAAGGTCTTCCAGTTTCAGCTCGCCCTGGTACTGCCCGGCACGCGCAAAATGCTTGCCTTGAGCTACGTCAAAGCCGAGAAGCTCGGTGATGCTGAAGCAGCGCATTGGGCGACGATCAAGGGCTCGTTGTTGTTTGACGTTCCGGCTTGATGAGCGAACTGCATGTCTGACGCTCTCTGGGCCGCCCGGCTGGGCGATGCGCTGGACCACACCTCAATGATGGCTGACATTCTTGGAGGCGTGCTGGAGGTAGCAGCCAACATTGCGATTACCGCCCTAGCGACGGCTGCGGTGGTGGCGGCTACGGGCATCACAGTCGCCACAGGCGGGTTAGGTTGCTTCCTGCTCGGCGCCGTGGTGGGCGCCGTCGTTGGCCTTGCCATGAGCAAGACCGGGGCCGACGAAGGGCTGAGCAATATCTGCGAAGGCATTGGCAACGCGCTGTTCCCGCCCACGGTGCAAGCGAACATCCTCACCGGCTCAACCAACACCCTGACCAACAACATCCCAGCCGCTCGCGCCGCTGGGGCGATTCAATCCCATGTCGCACCAGCAGACACCGAGCTTGAGGCACCTGAGCCGCAAGCCGAGCCCAGCTATCTGGACATGGCCGAGAACTTTTTCTCGCAGATGTGGCGCCCCACTGTTGCAACACCCGCGCCCGGCGCCGTACCCAAGCCGCTGGATATGATCGCGTGCATGAAACATCCGCCGATGCCGCCGCAGTTTTTGGCCGAAGGGTCGGACAAAGTCACCATCAACGGCCAGCCAGCAGTGCGCAGCGGCGACCGCAGCACCTGCGATGCCAAGGTCGTGTCATCCGGGCTGATTTCACCCGATGTCACCATTGGCGGCGGCTCGGTGGTGGTGCGCGAGATTCGCAGCGGCAAGACCCCGGGCGTCGGTCTGGCAGTCACCGCGCTGCTGATGCTCAAGGGCGGCAAAGGCAAGTTCCTGAGTAACCTGCCGTGCATGCTGGTGGGCGGCGCGGCGTCGATGGCGGTCAGCAGCGCGATGGGCGCCGCGGCCAACGCTACTATGGGTTCGTCGAACCCGGTGCATGCCGCCACCGGGGCCAAAGTTCTGGGCGATGTCGAGGAGATGGACTTCGTCCTGCCCGGCATCTTGCCAATCGACTGGCAACGCTTCTACAACAGCCGCGACGAGCGCCGCGAAGGTATGTTCGGTGCGGGCTGGAGCGTGGCCTACGAGGTGCGCGTCGAGATCCTGCCTCACCCCGAGGGCGGTGAAACGCTTGTCTACACCGATGAACAGGGCCGGCGCATCGACATGGGTTCCATCCCTCTGGGCGGCGCCGTATTCAGTCCCGGTGAAGGGCTCAGCGTACGACGGCATGCCAATGGCCAATTGCTGATCGACAGCTCAGACGGCCTGTACCGGCTGTTCGAGCCCACCCCGGGCCGTGCATCGCTGCTGCGCCTGAGTCAGCTGGGCGACCGCAATGACAACCGCATCTACCTCGACTACGACGACACAGGTCGGCTGGTACAGCTGCGAGACACCTTCGACCTGACCAGCATCGCGCTGGCGTACCACGAACGCTGGCCGCAACGGGTCAGCCGGATAGACCGGCTTTACGCCGATCAACGCCGTGAAGTGCTGATGCACTACGATTACGACGCCCAGGGTGATCTGACCGAGGTCCGTCAATCCAACGGTCACGTGAAACGCCGCTACGCCTACGATGCCGGACGGCGCATGGTTGAGCACCAACTGCCCACCGGGCTGCGCTGCTTTTACGAATGGGCCTTAATCGAAAAGCGAGAATGGCGGGTTGTTCGCCACTGGACCGACGCGGGCGACACTTACGCCTTTGACTACGACCTGGCTGCCGGGACTACGCGCATCACCGACGGTTTGAATCGCATCAGCACCCGTCGCTGGGATAGGCGGTATCAGATCACCGAAGCCACCGATGCCCTGGACCGTACCTGGGCCTTCCAGTGGAACGAGGAAAGCCAGTTGGTGGCGGCAACGGCCCCCAACGGCGGACAACATCAATTCAGTTATGACGAGGCGGGTAACCTTTGCCAGACGTCTGACCCACTCGGACGCAGCGAGTCAACACTGTGGCTCGAACACTGGGCGCTGCCCCTGACCGAAACCGATGCCGCGGGCAATACCTGGCAGTACCGCTATGACTCGCGTGGCAACCGCATTCGCGAAACCGATCCGTTGGGCAACGTCACCCGCTATCGCCATGACGCCCACGGTCAGGTGGTGGAAGTTGTCGACGCCATCGGCAAACGCAAAACCATGCGTTGGACTCCCCTTGGCCAGCTCAGCGAGCACACTGATTGTTCCGGCTACACCACACGGTTCAGTTATTGCGAGCGCGGGACGTTGCTCAGCAGCACCGACGCACTGGGGGAACGGACGCTTTTCAGCTATGACGACCAAGGCAGGCTGCTGACCAAGCAATTACCGGACGGACGTACCGAGCAATATCAGCGCGATGCGAGCGGCCAGTTGATCGGCTACAGCGACCCCGCCGGGCACACCACGCATTTCCAGCACACCCTCAATGGGCAACTGCGCGTGCGTACCGACGCGCATGGTCGACGGGTAGAGCTGAGCTACGACAGCTACGGCCGCCTGCTGGCGCTGACCAACGAGAACGGTGAATGCTACCGGTTTGCCTGGGACGCTGGCGACCGCTTGACCGCCCAGCACAGCCTGGACGGCAGCCTCAAACGCTACGCCTACGACCCACTGGACAACGTCACCCGCATGGAAGCGCTCGCGGTTCCGGGCAGCACCGACCTGGACCTCGCGCCGCAAGCATCGATCACCCATGAGCTGGAGCGCGACGCAATGGGTCGGCTGGTGGCCAAAGTCACCGAAGACGGGCGCACCGAGTACCGCTATGACGCGCTCGATCAGGTCAACGCCATCACCTTCACCGCGCTTACCGGTGAGCAGCAAAGCATCGGCTTGAACTACGACGCTCTTGGGCAACTGATCGCCGAGCAAGGATGGGCCGGACGCCTGGAGCATCGCTACGATGAGCTGGGCAATCTGACCCAGACGCGGCTCCCCGATGGTCGCTGGCTAAACCGCCTGCATTACGGCAGCGGCCACCTGCACCAGATCAACCTTGACGGCCAGGTCATCAGCGACTTCGAACGCGACCGCCTGCACCGTGAAGTGCTGCGCACCCAAGGGCGCCTCAGCACCCGCAGCGAATACGACCGCAGCGGTCGCCTGCGCGCACGCCAACGTCGGCAACAGGGCCAGTCCGCGCTGTTACCACCGGCGGCGCAATCACTGTTTGGCTATGACAGCAGTGATCAACTGGTAGAACGCTTCGACAGCCAGCCTGACGCCCCTCATCGCCATCTGCTGCACTACGACGCCACCGGACGCATTCTCGCCAGCCAGGACAACCTCCAGGGCCAGCGTGAAGGCTTCGCCTATGATCCGGCCGCCAACTTGCTCGATAGCCTGGGCACCGGACGGGTCGCTCATAACCGTTTGCTGACCTATCAGGACAAGCGCTACCGCTATGACGGCTTCGGCCGCATGGTGGAAAAGCGCAGCGCCCGGCGGGGTGTCCAGCGCATGCGCTACGACGCCGAACAGCGTTTGGTGGAGGTTAGAAACGATAACGGCTCGGTCGTGAAAATGACCTACGACCCGCTGGGCCGGCGCATCGAAAAAGCCGAATACGACCGCCATGCCACCCTGCTTAGCCGCACCCGCTTCACCTGGGATGCACTGCAACTGTTGCAGGAACACCGCGACAACCAGACCAGCCTGTACATCTACGCCGACGACAGCCACGAACCGTTGGCAAGGGTCGACGGCCTGGGTGAACACCAGAAAATCCGTTACTACCACAACGACTCCAACGGCCTGCCCGAACAACTCTCGGAAGCCGACGGGCACACGCTTTGGCGGGCCCGTTACCAGGTGTGGGGCAACACCGTAGAAGAGCTACGCGAACCGTATTACATCGAAGAGCAGAACCTGCGGTTCCAGGGCCAATACCTGGACCGGGAAACCGGGCTGCACTACAACACCTTGCGCTTCTACGACCCGGACATCGGTCGCTTTACCACACCGGACCCCATCGGTTTGGCCGGTGGGCTGAACCTCTACCAGTACGCGCCAAACCCGGTGAGCTGGATCGACCCCTCGGGTCTGATGAAGTGCTCGACGCCACCTAAGGGCCGCAAGGTCAACCGGACGGTTTATCGCTTTGAAGAGCCAGGACGGATCAGCACAACCTGGACGGCGCACAAGTGGAACGTTGCCTCCAGACACCGTTACACCGCCCCCGGACTGGGTGGTGTCTATGGCGCCAACTCACGCAAGACCGCCATGGGCGAGGTCAACCACTGGGGTGTGGACCTTTCCACCCGGGTGTTGGTAAGCAAGAAAGTGCAACTCAACAACGTTCTGGATCTGACCCGGGCTGATGTGCGTAAACAACTGGGGGTTTCGCTAAAGAGCATTACCAGCAACAAATACACCCAGACTCATCAAATAGGCGCCTGGGCCAAGGCCAATGGTTATGATGGGATCCTGGCACCGTCGGCGCGAAACCCGACCGGCAGCAACTTGATTTCCTTTGCAGGTTTTTAAAATGGGACTGGAAGACGAATACGTCGGCGATGCCGATTGGCAAACTTTCGTGCGGTTGTACGAAGAGGACTACCTCGACGACAACGCCCGCATGCTGGCCAAGGCCATGGATGACAACCTCGACATGGCAGTGGTGCTCTACGGAAAAAGGGGGCTCAAGGAAGGGTTCTGGTGGCTGGAACAGACCGTGCCCGCCCTGGGTAACAAACGCCCGGCCGATTGTCTCAAGACCCCGAAACTGATCAAGCGTCTGAGAATGGCCTTGATGAGCATGCCCTGATACGCCAGTAGCGTGTTGGAGAACGTCACCCCGCGATGGCCTCTACCCCCTAAGAATTTCGCCGGAAAGCCCTCATGCTTTGGCCTACGAGAGACGCCATGAGCCTGAAACAAGAGTTCGTTGCCTTCACGGCAACCCGGCAGCAACAAACCTGCGTCGTGGTCTTGATCGCAGGTGGCGCATCCAGGTGAACGAAAGATCAGGATCAAAAGATCGCAGCCTTCGGCAACTCCGACACTGCACCCCGCCCTTCGTCGCCTGAAAAGGAACTTCGCCCCGAATCCCTTATCTCAAAGAGCACTTCGCCATACTGGCGGGCTTTGGAGCAAGCGCGTGCCAATCCACAGCAGTGCACGTTCTTTGAGATTTGTGCCGATGGTCGACAAGAACCTACAGGATTCGTCCCAACCTCACTGGCCCGAAGCGGCCCAGACGCTCATGGCGCTGATGCACGCCCAGGGCGAAGTCGCGCGCCTGAGCGAGCGTGAGCAGCTATTCAGCTCATTGCTGGTCAGCGTCAACGCGGTGCTCTGGGCGTTCAACTGGGAAACCCGACAGGTCCTGTATGTCAGCCCCGCCTATGAACGAATCTTCGGTCGGCCGGCAGGTCTGGTGCTGGCTGATTTCAATGAATGGCGCGACGCAATCTACCCCGACGACCTCGAATACGCTGAGCGCAGCCTGGCCGAAGTGCTGGTCAAAGGTGCCGTGGAGGATCGTGAGTACCGCATCATCGCTGCCAATGGCCAGATCCGCTGGCTGAGCGACAAATGCTTCATCAACCGTAAGGCTGAGTCGGGGCAACCGGTGATCGTGGTGGGCATTGCCGAAGACATCACTGAAAAGAAGCTGCTGGAAAGCGAACTGCAACGACTGGCAACCACCGACGTTCTGACTCAGAGCAGCAATCGCCGCCACTTCTTCGAATGCGCTCACCGTGAATTCGAGCAGGCACGACTGCAGGGCACACCCATGGCGTTCCTGTTGCTGGACATCGATGATTTCAAAGTGATCAACGACACCTACGGTCATCAGGAAGGCGATAACGTGCTGCAGAAAATCGCCGAAAGCGGACGTTCCGTTCTCAGACGCGGTGATCTGTTTGGACGAATCGGTGGTGAAGAATTCGCCGCGGTGTTCCCTGGCTGTGCCCCGGACATGGCACTGCAAGTCGCCGAGCGTCTGCAGCGCGAGATTCAGCGCCTGGCTTTCCGCAGCGGGGAGAAAGGCTTCGGCATCACCGTCAGCCAAGGCTTGACCAGCCTTACCGCCGAAGATCAGAGCCTCGACACCCTGTTCTCCCGCGCCGATGCGGCCATGTACGAAGCCAAGCGCCAAGGGAAAAATCGCATCATTGCGGCTTGAGCAATCTCGTCGCCAAGGCGTCAGCAAAACTCCAGTCATACCCCCTGTGGGAGCGAGCCTGCTCGCGATGGCGGACTGACAGCCAGCGCATCGGTGAATGGCACACCCCTCATCGCGAGCAGGCTCGCTCCCACAGGGTTAGTCAGCGGCCTTACTTGCGGCGCAATCGCATCAACTCCGGCAATCCGATCTTCAGCAAACGCGCCGTGCGCCCACGGGCCAGCTCTTCCAGCCCTTCATGCTCGGTCAGATGGGCCATTTGCGCCGCCATGTTCATCACCAGTGCCTCGCGGGAGTAAACCCCGCCGCCCAGGCCATAGGCCGCCGCAATCAACTCCCGCAGCTCCAGCGGCAGACGCCAGCGGGTGCGCAGCGCGGAACCGAAGCTGGCACCGAACTGATCTAGCAAATTGCCCACCTCCTCCGATTCGTCGAGCTCGCCGCCGGCCTGCGTCCATTCCTCCAGGCATCGCAACAACGCCAAGTCCCCCAAGCGATGCAACAACCCGGCGCAATAGCAACGCTCCTGCTCCAGATCCAGCAGCCGCGCCAGCATCCGGGCGTACTCACCGGTGTGCAGCGACAACTCCCAGTAACGCTCGGCATAGTCTGCCAGGCACGGGACACTGAGCCGGGCACAGCGCTTGAGGGTCAGCCCCAGAATCAGGTTCATGCTCTGCCCGGTACCAAGCTGATGCAGCGACTGCGCGACCGTCTGCACCAGGCCGCCGCCCTGATGCTGCGCAGCGCTGTTGGCCGCAGCAATCAGCACGGCGGTAATTTGCGGGTCGGTGCGGATTTCTTCTTCCAGCAGTTTCAGGTCCAGACCGCCGGGGTTGAGGCTGCGCTTGACTGCCACTTGCACATCGGTCATCAGCGGCGCGCCTTCGGAAGAATCACGTCGACGCTCCAGAAAGGTTGTCAGGGTCTGCTCCGGGGCTGACACGGCGGTGGAGCAATCCTCTGCGCTGCTCAACAGTAGCCCCTGCAAACGCTGGGTCAGGTCTTCCCGGTTCAAGGGTTTGGTCAGGTAGGCCGCAGGCGCCAGCGGCAAGACCTCACGTACGCTGGCGCTGTCGTTGCGCCGGCTCATGAGAATGAACGGCAACACCGGTTTTCGATGCTGCTGGCGAAGGCCCCGCAGGATGCTCAGGCCATCGACGCCCGGCAATTCCCAATCGGCGATCACCAGGTCATAGGCGTTGTGCGCAAGCAGATACAGAGCCTGCTGGCCCTCGCCGCACGTATCCACCCGGGCATCGCAGCGTATGCCCGATAACACCTGCTCAAGCAGCTCCCGAGACACCGGATCGGCCTCGGCGATCAACACACGGGGTACAGCGGGTAAATCCACGGCAGTCATGCAGCATCGCTCCCTCGCAATACTTGCACCTTAGCCAATGGTGGCCGTTGCAGACAGCTCTACCCTTGGGAATATGTTCCCGAATATGAAAAAACCCGCTGCGAAGCGGGTTTTTTGTGGGTCAGCGCACAGCTCAGGGCTCGTACAATCAGAGCTCGGAGAAGCACTCTTCGATGATTGCCAAGCCTTTGTCCAATTGCTCGTCTGGCGAGGTCAGCGGTACCAGCACCCGCAGGACGTTGCCGTAGGTGCCGCAGGACAGCAGGATCAAGCCCTTGTCGCGGGCCTTGGCCACAACCTGAGCCACGGCCGCCGCGTTCGGCTTGTGGGTATCGCCATTTTCGAACAACTCCACGGCGATCATCGCACCCAGGGCACGGACTTCGCCGATGACCGGGTATTTCTTCTGGATGGCCTTGAGGCCAGTCACCAGACGCTCACCCACCGCCTTGCAGCGATCCAGCAAGTGCTCTTCCTCAAACACCTCCATCACCGCCAGCGCAGCAGCGCAGGCAATCGGGCTGCCGGCGTAGGTGCCACCCAGGCCACCAGGGGCAATAGCGTCCATGTACTCGGCCTTACCGCAGACACCGGCCAACGGGAAACCGCCGGCGATGGATTTGGCGAAAGTCGTCAGGTCGGCGGCAACACCCATTTGCTCCATGGCGAAGAAGGTGCCAGTCCGACCGGCGCCGGTCTGTACTTCGTCAGCGATCAGCAGAATGCCGTGCTGATCACAGAGGGCGCGCAGGCGCTTCATGAATTCCTTGGGCGCCACGTAGAAACCACCCTCGCCCTGTACTGGCTCGATGATGATTGCCGCGATGTCACGTGGTTCGGCGTCGTTCTTGAAAATACGCTCGATGCTGGCAATGGAGTCGTCGATGCTCACGCCGTGCAGTTCGTTCGGGTACAGCGCGCGGAAGATGCCGCCGGGCATCAGGCCCATGCCGGCCGAATACGGCACGACTTTACCGGTCAGGCCCAGGGTCATCATGGTGCGGCCGTGGTAGGCACCGGTGAAGGCAATTACACCGGCACGACCCGTGGCGGCGCGAGCGATTTTTACCGCGTTCTCCACCGCTTCGGAACCGGTGGTCACCAGCAGGGTTTTCTTGGCGAAATCACCCGGCACCTTCGCGTTGATTTTTTCACACAGCTCCACATACGGCTCGTAAGCCAGCACCTGGAAGCAAGTGTGGGTCAGCTTGTTCAGCTGTTCGGTCACGGCGGCGATGATTTTCGGATGTACGTGGCCGGTGTTCAGCACCGCGATACCGCCCGCGAAGTCGATGAATTCACGGCCTTCAACGTCGGTTACCGTGGCATTCTTCGCCGATTCGGCGAAGATCGGGTGAATCTGGCCAACACCGCGTGGTACAGCGGCTTCGCGGCGTTTCATCAGGGAAGCGTTGGTCTTGTTGCTCATTGAATATGTCCTCATTCGCCGCTCATCGGTCGGCGTGGGTCAAGGCGTACATGGACGGGAGGCAACTGCGACAGCATGCGATGATCGACTGTCACAGCGTTCCGGCCACAAGAAACAGAACGGGTGAAACGCGCAAAGGGACAGCGCTCTCGTGCCCTTTGCGCTTGCAGCAGAATCAGATACCGAGGCAGAGGTATTTGATTTCCAGGTAATCCTCGATGCCGTATTTGGAGCCTTCACGGCCCAGGCCGGAGGCCTTGATGCCGCCGAACGGCGCGACTTCGTTGGAGATCAACCCGGTGTTGACGCCAACCATGCCGTATTCCAGGGCTTCGGCCACGCGGAACACACGGCCCAGGTCGCGGGCATAGAAGTACGAGGCCAGGCCGAACTCGGTGTCGTTGGACATCGCGATCACTTCGGCTTCGTCTTTGAAGCGGAACAGCGGCGCCAACGGGCCGAAGGTCTCTTCCTTCGCCACGGCGGCACTCGAGGGTACGTTGGTCAGGATAGTCGGCTCGAAGAAGTTGCCTTCCATGGCCTTGCCGCCAGCCAGCACGGTCGCGCCTTTGCTGACCGCATCAGCGATGTGCTCTTGCACCTTGGCAACCGCTTTCTCGTCGATCAAGGGACCGGTGGTGGTGCCATCTTCCAGACCATTGCCGATCTTGAGCTTGGCGACTGCCACTTTGAGTTTTTCAGCGAAGGCGTCGTACACCGAATCCTGGATGTACAGACGGTTGGCGCAGACGCAGGTCTGACCGTTGTTGCGGTATTTGGAAATGATTGCGCCTTCGACGGCCTTATCCAGGTCCGCGTCGTCGAACACGATGAACGGCGCGTTGCCGCCCAGTTCCAGGGAGACTTTCTTGATGTCCTTGGCACATTCGGCCATCAACTGACGACCGATTTCGGTCGAGCCGGTGAACGACAGCTTGCGCACGATCGGGTTGCTGGTCAGCTCGCCGCCGATGTCGCCGGCACTGCCGGTAACCACGCTCAGCACGCCCTGCGGGATGCCGGCACGGTGGGCCAGTTCAACCAGCGCCAGCGCCGAGAACGGGGTTTGCGAAGCCGGCTTGATGACCATGGTGCAGCCCGCGGCCAGAGCCGGGCCGGCCTTGCGGGTGATCATCGCAGCCGGGAAATTCCATGGGGTAATGGCAGCAGTCACACCGATTGGCTGCTTGATCACGATCAGGCGCTTGTCGGGCTGGTGGCCAGGAATCACATCACCGTAGATGCGCTTGGCTTCTTCGGCGAACCATTCGATAAACGAGGCGGCGTAAACAATTTCGCCCTTGGCTTCGGCCAGCGGCTTGCCTTGTTCCATCGTCATCAGGCGGCCGAGGTCGTCCTGGTTTTCGATCAGCAATTCGTACCAGCGGCGCAGCTTGTTGGCGCGCTCTTTGGCGGTGAGGGCGCGCCAGGCCGGCAACGCCTTGTCGGCGGCTTCAATCGCCCGCCGGGTTTCGGCAGCGCCCATCTTCGGCACCGTGCCCAGCACTTCACCCGTTGCCGGGTTGGTAACCTTGATCGTCTGACCATTGTCCGCGTCGACCCAAGCGCCATCGATAAAGGCTTGCTGGCGGAACAACTGGGTGTCTTTAAGCTGCATGTCGGCTTTCCTTAACAGCACCGCGCGCGCGCGGAGCGAATTAGATTTGTAGAAAGGCGCCTCAGGGGCTGCCGTCAGGGAAATCATCCACCGGGCTGAAGCACAGAAATAACGCACATAAGCACAGACGTGCGGTTCAGCACCCAGACAAGAGCGTTTGAAATCTCAAACGAATCCTAGGGCCGATGGGGGGGAAGGACAATAGGCTGTTCGAAAAAAAGAACAAAAAACCTGAATTTGCCTGCTTTTTCTGATCAGCGTAGCCCATACCCACCTATGCTTATGAAAACACCGGCAAATCAGCAGCATGGACGCCCGCATTGCATATGAGTATCATGGCGCCCGCGTCGCACCAGTAGCTCAGCTGGATAGAGTACTGCCCTCCGAAGGCAGGGGTCGTGGGTTCGAATCCCGCCTGGTGCACCATCTGCAGAATCAAAAGCCCCAGGTCTTGCGACCTGGGGCTTTTTTGTGGACGCTGATTTCACTCAACGCTTGCGCAACGCCTCCAACCGCGCCGGCAAGTCCTCCTCGGGAAAGCGCTGATGCAGCGCCAGCAGCTTTTCATCAGCAGCCTTGTCCTCACCCGCCTCGCGCCAGCGCAGGATTTCCAGCAGTTCCTGCTCCAGCGACGGCCGTGCAGCGGGCACGCGTTTGCTCATTTTCGCCGCAGGCTTTTCCGCCAAGGCGTGGTCAGCGCTTGCCGGGGCTTGAGCGCTTTCGCCCTGGGGTGCTGCCATGCGGGCTATCGGCGCGGGAGCGGACATGGCAGGCGGCGGTGCGGCGGCGACTGCGGACTCCTGTCGATTGGCGGAAAACTCCATCGGAGCTGGCGCGGACAGGTCGCTCTGAGGTACTGGCGAGCGAACCACCAGACCGATCATCAACGCGACCCCGGCAACCGTGGCGAATGCCATCTGCCAGCGCGGCCGTTGGCAGGCCTGTAGCCAGCGTTTCCACAGACTGGGCGTAGGCGTCGGGGCTTCGCGACGGGCGGCAGCCAGGATGAAAGCGTCCAGGGACACGGGCGGTTCGCCGCTGGCGTGTTGACGGAAATGCTCGATCAGCATTTCGTCATCGGGCTTCGGGGTGTGTTTGGAATCAATCATGCGGGTACCTCCTCGGCCAGCAGTCGATGCAATTTCTGCTGGGCGTAACGCAAGCGGCTTTTTACCGTTTCCAGCGGGGCGCCGGTCAGGGCGGCGATCTGCGGCAGCTCCAGGTCGCCGTGCAGTCGCAGCAGGAAGACTTCCCTCTGGTCTTCGGGCAAGGCTTGCAACGCGGCGTCCAGGCGGGCCTGATCGCGACTCAGGCTCAACTGCTGTTCGGGGTTGCTGGTGTCGTCGGGCTGGACATGAACCTGTTCGTCGTAACTGTCGTGCAGCGGGTTGCGGACACCGTGTTTGCGCCAGTGATCAATCAAGCGGTTGCGGGCAATCTGGAACAACCATGTACGAAAACTCGCCCGTCCTTGTGGCTGGGTAGTGCTGCGGATCAGGCTGAGCCAAGTGTCCTGGAAGACTTCCTCGGCCAGTTCGGCTTTGTTGCTCAAGGACACCAGAAAACGATATAGCCCCTGTCGATGGCGGGCGTACAGGACTTCAAAACACGCCCCGTCGCCATCGCGGTAGCGGGCCAGCAGCGATTCGTCGCTGGGACAATCATGCGGAGCGGGCATGTTGGTGACGAACTCCTTTGCGGTTAACACAGTTCTGGCAGGCGACAAGAGAGTACCGTGGGAGCGAGCCTGCTCGCGATTGCGTCGGATCAGTCAATAATGATCGTGATCGATCCACCGCTATCGCGAACAGGCTCGCTCCCACATTTGATCCTCGTCGTGGTCAGGATCAGCGCTCAAGGCTCTGCGCGAGTTCCACTAACTGGACAAATTCGGCACGCAGCCCAAACGGATCATCGCCCCGGGCGGAACGGGCCAATTGCGCGGTGTCCTTCAAGCTCATCGTCCCAGTGTAGCGGCCATCCCCCTTGAGCTGTTGGGCGAAGGCGGCCACAGCGGCCGAGAAGCGCAAGTCGTCGCTGGCCTTGTCATTTTTTTGCGTACTGGCGACAGGATGCTCGATCAATCGACTGCTCCCGCCTTCAACGGGCTTGTAGCGCACGCGCAGCATCGCCAACTCACCTGACTTGCCGTCCAGCTTAGGTGTGCTCGCATAACGCAACGGTTCCAGCCAGCCCTGCTCGCCTTTCGGAACAATTTCATACAAGGCGGTCACCGTGTGTCCGGCGCCTATTTCGCCCGCATCAACCTTGTCGTTGTTGAAATCCTCACGCTTGAGCGCGCGGTTCTCATACCCCAACAGCCGATACTCACTGACCTGAGCGGGGTTGAACTCCACCTGCAACTTCACATCCCGCGCCACCACTGCCAGGGTTGAGCTGAGCTGGTCGACCAATACCTTGCGCGCTTCAAGCAAGTTGTCGATGTAGGCGTAGTTGCCGTCACCGGCATCGGCCAATTGCTCCATCAGATGCTCATTGTAGTTATCCACACCGAAGCCCAGCGTGGTCAGGGATACACCGCTTTTACGCCGGTCCACCGCCATTTGCTTGAGGCTGTCGAAGTCACTGACGCCGACATTGAAGTCGCCATCGGTGGCCAGCAGGATGCGATTGATGCCTTTGTCGATAAAGCTTTCCTGAGCCATCTGATAGGCCAGCTCGATCCCCGACGCACCTGCGGTGGAACCGCCGGCGTCCAACTGATCGATTGCGTTGCGGATCTTGACCTTGTCGCGGCCCGAGGTCGGCTTGAGCACCACCCGGGATTCGCCGGCGTACACCACCAGAGACACCCGGTCCTGCTCGCGCAATTGCTCCACCAACAACTTCAGGGTGCTCTTGACTAGCGGCAGGCCCTCGCGTCGGTCCATGGAGCCGGAAACATCCACCAAAAACACCAGGTTGGCCGGCGCCAGGTCCGCCACGGCGCGATCGCTCGCCTTGATGCCGATACGCAACAGGCGCGTGTGAGGGTTCCATGGCGACGGGGCTACTTCAGTGGTCACGCCGAAGGGAGATCCGTCGGTGGGCAAGGCATAGTCGTAAGGGAAATAGTTGACCATTTCCTCCAGTCGTACGGCGCCTTCGGGCGGCAGGCTACCTTGATTGAGGAAACGTCGCACATTGGCGTAGCTGCCGGTATCGACATCGACGCTGAAGGTCGAGACCGGCGTTTGGGCAACACTATGAATAGGATTGTCCTGCAGTTTTTCATACTGCTCGCGGGGCTCGGCGCGGTAATCCCCCGCGACAGCATCGGTCCTCACCCTTGGCGAGGGCATCGAAGCCGGAGCGGCCATACGCTTGACCAGAGGCTCGCGCACGTTAGCAACTTCGCTTTGCCGCACCGGGGCGGGGGACGCAGACGGTGGTTCGGCCGGCGTGGCAGCCTCCCGGGACGAAGACAACCCACAACCGGCCAATGCCACCAGCAAGGTCACGGCGAAGCCCTGGGCAGCAGGACGTAGGAATGAAGGAGGACAGGACATGGGTTGAACCTCGTGAATGAATGATCCGTTCACAGGGTCAGACGCGAGGCACTCGTGGTTCGGGTTAACGACCACGATATTCTTTTAATACGCGAGCATGCCTAGCGGGACGGAATGGCCCGCAGGTCGTCGGCGATAAAGCGGCTCAGTTGGCCGGTGTAAAAGCCTTCGACATCCGAGTTACCTCTGTTGGTCAGAGCGCCCACCATGCTTCTCATGTTCTGGAATTGCCCGATCGCGCCGCCCGGCATCAGGCCCTGACGGGCCTGGGCAAAGTGCAAAACCTCGGCGCCGGCCTTCTTCACCTTGACCTGATAGCTGAAATCGACACTGGCGAGGAGCGTGCCATCGGCAACGATTTTGCTCATGAAGCCGCCTTGGGTGTCTTGAATACGTCGCGCGTAGACGCTGTTGACGTCCAGCAGATAGTCGGCAGCTTCCTTGCTGGAGGCATAGCGATTGTCCTCGAGCAGGCGGCCGATCAGGTCGGTATGCAATTGCTCACGGACCTTTTCGTCAGGCAAAAAGCGATCGTTCTTGCCTACGACTTCAACGTCGAAGGTGTCGATCCAGAAGGTGGCGGTTTTGGGAATCGTTACCGGAGTGGCGGAGACATAGTAATCGGGTTTGGAGGCACAGCCCGCCATAAGGCAGAGGGCCAGGAATATGGCAAAAACGCGCATGTCTGAATTCGTCCCTGAAAGGTAGTGGCATAGTGACAGCGGCATTCTACGGAGTTTGGACGGGTTCTCAAGTTTTGGCGGCAGCGGATGGCGGCAAAACCCCGGCCGTTGCAGATCGGGGCGATTTTATGGGTGCGGCTTCCGGATAACAGTTGCAGACCGCGTCACTCCCCCGCCATCTCTACCACCGTCTTCCCTTGCCCACGCCCCTGCGCTAGTTGCGCAAACGCCTCATTCACGTCTCCCAGGCCAAACCGATGTGGGTCTACCTTGATGCGCAGCACCCCGGCCTCAACCAAAGCCGCCGCTTCGCGCAATATCCGACCATGGTGCTCGCGCCCCTTGCCGGTCAGCAACGGCATCAAGGTAAACACCCCGGAATAACTCGCCCCCTTGAACGACAACGGTGCCAGGCTGTGTTGTCCCCAGCCCAGACAGCTGAGTACGTGGCCGGTATAGGTTTTCACTGCGTTGAAGGACGCATCCAGTGTCGAGCCGCCGACGGTGTCGTAGACGATGTCGAAGCCTTCGCCGCCGGTGTGCTGGCGCACGTAACTGTCGGTGTCCTGCGCCCGGTAGTCGATAGGGGTCGCGCCCAGTTCACGGATGAAATCCAGGCTGGTGGCCGAGCCGGTGGCATAGACCTCGGCGCCGCGGGCCTTGGCAATTTGCACGGCCATTTGACCGACGCCGCCCGCGCCGCCGTGGATCAGCACTTGTTGGCCGGCCCGAACATTGGCCCGGTCTACCAACCCTTCCCAGGCGGTGATGAAGACCAATGGCAAGGCTGCCGCTTCGCGCATGCTCAACGAACCGGGCTTGAGCGCAATCAGGTGAGCATCGACGGCAATGTATTCAGCCAGCGCACCCTGGGCGCCGCCGATGCCGCCGGCCATGCCGAACACGTCATCGCCGGGGGCGAAATCGTGCACGCCCTCTCCCAGCTCAACGACTGTTCCGGCCAAATCGATACCCAGTACGGCGGGCAGCGGCTGGCGGGCATGAGCGCCGCCACCTGCCGCGATCTTGGTATCCAGAGGATTGATCCCTGCGGCGTGAACCCTGATCAATACCTGTCCTTTGCCGGGAACAGGCCGGGGAATGTGGCGAACGACCAGCGGAGCCTGAGCGGTTTGGGCAATGGCGGCGAACATGGTGTTGTTCATGACAGTAAACCTCCAATGAGTGGGTGAGTACATGTTGCGGCCGTCGACGCATTCCGATAAGTAAGCAACTATGGATAGGATTTATTCCAACCAGAGGCCAAATCCCGATGAATCTATTCGACGCGATGCAGATGTTCGTGCGAGTGGTAGAGCGCGGTTCGTTCTCGGCGGTCGCCCGGGAGCTGAACCTGGGTCAACCAGCGGTTAGCAAGCAGATCCGCGCGCTGGAACAACACCTTGGCGGTGCGTTGTTTGCCCGCAGCACTCGCCATCTTGCGCTGACCGACCAAGGCCAGCGTTTCTATATCCACAGCAAGGAAATACTCAGCAGCCTCGACACGGCCCGGCTCAGTTTCACCCGTGGCCAGGAGCAGATCGCCGGCCCTTTGCGTGTGGCCGCCCCGGTGAGTTTCGGACGGCTGTGCATTGCGCCCTTGATGAGGGAGTTTTTGGCGCGCCATCCACAGGTTCAAATCGACCTGAAACTGAACGACCAAAATGAAGATGTGCTGAAAGAAAACATCGACGTCGCCATTCGTATCGGCGTGGTGAAAAACGAAGGGCTGGTCGCGGTTTCCCTCGGCGATAGTCCGCGCCGGGTGTATGCCGCTCCCGCCTACCTGCAACAACACGGCACCCCGCTGGAGCCGGCGGATCTTGCCCGCCACAATTGCTTGGGCTTCACGCTGCTGGAGCATTACGACGTTTGGCGTTTCGACCAGCAGGACAAACAGCACCGAGTGACGATCAAGGGCAATGTCACCAGCAACAGCAGCGAGGCAATTCGCGAGATGGTTCTTAGCGGGCTGGGCATTTCGCTTTCACCGCAGTGGTTATTCGCCGCGGATGTTCGCCAGGGAACCGTGTCCAGCCTGCTGGAGGCTTATCAACCCGTAGCGCTGCCCATCAGCGCCGTGTTCAGCCAAGACCGGCGCCGCTCGGCAAGAACTCGCGCCTTTGTGGATTTTCTGCGCGAGCGTCTTTGAGCAGCCGGTTATGCGTAACGAACCTGACTGATATCAATCGCCACCAGCAATTCCCCCTCCACCGCCTGATCGTCCGCATCCCGCCGATACGCCCGGCGCTTGCTGGGCATGCACAGCCCATCGGCCTTGATGTAGTCCTCCACATACTGGGCCGCCGGCAGGCCACCGCTCACGTCCACGGTGTAATCATGCCGGCGCAGCAGATAGTCATCGCCAAAGTAGAAGTCCTGGACCGGGCAGTGAGTGGCGAGGGTGTCCGGGAAG
Source organism: Pseudomonas sp. N-1-13 (assembly GCF_057787095.1). Classification (NCBI taxonomy): domain Bacteria; kingdom Pseudomonadati; phylum Pseudomonadota; class Gammaproteobacteria; order Pseudomonadales; family Pseudomonadaceae; genus Pseudomonas; species Pseudomonas sp. N-1-13. Next base: position 32,181 of record NZ_JBYNRI010000001.1, on the reverse strand, counting down.
TTCACCCGCAAGCGGCGCCAGACCTGGCCACCTTCCTTCCAGGGTTCCAGCTCCTGGTTGGTGACACCCGGAAAAGTAAACAGGAACGGCATGGTCAGGTAGGACCAGAGCGCATATCCATTGAAGTAGGCACGGTGAAGCGGATCCCACGGAGTGGTTTGCTCGTGCTTGAAGAACGAAGCCCTGGGGTCCGAACGCTCAGCGATCACTTTGCCCTCAGTGGTTTCGATGGCGATGCGATCAGGCGTGAAGGCGGTGCGCTGGTTCAGCGCACCGAACGGCATGACCGAGGCGCGCTGTTCATGCAGCCAGACAGTCATCTGCCGTGGAGCATTGTCTTGCGTTAACCCCTTCATGGCCCACAACGAACCGCCGGTCACAAGGGTGACCTGGACAGTGTTGAAAGTGTTCCAGCGCTCGAGACCGCCGTGGGCAATCAGGACTTGTTCCAGCAGGTCGTGCTTGTGCGCCTTCATGATGGCCGTCCTCCTCGAGTTGGAAACGGGGTCATTCATGAGTGTAGTCGTGCACCTGGGGCAGAGTCCTTACGATTCACAGGCCAACGAGGCCTGCGCGGTCTTCGAATGCCGGGCGGGAAAATACGCCGCCGCAGCCACACCCACCGCGCCCATCACCACGCAATACCCCACGCACACCCATGGGCTCCACGGCACCAGTGCGATCAGCACCAAAGGCGTCACGCTGGCCCACAAGGCATAGGCAATGTTGTAGGTGAACGAGATGCCGGACACGCGGATTTTCGGCGGAAACAGGCTGACCATCACCGATGGCACCGCACCGACCACGCCGCAACCCAGGCCCGCCACAGCGTAGGCCAGGCCCAGCCAGGCGCCGCCGCTGATCAGGCTGGCGTAGAGCACGGCGATGCCCATCGGCAACAGCAGGCTGTAGAGCATGACAGTGCGCCAGGCGCCGATGCGGTCGACGATGAGGCCGGCCAGAACGCAGCCGATGTTCAGGAAGACGATGCCCAGACTGCTCAAAGCGAACGTGTGACTGGGGGTCATGCCGAAACTTTTTTGCATTACGGTCGGGGTGATGACCACGAACACCACCACGGCGGACGTCAGCACGCAGGTGAGGATGGCGGCGGGCAACAAGGCGTGGCGATGGTCCCGCAGCACGGTGCGTAGCGGCAGTTCCGTCGCGCCCTCGCGCTTGGCTTGCAGGGCCATGAAGATCGGCGTTTCGCTCAGCCAGCGACGCAGCCAGACGCCGATTACACCGAAGACCCCGCCCAGCAGGAACGGCAAGCGCCAGGCGTAATCGAGAATTTCTGCTGCAGTGAATATCTGCGCCAGCGCCGTGGCGGTCAGGGCGCCCAGCAAATAGCCGAAGGTCAGACCAGCCTGGAGGAAACCCAGCGCGTAGCCGCGATGCTGCAGCGGTGCATGTTCGGCCACGAACACCCAGGCGCTCGGCACTTCGCCGCCCACCGCCGCGCCTTGCAGGATGCGCAGCGCCAGCAGCAGCAACGGGGCGAAATAGCCGATTTGCGCGTAGGTCGGCATCACGCCGATAAGCAGGCAAGGCAAGGCCATCATCAGGATGCTCAGGCTGAACACCCGCTTGCGCCCCAGGCGATCGGCGAAGTGCGCCATGAGGATGCCACCCAGGGGCCGTGCCAGGTAGCCGGTGGCGAAAATCCCGAAACTTTGCAACAGGCGTAGCCATTCGGGCATTTGCGGCGGGAAGAACAGTTGGCTGAGCACCAGGGCGAAGAAGACGAAGATGATGAAATCGTAGATTTCCAGCGCGCCACCCAGGGCGGCGAGGCCCAGGGTTTTGTAGTCGGATCGGCTGAATCGGGCGTCTGGCAGATGAGTTGTGGCAGTCATGGGCAGATTTAAACAAGAAAAGTTTTTGAGAAGGACGGTTCAGGCGTCTTGGCCGTCGTCCATGGGCTGTGCCGGTGGTTGGTCTGGCTCAGCGTCTTCGGCCTCTTCAGCAGGCAGGAAATCCTTGCGGCTCTGGGCGATGGCCCGGCGTATTTCGTCGCCTTTGGTGGGGCAGTTCTTGAGGCGGGCGATGCCGTCGGGTTTCTGCGTCATCGCCATCCTCCGGTATGAATGAACAGGGGCTCGATAGTGCTCGCTTTTGGCGCGTGATGCCAATTTTGTGGTTGAGGGTTGCTGCCCGACCCAGCGGGAGCAAGCTCCCTGGCCACAGGGAGCTGTTGCTTGGATTAGCGGTGGTAGCGACGCACTACGCTACTGTTGCGCAAGACGTGACCGTTGATTCTTTCCATCAGTTGAGGGCGTGTGAGGCCGGCTGGCAGGGCGTGCGGGGGCAGGTCGAGCGCGTATATCTGGATCAGGTAATGATGAGCGCTGTCGCCGATAGGTGGGCAAGGGCCTATATAGCCGCGGGTGTTTTTACTGTTGGTACCGCTTACGCCTTCAAGGGCGGACTGGGTGCCCATGCCGGTCGGAATATGCCGCGTGCTGGCCTTGATGCCGTAATGAACCCAGTGGTCGACGCCCTGGCCTTTCTGGCCGTCCGGGTCGTGCATGACAATGGCGTAGCTGAGGGTGCCGGGCGGGCCCGCTGTCCAGCTCAAGGCCGGGGAAATGTTCTTACCGCCGCAGTTGCTGGCGTCACTGGCGGCCGCCGCGGTGAACAGCCGGTTATCCGACACACCTGGCATGCTGAGGGTGAAACGTTCCTGAGCCTGGGCCGCCCCTTGTGCGCACAGCACGAGGGCGATGACCGCCAGCCAGGGAGTAAGGGAAGTCGATCGAGTCATACCGGGCACCTTATGCAGATCAGGCCATGGACGGCCTGCGAACTATAGCCGCAGCGCCTGCCAGGTTTCAGTGACAATTACGATGAACTTCGAATCCGCCACATCGATCTGCGTTGACCGTGATTCGCGACATCACCCATCCCCCTGTGGGAGCGAGCCTGCTCGCGATGGCGATGGTTCAGTTGGCATCCATGTTGACTGAAATACCGCTATCGCGAGCAGGCTCGCTCCCACATTTTGATTTGTGCTGACCGTACTCTGTGGGAGCGAACGCGGCGTTTTGAAGGAAATCTCCGAGGAACTGGAAAGCAACAAGATCAACAATCACAGCCTGCGGCAGCGCTTACACCGAGTGATCGACCGGCAGGTGAATCACCCGGGGCCTTTCCAGCGGTGCCAGTGGCGGCGGTTGCAGTTCCGGGCTCAGCAGATGGAAATGCGCCACGACGTGACTGATATCACCGTCCTGGTTGTTATGGATGATCTTGGAGCCGGGCCGGCGCAACGTGTCCAGACGCGCGTCGGTCAATTTGAAGCTTTCGCTCAAGCTTTGATCGTCCACCACCGGCGCTGGCAGCCGACGCTGGGCGAAGCTGCGGCTTTTGCGCTGCTGATAGCGCGCCCAGGTAATCAGGATCACCGCGTTGACCAAGGCGATCCAGCCATATATCTGCAACGTCCCGAGCGTGTCCATGAGCGAGCCACCGAGGCGCGGGCCTGCCTGGCTGTCAAACAGGGGCCAGAGCCCGTTGACCAACAGATACAACAGCCCCAGCCACGCCAGCACGGTAAAGAGCGCATCGATGACCACCAGAAAAGGTCTTTGTCGGGTCCTGATAATTTTCATCGGATCACTTCCTCTTCTTCGTCATCGAACGGTTTGATGCCGCGATCCGGGCTGACCCAGCGCGCGCGTTTCTGATGCTGCCCGAACAGCACTTTCGGGAAACTCACCAAGGTGGTGAACAGACTGATCAGCCAGAACACCAATGGGTACCACACCACCCAGAACATGATGTGCCACAAACCTTTTTCGTAGCGGCGATCGATCAGGATGCTCACCGCGAACTGCATCAGGCACACCACCGCCAACAGCAACCCGGTGAAGGCCGGTGGCATGAGGTGATCGACCGCGATGGCCGCTGGCATTTCGACGAATTTACCGGCGCCCCAGAAGATCACCGACAGCAGGAACGTGAACGCCCAACCGGTGGACAGGCAATATTCGAACAGCAGTGGCCACAGGTAGCGGTGGCGGTATTGCCAGATGCCGCGGATGTTCTTGAACAGCACTTCGGCCCCGCCCTGGGCCCAGCGCAGGCGCTGCCGCCACAGGCCGCGCAGGGTTTCGGGCATGAGGATCCAGCACAGGGCACGGGGTTCGTAGAAGATGCTCCAGTGGTCCAGTTGCAGCTTCCAGCTGATGTCGATGTCTTCGGTGATCATGTCCGGGCTCCAGTAGCCGACCCGGTGCAGGGCCGTACGACGGAAGGCGACGATCACACCGGAGACGGTGAAGATCCGCCCGAAGACGCGCTGGGTACGCTTGATCAAGCCAATGATCGAGGAAAACTCGCCAACCTGCACCCGGCCGATCAAAGTCGAACGAGTACGGATACGCGGATTACCGGTCACTGCACCGAGGCGGGCATTGTCCAGCATCGGTGCCACCAGGTAGGCGCAAGTGTTGGGTGCCAACAGCGCATCACCGTCGATGCACACCAGGTATTCACTGCGCGCCGCGATGGCGCCCATGCGCAGGGCCACGGCCTTGCCCTGGTTTTCCGCCAGATGCAGCACGCGCAGGCGCGGGTCATCAGCCGCCAGTTGGTCGAGCACTTGGGCGGTGTTGTCTTTCGAGCCGTCGTTGATGGCGATGACCTCGATGTTCGGGTAATGCTGGCCCAGCGCGGCGTGTATGGTATCGGCGACGTTGTCGCCCTCGTTGAAGCACGGAATCAGAATGCTGATCAGCGGTTCCCCGGCCAGCGGCGGCGGCAGGGTGTCGTCCTTCCACGGCCAGTGACGCTCCCAGTGCAGCCAGAAATACAGGCCGCCGGCGATCCACAGCCCGGACATGAACAGCGGGTAAAAGAACACGAAGTCCATCAGGAATTGCCCGGTGACCAGGAAGATCAGGCCCAGGGGCACCCCAAGGACGATCGCCAGCACCAGCAGGGCGAGCAGTCTGTCGAGCATGTCAAGGATTCCACTTGTTGGAGAGCGCCGGCCGCACGGTTTTCACAGCGGGCTGGTCTTCGATGAAGTTGTCCGGGTAGTAGCCGAAACTGGTCACGCCTGAACGCTTGAGGCGTCCCATCCATTCGGCCAATTGTTCGCCGTCGATGTCGCTGACCGGTTTGCTGTGCCAGTCACGGGCCTGCAATTCGAACACCGTGCGCTTGAGCGCACCGGGGCGGGCCTTGACGGTCTCCACCAGGCGCTCAAGCCAGGGACCGGATTGCTCGCGGGTCTGCTTTTCCATCAACGGCATGGCCATCGGGGCCGTCCAGTTGTAGGCGCCAAGAAAGTCGTCCAGGTTCTGGGCGAACCAGGCTTCGCTTTCGGGATTGAGCATCGGTTCGGCAAAAATATTGCGCGCTGTCAGCACCTGCGGGCCACGAATCGCGCGGACCTTGGCAGTGAGCTCGTGGGTGAAGTCGATCAGGTAGCGGCTCTTGAAACGAGTCCAGCGCTGCATCGCCGCTGGGTCGTCCCGCAGGGCGGCGATGGACGTCGGCAGGCCGTTGGCGGCATAGACTTTCAGGGCAGCGGGGCCGGCGTCCTCAAAGTCAGAAAACACGGCGTCGTCGTGGTACAGAACGCCGTCCACCGAACTCATCCGCGCCAGGTCTTCGTAGATTTCGCCGATGACCCGCCGCACGCTCGGATCGAAGGGCGACAAACGTACGTACTGATCCGGGTCCACACCCGTGCGGCCGGTTTCCGGGTCCCAACGTTGTACGCGGGGCAGTTTCGAATCCAGGCCAAAACTGAGCACTGGCATCCAGGCGAAGACCTTGGCGTTGGCCCGGGTTTTCAGTTGCCACGCAACCCGATCGAACAGATCGGCCCGTACCGGCAGATGACGGTTGGGAAAGTACAGCGAATGCACCAGACCATCACCTTTCGGATCGGCAAAGGCTTGCAGGAAAACGGTGTTGGCGCCCAGGTCGTAAATGCGCTGGATCAGCTTGCCGACATTGGCTTCCTGCTGCACAGGATCCGGGTCATAGACGTAATCCAGGTCGACATGGACCACCCGCAACGGGTCCATGGTCTGCACGCCGACGACGCTCTCGGCGAAGTGCGCACCATCCGGATCGGAGGCCACCAGAAAACGCGGGCCACTCATCAGGTTATTGAGGCTGTCCAGACCATCTTCCAGAGTCAGGGCCATTTGGTAGCCTTCGCTGCCAATCACCTGCAAGGCGGTGCCATCGGCGGCACCGTAGGGCCAGACCCACACGCGCGGACTGTAGCCGGTGACCTTGCGGATCTTCTCGGAAATGGCCACCACGTCCTTGCGCTGGCGAGCCTGGAAATCAGCTTCGCTTTCATAGCGACCGGTGGCGGGATCGTAGCGCCGGGTCGTCGCCGCCGGTTGCAGGTTGCCTTGCGGGTTGGCCAGTACCCCTTTGTGATTGGCGTCGGTGTGGGCGGCGATTTCCACCAGGCCCGATTTCGAGACCTCGCGAATTTGCTCCCAGGTCAAAAACTCGGAGCGCTTGCGCGGCACTCCAGCGAAGTCCACCGGCTGGTTCGACGGCGTGTCGATCCAACTACCGACCGGGGCCAATAGCGCCGGCCAGTTATAGGCGCGCAGGATCGGCATGACGCGGGTGTAAAAGCTTGAGTAACCGTCGTCAAAACTCAACAACACCGCCCGCGGCGGCAGTTCCGGGCCACCGTTGCGAGCGGTGATGATCTGGTCCACGGTTACCGGCTGGTAGTTGTTTTCCCGCAGCCAAGCCAATTGCTCGATCAGGCGTTCGGTACGCACGGCCACGAGCGCCTGGTCGGGGTCGCGGTCTTCCACGTCGTGATAGGCGATGCCGAGCACATGGTTTTTCGGCCACGGGGCGTCGTTGGCCGCCAGCGGGCGCTGTGAGGGCGGTGTGAACGCCGGGGCTTGCTGGGCACAAGCGCTGATCAGCAAGACCCCCAGCAGAAGGATGAATCGCGAAATGACAGGCATCTTCAAACTCTTCTAGAAGCGGTAGGTGAGGTCGACAAGCAGGCGCAGATCGCTTTCGCGGTCGCCGTCATAGGGGCGGTTGAGCCAACTCAGTGCGGCACCTGCCTCAAGCACGTCGTTCCAGATAAAACGCTGGCCGTAGCTGAGCAGGCCCATGGCACCGGTGCTGTGGTCGCGCTGGCTGTAGGTACCGGCGCCGGCCTGGAACTGCTGGCTCCACGTCGTTTCGTAGCGGCGGTACAACACATGATTGGCGCTGACGGTCGGCATGACGCTCAGATCTGACTTGGGGTTGAAGTAGGGGACTTCGTCAGAGCCGCTGTTGCGACTGGCACCCACTTCCAGGCCCAGCTCCACTTGCAGCCGCGGAGCGCTGTAAATGCCTTCGCGACCGGTGAGCAGGGTTTCGAGACGGTTGTTACCGTCACTGAAATGCGATGGGCTGACCGCCAGTTGCCACTCCCGGCTTTCATGGGCACGCCAGCGAACAAAACCACTGCCGCCGTTGGCGCGGATACCGCTGTTGAGCGCCCGCAGCGGGGTGGCGGCCGAGAGGTAATCCAGGCTGCCACCGTACTGCCAGTGATCGTTGATGTCCCGGGCCACGGCCAGGCGCGCCCCCTGCTTGTCACCGGAGCCGTAAGAGTGGTTGGAGACTTCCGCTTCCAGCGTCATGTCACGGGTGCGGCGCTCCACACCCAGACGCTGCCAGCGATGGTGGCCGGTGCCTTCTTCGAAATCGCCGGTGGCGTAACCGACGCCACCGAATAGCCGCCAGTCTTCATTGATGGGTGGGCTGTAGAGCAGCGTTTCAATGCCGAAGTCGCGACTACCGGTGACTGCACCGGCATCGCCGCTGCCGCCGCCATAACTCTTGCCGGTGTAGGCTTCGATACGCAGTTCGGCCATGTCGTGCACTTCGCGCTGGCGTTGCAGGCGTTTGACGTGGGCGTTCTCCGGGTACCGGGCGACCACGTCATCGGTCAGCGCGTCCATCTGCCGCCACTCCTGCAGATCCATGGCGGCGCGGGCCTGGGCGACTTCCAGCTCACGGTTACGCGGGGTCGTGGTCTCGACTTCCTTGAGCAGGCTTTCAGAACGTCGCGGCCATTGCCGGGCCTGGTACAGATCAGCCTGGGCCAGTCGCAACCCGATGTTGCCGGGGCCTTGATTGACCAGGGTCGCCAGACGCGTCTCGGCGGTGGGCAGGTCGGCGCCATATGTGCCGGCCTGAGCGGCGAGTTGTTGTGCGTCCATCCATTCGTCATTGGGGTTGCCGATGGGCAGCCCCTTGAGCTCGACGCGTGGTTGCTGGGATTTGGCCAAGTCTTCGGCCAGGGCACGGGCCTCTTCGGATTTTTCACTTTCCAGCAGTGCGTAGTAGAGCGCGGTGCTGTCTTCGAAGCGGTCCGCCGGATCGGCGTCAGGTGCCGTCAGTACCCGGCGGTACAGGTCGACGGCAATCTCCGGTTCACGCTGCTCCAGATAGGAGGACGCCACCCAGCGCAAGGCATAAGTGGGAATGGCAACCCCTTCGGCGAGCAGCCTTTGGTATTCAGCAATCACTTCAGCTCGTCGAGCACGGGCGTTCAGGGCGCCGATACGGTCGATGCGCCAGCGCAGTACATCGTCATGAGCCTCGGCCACCGGAGTCCAGGTGGCGAGCAGCTTGTCGTAATCGGCCAGGGCGCGGTCTGCGATAACGAAGCGATCCTTCTCGCTGCGGCTCGCCATGTCCGCCAGACGCACCCGTTCAGCCGCAACATCGCCCTCCAGTCGCCGCTGCACGCCCTGATCGATCAACCCGGGTTGCAGACGAGCCAGGCGCAAGGCCGGCTCAGGCAAGCGGGCACGTTGCAGCGCAATGATGTATTCGCGGGCGACCTCGAGATTGTTGCCGGCGCGAGTAAAGGCCTGGTCGTATTCGAACAGCGCCTCGTGTGGACTGTTGGCACGGGTCAGGGCATAACCCAAGGCCAGTCGACGCGTCGGGTCCTCAGGTTTGGCTGCAACCATGGTCCTGGCACGACTGACTGCTTCGTCGGGTTTACCGGCGTCGGCCTGGGTCAAGGCCAGACCCAGTTGCAGATGGGGATTCTGAGGTTCGACGATTAAAGCCTGGCGATAGAGCGCGGTGGCCGAGTCCCAACGCTTGAGATTGCGATAGGCACGTGCCGTTGCAGTCAGCGCCGCAACGGGCAGGTCGCGATAGCGGCCTTGGGCTTCATAGACTTTCACCACCTCGGCATCAAAACCGGCCCAGCTGGCAATCTGCAGATGGTCACTGATTTGCGCGGTGCTGGCCTGATCGACCGGGACCTGGCGCAAGGCGGTCAATGCAGGCGTGTAATGGCCGGCGCGAGCGTCATGCACCATCTGGTCATAGGCGGTATCGGCAAACGCCAGCACCGGCCAGCACAATTGGCTGCACAGCGCGAGGCGAAACAACGGGCGCAAACCACATTGAATAAAGGGACCCACAGTACGCGGCATTCGTCAGCATCCTTACATGGCCAGCCGGGTCGCAGTGCCCCCTTGCCCATCAAACAGGAAGCCGGATCAAAGGAATCCAGCCAAGCTCTAATGGACCTAGTTTTGCACTCTGGAGCGGGTCGTTTTCCAAAACGCCATAATTCTTCAGAATCGATGCAGATTTTCGCGGGCAAAAAAAACCGGCCTGTGCGCAATGCACAGGCCGGGCTTTGGATGTTGCTCCAGTCGATTACTGGATGGTTACGCCGCCACCCAACTTGTTCATCACAAACGCGGTGAATTGTTCGACTGTCATCTTCTGACCGTTGAAATCAACTTGATTGTTGGCGTAGTGCAGCTTGGTGACCACATCGTTGCCTTCAAGCGTTGCCAGCTCTGTGCCCACCGCCATCGCGCTGAACATATCGCTGGTGGCAGTGGCCTGATCGGCGATCAACTTGGCGTCGGTCTGGCCTTCCATTTGCGCCTGCACGGTCAACAGATCAACCAGCATCGGCTTGGAGACTTTCAAATTGAAATCCAGCAAGGCGAGCAACTGACGACCCAGTTGATCAGGCGGCAGGTCCATGGATTGCGGCTTGGTAAGGTCGATGACCAGCGTCGCGCGGCTTTCGCCATTGGCTGTAGTGAACGACAGATTTTCCAGTGCCACTTGCGGGCCGCCGGCCAGGAGTTTTTCCAGGTCGGCCTTGACCTGCGCCTCCTCAGCCTCGCTCAGCACCAGCTCCGGCGCTGGCTCACCGGCTGCTGCCGCTTCAGCCGCCGCCTGCTCGTAGGGTTGCAGCTTGGTTTGATAGACCTGCATGAGCGACATGGTGGCCGGGATGTCCAGGTTCTTCAGGCTGACTGCCATCTGCGCAGAACCGATAGCCTTATCGTTGAATGACAACTCACCGACCTTGTAATCGGCACGCCCCGATGCGCTGGTGCCATTTTCGGTGCTGTTGTTCTTCATCTCGAAGTTCTTCAGGCCCAAGACCGACTTCTGCTCCCCAAAAGTAGTCTTGCTGTTGCTGAGCATCAGAACGTTATCACCCATGTAATAACCATAAGTGCTCTTGCTCAGGTTGCTGGCGAGCGTCAGGCCGTTGAGCTCGACTTGCACCGGCGTCTGGTCCTCAGCGACGGTGGTCAGCTTGAAGCTGTCCATATAACCGTCAGCCTTGATTTTCTCTGCCTGGGCGCTGGAGGCCAGGTCGATCTTCAGACCAGAGAAACTGAGCTGGGACTGTTCATCCAGCTTGGTGTCCAGGGGCAGCAACTCGAACGTGCCGTGGGTCGACTGGTCGTAGCCCAGGTTGACCACACCTTTGAGCGGCGACTTGTCCTTGGCAGCGACGAACCATTTCTCGGTCAACGGCGTGCGTTCAAGTTCGGTGTGGCTGGTAGCCATGACCGGCAACCATTTGAGCGTCATCAGGCGCGAGAACGGCAGCGGGCCATGTTCGATGTTGTCGACGAACAGCAATTCAACCGATTCATCACCAAACATCTCGCCTTCACCTTTGAGGCGATAATGGGCGGTGCTGCTGAAAGTCCCACGGTCCAATGACACCAGCTCGATCGAAGCCGTGCCATTTGACCCGGCCAGGGCCGTTTGCATTTGCTTGTTGCTGTCGGCAATGGCGGTTTGCAGCACTCCTTCGAGTTTCGTTCCGGTGTACCAGGCGCCACCCGCGCTGATTGCACCGACGACCACAACGATTCCCAGAAGTACGCTTGCTGATTTATTCATGAGTGATCCGATCAATATCCATGGTTGAAAAAGCCGTCGTCTTCCCTGACACCGCTAAGGGTGTGGCTCGACGCCGCGAAGTGGAGGGAGATTACCATCAGGCATGCCAGCGGGCCCAATGTTTAAAGGGGGGAAGCGTTTTCTTGAGAGAGGGTCTACGAATATTGAACTTCAATCTCATCGAGTTGATGGTCGAACGTCTTCAGCCGTGCCGTCCAGGTGTACACCAACACTTCGAAATCACGATTGATCACCGTCGCGCCCGATGAGTCCGCGCGAGGATCGCAGAAGTCCAGTTGATAGCGCTCCCGCGCCATAGCGTTAGCGACGTCGCAGAGCTCACGAGCGTTGTTCAGCCAATGCCAGTCGTCTTCGGCGACCTGTTTGTCCAATGCCGCACATTGGGTCTTCAAGGCCTCGAGACTTTTTTCCAATGGAGTACCGGTGAGTTCACCCATGACTTCCTGAAATGTGCGGCCAGGCTGCCAGTAACTGCCCCAGAAGTAACGATCGAAGACCGTTTCGACCCGGCGTAATGCAACCTTGGTATCCCAGATCAGCACCAGAGTCTTACCCTGCTCAAGATGCTTTTTTTTGATGCGTTGCCCTTGGAGCGATGCCCAGGCCACGATTGCGATGGATATCACACCGATCAGCGCAGCCGCGCTATCGAGGAAGATCAGTGCTTTGTCGATCTGGTGAGTCAGCATGACGCCATAGAAATAAGTGGCCGAAAGCAACACCAACGCTGCGAGGGCGCACCAGAAGCCAGGAGCATAAGGGTTTTTCATTATTGGAATCCCCATGACCAGTGACGTCGCGGGCCATTTTTCAGATGCCCCGACTATCACAGCATAGCAATGGCCACAGGGTTTGCCGTGTGTGGACAGCAATCATGAGGGGCGATCCGATTACCGGCCCAAAACGACAAAACCCCTGTCTGCATCAGCAGACAGGGGTTCTGGGAATTCAATCTTGACGATGACCTACTCTCACATGGGGAAACCCCACACTACCATCGGCGATGCATCGTTTCACTGCTGAGTTCGGGATGGGATCAGGTGGTTCCAATGCTCTATGGTCGTCAAGAAATTCTGTGACCGGCCCGTTCAACAGTAACGTGCCAGCGAAAATCGATAACTTCTACTAAAACAAAACCCCTACCTGCGTCAGCAGATAGGGGTTTCGGAATTTAATCTTGACGATGACCTACTCTCACATGGGGAAACCCCACACTACCATCGGCGATGCATCGTTTCACTGCTGAGTTCGGGATGGGATCAGGTGGTTCCAATGCTCTATGGTCGTCAAGAAATTCGGTAGCCAGCGCGTGCCTTACGGTCACGTTCCAGCGAATGGGTATGCGATAGGTTTGTGTGTTGTGCGAACTTTCGGTTCATAGCGTCTTCACACACCGCAATCTGGTGCCCTGTATCGGGTCAGCAAATTGCTTGGGTGTTATATGGTCAAGCCTCACGGGCAATTAGTATGGGTTAGCTCAACGCCTCACAGCGCTTACACACCCCACCTATCAACGTCGTAGTCTTCGACGGCCCTTCAGGGGACTCAAGGTCCCAGTGAGATCTCATCTTGAGGCAAGTTTCCCGCTTAGATGCTTTCAGCGGTTATCTTTTCCGAACATAGCTACCCGGCAATGCCACTGGCGTGACAACCGGAACACCAGAGGTTCGTCCACTCCGGTCCTCTCGTACTAGGAGCAGCCCCTCTCAAATCTCAAACGTCCACGGCAGATAGGGACCGAACTGTCTCACGACGTTCTAAACCCAGCTCGCGTACCACTTTAAATGGCGAACAGCCATACCCTTGGGACCGGCTTCAGCCCCAGGATGTGATGAGCCGACATCGAGGTGCCAAACACCGCCGTCGATATGAACTCTTGGGCGGTATCAGCCTGTTATCCCCGGAGTACCTTTTATCCGTTGAGCGATGGCCCTTCCATACAGAACCACCGGATCACTAAGACCTACTTTCGTACCTGCTCGACGTGTCTGTCTCGCAGTCAAGCGCGCTTTTGCCTTTATACTCTACGACCGATTTCCGACCGGTCTGAGCGCACCTTCGTACTCCTCCGTTACTCTTTAGGAGGAGACCGCCCCAGTCAAACTACCCACCATACACTGTCCTCGATCCGGATAACGGACCTGAGTTAGAACCTCAAAGTTGCCAGGGTGGTATTTCAAGGATGGCTCCACGCGAACTGGCGTCCACGCTTCAAAGCCTCCCACCTATCCTACACAAGCAAATTCAAAGTCCAGTGCAAAGCTATAGTAAAGGTTCACGGGGTCTTTCCGTCTAGCCGCGGATACACTGCATCTTCACAGCGATTTCAATTTCACTGAGTCTCGGGTGGAGACAGCGCCGCCATCGTTACGCCATTCGTGCAGGTCGGAACTTACCCGACAAGGAATTTCGCTACCTTAGGACCGTTATAGTTACGGCCGCCGTTTACCGGGGCTTCGATCAAGAGCTTCGCGTTAGCTAACCCCATCAATTAACCTTCCGGCACCGGGCAGGCGTCACACCCTATACGTCCACTTTCGTGTTTGCAGAGTGCTGTGTTTTTAATAAACAGTCGCAGCGGCCTGGTATCTTCGACCGGCGTGGGCTTACGCAGCAAGTGCTTCACCCTCACCGGCGCACCTTCTCCCGAAGTTACGGTGCCATTTTGCCTAGTTCCTTCACCCGAGTTCTCTCAAGCGCCTTGGTATTCTCTACCCAACCACCTGTGTCGGTTTGGGGTACGGTTCCTGGTTACCTGAAGCTTAGAAGCTTTTCTTGGAAGCATGGCATCAACCACTTCGTCACCCAAAGGGTAACTCGTCATCAGCTCTCGGCCTTAAGATCCCGGATTTACCTAAGATCTCAGCCTACCACCTTAAACTTGGACAACCAACGCCAAGCTGGCCTAGCCTTCTCCGTCCCTCCATCGCAATAACCAGAAGTACAGGAATATTAACCTGTTTTCCATCGACTACGCTTTTCAGCCTCGCCTTAGGGACCGACTAACCCTGCGTCGATTAACGTTGCGCAGGAAACCTTGGTCTTTCGGCGTGGGTGTTTTTCACACCCATTGTCGTTACTCATGTCAGCATTCGCACTTCTGATACCTCCAGCAAGCTTCTCAACTCACCTTCACAGGCTTACAGAACGCTCCTCTACCGCATCACCTAAGTGATACCCGTAGCTTCGGTGTATGGTTTGAGCCCCGTTACATCTTCCGCGCAGGCCGACTCGACTAGTGAGCTATTACGCTTTCTTTAAAGGGTGGCTGCTTCTAAGCCAACCTCCTAGCTGTCTAAGCCTTCCCACATCGTTTCCCACTTAACCATAACTTTGGGACCTTAGCTGACGGTCTGGGTTGTTTCCCTTTTCACGACGGACGTTAGCACCCGCCGTGTGTCTCCCATGCTCGGCACTTGTAGGTATTCGGAGTTTGCATCGGTTTGGTAAGTCGGGATGACCCCCTAGCCGAAACAGTGCTCTACCCCCTACAGTGATACATGAGGCGCTACCTAAATAGCTTTCGAGGAGAACCAGCTATCTCCGAGCTTGATTAGCCTTTCACTCCGATCCACAGGTCATCCGCTAACTTTTCAACGGTAGTCGGTTCGGTCCTCCAGTTAGTGTTACCCAACCTTCAACCTGCCCATGGATAGATCGCCCGGTTTCGGGTCTATTCCCAGCGACTAGACGCCCTATTAAGACTCGCTTTCGCTACGCCTCCCCTATTCGGTTAAGCTCGCCACTGAAAATAAGTCGCTGACCCATTATACAAAAGGTACGCAGTCACCCAACAAAGTGGGCTCCCACTGCTTGTACGCATACGGTTTCAGGATCTATTTCACTCCCCTCTCCGGGGTTCTTTTCGCCTTTCCCTCACGGTACTAGTTCACTATCGGTCAGTCAGTAGTATTTAGCCTTGGAGGATGGTCCCCCCATATTCAGACAAAGTTTCTCGTGCTCCGTCCTACTCGATTTCATGACTAAGAGACTTTCGCGTACAGGGCTATCACCCACTATGGCCGCACTTTCCAGAGCGTTCCGCTAATCTCAAAGCCACTTAAGGGCTAGTCCCCGTTCGCTCGCCACTACTAAGGGAATCTCGGTTGATTTCTTTTCCTCAGGGTACTTAGATGTTTCAGTTCCCCTGGTTCGCCTCTTGCACCTATGTATTCAGTACAAGATAACCATCTTATGATGGCTGGGTTCCCCCATTCAGACATCTCCGGATCAAAGTCTGTTTGCCGACTCCCCGAAGCTTTTCGCAGGCTACCACGTCTTTCATCGCCTCTGACTGCCAAGGCATCCACCGTATGCGCTTCTTCACTTGACCATATAACCCCAAGCAATCTGGTTATACTGTGAAGACGACATTCGCCGAAAATTCGCATGCTCTAAGAGCACTCACAAATTTTACCTTAGCCTGATCCGTTACCAGTGAAAGTAACGTTCAGTCTATCTTTCTATCACATACCCAAATTTTTAAAGAACGATCTAATCAAAAGACTAGAAATCAACATTCAGCACCGTCTTGGTGGAATGCTCATTTCTAAGCTTTAAACGTTGGTGCCAATCTGTAATGGTGGAGCCAAGCGGGATCGAACCGCTGACCTCCTGCGTGCAAGGCAGGCGCTCTCCCAGCTGAGCTATGGCCCCGTATTTCTACAGGGAACACCATGAAATTGGTGGGTCTGGGCAGATTCGAACTGCCGACCTCACCCTTATCAGGGGTGCGCTCTAACCAACTGAGCTACAGACCCAATCGTCTTCTTCAATGAATCAAGCAATTCGTGTGGGAGCTCATGAAGCAGCTGCGGTCGTCGATTAAGGAGGTGATCCAGCCGCAGGTTCCCCTACGGCTACCTTGTTACGACTTCACCCCAGTCATGAATCACACCGTGGTAACCGTCCCCCCGAAGGTTAGACTAGCTACTTCTGGTGCAACCCACTCCCATGGTGTGACGGGCGGTGTGTACAAGGCCCGGGAACGTATTCACCGCGACATTCTGATTCGCGATTACTAGCGATTCCGACTTCACGCAGTCGAGTTGCAGACTGCGATCCGGACTACGATCGGTTTTGTGGGATTAGCTCCACCTCGCGGCTTGGCAACCCTCTGTACCGACCATTGTAGCACGTGGCCCAGGCCGTAAGGGCCATGATGACTTGACGTCATCCCCACCTTCCTCCGGTTTGTCACCGGCAGTCTCCTTAGAGTGCCCACCATTACGTGCTGGTAACTAAGGACAAGGGTTGCGCTCGTTACGGGACTTAACCCAACATCTCACGACACGAGCTGACGACAGCCATGCAGCACCTGTCTCAATGTTCCCGAAGGCACCAATCCATCTCTGGAAAGTTCATTGGATGTCAAGGCCTGGTAAGGTTCTTCGCGTTGCTTCGAATTAAACCACATGCTCCACCGCTTGTGCGGGCCCCCGTCAATTCATTTGAGTTTTAACCTTGCGGCCGTACTCCCCAGGCGGTCAACTTAATGCGTTAGCTGCGCCACTAAGAGCTCAAGGCTCCCAACGGCTAGTTGACATCGTTTACGGCGTGGACTACCAGGGTATCTAATCCTGTTTGCTCCCCACGCTTTCGCACCTCAGTGTCAGTATCAGTCCAGGTGGTCGCCTTCGCCACTGGTGTTCCTTCCTATATCTACGCATTTCACCGCTACACAGGAAATTCCACCACCCTCTACCATACTCTAGCTCGACAGTTTTGAATGCAGTTCCCAGGTTGAGCCCGGGGATTTCACATCCAACTTAACGAACCACCTACGCGCGCTTTACGCCCAGTAATTCCGATTAACGCTTGCACCCTCTGTATTACCGCGGCTGCTGGCACAGAGTTAGCCGGTGCTTATTCTGTCGGTAACGTCAAAACACTAACGTATTAGGTTAATGCCCTTCCTCCCAACTTAAAGTGCTTTACAATCCGAAGACCTTCTTCACACACGCGGCATGGCTGGATCAGGCTTTCGCCCATTGTCCAATATTCCCCACTGCTGCCTCCCGTAGGAGTCTGGACCGTGTCTCAGTTCCAGTGTGACTGATCATCCTCTCAGACCAGTTACGGATCGTCGCCTTGGTGAGCCATTACCTCACCAACTAGCTAATCCGACCTAGGCTCATCTGATAGCGCAAGGCCCGAAGGTCCCCTGCTTTCTCCCGTAGGACGTATGCGGTATTAGCGTCCGTTTCCGAGCGTTATCCCCCACTACCAGGCAGATTCCTAGGCTTTACTCACCCGTCCGCCGCTCTCAAGAGGTGCAAGCACCTCTCTACCGCTCGACTTGCATGTGTTAGGCCTGCCGCCAGCGTTCAATCTGAGCCATGATCAAACTCTTCAGTTCAAACATCTTTGGGTTTTGAGAAAACCCTAAACTTGGCTCAGCAATCGTTGGTTACATCTTTGATTTCTCGCGGAGTAACTTGTGATGCTGATAATCTGTTGACTAGCAGTCTGACTCCACAAGCACCCACACGAATTGCTTGATTCAGTTGTTAAAGAGCGGTGGGTTGAGCCTTTCGTCTCAACCGAGGCGCGCATTCTACAGCGCCCGGTGTATCTGTCAAGCGGTTATTTTAAGAAGTTTTCAAAGTTTCCTCTGCAACTTCAACCACTTGCGCTTCCGATCTCTCGTTAGCGGGAGGCGAATTCTACAGCGTTACTCGCTGCTGTCAACACCTCTTTTTGACGCTTTCGATCGAGAAGATCGAATCGTTAACGGAGCCAGGAAAACCGCCCCACCAACTGCTTCCCAAGCTTCGATGACCTGAAGCCCTGCGCCGCCTAAAATCGTGTAACTCATTGAAACTCAAGAAGTTTTTCGTTTCGACTGCGCCGGAAGTGGGGCGAATTATAGACTTCCAGAATTTGCCGTCAACCCTTAATTTCGTTTTTCTATCAATAAGTTGCAGGGCATTCGAAAAAGCCACCGCGCCCCTCTGAAAGCCCCTTCTATATAGAAGAAAGCATTAGAGCACCCCAGCCTCTCTCAACCCCGTCACCATCGCCTCATCCAACCCCAATACTCGCTGCAGGACATCCCGCGTGTGCTCCCCTAATAAAGGAGGCGCATTGCGATATTCCACCGGGGTCTCGGACAGCCGGATCGGGTTGGCAACCTGCGGCACTTTACCCGCCAGTGCATGAGGCAACTCCATCGCCAGCCCACGCGCCTGGACCTGAGGATCAGCAAACACCTGGGACAAATCGTTGATCGGCCCACAGGGCACACCAGCCCGCTCCAACTGAGCGACCCATTCGGCAGTGGTCTTGAATACCGTCGCCTGGCGAATCAAAGGTATCAATACTGCACGGTTCGCCACCCGCAACTTGTTTGTCGCAAAGCGAGGGTCATCAGCCCACTGCGGCTGCCCCGCTACCTCGGCGAACTTTCGGAACTGACCGTCATTGCCTACCGTAAGGATGAAGTCACCGTCAGCCGTAGGAAAGTCCTGATAAGGCACTATGTTCGGATGAGCGTTGCCCAACCGCTTCGGCGCGTTGCCCGTGGTCAGGTAATTCATCGCCTGGTTCGCCAGGCAAGCCACTTGAACGTCCAGCAAGGCCATGTCGATATGCTGCCCGCCGCCGGCATGATCGCGGTGAGCCAACGCTGCCAGGATGGCCACGGTCGAATAGACACCAGTCAGGATATCTGTCAGCGCCACCCCTACCTTCACCGGGCCCGCCCCCGCATCACCTTCAGGCCGGCCGGTGAGACTCATCAAGCCCCCCAACCCCTGGATCATGAAGTCATATCCGGCGCGCTTGGCGTAAGGACCGGTTTGACCAAACCCGGTAATCGAGCAATAGATCAGTTGCGGGTTGATCGCCTTCAGCGAGTCGTAGTCCAGGCCATAAGCCGCCAGCCCACCTACCTTGAAGTTCTCAATCAGAATGTCGGACTTGGCCACCAACTCCCGCACCAACCTTTGCCCCTCGGGGTGCGTGAAATCGATGGTCACCGATTGCTTGTTGCGATTGGCCGACAAGTAATAGGCCGCCTCGGTGGTATTCTCGCCAGACGCATCCTTCAGGAACGGCGGTCCCCAGGCGCGCGTATCGTCGCCACCACCCGGCCGCTCGACCTTGATGACCTCAGCTCCCAGGTCCGCCAGGATCTGACCAGCCCACGGCCCGGCCAGCACCCTCGATAAATCCAGTACCCGCAGATGCGAAAGCGCGCCCATGCCGTTCCCCCTATTAATAGAACGCCTGGATACCGGTTTGCGCACGCCCCAGGATCAGTGCATGAACGTCATGAGTACCTTCGTAAGTGTTCACCACTTCCAGGTTGACGAGATGGCGAGCGATGCCGAACTCATCGGAGATGCCATTGCCACCCAGCATGTCCCGCGCCATGCGAGCAATATCCAGGGACTTGCCGCAGGAGTTGCGCTTCATGATCGATGTGATTTCAACAGCGGCCGTACCCTCATCCTTCATACGACCCAGACGCAGGCATCCTTGCAGGGCAAGGGTGATTTCAGTCTGCATGTCGGCCAGTTTTTTCTGGATCAACTGAGTGGCAGCCAAAGGACGACCAAACTGCTGCCGATCCAGGGTGTACTGGCGCGCGGTGTGCCAGCAGAATTCGGCAGCACCCAAGGCCCCCCAGGAGATGCCATAGCGAGCCGAGTTCAGACAGGTAAAAGGCCCTTTCAGCCCACGCACATCAGGAAAGATGTTTTCTTCTGGAACGAAGACGTTATCCATGACGATCTCGCCAGTGATCGAAGCGCGCAGACCGACCTTGCCGTGAATCGCCGGTGCACTCAGGCCTTTCCAGCCTTTCTCGAGAACAAAGCCACGGATGTCACCGGCGTCATCCTTACCCCAGACGACAAATACATCGGCAATCGGACTGTTGGTGATCCACATCTTGCTACCCGTGAGGCTGTAGCCGCCTTCCACTTTGCGCGCACGGGTAATCATCGCTCCCGGGTCGGAACCGTGGTTCGGCTCTGTCAGACCAAAGCAACCGATCCACTCGCCGGAAGCCAGCTTCGGCAGGTACTTCTGCTTTTGAGCTTCGGTACCGAACTCATTGATCGGCACCATGACCAACGAGGACTGCACACTCATCATCGAGCGATAACCTGAATCAACGCGTTCCACTTCACGAGCGATCAAGCCATAGCTGACGTAGTTCAAGCCGCTGCCGCCGTACTGTTCAGGAATGGTTGCGCCCAACAAGCCGACCTCACCCATCTCACGAAAAATCGCCGGGTCGGTTTTTTCATGACGGAACGCTTCCAACACCCGCGGCGCGAGCTTCTGTTGGGCGAACTGCTCGGCAGTGTCGCGAATCATGCGTTCTTCTTCGGTGAGTTGCTGGTCCAACAACAATGGATCAATCCAGTTGAAACTCGCTTTACCGGCCATGAAAGAGT
This sequence comes from Pseudomonas sp. N-1-13, assembly GCF_057787095.1. Taxonomy (NCBI): domain Bacteria; kingdom Pseudomonadati; phylum Pseudomonadota; class Gammaproteobacteria; order Pseudomonadales; family Pseudomonadaceae; genus Pseudomonas; species Pseudomonas sp. N-1-13. Next base: position 11,560 of record NZ_JBYNRI010000001.1, on the reverse strand, counting down.
CCTCGCCAATCAGATTAAAAATCGTGGATTGATCCTAGGCGCGCTTTCCTATCAGAGCAAACGAGGATTACGCACGCTCTTGTGCTAATTTCTCACTCCGTAAACGCCCCTGAACCCCGTTTACGATCCTGACGAGTGAGGTTGATGTACATGCGCAGAAAAATCCCCAGCACCGCCGCTCTGGTCAGCTTCGAGGCCGCCGCACGTCATGAGAGCTTCACCAAGGCCGCACAGGAGCTTTCCCTCACACAGGGCGCTATTTGTCGACAGATCGCCAGCCTGGAGGACTTCCTCGGTGTGGAGTTGTTCCGACGTTCACGGCGGGGAGTCAAACTGACAGAGGCCGGACTTTCCTACAGCCGCCGCGTTGCCACTCAACTGGACGCCGTGGAGCGCGATACTCTTTCAGTGATGGGGCATACCGGCGCCAACGTGATAGAGCTGGCAGTGGTTCCGACGTTTGGTACTCAATGGCTGCTACCGCGCCTCAAGGACTTCCAACAGCAGCATCCAGAAGTCACGGTCAATCTGACCAATCGCACGCGGCCGTTTCTCTTTGCGGATACGGATTTTGACGCAGCCATTTATTTCGGCGATGCGGACTGGTCCGGTACCGAATCCCACAAGCTGATGGGAGAAAACCCGATGCCCGTGTGCAGCCCTACCTTACTGGGCAACCGGAACAGCCTGACACCGCAAGCCATCGCCGAACTGCCCCTACTTCAGCAAACCACCCGCCCGTATGCGTGGCGCCAGTGGTTCAACGCTCAAAACCTCAATATCGCGCGAGACCTGACAGGCCCGCGTTATGAACTATTCTCCATGCTTGCCCAAGCGGCGATGCATGACATGGGAATCGCCTTGATTCCACCTTTTTTGATCCAGCGCGAGCTGGCCGAGAAACGATTGGTCGTTGCCAATCGAAATGCCTTGTCGAGCATCAAGGCCTACTACCTGATGATCCCCGAACGAAAGGTCGAATCGGCCTCTCTGAGGGCTTTTCGCGATTGGCTGGTCAATCAAGCTAGTAGCTACAGCCTTGATTAACAAGGAAAAACTCTATATCCGACTCCGGTAGTAAGCTAATCAAAAGCGCTACAGATATAAATTTATGTCGCATACAGTCAATCTGTTACGAAATCAGTACCGTAGTCTCATAACCGTTCAAATACGTGGCTTTGAGCCACGTTACGCAGCTCATCAGGGTTCATTCACGTCGCCAATGGAAAAATCGTCAAATTTGGCCTGAAACCCTGGAAAGCCCAGCCTACAAGGGATATATGCCGATCATTGCGACATTCGGTCACAGGGTGACTTGTAGTTAATTTTCCGTCACCCGTCATAATCCCTTGAAGGGCTGAATTTTCGCCTGCAAAATGCCGCGCCCCGCCTGATTCGGCGGGATCGTGCTGATCGGCCGCCCCAGCCGCACCATCCGAAGTGCCTGGGTTTACTCAATAAGATCACGCAGGAGATTTGACGTGCACATTGGTGTTCCTCTCGAAACCCAGACGGGTGAAACGCGGGTTGCTGCAACCCCGGAAACCATCAAGAAGCTGATCGGCCAAGGCCATAAGGTCACTGTTCAAAGCGGTGCCGGCATCAAGGCCAGCGTTATCGACAGTGCCTATGAAGCAGCGGGCGCCACCATTGGCAGCGCCAGTGATGCTTTCGGGGCCGAACTGATTCTCAAGGTGGTCGCCCCCAGCGACAGCGAACTGACGCTGATCAAGAGCGGCACCGTTCTGGTGGGCATGCTCAATCCGTTCAATAACGAAACCATTGCCAAGCTGGCCGAACGCGGCATTACCGCTTTCGCCCTTGAGGCTGCACCACGTACCTCCCGTGCCCAGAGCCTGGATGTGCTGTCGTCTCAAGCGAACATTGCCGGCTACAAGGCCGTGCTGCTGGCCGCCCACCATTATCCACGCTTCATGCCGATGCTGATGACCGCCGCGGGTACCGTGAAAGCGGCGCGGGTGCTGATTCTCGGTGCTGGCGTGGCTGGGTTGCAGGCGATTGCCACGGCCAAGCGCCTGGGTGCGGTGATCGAGGCGTCGGACGTGCGTCCGGCAGTGAAGGAACAAATCGAATCCCTCGGCGCCAAGTTCGTCGATGTACCTTACGAAACCGACGAAGAGCGTGAATGCGCCGTCGGCGTTGGCGGCTACGCCCGACCCATGCCCGCCAGCTGGATGCAGCGCCAGGCCCAGGCCGTGCACGAGCGCGCCAAGCAGGCTGACATCGTCATCACCACCGCATTGATTCCGGGCCGCAAGGCACCGACTTTGCTCAGTGCCGAAACCGTCGCACAGATGAAACCCGGCTCGGTGGTCATTGACCTCGCGGCCGCCCAGGGCGGTAACTGCCCGCTGACCGTGGCCGATCAGGTGGTGATCGAAAATGGCGTGACCATTTGCGGTCCGACCAACCTGGCCGGCGAAGTCGCGGCAGACGCTTCGGCGCTGTACGCCCGTAACCTGCTGGACTTCCTGAAGCTGGTCTTCACCAAGGAAGGTCAGTTCGACGTGAACCTGGAAGACGACATCGTCGCCGCGTGCCTGATGTGCCGCGACGGCCAAGTCATCCGCAAAAACGCCTAAGCAGGGATTCAGACAATGGAAGAGCTTATCTCCCCCGGTATCTACAACCTGATCATCTTTGTGCTGGCGATTTATGTCGGTTACCACGTGGTCTGGAACGTAACGCCCGCGCTGCACACACCGCTGATGGCGGTGACCAATGCCATTTCGGCCATCGTGATCGTCGGCGCCATGCTTGCCGCCGCACTGACCGTGACCCCGCTGGGCAAGACCATGGGCACCCTCGCCGTGGCCCTGGCCGCAGTGAACGTGTTCGGCGGCTTCCTGGTGACGCGCCGCATGCTTGAGATGTTCAAGAAAAAAGCCCCGAAAGCCGTAAAAGAAGAGGCGCCCAAGTAATGAGCATGAACCTGGTAACGACGCTCTACCTGATCGCGTCGATCTGCTTCATCCAGGCCCTCAAAGGCCTGTCGCACCCCACTACATCTCGCCGAGGCAACCTGTTCGGCATGCTCGGCATGGCGCTGGCGGTGCTCACTACCGTGGGTCTCATCTATAAGTTGGGCGCCGAGCTGGCTACCGCAGGCATCGGCTATGTGATCGTCGGTCTGCTGGTCGGCGGCACTGCCGGGTCGATCATGGCCAAGCGCGTCGAGATGACCAAGATGCCCGAGCTGGTGGCGTTCATGCACAGCATGATCGGCCTGGCCGCGGTATTTATCGCGATCGCCGCCGTGGTCGAGCCGCAGTCCCTGGGCATCGTCAAGCAACTGGGGGATTCAATTCCGGCCGGTAACCGTCTGGAGCTGTTCCTTGGCGCCGCCATCGGTGCAATCACCTTCTCCGGTTCGGTGATCGCCTTCGGCAAGCTGTCGGGCAAGTACAAGTTCCGCCTGTTCCAGGGCGCACCGGTACAGTTTGGCGGCCAGCACAAGCTCAACCTGATCCTGGGCCTGGCAACACTGGGTCTGGGCCTGATGTTCATGTTCACCGGCAACCTCGGGGCATTCGCCCTGATGCTGGCCCTGGCGTTTGTGTTGGGCGTGCTGATCATCATCCCGATCGGCGGTGCCGACATGCCGGTGGTGGTGTCGATGCTCAACAGCTATTCCGGCTGGGCTGCAGCGGGTATCGGCTTCTCGCTGAACAACTCGATGCTGATCATCGCCGGCTCCCTGGTGGGTTCCAGCGGTGCGATCCTCTCGTACATCATGTGCAAGGCGATGAACCGTTCGTTCTTCAACGTGCTGCTCGGCGGTTTCGGCAACACGGCGGATGCCGCTGGCCCGGCAGGCTCCAAAGAAGCCCGTCCGGTGAAATCCGGCTCGGCTGACGACGCCACCTTCCTGCTGACCAACGCCGATACCGTGATCATCGTGCCGGGCTATGGCCTGGCGGTGGCACGGGCGCAGCACGCGCTGAAAGAGCTGACCGAGAAGCTGACCCATCACGGCGTGACCGTCAAATACGCGATCCACCCAGTGGCCGGTCGTATGCCCGGGCACATGAACGTATTGCTGGCCGAGGCCGAAGTGCCTTACGACCAGGTGTTCGAGATGGAAGACATCAACTCCGAGTTCGGCCAGGCCGACGTGGTGCTGGTACTGGGTGCCAACGACGTGGTCAACCCGGCGGCGAAGAACGATCCGAAGTCGCCGATTGCCGGCATGCCGATCCTCGAAGCCTTCAAGGCCAAGACCATCATCGTCAACAAGCGCTCGATGGCCAGCGGTTACGCCGGCCTGGACAACGAGCTGTTCTACCTCGACAAGACCATGATGGTGTTCGGTGACGCCAAGAAGGTTATCGAAGACATGGTCAAAGCGGTGGAATAACGCTCACTGCTTCGCCACTAACGCCCCGACTTGTCGGGGCGTTTTGATTTGTATCAAGGCCGAACGTTACCGATCCGGTAATAATGTTTTGCCTGAAACGCCCGTAATAGACGCCTTAAATGCGACTTTTGTAGCGGGTCGGGCACGGCGCGAATTCACTAGACTGCGCATCCAGCTTCCAGCCCGAGATAACCACCCATGTACCGTGATCGCATCCGCCTGCCCTCGTTGTTGAACAAAGTGATGAGCGCTGCCGAAGCAGCCTTGCTGATTCAGGACGGCATGACCGTCGGCATGAGCGGTTTCACCCGCGCCGGAGAAGCGAAAGCAGTGCCCCACGCCCTGGCTGAGCGCGCCAAGGTCACGCCACTGAAAATCAGTCTTATGACCGGTGCGAGCCTGGGGAACGACCTCGACAAGGAACTCACCGAAGCCGGCGTACTGGCCCGGCGCATGCCATTCCAGGTCGACAGCACGTTGCGCAAGGCGATCAACGCTGGCGAGGTGATGTTCATCGACCAGCACCTGTCGGAAACCGTCGAGCAATTGCGTAACGCCCAGCTCAAGTTGCCGGACATTGCAGTGATCGAAGCCGTGGCCATTACCGAGCAAGGCCATATCGTGCCCACCACCTCGGTGGGCAACTCGGCCAGCTTCGCTATTTTCGCCAGGCAGGTCATTGTTGAAATCAACCTGGCCCACAACCCTGATCTGGAAGGGTTGCATGACATCTATATCCCGACCTATCGCCCGACCCGCACACCGATTCCCTTGGTGAAGGTCGACGACCGTATCGGCAGCACCGCCATCCCGATACCGCCGGAAAAAATCGCCGCCATTGTCATCACCAATCAGCCGGATTCGCCTTCGACAGTCATGCCGCCGGACAGCGACACCCAGGCCATTGCCGATCATTTGATCGGCTTCTTCAAACAGGAAGTCGCCGCCGGGCGCATGACCAATAAACTCGGTCCATTACAGGCCGGGATCGGCAACATCGCCAATGCCGTGATGTGCGGGCTGATCGACTCCCCATTCGAAGACTTGACCATGTATTCAGAGGTCCTGCAGGACTCTACATTCGACCTTATCGACGCCGGCAAACTGAGCTTCGCCTCTGGCAGCTCCATTACGCTGTCGGGCCGGCGCAATGCCGACGTATTCGGCAATCTGGAGAAGTACAAGGACAAGCTGGTCCTGCGCCCCCAGGAAATTTCCAACCACCCCGAGGTGGTACGCCGCCTTGGCATCATCGCCATCAATACGGCACTGGAGTTCGACCTCTACGGCAACGTCAACTCCACCCATGTCTGCGGCACGCGGATGATGAATGGGATAGGCGGCTCGGGGGACTTTGCGCGTAATGCGCATCTGGCGATTTTCGTGACCAAGTCGATCGCCAAGGGCGGCGCAATTTCCAGTGTCGTGCCGATGGTCAGCCACGTGGACCATACCGAGCACGATGTCGACATCCTGGTGACGGAGATCGGCCTGGCCGACCTGCGTGGCCTGGCGCCAAGGGAGCGGGCGCGGGTGGTCATCGACAATTGCGTGCATCCGTCCTATCGCCAGGCATTGAACGAGTATTTTGAAGCGGCGTGCGCCTTGGGCGGACATACACCGCACATCCTGCGCGATGCACTGAGTTGGCACCTGAATCTGGAAGAGACCGGGCAGATGCTGGCGGTTTAATACAGCTGGATCACCCGGGCAACAAATACAGTTTTCACTGGCCATCGCTTTCAACCCACAAACCACAAAAACTGTACTACTGTACCTGTTATTTCCTACAGCAAACTCCTACGCATCTCTGCTTTCACAGCAAAAATGCACATAAATAGTGCGCACAGGTACAGTTGCCTCAATATTGACCAGTACACCACCGTTTAACAGTTAACTGGTCTCTCACATTACAGGTGAACTGTATCTAGAGAGACTGGCCAAACGAGAGGATCATGGGCACCAGTTAAACCACTACCTAATCCCGCCATAAGCGGAAGGATGTCAACCATGGAACGTACACTCAGTTCCGAGCTGTTCTTCGAAGACAAAGCTGAAAAAAACCAGGCTTCCCTGCCTCTTCGCGTTATCGCTAACCTGATGTTGTGGCAGCGCCGCATCGCCAGCCGCCACCAACTGGCCCGTCTGGATGCACGCCTGCTGGCTGACGCCGGTATCAGCGAAGCACAACGCTACGAAGAGCTGAGCAAGCCGTTCTGGCGCTAACTCAGCGTCGCTGGCCCTGACCCACCGGGTCCACCGCCAGCACCGAATTGAACAAACAAGACCCGTCGCGGGAAACCGCGACGGGTCTTGTCGTTTCAGAGGCCAGGTTTTGCCAAAAAATACGCACCTGCACAGTTAATAATAATTGTAAAATTACCAGTACAGTTTTATCGAGCTATTGTAGAAGCGTGGAAATAGCCAATGGCCAAGCTGTCATCCACCTCGTTCTGACCTAATATCGAAACGAACGTGGCGAAGCGGGTCGAGCATGCGTCTTCTCTTCCAGCTACACGCACCGGCACCACTTCATTATTCAAGGAGTTTCCTCATGATCCGTCTTCGTCTGCTCAGCGCCGCCGCCCTGCTGGCCGTAGCCGCACACTCCAATGCCAGTAGTTTTATCGTCACCACCGACTCCCTCGTGGGTGCGCTCAAGGCCACTTCCGACGCAACGTCCGATATCACTTCGTCGTTTCGCGACGACAAAATTGTCCTGGCCGCTCGTGACGATGCTGCCAGTTTCGTCGCCAGTAACGGCGCCATCCGCGGTGTGAAACTGGAAAGCGCTCTGGATTACATCCGTCAGCAGGCGCCGCAGTTGAACGCCTCCGACGCGCAACTGGCCCAAGCCATCCTGGTGATCTGATTCCAGACATGAAACATCGGGACGCCAATGGTGTTCCGATGTTTCAGCGCTGGCTCTGGCGCAGTGGTTTGCGCTAGCCTTCGGACTCACCATCAACAGTCGAGTCCCATGCGTTTCTACTCAGATCTGTCCCTCGCTTTTTTCTTCAGCGCTTTATGCTGGTCCGTTCCGGCCCATGCTTTCGATGTCTCCACCCAGCAAGTCGTGATCAGCGGCTATGCCACGAGCATGGTGACCTCCGCGCCCTTCGACCATAAACTGATCGCCGCCGCCCACGATGACGCTGCGGCATTCGTTGCCAGCGATGGGCAGTTGAGAGGTGCGCAACTGGAGTCGGCCCTGGATTATCTACACCGGACCCAACCAAAACTTCACGTCAGCGACCTTGAACTGGCACAGGCAATTCTCGTCCAATAGTTATCTTTATTCTTCGGAGTCGTTCCATGCGTAGCCCGCTGATTGCTGCCACCCTAGGCCTGCTGGTGTTGGCCGATGTGGCCCAGGCACAAACCCTGGTAGCCACCAGTAACATCGTCGTTCGCGCCTCCCAGCGCACGATCGATTTCACCTCCGACACCACCACATCCATCCGTGACTCGAAAATCGTTCGTGAAGCCCATGACGATGCGGCCAGTTTCGTCGCCAGTAACGGGGAAATTCGTGGCGCTCACCTCGAGGCCGCCTTCGACACCTTGCGCACCCGCGTACCGGAAGCCCGCGACGCCAGTGACCAGGTTCTCGCCGAAGCCATCCTCGCATTGTGAGGCCGTTCGCCGTCTGGCTGACGGCCGGGGTCGTGCTGCTCTTGAGCAGCACCGCCCAGGCCGGCCTGCAACTGCACCTTAACGACGAAGGACTGACCCCGGCGCAACAGCAGGCCAGCCAGGCGCTGCTCAATGAAGCGATGCAGGCCCTGCCGCCGCGATTCATCGAACAGCTGGACCGACGCATCAATGTGGGCTGGACCGCCCGGATGCCCGCCAACGCCTACGGCCAGGCCTCGCTGGTGTCGCAGTTGGACCTCAATCGCAACCTGCTCGACAGCCTCACCGACGGCAGTGCCGCCACGCAAAAGACCCATCGCCCCCACGGCACCGTGCGGCGGGAAATGCTCGCCACGGTCCTGCATGAACTGACCCACATTTATGATCGCTCGCGTTTATGGCCAAACGCCGAACGCGCGCTGATCCAACGCTGCACCCGACGCACCAGCAGCGCCGGGCTGATCGGCCTTCCCGATGAATGCCGGGGCCAGAACGACCGCCGCTTCACACTCAGTGATGATCCCCGCTTGCTGGACCTCGCCGGCTGGCCGCAATACGTCGGCCGTCGTGGTGAACGGGAACAGCATAATCTCCAGGTCGCCCGCAGCCCGGACATCTACGAAACGAGCAGCCCCAAGGAGTTCGTCGCGGTCAACATGGAGTACTTTCTCCTGGACCCGAGTTACGCCTGCCGACGGCCAGCACTGTATCGCTATTATCAGGAACACTTTGGCTGGGCCCCCGCCGCCAAGAATACCTGCGCCCCGTCATTCGCGTTCCTCAACGCCGGCAACGACTTTGCCAAGACGCCACTGGGCAAGGTTGATCCAGAGCGGGTCTACGCCATCGATTACCTCTTGGCCGAAGCCAACCAGAACTGGGTCAGCCGCTGGGGCCACAGCATGCTGCGGCTGGTGATCTGCGCGCCGGACCGCCCCCGTGGGCCGGATTGCCGGCTGGATCTGGATCAACACCTGGTGCTGTCATACCGCGCCTTCGTGGGCGATGTGCAGCTGTCGAGCTGGGATGGCCTGGTGGGCAAATACCCGTCGCGCCTGTTCGTACTGCCGCTGGCCCAGGTCATCGATGAATACACCAAGACCGAACTGCGCAGCCTGGCCTCGGTGCCGCTGAACCTGACACGGTCCGAAATCGAGGACACGGTTGAACACGCCGCCGAAATGCACTGGAGCTATGACGGCAACTATTACTTCCTGTCCAACAACTGCGCGGTGGAAAGCCTGAAATTGCTGCGCAGCGGCAGCAACAATGCGCAGCTCAAGGGGCTGGACAGCATCATGCCCAACGGTTTGCTGGAAGTGCTCAAGGGGCGCGGCCTGGCGGATACCAGCGTGCTCAATGATCCCAAGGAGGCCTTGCGCCTGGGTTACCGCTTCGACTCTTTCCGCGAGCGGTACCAGGCCATGTTCGAGGTGTTGAAGAAACACTTGCCGATCAAGCAACAAAACGTGGAAGACTGGCTGGCCCTGAGCGCCGCAGAACGCCGGCCATGGTTTGAACGGGCCGACCTGCGCACCAGCGCGGCGTTACTCCTGCTGGAACAGGCCAGCTATCGCCGACAACTGTTATTGGCCCAGGATGAGGTCAAACAGCGTTACCTCGGTGCCCGGGAGTTGCAGAACGGCGGCATGGAAAGGGCCAACGCAACACTGCAACAGATCCTCGCCAACAGCGGTTTCCTGAGCCGTCCCGCCGAGTTGCTGGGCAGCAGCGGTTACGGGCTGCCGCAGCCCAGCGAATGGCAGCGACTGGAATCCGAAAGCAGCTTGCGTCAGAAACAGCTTCAAACACTGACAGGGGATTTGGATAAGGAAGTCAGGGCCTTGCTTGAGCCAAGCCGCGCGGCAGAAATCAGTGCCAGTGAGGCTAACGTCAAAGAGATAGGCGAGCATTTGCGTAAGCTGCACAAGGCGGGTGGCGGGTTGGAGTTGCCTTGAAGCCACAAAGGGGTTCAGAACCGAGTTCTGAACCCCTTTTTTATTACTGGCAGACTCAATCAGGCAATTAGCTAATCCGCGCCTTACGCACCCCATCAGCCAAGGCAGCACATAGGCTCAACACCCCATCAATCGCCTGCTCCGGCGTCTCAGCGCTGGCGATATGGTCGATCAGGGCCGAACCGACCACAACCCCGTCGGCCAACCGTGCGATGGCCGCAGCTTGTTCCGGCGTGCGAATGCCGAAACCAATGCTGATCGGCAGATCGGTGTGACGACGCAGGCGCGTCACGGCTTCTTCCACATGTTCCAGCGTCGCGGCGCCGGCGCCGGTCACGCCGGCCACCGAGACGTAATACACAAAGCCAGAACTGCCGTTGAGCACGGTCGGCAAACGCACGTCATCGGTGGTCGGCGTGGTCAGGCGAATGAAGTCCAGACCGGCGGCCTGGGCCGGCTCGCACAGCTCACTGTTGTGCTCAGGTGGCATGTCCACCACGATCAGCCCGTCCACGCCAGAGTCCAGCGCTTCGCCAATGAAACGCTGCACGCCGTAGCGATGGATCGGATTGAAGTAGCCCATCAGCACCAGCGGCGTATCGCTATTGTCTTCACGGAACTCGCGAACCATCTGCAGGGTTTTCGCCAGATTCTGCTGTGCGCCCAAGGCGCGGATGTTCGCCAACTGGATCGCCGGACCGTCGGCCATCGGGTCGGTGAACGGCATGCCCAGCTCAATCACGTCAGCACCCGCCGCCGGCAGGCCCTTGAGGATCGCCAGCGAAGTGTCGTAGTCCGGGTCGCCAGCGGTCACGAAAGTCACCAGGGCGGCGCGGTTCTGTTCTTTGAGTTCGGCAAAACGAGTTTGCAGGCGGCTCATCAGTGTTTCTCCTGCTGGGACTGTTCCATGTGGTGCATTACGGTTTGCATGTCTTTGTCGCCACGGCCGGACAGGTTGACCACCATCAGGTGATCCTTGGGCAGGTTCGGGGCACGCTTGAACACTTCAGCCAGGGCATGGGCGCTTTCCAGGGCAGGAATGATTCCCTCCAGGCGACAGCATTTGTGAAAGGCTTCCAGGGCTTCGGCGTCGGTGACAGAGGTGTACTGGACTCGACCAATGTCGTGCAACCAGGCGTGTTCAGGGCCAATACCCGGGTAATCGAGGCCAGCGGAAATCGAATGGGCATCGATGATCTGGCCGTCGTCGTCCTGCAACAGGAAAGTACGATTGCCGTGCAATACACCGGGGACGCCGCCGTTCAGGCTGGCAGCATGCTTGCCGGTCTCGATACCGTAGCCGGCGGCTTCGACGCCGATGATTTCCACGCTCTTGTCGTCCAGGAACGGATGGAACAGGCCCATGGCGTTGGAGCCCCCGCCGATGCACGCCACCAGGCTGTCGGGCAAACGACCTTCCTGGGCTTGCAACTGATCGCGGGTTTCCTTGCCAATCACTGCCTGGAAGTCGCGGACCATGGCCGGGTACGGGTGCGGGCCGGCCACGGTGCCGATCAGGTAGAACGTGCTGTCAACGTTGGTCACCCAGTCGCGCAGCGCCTCGTTCATAGCATCCTTGAGGGTACCG